>NZ_JASD01000008.1:2400000-3000000 GCF_000622385.1 Sulfitobacter noctilucicola
TGGCGCGGGTCCGATGGGCTTGCTGATGGGCATGGCGTTAAAGGCCGAGGGTGTCTCTACGGTTGCCTTTGTAGATATCGCAGAAAGCCGGCTTGAGCTGGCGGAGAGCTTTGGGTTTGATGCAGTGCCATCGGGCTCTGATGCCCTGAAAAGCTGGCATCACCGCGCAGATCTGGCTGTGGAAGCCACGGGCGTATCGGCTGTTGCTTCGGGTTTGACCGGCTATATGGCGAACGGCGGTAAGGGATTGTTCTTTGGCGTTTGCCCGTCGGATGCCGAAATAGAGGTCTCGCCGTTTGAGGTGTTCCGCAGGCAGTTGACGCTGGCAGGATCACACTCGCTCAACCACAACATCCCCCGTTCGCTTGAGGTTATCGCGGGGCTTGGCGCAGATGTCGACCGCGCGGTGTCGCACCGCCTTTCATTGGGCGAGATCGCGGAGACATTGGCCACAAAGCCGCCGAAAGACAGCTTGAAAGTTCAGTGGTTGGCCGACTGATCCAATCTCCTAGTGTGGCACCAGAACCTGTTTGTGTTCTTTGGCCGTCCGCCGTGTCAGCACCTGTCGGCGGACGAAGGCCAGCAGGAACATGGCTGTCAGTATCAGAATGATGGTGGGCGCGGGTGCGCTGTCGATGAAGAAGCTGGCATATGTTCCAAGCAACATCGCGGACATACACACCCCGACCGACACCCAAAGCATTGTCGAAAAGGTACGCACCAGCAAGAATGCGATAGCCCCCGGCGCGATCAAAAGACCGATGGCAAGGATCAGACCAGCTGCCGACAGTGTCGCGACGATCGTGAGCGACAGGGCGGTCAGCATCCCGTAGTGCAGCCAGTTTACCCGCAAGCCAGAGGCCTGTGCCTGTGCCGGATCAAAGCTGTGCAGCAGCCAATCGCGCCATTTAAGCACCAGCGCACCAGCGACAATCACGGCAATCACGCCCGCAGTCCACAACTCTCCTGCATCAATGCCGAGCATGTTGCCGAATAGAATGTGGTCCAGGTGGGCGTTCGTCTCAATCGAGACATAGAGCACAATGCCCAATCCAAACATGCCAGAGAAGACGACACCCATCACCGTATCCTGCTTTACGCGGCTATTGGTTGCCAGATAGCCCGTTGCCACGGCGCAGGTCATGCCCGCGACAAAGGCACCGATGATCAGCGGGATACCAATGATATAGGCAATCACGATTCCCGGCAGCACGGCATGGCTAACCGCATCGCCCATCAAGGCCCATCCTTTCAGCACCAGAAAGCATGACAGCAGGGCGGTGGGTACGGATACGATGAGGCAGATCAGAAAGGCATTCTGCATAAAAGCAAAGCGGAAAGGCAGGGTCAGTGTCTCGATATCCATCACAGCTCTTCCACCGTAAACCGGCCGCTTGCGAGCGCCGCTGCGGATTTGCGCCGCGCGGCAAGCAATCCGTGTTTGGGTGCGAATACAAAAGCTCCAAGAAAGATCAGTGTCTGCAAGACCACGATGATGCCGCCTGTCGCCCCGTCCAGAAAATAGCTCGCGTAGGCTCCGACAAAGCTGGTGATTGCGCCAATCGCAACCGAAAGCGCAATCAGACGGGGGAAACGGTCACAAATCAGATAGGCTGTGGCCCCCGGCGTCACGACCATCGCAATTACCAAAAAGGCACCGACTGTCTGCATCGCGGCCACGACAGATGCAGAGAGCAGCACAAAAAACACAGCCTTAAGCAGGCCGGGCCGCAACCCGATGGTGCGGGCGTGGCTCTCGTCAAAGAAAACGACCATCAGGTCTTTCCATTTGGCCAGCAAAACAGCCAGAGAAACGAAACCGATGATCGCCAGTTGCAGCGTGTCTTCCGGTGTAATGGCAAGGATGTTGCCCATTGTTATCGTCTGGATCGACACGGACATCGGGCTGATGGAGACGATGAACAGGCCCAGACCGAAGAACGACGTAAAGATAAGCCCGATGATTACATCGACTTTCAGGCCGGAGCGTTCAGAGAGGAAAAGCATCGCCCCTGCGGCCAGCCCGCCTGCAATAAACGCCCCGAGCGCGAAGGGCAGGCCAAGCAGGTATGCACCCGCAACGCCCGGAACGACAGAATGGGAGAGGGCGTCACCGATCAGGGACCAGCCCTTGAGCATGAGGTAGGCCGACAGAAAGGCACAAACCCCGCCGACCAATGCGGATACCCACATAGCGTTTACCATGTAGCTGTAGCTAAAGGGTTGCAGGATAAGGTCTATCATGTCGTTTGATCCGTGCGCTGCGTCTTGTCGCCGTATTGGACCAAAGGCCGCTCATCATCGGTAAAGATCGTGACCGCGCGGGCGTCTTCATCATCATGCAGCGCATCACCACCCAGTGTGAAGTGACGCAACACACCCCCAAAGGCCTGTTCCAGATTGGCACGGGTAAAGGTTGTTTCTGTCAGGCCGTGGGCCAGCACGGTGCCTTTGACCAGAATGGCGCGGTCGCAGAATTCCGGCACGGAGCCGAGGTTATGAGTGGAGACAAGCATCACGCGACCCTCGTCGCGCAATTCCTGCAAAAGCTTCACGATCTGTTCTTCGGTGGTGACATCGACGCCGGTGAAGGGCTCATCCAGCAGGATAACCTGACCATCCTGTGCCAAGGCCCGCGCCAGAAAAACGCGTTTGCGTTGCCCTCCTGACAGTTCGCCGATCTGGCGGTGACGAAATTCCTGCATACCCACGCGCTCCAGCGCCAGATTGACCGCCTCGTGGTCGGCCTGCTTTGGTCGACGCAAGAAACTCATATGGCCATAGCGGCCCATCATCACCACGTCCTCAACGAGCACAGGGAAGGCCCAATCCACTTCTTCCGACTGGGGTACATAGGCGACAATATTCTGTGCCAATGCACTTTTTACGTCTTGCCCCAGAATTCGAATGTTGCCTTTGGCTGTCGGCACAAAACCCATGATCGCCTTGAACAAGGTGGATTTACCCGCGCCATTGATCCCGACCAAAGCGGTGACCGTGCCGCGCGGGATTTCAAAGCTCGCGTTCCATAGTGCGGTGTGACCATTGCGATAGGTCACCGTGACATCGCGCGCCATGAGGCCCGGCGCGGCTGGAACCTTGGCAGTCTTGCCTTGAGTAATCTCGGCTTGCATCGGATATCCTTGCGATTGTGGTGAGGCTTACTTGATTGCGGACAACCCGTCCGTCACGGTCGTCGTGGTGACGCGCAAAAGATCGAGGTAGGTTGGCACCGGACCATCGGCGGCGCTCAGGCTGTCGACATAAAGCACGCCGCCATAGCGGGCACCGGTCTCGCGTGCGATCTGCTTGGCAGGGGCCGTGCTGACAGTGCTTTCACAAAAGACAACGGGGATGTCGTTTGCTCTCACCCCATCGATGACGTTGCGGACCTGCTGCGGTGTTCCGACCTGATCGGCGTTCATCGGCCAAAGATACAGCTCTTGCAGGCCCAGATCGCGCGCCAGATAACTAAAGGCGCCTTCGCAGGTGACAAGCCAACGCTGGTTTTCCGGCAGATCGGCAATGGCTTCGCGCAGAGGTTCCAGGGTTTCGCGCAGGGTCTGCTTGTACCGCGCGGCGTTGGCGACGTAAGTTGTCGTGTTTTCGGGATCATTCTCAACAAACGCTTTGACGATATTATCTACATAAATCAGCGCGTTTTCCAAACCCATCCACGCGTGCGGGTTAGGCTGGCCCTCATAGCTGCCCGAAGAAATCGAGATAGGCTCGATCCCGTCCGTCAGGGTGACTGCAGGAACATCTTTCATATTGGAGAGGAACTGCTCGAACCACAGTTCAAGGTTCAGACCGTTCCACAAGATCAGATCGGCATCATAGGCGCGCACGATGTCCTGCGGCGTCGGCTCGTATCCGTGGATCTCCGCACCCGGCTTAGTGACCGAAACCACCTCGGCTTTGTCGCCCGCAACCTGTGCCGCCATATCGGCCAGCACAGTGAAGGTGGTGACAACTTTCATCTTGTCTTGCGCCTGCGCAGCACCTGCCAAAATGGATGCCCAAAGGAGAACGGGCAGTGAAATGCGTAGAAGTCTCATGTGAAAGTCTCCTCAAAACCAACGTATTACAATCTACATGCAAACCATTCGCAACAGATGTCAACGACTTTGCGAATAATTCGCATGTAGCGGCATTGTCTGGTGGATCAATGGACGCTCCTGCATCTTTTATCGGCAGAGGCATGCCACAGCCCCATCCGAGAGCGCCTTGACATCACATCATGCCTTGGGTCACCTGAGCCTAAATCCACAGAGAAGGAGCCGCACCATGATGAAGACCCGCGCCGCAGTAGCAGTTGAAGCCGGAAAACCGCTTGAAATCATGGAGGTAAACCTCGAAGGGCCCAAGCGCGGTGAGGTACTGGTTGAGATCAAAGCAACCGGTCTGTGCCATACCGATGAATTCACACGTTCCGGCGACGATCCCGAAGGTATCTTTCCCGCCATTCTAGGCCACGAGGGGGCAGGTGTCGTTCTGGAAGTGGGCGAGGGTGTCACAACGCTCGAGCCGGGCGATCACGTGATCCCGCTTTACACGCCAGAGTGCCGCGAATGCGAATACTGCCTGTCCGGTAAAACCAACCTCTGCCAAAAGATTCGCATCACCCAAGGACGCGGTCAATTGCCTGATGGCACGACGCGTTTCTCGATGCTGGATGGCACGCCAATCCACCACTACATGGGCTGCTCCACCTTCGCGAACCATACCGTTGTTCCCGAAATCGCACTGGCAAAGGTGCGCAAGGACGCGCCGTTCGACAAAATTTGTTATATCGGTTGCGGCGTGACAACTGGCATCGGGGCCGTGATCAATACCGCCAAGGTCGAGATCGGTGCGCGCTGCGTGGTCTTTGGTCTTGGCGGCATTGGCCTGAATGTTATTCAGGGGCTGCGCCTTGCTGGTGCAGACCAGATCGTTGGCGTGGATTTGAATGACGACAAGGAAGAGACCGGCAAATATTTCGGCATGACCGACTTTGTGAACCCCTCCAAGGTGGACGGCGATCTGGTCGAACATCTGGTGGAACTGACCAAGGGCGGCGCGGATTATTCGTTCGATGCAACCGGAAACACCAAGGTTATGCGCGATGCGCTGGAATGTGCACACAAAGGCTGGGGCGAGAGCATCATCATCGGTGTCGCTCCCGCAGGTGCCGAAATCTCAACACGGCCCTTCCAGCTGGTCACCGGCCGTGTCTGGCGTGGAACAGCCTTCGGCGGTGCCAAGGGACGCACGGATGTGCCCAAGATCGTCGACTGGTACATGGACGGCAAGATCGAGATTGACCCGATGATTACCCACAAGCTGACTTTGGACGAGATCAACCACGGGTTCGATCTGATGCACGATGGCAAATCAATCCGCGCAGTGGTTGAGTTCTAGGGCTTTTCGTATTGAAGTGCGGCGACCATCAGGTGTCGCAGCTGCGCCTCAAAGGCGGGAGTGCCGGGTATGGCAATCCCGTCTAGCTTGAGGGTCTTTTCCGCCATGGCGAAGCCCATGAGAACACTCATGAAAAGCGCGGCGCGCTCTTTGTCGCCAATTATCTCTTCCAATATCCGCTGCATGCTTTCGGACTGCGCTGCGCGAACCGTTTCACCCACTTCCGGATCATTGGCGTTGGTCTGAATCAGCTGAAGTGATGACGGCGTGTCGCCGCCACGTGGGGCATCGCGAAACATCTGCAAAACCGTGTCCACCAACTGCGCCTCATCGGGCAGGGACGGCGCATCAAAGGCACCCTCAAGCGTTGCTTCGAACAACCCGCGCTTGCCGCCAAAGTACCGTGAAACCAACGCGACATCGACGCCGGCTCCCTGCGCAATCTCACGCAAGGAAACGTTGGAATATCCACGCGACCACAGCAGTTTACGCGCCTCGGTAAGCAGTCTTTCCCGGGTCGCTAGGGCTTTATTCATTGTAATGTTTGTACGCTTTTGAGAAATATTGTCAACGCGCGTTGACAAGAGCTTGAATTGAGATATTTGATAAGTCAACGGATGTTGAATTCCTGTAGGAGGCACTCATGAAGTTAACGGTAAACGGGACCGAGCACGAGGTCGATGTCGAAGACGACATGCCGCTTTTGTGGGTCTTGCGGGATGAGCTGGGCATCACGGGGCCGAAATACGGCTGCGGGATTGCGCAATGCGGGGCCTGCACGGTGCATATGGACGGGGTCGCAGTACGATCCTGTCAGGTGGCGGCGGCCGACGTTGACGGTGATATCACCACCATCGAAGGGTTGGGTACGCCAAAAGCCATGCATGCGGTGCAGGAAGCATGGGTAGAGCATCAGGTCGCGCAATGCGGCTACTGCCAGTCCGGTCAGATCATGCAGGCGGCATCGTTTCTAGATCTGAACGCGGAACCGACCGATGACCAGATTGACGCCGCAATGAGCGGGAACCTGTGTCGCTGCGGCAGTTATCCACGCATCCGTGATGCAGTCAAAACAGCGGCCCGCCGCTTGCAGGGAGTGTAATCATGGGACGTGTAAAAACCATTGCGCGGCGCAGCTTTCTGATCGGATCGGCTGCTGTGCTCGGCGGTGTCGCCTTTGGCACCTATATGTACAAGCGCGAAGTTGACAATCCACTGGAGCAGGGGCTGGCTGATGGCGAAGTCACCTTCAACCCGTACGTCAGAATCGACGCGAATGCCGTCACGCTGATTACTCCGCGCGCTGATGTGGGGCAGGGGGCCTATTCCATTCAGGCCCATCTGATTGCCGAAGAACTGGATGTAGATCTGGACGCCGTTCGCATTGAACCCGGTCCACCTTCTGCCGCCTATTACAATGGTGTTGTCGCCGCTGAAGGCATGCCGATTGCTGCCACCTCCGAGACGTTTCTGGCCCGCACAGGGCGCGGTGCATCGGATGTCGTGGGCAAGCTGATGGGGTTGCAGATCACCGGCGGCTCTACCACCGTTCCGGATATGTATGACCGGTTGCGGATGGCAGGTGCTGTCGCGCGAGAGACGCTGATTACGGCTGCGGCACAGCAAACCGGCCTTGAGCGGAGTACATTAAAAACGGCGAACGGGGCAGTGATTCTGCCGGATGGGACCAGCCTTTCTTACGTTGATCTTGCCGGTACGGCCGCAGAGATGCCTGTTTCAGACGAGGTCGCGCTGCGCGATCCCTCAACGTGGCGGCATCTGGGCAAGCCCCATATGCGCACCGATATCGTGGCAAAATCTACCGGTACGCAGGACTACGGTATTGATATGCGCATGGAGGGTATGGTTCACGCGACCACGCGGACAAACCCTGCGCTGGGCGGCGGCATCAACAGCTTTGATGCATCCGCGGCTGAAAACATGCGCGGCGTGCGCGCTGTGCTGCCCATCACGGGCGGTATTGCTGTGGTGGCAGATAACACATGGCGCGCCTTTCAAGCGGCACAGGCAGTTACCTGTGAATGGGGACCATCGCCATATATCGGAGAGACTGAAAAGCAATTCGATGAAGTCGCATCATCCTTTACCGAGGATCGTCAGGACAGCCGGTTCAAGGACGAAGGCGATGTGGAAGCAGCGCTTGACGGAGCGGACGTGATGGAAGCGGAGTACCGCATTCCCTATCTCGCACATGCCCCGCTTGAGCCGATGAGCGTGGTGGTCAAGCTTTCGGACGGACGGCTGGATATCTGGACTGGCACGCAAATCCCGCGCTTTATGCAAGCCAATGCGGCAAAGCTGACAGGGCTGGACGCTGACGATGTGCATGTCCATGTTTTGATGTCGGGGGGGAGTTTTGGCCGTCGCCTGGAAGACGACTATGTCTCCCAGGCCGTTGAGATTGCAATGCAAATCAGGGATACGCCGATCCAGATGGTCTGGCAGCGCGAAGAAGACATGACACACGACTTCCCGCGCCCGCTGGCGATTGCGCGGATGCGCGGGGCGGCGTCTTCGGACGGAATTGCGGCTTACGATCTGTCGATTGCGGCACCGTCGGTGGTGGCATCTTCGATGGAGCGTTTGGGCCAACCTGCAATGGGGCCGGACGTGGCGATTGTCGCAGGTGCATGGGATCAGCCATTTGCCATACCGGATTACCGTGTGACGGGTTACCGCGTGCCACCTATGGTGCCGATCAGTTCATGGCGGTCGGTCGGCGCGTCGGGCAACGGGTTCCTGCATGAATGCTTTGTCGATGAGATGTGCCATGCTGCCGGGATTGATCCGCTGGCAGAGCGTTTGCGTCTGTGTACACACGAACCTTCGCGCAAAGTGCTGGAGGCTGTCGGCGATATGTCCGGTTGGGACATGCCGCTGGAAGAAGGCCGCGGGAGAGGGCTGGCGTTCGTGCTGGCCTTCGGTGTGCCTGTCGCGCAGGTGGTTGAGGTGACAGATATGGAGAACGGCATTCGCATCGACAAGGTTTTTGTGGCCGCAGATGTCGGGCGTGTTCTTGATCCGGTGAACTTTGAAGCGCAGCTTTCGGGCGGTGTGATCTGGGGGCTGGGCCATGCCATGAATTGCGAAATTACCTATGAAGGTGGCGTTCCACAGCAAGACAACTACCACGTATTCGAAGGGATGCGGTTGCACCAGTCACCGGTCGTCGAGGTGCGCGGCCTTGAGAACGGAGACAAGATCAAGGGTATCGGTGAGCCGGGCGTGCCGCCTTCGGCACCTGCACTAGGCAATGCAATCTTCGCCGCGACAGGCAAGCGGATCAGAACGCTGCCGTTCTCCAACTCGGTGGACTTCGCATGAGGGGCGCGTTTTTCGCCGCGCTTGTCGCTGGCACCGGTGCGAGTGCGCAGGATGTGACCGAGCAGCAAGCGCTTGAAGCGTGGGACCGGATTTACGAAGTCGCCTCGCACCCGCGCTGTACCAATTGTCATGTCGGCGAACAGTCCGAGCCGATGTGGAATGGTCTGGCCTATGGCACCAATGTGCGCCATGGTATGAACGTGCAGGCAGATGAAAGCCGTATTGGTGCTGAAACTATTCCGTGCCGTACTTGCCATGTGACGGCTTTGGGCCGTGATGTTGCCTCACCGGCGGCCCCACAAATTGACGATGCATGGCGATTGCCGCCGGTTGAGTTGGATTGGCTGGGCGAGAGCAGCGAGAGCATATGTGCCCAACTGCGCGATCCAGACACAAACGACGGCTTCGACATCGCCGGTCTGGTGGAACATCTGGAAACTTCCGCGTTTGTCGCTTGGGGCTTTGAACCAGGCGCGGGCCGCGAGAAGGCACCTGGTAGTGTGGCCGACATCGCCCGGGATATCGCGCTTTGGGGTGCTGCGGGCAGCCCCTGTCGTCAGTAGCTTTGGTTCAGCTCATCTGCTGCAGGAATTTCTGCTTCGCGCTTTGCAATATAGGCGCGTAGCTCTTCATCCTTGGCTGGGTCCAGCAAAGGTTCCTGATACTCGGACAGCAATTTGCGCGCCCGATTGAGCGCCCGTTCGGTGATTTCGACACTGCCGCCGGCCTGCCATTGCTCGATCGAATTGTTGTCGAACATCTCGGGCATAAAATAGGCGGTCTGGAAATTTTCTTGAGTATGCGGATGGCCCAGATAGTGACCGCCCGGACCCACATCCCCCACAGCGGAAAGTGCCGCATCGAAGTCGTCGAAATTCACCCCCTGTGCCATCCGGTGCGCCATCGCGCACTGCTCTGCATCAACGATGAACTTTGCGACAGAACAGTGCATCCCTGCCTCGTTCCACCCCGCAGAATGCCAGATATAGTTGGCACCGGCATGCATGACGGCCGACAGGGTTGTCGCGCTTTCATAGCCTGCCTGCGCGTCAAACGTCTTGGCCCCGCCGAGCGTGTTGGAGGTTCGCCAAGGCACGTCATAGAACCGGGCCATCTGCCCAATCATAAAGTTCATCAGCGAGATTTCGGGCGTGCCTGCCATCGGCGCGCCAGACTTCATCGACACGGTAGACAGGTAGTGACCATAGATCGCCGGTGCCCCTTTGCGGATGACTTGGGTGTAGGCGAGGGCAGATAGCGCTTCGGCGTTCAACTGTGCGACAGAGGCGGCGACAGAAGCGGGTGTATTCGCACCGCCCAATACGAAAGGAGAGCAAAGCACAGGCTGGTTTGCGCGGCTGAACGCCCGCATTGCCCCCAGCATGGTTTCATCCCAGACCAACGGCGAATTGCCGTTGCAGTTACCGGTGACAACAGGATGGCTGTCGATAAACTCGGCCCCGAAAAGGATGCGGCACATATCAATTACATCTTCTGCGTTCTTGGGGCTGGTGGTCATGCCCATAAAGGTCTTGTCGGAGTGCTTCATCGACGAATACGTGATGCGCAGGTGTCGTTGGCTGATGGGATGGTCGTAGGGTTCGACAATGTGATGCGCAGAAGAATGCAAACCGGGCAGCATGTGGCTAAGCTTGTGAAACATCGCCAGATCGTCCAGCGTCGGATTACGGCGCACATCATCCAGATCGCGCAGATATGGCGCGCCGGTCATGGGCACAAAGATCGCATCACGCCCCCCAAGTGCGACATTCTTGGCCGGATCACGGGCATGATATGTGAGGTTAGCTGGAATGGTCGCAATCAGGTCGCGTATCAGCCCACGGTCAAGGTAGACGCGGTCGCCCTCAATTTTGGCCCCGGCGGCTTTCCAATCGGCCAGCGCGCGGTCATCGCGAAAGACGACACCGACGTTTTCGAGAATGTCCATTGATGCCGCATCAATCCGCTCAACCTGTGAACCGGTCATAATCTCACATGTGGGGATCTTGTTGTGCACACCCGCCAGCATCGTAAAATCAGAGGCGCTGCGCAAAGCGCGTCTGGCGCTGCGTCCCCCTGCGCGGGGCCGGGTTTTCTGTTGAGATAACATCGGTCAAAGGCTCCTTGTCTGTCAGACAAAGGTGCCACATTGCGCGGTCGTATGATTGTTCAGGGGCGAAGCCGCGCCCTCATAAAAGGACGCAACCGAAACTGTGCGTTTCGCGCTTCAGGCGTTGAAGGTGTCGCTATACGTTTCGCGCAGAATGTTCTTTTGCACCTTACCCATCGTGTTGCGTGGCAAAGCATCGACAACGACAATCTTGCGCGGGCATTTGAACCGCGCCAGCTGACTGCTCAGGGCAATCTGAATAGCGGCGACATCGGGTTCCTTGTCAGCGGCGCGGGCAAGCACCGCAAAAGGCGCTTCGCCCAGATCGCCATGGGGCAGGCCGATGACGGCAGATTCAAGCACACCAGGCATTTCATCAAGGATGACTTCAAGCTCTTTGGGATAGATGTTGTAGCCACCCGAGATGATAAGGTCCTTGCCGCGCCCAATAATCTGAACGTAGCCCTGATCGTCGATCAAACCCAGATCGCCGGTGATAAGAAACCCGTTTTCACGCAACTCGGCGGCGGTCTTTTCAGGCATCTTCCAGTAGCCTTTGAACACATTCGGGCCACGCACTTCGATCATCCCTATCTCGCCCTGCGGCAGGTCGGCACCGGTTTCCAGATCGGTGACTTTCAGCTCCACATCCGGCAGCGGCAGACCCACTGTGCCTGCGCGGCGCGGGCCGTCATAGGGGTTAGAGGTGTTCATGTTGGTTTCGGTCATCCCGTAGCGTTCAAGAATGCGGTGGCCTGTCAGCGCCTCGAACGCTTTATGCGTTTCTGCCAGCAAAGGAGCAGAGCCGGAGATGAAAAGCCGCATGTTTTCGGTAACGGCCTTGGTAAAGCCGGGATGATCCAGAAGGCGGGTGTAGAATGTCGGAACGCCCATCATCGCCGTAGCCCGTGGCATCAGACTGATAAGCTGATCCACATCCAGTTTCGGTAAAAAGAACATGGAGCCGCCGGAAAGTAGCATCACATTGGTCGCCACAAAAAGCCCATGCGTGTGAAAAATCGGCAAAGCATGCAACAGCACGTCGTCGCGGGTAAACCGCCACAGGTTCTTGAGCGTCTGACCGTTTGACAGCAGGTTCGTCTGCGTCATCATCGCCCCTTTGGAGCGTCCGGTGGTGCCGGATGTATACAAAAACGCCGCCAGATCTTCGCCGTCGCGATCTACAGTCTCAAACTCTTCAGGCATCGTGGCTGCACGGCTGGCCAGAGTACCGCCACCTTGCGTGTCCAGTGTCTCTAACGCGGCACCTGCCTGCTGGGCCACTGATGTCAGGGTCGCCGCCTTTGCCGGATCACAAATTAACAGCTTCGCGCCCGAGTTCGAGACGAAGTAATCGACTTCGGCAGGCATATACGCCGGGTTGAGGGGCAAGAAAACGAACCCGCCTTGGACACAGGCCGCATAAAGCGCCAGCGCATCAACAGATTTATCTATCTGCAACGCCACACGGTCACCGGGCTGCAGCCCGCACGCCTTGATCGTCGCGGCCAGCTGGGCCGCACGGTTGATGAAAGCCCCGTGGCTGACGGTGGTGCCATCTGGCAAATGCAAAAACGGTGTGTTCGCACCGGCGTGCTGTCCAAAAAGCGCGTCATACAAAGGGTTAGCCATGAGGAAGTCCTGTTGTGTCTTACGTATTCTGCCGGGGAATGTGCGGGATGAAAGGAGCCGCGTAAAGGGGGCAAGGCACGATGGACGCGCTTCTACACCGGATTAGGATGCAAAAACCTCAGGTTATGGGACTGGGTGCATGCCTGCTACTTGGCCAGGCCGATAACCGTATGGGTTAGTTTGCCGATCGGTGCTTGCCTCAACTCGAAAGGGCACGCCCAGTTAGATAGTCTCGGCTTAGTAAATTAACGTTACGCCTTCGATGGCGGGCGGTACGATCTGGGGAAATTCGGACGGACTATAGTTGCGCAAGCGTGTCTGAACCGATGTTTTTTTATCCGGTTCATTGGTACAGGACTAAAGTTTCGTTGCCGGTGCAGGGGCCGCACCATCCGGCGCGGTCCCTGTTTTGGTCAATCGCAATGCAGCTGTGTTATGCGAATTCCGCCAGCAACTCGTCCACACCACGTTCCAGTTCAGCAATTTTGGACCGGCGCGCTTCAGCCACCGCAGGATCAGGTGCGGCAGCAGTGTTCTCGGGAATGTCGCCCGATTTCTTAGCTGTCTCCAACGTGGTTTTCAAAAGGCCGATGATAGCGCGTGCCTTTTTGGGGTTCGTTTCCAGTTGGGATTCGAACATGGCTTTGAGGCCGCCAACCTTTTTGCCGACACCCGCGTTTGTGGAGACAACTGCGGCTTCTACATCGGGTTCGATTTCGGAATATTCGCGGCGGAGCACGTCGAGATCGGATTCGCCTGCCGGAGCCGCAGCTTCTTCTTCGCCGCCCCCGCCTTCGGGGGCCGGCGCATCGCCTGCCGCGGCTTCCCCGCCTGCGGCACCACCGCCGCCTTCTTCCGCTGCGGCACCCTCTTCTGCACCTTCGCCCTCTTCGTCGTCCTCGGCTCCTTTAAAGAAGACCTTGGCGGCCATGCCACGGTCGGCAAAGTGCACCTTTGCCTTTCGCAGCAGGCCGGAGGGCGCGGCGTCTTCGTCAACACAATCGAGAATGATCACGTTGCCCTTCATCTCGCAGGTGCCCATGGCTCCCTTACTGCTGCCACCTTCTTTCTTGGCAGCGCGCCACAGGGCTTCTGGCGGCTTCTTGCGGTCGGCCATAAAGACGATGCCTTCCGCGCCGATCTGCATAGCGAAATTGTGCTGCGTTTTGCGCATTTCGCCAAATTTTTTCTTGAGTTCCTCGCCTTGCTTTTTCAGCTCGGCTGGGGCTGGTTTCTTGGCCATGTTATCCTCCAAAATCCGTGGGTGGATCAGTTCTCTAATTGTCGGACGGTCCGTCGGACCGATACCAGAGCGCCTTGAATATTCGCGCGATTATCGTTTCAAATGCCGGTCTGTTAAGCATGCATAATTGCGTGCACCGACGACCTTTCAATTACTATGTCTGAGCAAATCAGGCGTAATTTACCCGATGACTCGTTCTTGCAATGCTCTACAGCCTAACGGGTTTTCCGCAAATTTCTAGCAAATTTATTCTTTGGCCTCAGAGTTCAGCGGTGGGTTTTAGGATGGAACAGGTCGCTATTAACAAAAGGGGCGGGGGCATTCTACCGCCCCCGCCGTCAGAAGTATCCTTGATTGTCGTCAGTACCCCATCGTTAGTCGTATCGCAGTTCAGTCGCCTTACCGCGAAAAATAGAATAGGACAGAATGGTATAGCCCAAGATGGCGGGCAGAACGAAAAGTGTGCCGATCAGGATGATAAGCAAGCTTTCCGGGGCGGATGCGGCCTCGTAAATCGTTATCTGTTCCGGCACCACATAGGGGTAGAATGAATAGGCCATGCCACCGAAAGCGAGCACGAACAGCGCCATTGCCGCCATGAACGGCCCCCACGCGCTGCGATCATTGTCCTGTGGCAAGCGTTTGATCTGCCAAAGCAGATAGAGCACCATCGCCGCAGACAAGAGTGGTAGCGGAGACAGGTAAAGCATCTCGGGCATGCTGAACCATTTCTCGTAGATCCGCGCACTAACGTATGGTGTCGCCATGGAGATTGCTGCGATGCCAAGGATCAGTCCCCAGATACCGCGTTTGGCCCAGCCGACAGCCCGTTTCTGTAATTCACCGCTTGTCTTTGCGATCAGCCACGCGGCACCGATAAAGCTGTACCCAACCGTCAGGAAAACCGCGGTCAGCAAGGCAAAGGCCACGTGTGGCAAGGTCCACGTGAGGCCCATGACGTACATTCCAAGCATGAAACCTTGGCTCATGGAGGCCATGAGCGATCCGACGAAGAACGCTACATTCCAGCGCGGTTTCTGCGATGCCGGTGCTTTTGCACGAAATTCGAAAGACACGCCGCGAAGGATAAGACCCACCAGCATGACGAACACTGGCAGGTACAAGGCACTTAATATGATGCCATGTGCCGTGGGGAAGGCCACCAGCAATAGCCCGATTGCCAGCACAAGCCATGTCTCGTTTGCATCCCAGAACGGCCCGATGGAGGCGACCAGCAAGTCTTTGTCTTCATCCTCGGCCAGCGGCACCAATAGGCCCACACCCAGATCGAAACCGTCCAGAATAACATACATCAGAATGGACAGGCCCATCAGGGCGGCAAAAGTCCACGGCAGCCATATGGCCGGATCGCTGAACAGGTCCATCATCATTCTCCCGGCTGCATAACGGCGACTTCGGCTTCACCGCTGTGTTTGTATCCGCGCGACGGAAGAGCTTCGCCGCGAGCAGCTTTGCGCGCCAGATAAAGGATCACACCGATGTAGGCAAAAATCAGCGCGGCGTAGATAACGAGATATCCGATCAGTGTGCTCAGGACCATACCGGCGGAAACGTCGCTCACTGCGTCCTTGGTCGCAAGCACACCTTGAACCAACCAAGGCTGGCGTCCGATTTCGGTCGTGTACCAGCCTGCGAGTGTGGCCAACCAACCGCTGAGGCTCATCGCGGCAAAAGCGTAGAGGGGCAAGCGCGGCATTTCACCGGCACCGTAGCGTCGCAGCAGGAAAAGACCGGTCCACGAAAGGACGAGCATCGCCATTCCGGTTGCGACCATGATCCGGAAGCTGAAGAAAACCGGTGCCACACGCGGATGCAGTTTCGTCCCGTCCTCGGCCACAAAATCATTGAGACCGGGCACAACGCCTGACGGTTTATGCTTCAGGATGATCGATGCCCCGTTGGGCACACCTATCTCGTACTTGTTCTCGCGTGCTTCTTCATCCGGGATGGCAAACAGGACCAGCGGGATGTTGGGACCTGTTTCCCAGTTGCCCTCCATCGCGGCAACTTTGGCGGGTTGATGCTCTAGCGTGTTCAAGCCGTGAAAATCACCGGCAAGAATTTGCAGCGGGATCAGACCGGCGGCCACGATGATACCAAAGCGCAGCGTAGATTTGGCGCTTTCGGCGCGGTCGCCCCACAAAAGGCGCAGCGCGGAAACGCCGGCGATCAGGAATGCGACCGTCAGACCGGAGGCCAGTAGCATATGCACCAGACGGTATGGCATCGACGGATTAAAGACGATCTCCCACCAGTTGGTCGCAAACACAACGCCATCGCGCAGCTCAAAGCCCTGGGGCGTGTGCATCCACGAATTCAGAACGATGATCCAGAAGGTAGACATGGTCGTGCCGAAGGCCACAAGGAAGGTCGCCAGCGTATGTACCCACGGCTTCACGCGGGACGCACCGAACAGCATGATCCCCAAAAAGACCGCCTCAAGAAAGAAGGCTGTCATGACCTCATAAGCCAGCAGCGGTCCGGCCACATTGCCGACGGTTTCCATGAAACCGGGCCAGTTGGTGCCGAACTGGAACGACATGGTAATGCCCGACACAACACCCATCGCAAAGGATAGCGCAAAGATTTTTACCCAAAACATATAGGCATCCATCCATTTGCTTTCCCGCGTTGCGTTGTAGCGCAATTTGAAGAACAGCAGCACCCAGCCCAAAGCGATCGTGATCGTGGGGAACAGGATGTGAAAAGAGATATTCGCACCGAACTGAATGCGTGACAAAAGTAATGTATCCACGGGGTACTCCATGCCTGACGGACTTATGGTGTCTTGTGACACATTATATATTCCGAAACCCCACCAAGTCAGGGAGATGCGACGAAACGCGCACCAGTTTTCCGGTTTACGTAGGATTTTGTTGCGTAGCGCAAAGTAACCGATTGAAGACGGGTCTAATCGCCGAACAATCTGCCGAAACCTGCGGCTTTACCGGAGTGGCCCAGTAGCCGGCGCGCGCCCCAAGCACCAGCGGTCGCGCTAGTGACGACAGGCAGGTTAAACTCATCCTCCAGCGGCCTGATCACCGGCAGCGTCCGCAATCCGCCGCAAGAGATAAAGAGCGCCTCCGCTCCCTCGGCTTCCTCCATCGCTGAACGTCCTAGAGTGATCAGGTCATCTGCGGTAACAGCAAAAATATCTTCGATCTGTCTCAGGTGAAGCGCCTTGAGCGTGACGGTCTCGATGCCAGCCTGCTCAAAGTACGCCATCAAAGCGCGGTTGACAGGCTCTTCATAAGCGGTGGCGACGGCAACGCGACTGGCGTTGAGCGTTGCCAACGCTTCCAGAACGGAATCTGTCATGGTTGTCACAGGCAGGCCCGAAGCCTCTGCCATGGCATCACGCACCTGCGCGTTTCCTTCTGGCCCGCGGTAAAAGCTTAGGGATGTTCCCATCAGGGATACCGCTTCTGCACCGCACTCTTTCAGGCGCTTAGCCAATGCGGCGGTGTGACCGATCACGCTATCGTACCCTTCGGGCGTGAGTTGCGGCAATGCCATCCCTTCAGCGATGAATGTCACGTCGGGATAAAGCTGTGGTGGTTCAGGCGGGACTTCTCCGGCGGCAGGCGGCACGATAAGACCGACACAAGCCATGTCAGAGCCGCGCCGCAAGAGTTGCCACAATGGTCGATATATCGCTTTGATCGTACCCCCTTACGCCGGTCTCGCGCATCAGGTCAATCGCGGCGTCCGTCATTGGCAGCGCTGCCTTGCCGGCACCTTTGGCAGCCACTGTGTCGAGGTCTTTGAGCATCATGGCCACTGTGCCAAGCGGGTTTTCAAAGTTCTCCGACGCCATGCGCGGCGCAAGCAGTTGAAACACCTTGCTGTCGGCAAAGCCTCCGGCCAGAGCATCGGTCAATTGGGTCGCGTCCACGCCGGATTTCTTGGCGAAGTTCACGGCTTCGGCGACAACGGCCATGGTGCAGCCGGATATGATCTGGTTGACCAGTTTGGTCATCTGGCCCGCACCCGCTGGCCCCATATGGGTAACCTTTTGCGCCAGTGGTCCCATGAGCGGTGCAGCAAGGGCAAAGTCCTCATCCGTGCCGCCAGCCATGATTGTCAAAGTGCCATCGGTCGCGGCGGGCGTCCCCCCGGAGACTGGCGCGTCGATCCAGCCCATACCGTTTGCGGCGCGCAGCCGTGTGCCAAACTCCCGCGTCTGATCCGGGTCCATTGATGACAGGTCGATCAAAATCGACGGGCCGTTAACGCTGGCCACGCCGTCATCACCGAACATCACCTCCTCGACCGCGCGTGCGTCGGTCAGGCAACACATGATCACGTCACAGTGCGCCGCCAGTTGGGCAGGGCTTTCGGCGAGCTTTGCACCAGCGGCCACGGCGGCGTCTTTCTTGCCTGCTGAGCGGTTCCAGACCATGACGTCGCATCCTGCGTCCAGCAGCCGCATTACCATCGGCGCGCCCATGAGGCCCAGTCCGATGTATCCCAGTCGAGGATTATTCATCATCAAGTCCGTCCATTGGCCATTCCGCAGCCCCCGAGTGCGTCACCGCCCCGTAGAAGGCGCTGCCAACCTGCGCTGCATACTTTTCGTGAACCCCGGCCAGACGGCGGGCGGGACGTGCGGCCAATGCTGCACGGCGTTTGTCCAATTCAGCATCATCCACCAGCAGGTCAATCGCGCGGGCGCTTTCAGTGTCGATGCGGATGATATCCCCATCCTCCACCAATCCAAGCGGCCCGCCGCCATAGGCTTCAGGGGATAGATATCCGATGCACATGCCACGCGTCGCACCGGAGAAGCGTCCGTCCGTAACTAACGCCACCTTTTCGCCCATGCCCTGACCGTAAATCACGGCGGTCGGTCCCAGCATCTCGCGCATGCCCGGCCCGCCAGCAGGGCCTTCGTTACGAATGATGATCACATCGCCTGCCTTATAGGTTTGTTGGCGAATGACACGCATGCAGTCTTCTTCGCTCTCGAAAACCCGCGCAGGCCCCTCGTGGACACGCTTTTTCAGGCCTGCCACTTTGATAAACGCGCCTTCGGGGGCAAGGTTGCCTTTAAGGACAATCACGCCGCCACTGCTGTCAATCGCCTCCGCGACCGGCCGGATAACCTCGCCATCAGGATCAGGCGCGTCTTTCACGGCCTCGGCCAAGGTCTCACCGCTCAAGGTCAGCGTATCGCCGTGCATATGTCCGCTTGAGATAAGCGCTTTCGCGATCATCGGCACGCCGCCCAACCGGTGCACATCGAGCGCATAGTAAGCGCCGCCCGGACGCAGGTTGCCAATCAGCGGCGTCCGCTCGAACACCGCCCCGACATCGTCCATCGTGAAGGTGATACCGGCCTCGTGGGCGATGGCAGAGATGTGCATGCCTGCATTGGTTGACCCGCCGGTGGCCGCTACAATCGCACAGGCGTTCTCAAGGCTTTTGCGGGTGATCAGATCACGCGGGTATGGCCCGCCGCGTTCCAGCACCTGCATGACGAGGTGTCCGGCCTTGCGGCCCAAGGCCATCCGTTCGGAAAACACTGCAGGAATGAGCGCACTGCCCAAAGGCGCAATGCCGAGGATTTCGGACACCATGCCCATCGTGTTGGCAGTAAATTGACCGGGGCAGGCTCCGACCGTGGGCATCACCGCGCGTTCCATCCGGTCCAGTGTTTCTTGGGCCATGTCGCCCGCCATTACGGCCCCTGCGCCTTCGTAGGCATCCAGAATGGTTGCGGGCTTACCACCGAACATGCCGGGCAAGGTGCTGCCGCCAAAAACAAAAACGGACGGGCAATTCAGGCGCACCATCGCCATGATAAGCGCGGGCAGGTTCTTGTCACAGCCGCCATAGGCCACCAGCCCGTCATAGGCATGACCGCGCATCACAAGCTCAACTGAATCCGCAATCGTTTCGCGCGACATCAGCGAATTCTTCATGCCCTGATGGTTCATGCTGAACCCGTCAGAGACAGAGATCGTCGTGAATTCACGCGGCGTGCCGCCCGCTTCTTGAACGCCGCGATAGGCGTGTTCGGCCTGATCGCGCAGGTTCATGTTGCACGGTGATGTTTCGCCATGCGTTGACGCGACACCAATCATCGGGCGCGAGATGGCATCATCATCGAGACCCGCACCACGGTAGAACGCGCGGTGCGGGACCCTATCGAGCCCATCTGTTGTCACGCGGGAGCGCAGCTTGCGCTTGGGATCAGAGGGGGACATGGCGTTCTCCTGTGGATTGGGAAAGGACTGGTCTTTGGGCGGTTGCTGCCGCACAGTCAGGGTAACACTTTTTCAGGAGCCGCATATGTCCGACGCTATCACCGTAATCGCTCACGCCCGTTCGGGCATCGGTACGTATGATCTGTCCGTGCTGCCGGACACGCTTGCGGGCGCTTACGACTTTCAGGACGGGCTTGCTGCTGCTGTAGGCAAAGCAGGTGGTTTCAAGATGGCGGTGAACGGCGCCCCGCAGATGGCACATTTCGGTGTCGATGAACCTGTCTGGGCGCGCATCTTTGCGGATCAGGTCCATGCCTCCGGCGTAACCTTGCCGCGCTCCGGTTTTGACGCGGTCAGTGTCGAGCCCGAGATCGCGGCCATCTTGGGTGCAGGTGTCGAAAAACTGACAGGAGCGGTGGACCGCGACACGGCGCTTACCCTGATTGACCGGTTCCACCCCGCGATTGAGCTGATCGACCAGCGCGGGTTGTCGGTGCCGCAACTGACCCTCCCGCAGGCTGTTGCGCTTAATGTATTCAATGCAGGATGTGTGCTGGGGCCGGATCACATCGCGCCCGCCGATTTGGACCTTGAAGCGATGCATGTCACGATACATGACGATAGCGCACTTGTTGGAGAGGCCACAAACAACGCGCCGCAGCATCCGGTGGATGCGGTGATGTGGTTGGTCAACCAGCTGACTGTCCGTGGAGTAAAGCCGCAGGCGGGAATGGTTGTGTTGTGCGGGACGCATCTGCCTCTGCGCACGCTTGACGCTTCGGTAGGCCGTGTGGACGTCAGGATGTCCGGCCTTGGCGAGGTGTCTTTCTCGCTGGTGTGAGTGCGACCTAGACAACAAAAGACGGCAACCATAGCGACAGCGCGGGGATGGCCACGATCAGCGCCAGCCGAAAGATATCCGCGACCCAGAAAGGGGTGACCCCTTTGAAAATCGTGCCGGTGCTGACATCAGGCAGAACCCCACGCAGGACAAATACATTCAGGCCGACAGGGGGCGTAATCAGACTGATCTCGGTCACAACGACGACGACGATGCCGAACCAGATTGGATCGTAGCCGAGATCGCGCACCAGTGGAAAGAAGATCGGCACTGTCAGCAGGATCATCGACAGGCTTTCAAAAACGCATCCCAGCAAGACATAGATCGCGAGGATCGCCATGATGACCAGCCACGGCCGGTCGGCGAATTGCGCCGCGAAGGCCAGCAGCGCCTGCGGGAAGTCGGTGTAGTTGATGAAATTCGCAAACAGCAGCGCACCGATCAGGACCGTAAAGAGCATCGCTGTAGTCTCAACGCTTTCCAGCAGGATGTCCTTAAGAATGCTCCACGTCAGTGCGCGGCGCAGCAAAGCAAAGGCAAAAGCACCCATCGCGCCGATCCCTGCTGCTTCTGTCGGGCTGAAGACGCCCCCATAGATACCACCCATCACGATGGCAAAGAGCAAGATAACACCCCAAACCTGACCAAGGGCACGCATCCGCTCGGACCAATCCGTCCGTTCGCCAGCGGGACCTTCTTCCGGCCTGCGCCATGTGACAAAGCGCACAGCCGCGAGATACAGCAGGACGCCCAGCAGTCCGGGAATGACACCGGCAGCAAAAAGTTTGCCGATGCTTTGCTGCGTGAGGATGCCATAAATGACAAGGATCACCGACGGCGGGATCAGGATGCCGAGTGTACCGCCCGCAGCGATAGAACCTGTCGCAAGCCGGTCGGAATAATTGAACCGCCGCATCGACGGCATTGCGACTTTGGACATCGTGGCGGCAGTTGCCAGTGATGAGCCGCAGATCGCGCTAAACCCGCCGCAGGCGACAACGGTTGCCATTGCGAGCCCGCCTTTGCGGTGGCCCAGAAAGGCGTTGGAGGCGGTGTAGAGTTGTCCTGCCAGCCCGGCACGAGCCACAAGATTGCCCATCAGGACAAAAAGCGGCACCACCGACAGCTCATAATTGATCGCGGCGTCATACGCTGTCTGTCCGACGTTATAAAGCGCGCCTTCGGGATTGAGCACCCATGCCATTCCGGCAGTGCCCACAAGGATCATAACAATCGCAATTGGAATGCGCAGGAAGGCGAGTATCAGCAATACTGCCAGTCCGGTCAGTGCTTCGATCATCTCAGCTGGCCTTATGAAGAGGAGGGTTGGTCGCATAGGCCCAAGCATTTGCAAGGGCGGCTAAAGCTGCAATCGCGCACAGCACAACCATCGCGGCGCCGACGGGCCAGATCAGCAGCAGCAATTCATCCGTGATCGTTTCATAAACATAGTCGTCGCGCGCTTTGACGCCCAGACGCCATGCCAGAAGACCCAAGGCGCAGGCACTTACGATGTTGACGACGACGCCTTGGATGCGAGCCGTTCCGCGGGACATAAAGCTGTCCAGCAAATCAACTGTGACATGCCCTTCACGCAAGACCGTGATCGGCATCGCGCAAAAGATAATGGCGGGCATCATCAGCGAGATCATTTCGTAGGCGGCGGGCAGGGGGCTGAGGAAAACATACCGCCCCACCACGTCAGCAAAGGTTACAAGCATCATGCCAAACAGCACAATGCAGGCGATCCATGACAGCACCGCGCTGGCGGCGCCTAGGCCGCGGACATTGCCCGCGACCGGCTGGTTGTGTGAAAGGTCCATTCTTGTCGGGCCTTACATCGAGCCTGCTTTTTCGGCTTCGGCCTTGAAGTAATCAATGACCTCCTGACCGTTCAATCCGAAACCCTCTGCTTCCTTGATGTAGTCGGCAACAAAAGTATCGTTCAGCTCGCTCAACGCTGTCTTGAGCTCTTCGCTGGCCTCGACAATGGAGTTGCCCGCAGCGTTCGCGGCCTCCAGTCCGATCGCGTTGATTTCGTCCCATCCGCCGCCTGCAAGCGCTGCATAGGCTTCGCCCGAGAACTGATCGACCACCGCTTTATCCTCATCGGTCAGGCCGTCATAGGCGCGTTTGTTCATCACAAGATAATGGCTGGAGTTGTACCAACCGCCCGGCATTGTGGTAGTGTAAGGGACAAGCTCGGTGATCTTGAAGCTTGGCAGGGATTCAAAAGGGAAGGTGATGCCGTCCGCGATGCCCGAAGAAAGAATTTCATAGGATTTTGGCGCTGGCTGGCGAATAGAAACGCCGCCCCACGCTTCGACAATCGCAAGCGGGACCGGACCACCGGTACGAATTTTCTGACCTTCGAAATCCGCAGGTTTCGTCATGTTCATCTTTGAGTGGTGGACCTGGCCCGGACCGTGCAGGTTTACCCCGATAAGGTGCACACCTTTATAAAGGTCCATCTCGGACAGGAATTTGTCGTGGGTGCGTTGGAACGCGATAGAACTTGCCTTGGCGCTGTCACCAAGAAATGGAAATTCCCCGAAGATATAAGGCGTGAACTGGTTGCGGGAATAACCGTGTACCGCAAAGGCGACATCGGCTTGACCGGTCCTAACGGCGTCCAGATGTGCGGGCGGTGACGCAACCGGTTTGGGCAGGCGTTTGAAGGTGATGCGTCCTTCGCTTGCGGCCTCGATCCCTTCCATCCATGGGATGTATATCGCTGTGTTCACGGGGTGCGTCCACGGCAACCACGAGGAATATGTCAACACGACATCAGCCCAAGCGGCAGATGCGGTCATCGCCAGCGCGGCAACGCCTGCACTGAGCGGTTTTGTAAGTGTTTTCAGCATGGTGTTTCTCCTTGTTGGTCTTTTTTTATAGTTTCGTTTTTGTTTCGGCTCTCTCAGCGGACCCGTTTTTAAGTGAAGCGTAGCAAGTGTTTCTCGACATAGGGAGTCAAAGTTGCATGGCCCCGACACTCGCCCCGCCGCAAACATAGAGTGTCTGTCCTGTGATGAAATTGTTGGCAGGTTCGCAGAAGAAGAGAAACGCGTTGGTGACATCACGCACTTCACCTAATCGTCCAACGGGAATACGCTTGGCCAGTGCTTCCTCCTGCGGGCTGTCTTTCTCTACGATGCCCCAAAAGTTGTCCGTCTTGATCGGTCCGGGAGCGACGACATTGACTGTGATGCCGTGGGGGGCAAGCTCCAGTGCCCAAGTGCGGGCCATCCCGATGATACCTGCCTTTGTCGCTGAATAAGCAGTACGCGTTGGCACGCCCATCGCAGCACGTGAGCCGTTGAACAGAATACGCCCCATGCCGCCTGATTTCATCGCAGGCAGAAACGCCTGGGCAAGGGTGAGGGCGCTGCCAAGATGGAGCTGGGTCAGACCTGCGAGGTCTGCGGGCGTCGCGTCTTCGATCAGGTTTGGCCAGATTAGCCCTGCATTGTGAATGAGGTGTGTAACTTCGTGCGCACGTGCAATCTCGGTCGCGGCCTCGCGGACTGAGGTTTCGTCAAGCAGGTCTGCCTGTACCTCGATCAATCCGTCGGGTGGATTTTCGGAAAGCCCCCGCGCGATTGAAATGACCTTGTACCCACGTTCCAGCAGGCAAGCGGCCAAATCGGCCCCGATGCCTTTGCTCCCGCCCGTGATGACCGCGCAAAGGTGGCTCATGTCTCGCGCTCCACCAATGCCAGCACGCGTAACGGGCTGCCGGTGCCGCCTTTGATCTTGAGCGGTGCTGCCATCAATACGGCACCCGTGGGTGGCAAGAGGTCCAAATTGGCCAGACATTGCAGCCCGTATTTGCCTGCGCCGTGCAACAGATAGTGCGCGGGGTAAGGCGGCGTCAGATGCATGCCTTGGCCTGCGTCGGTCCCCACCGTCTCGGTGCCAAAACCGCGAATGTTGCGCGTCTCTACCAGATAGCGGATGGCCTCAGCACTCGGCCCCGGCGAATGCGGCCCGTCTTCGTGCATGTTAAGGTATTCCGCGCCGCTGCGCTTGGACCAATCTGTGCGCATCAGCACCCAAGCGCCTTCAGGGATATCGCCATGGGTGGCTTCCCACGCGATAATGTCATCCGGCGTCATGCAGAAATCAGCATCTGCGGCGGCTTGCGTGGAACAGTCGATCACTACAACCGGTCCCACAAACATATCGACGGGTATTTCATCAACCGCACCCAAAGGCACATCGCGCCCCGACACCCAATGCGAGGGCGCGTCGAAATGGGTGCCGGTGTGCTCCGACATCGAGATGTTGTGCCACTTCCACGCAGGGCCGCGGTGGTCATAAGCGCTGACCTCTTCCATGCGGAACCGCGCGCATTGGCCGAACTCCGGCGGCAGGATGATGACGGGAAAATCGGGATCGAGGGTGTGGGTCAGGTCGACCACGTCGATCTGGCCGCTAGACAGCGCGGTAGCGAGGGTTTGCAACGTACTCATGCGCCGTCCACTCCCATCGTCGTCTCACGTTCCAGCACCTTGGGACTGCGGTTGAACCGCTCCCATACATCGCGGGCAACATCACCGCAGAACACATCCTCCAAACCGTCCTGCAGGCCCGCAACGACAGATTTTGCAAGGGCGTTGTGGCTGACCTTGGGTGGTGGCAGCGCTTGAAACCAGTCGTCCTCCGTCGGTCCGGTAAAGACATTCATCACGCGCAGGCCGGATGTGCGAAAGTCGGCGCGCAGGTTCTGGCTGAGCGAATAGGCGGCGGCATGGGAGGCCGAGAAACAGCCAAAGCCCGCGTCATTGCTCAGCGCATGCACAGACAGCAGGTTCACCCAAGCCACGGCAGAATTTACCCCGTCACCTGTACGCGCGCACATGCCCGGCCCAAAGCCCTGCGCGAGCCGCATCAGCCCGAGATAGTTCACGTCCATCTCTTGTTGCGCAAAGCTGGTGTCGCCCCGTGCCATCGCGCCGCCGGGGCGCAGGAACATCGCGGTGTTGATCAGGATATCGACCTTGCCGCCGTATTCTGCCGCCATCCGTTTGACTGATGCGGCATCCGTCACGTCAAGCGGCATAAATTCCACATCCGACGCCTCAAGCGCTGCACGATGCGGGTAGGGACGCCAGGTTTCACTTTCGCCGACATAGATTGTCGCTGCACCAGCGCCTTGCAGGGATTTGACCAAGGCAAGTGCATTCGGGTTCCGCCCGTCAGTGATGAGCACGCGGCGGTGCTTGGGATCAGCGCTCATTGCGCGCAGGATCGGGTCGTCTTGCATCAACGGCGTCCTTTCTGGTGGCACGGCGATCAGCACCGCTTGTCCCGACCGGTCTAGTTTGTTCCACAGCGTTACGCGGCCATGGCGGGCGCAATCGCCATGCACGTGGCAGATCACTGTCGGACCCGCATCAAGCCGCACCGATCCCGTGCGCCACGGGCTGCGTTCACGGAAAAATTGCTTCGTCGAGGCGCGGATCATCGTATCGGCCAGCAGCTCTCCGTCCGGCGACACATCCTGCCATGGCAGATCGGTCCCCAGACATCCGCAGCAGGCGTCGCGCGGGGGATACTGAACAGTACCGCACTCGGCGCAGACTTGCAGGGCAAAGCGCCCCTCTGCCGCCGCCACTGTCAGACCCATCGCCGCACGGCTGCGCGCTTCGGGCGGACGGGCTGACGCGGGTGTGCGTTTTTGCGGGTCTTTGCGCGGGGGAGGAGGGAGCGCTTGTGTCATGCGGCCTCCAGAATGGCGGCGGCCGAGCAAACGCCGCGGTCATAGTTAATCATTCCAAAGCCCGAGATCAGCGCGCGCCGTGCGTCAGCCACCTGAGTGCCTGCCGCTTGGCCTGTGACCTGACGGATGCCTTCGACCAACCCGATGAATCCGCCTGCGGCCCCAGCCTGTCCGGCGCTTAGCTGGCCACCATTGGTGTTGTGGGGAAAGTCGCCGCCGGTTGTCATATCCTTGTCGCGCAGGAAATCTGCGGCTTGGCCTTTTCCGCAGAACCCCAAATCCTCGATCTGCATCATCGAGATGACGGGATAATCGTCATAGGTATTCACGAGGTCCATGTCCGCAGGGTCACAGCCGGCCATGCCGTAAAGCGTGTCGATGTCCACCGTCCATCCGCCACGCAGCTGGATCGGGTCGGCTGCATGGGCGTTGTGCCGCTCGATCGTGCCTGCGATGCGGGCAAAGGGCAAGCCGCGCTTTACGGCGTTTTCCTCACGCATCACAAGAAACGCTTCGGACCCCGCACAAGGCATGACGCAGTCAAACAGCGCCAGCGGATCGGCGATGGGCCGCGCCTCCAGATATTGTTCAAGCGTCAGTGGCTTTTTCATAATTGCGTGGCGGTAGTTCAGCGCATTATCGCGCTGGGCCACGCAGATGCGTCCAAAATCGGCCCGGGTGGCCCCGTATTCATGCATGTAGCGGTCGGTGAGCAGGGCAAAATTCGCGTTCGGCCCGCCGTAGCCGTAGGGATAGGAGGCATCCATCGCAAAGCGCGAAAAGCCTGAGAGCAACGTGCGAAAACTATCGATCTGGTTCGTGTCACCGGCCACACAGGCCACCACATCCACGTCCCCGCATTGCACTGCTCGGGCGGCACGGCGCAGGGCGACGACACCGCTGGCCCCGCCCATTGGAATACTGTCGAGCCAGCGGGGCGAGAGGCCAAGATGCTGGGTCAGCGCCACAGGGCTGTCGGGGAACAGGGTAAAGCTCGCGACGGAAAAACCATCAAGCTCGGCTGGTTTGATCCCCGCAACCTTCAGCGTTTCGCGCAAGGCGGTCGCGATCCAAAAATGCGCAGTCTCAATGGAATAGCGGGCGTAAGGGATGGACACCGGTGCCGTCACCACGACGCCGTCGTAGGGAAGGGGCAGCGCCATCAGGCGACCTGCCGTTTCTTGAGGTGGCCCAGATCAAAGGCGCGGCCCTTTGCCAGCAAATCCTGTGCCATAGCCTTAAGTGTGGCCCGCTGGATTTTCTGGGTCGCGGTCAGCGGTAGCGCATCCACAAATGCGATGTACCCGGGCACCTTGTAATAGGCCATTTGGCTCAAGGCCCAGTTGGCAATCTCGCGGGCTTTTGCTTCTGATGGATCGGCGACGGTCAGGCAGGCAAACACCTCGTCTCCGCGCAAGGCATCCGGCACGGGGGCCACTCCGGCGGCGGTAATGTCAGGATGGCGCATCAGCACGGATTCCACCTCAACTGCTGCAATGTTTTCGCCAGAGCGGCGGATCACGTTTTTCTTGCGGTCCACAAAAAAGAAACGCCCCTCAGCATCACGCCGGACGATGTCGCCGGTGTGGAACCAGCCGCCATCCCATGCCTCTGCGGTGGCGGTGGGGTTCTTGTAGTAGTGGCTGAAAAAACCGTATTTGGGATCGTTGCCCGCACGGCGGACCAGCAACTCGCCGGGTGTGTCTACATTTGCATCTTGTCCGCTGTCATCGACGATGCGCGTCTCGACGGCTGTGTCAGGTGTGCCCAAGCAGGCTAGACCCACCAGACGATCCGGGTTTTGCGCTGAAATAACGGCACCAACACCGGTTTCGGTCATTGCCCAAGCCTCGACCAGCGGCAGGTTGAACCGCGTCTCGAATTCCGCCTGAAGCTTCGGATCGACGCCTGCACCAAAGCCGAAACGGACCTGATGAGTGCCATCTTTTTCATGAGGCGGCGCTTTCATCAGCATCGAGGGCATAACACCGAGATAATGCAGGCATGTCGCCTTGGCCGCTCGAACATCATCCCACCAGCTTGACGGGTGAAACCGGTCAAGCGCTGTGAGACAGCCGCCGACAGTCACCATGCCCATAAAGGAACAGGCCATCGCATTCATATGGAAAATCGGGAGCGGCGTTATCATGCGCTCGCCGCCTTCGGAGAGCGTCGCGATGCCGCCAAGGTCGCGGTACCAGTCGCCTGCGTGCAGGAAATAGGTGTTCGGCAACACGCAACCCTTGGGCTGGCCCGTTGTGCCGGAAGTATAAAGCACCGCGGCTTCGCGGTCAGCACCCATTAGAGGCTCCGCGACTTGCGCATCGGAGCGCGGCGGAGGTGGCGTGTCCTCCACCCCAACAACGGCAAGCGCGATGTTTGCCGCCTTTGCCGCCTGCCGCAACTCTTCCTGGCGGGCGGGTATTGCAATAATCAGCGCAGGTTCGGCATGGCCGATCATATACTCCAGCTCAGCCGCTCTCAGATCAGGGTTGATCGGCACGACCGAAATGCCCAACTTGTTCAGCGCCAGCCAGATGACAAAGAAATCGGGGCGGTTCTCCAGCAGCAAGGCCACCCGCATTCCGGCCCCGTATCCTGCTGTGGCAAATCGTTCGGCCAGCGTGTCTGCGCGTTCTAGCGCCTCGCCATAGGTCGTTTCGCCTGGTGGGATACCGTAAATCTCCGCAGTGACCGGCAGGACGTTGAACACAGGCCGCTCGGGCCAGCGCGCCGCTGTCTGTGCAAAGACAGCATAGACCGAAGGGAGAGGAATACCCGTCATGGGAGCAACTGGATGTTGCCGAACGCAGCATCGGAGTTGAGCAAATCTACACGTTTGTTCGCAATCCGCAGGGCTCCGTCCACGACCGTCAAATCATGTACTGCCGTGAGTGCCAGCAAGAATTGCTCATCCAGTCGCGTCTCTACATAGTGCATCGACGTGTTGGTCTGATACCGGTTCTCCTCCGGCTCGAACACATCGACGAAGGGACGCTGGATCACGTGGTGACAGCGGCTTTTGGGTTTCTGGCTGAATGTACGCGCACCTTCCAGCCGCTCCACCCGCAGACGCAGCATGAACTGGTCTTCGTAGAGCAGGGAGGTGATGCAATCGGGGTCGGTCTGTTTGTAATCAAGCGGCATCCAATAGATGCCATCTGGCTGCCACAGGTCGAGCCATTGGCTGAAATGCCCCTCGTCAAGCATCCGCGCTTCGGCATAGATGAAATCAATCAGATCATCGCGGGACGGGGTCATTCTGCGGCCTCTGCATTTGGAACCGAAGGTTGAGGGGTCATGAATTTGGCCCAAGCGTTGAACTGGTTGCGCATCTGACGCTCGGTCGTACCGTTCTCGACGGCCTCAACGTCAAAGTCCTCATCCTCTTGATAAAGGCGCTGGACGTTGACCCACTCAAGCCCCTCCGACATCAGCCCTTCCTGCGCGCGTTCGTACATCTCCAGATCATCGTGCCCGACGATGGAGGTCGGCGCGTTGATCATGCGGTTGTACATGGCGGACCGTGCGACCAGCGCATCGGGTGCGCCAACGGGGCGGTAGACGTAGCTTTCGACCAGCGTTTTGTCGGCACCCATCGGGATAAAATTACGCAGCTGTCCCAAAGGCGCTTTAACCATGATGTTAGGAAAATAGACGGTGTTGTGGCGGTTCTCATCCAGAATGGCGCGGGCCATGTCGGCGCCATAAGCCTCGGTCATTGCGTCAAAGTAGCCCGGAATGGAATCGTAGTCGGAATGGATCGACCCCTGCACGCCAGTATGGCCATGCCCGTTGGGCCACGTGCGAATACCCATCCCTTCAAAAAAATCATACGCACTCATAAACGGGGCGATGATCTGCATCGCAGCGGGGCGCGGTTCGGGATTGCCCAGCTCGTCCCAGATTTTTACCGCTGTGCCTGCGCTGCTTTCGTGCGCGACCATGGGATGGCAGGTATCGGTCTGGTTCTCGACCAACATCTTCCAGTTGCATTTATGCATGTAGCGCAGAGGCGGGCCCGCAACTTCCATGCGTCCCTCTGGTGCGCGGTCAACCATATTGTCGATGGAGGACAGGCTGTCGCCAAAGAACTCCTCAAAGGAAATTCCCTCATCCGCCAACCGAGCAAAGACGAAGCCGCGGTAGTTGTGCACAGCACCGACGGCCTTCATGCCCTTGCCGTTCTCTGTCTCTTTCAGCGTGGTTCCATCATAGCCCTTTTTCAGGGGTATCGCCAAAAGGCAGCCATCCGTCTTGAACGACCATGCGTGATAGGGGCAGCGAAAGAACTTCCCGGTGTTGCCCTCCCGGTCGATGGCAATCTTGGTCCCCTTGTGCGGGCAACGGTTGTAAAGTACGTGAATTTCGCCATCCGAATGACGCACCTGTATGATCGGCTGATCGGCGATCTGGGTGGTGAAATAGTCGCCCTTGTTCGGCGTCTGGCTGTCGTGCCCGACAAACATCCAGACATTGCGAAACAGATGCTGTGTCTCAAGCCGGTAGACCTCGGGCGAGGTATAAAGGTCGCGGTGCACGCGGTGGCCCTGCACCAGATCGGTCACATTTTCTTGCGTATAGGCAGGCATGGGCAGGCTCCTTTCCTAAAGATCCAGAACGAGACGGGCGGACTTGGCGCGGCTCACACAAATCTGCATGACGTCACCGCTGGCTTTTTCGGCGTCCGACAGTACCACGTCGCGATGATCCGGCGTACCGCTGACCACATCCGTCTGGCAAATCCCGCAATCACCGCGCTGGCAATCGTACATCAGATCAAGGCCGTTTTCCTCAAGCACGTCAATGATGCTCTTGCCAGGCGGGATGACATAGACCTCACCGGTCGAGGCGACTTCGACCTCGAATGCTGTGTCGCCGTCCTCGGCCTGTGGCGTGCTAAATAGCTCCAGATGGACTTGCGCATCGGGCAGGCTTGCGGCGCTCGCTGCATTGCGCGCGGCGTCGATCATGCCCTTGGGTCCGCATATATAAAGGTGGGTATCGAGGGTGAGCGTCGCCATCAGCGCGGTGAGATCGAGAGGTGTCTCATCGTCGGGGTGGCAGGTGAGTTGATCGCTGAAATCTTGCGAGAGCGGTTCCAGAAATCCCATCACATCGCGCGACCGGCCCGCGTAGTGTAGCGCGAATGGGCGACCAGTGCGTTGCAGCGTTGTTGCCATGGAAATCAGCGGGGTGATCCCGATGCCGCCACCGAGCAACACGGCAGGACCGGTGTGGTCTTCTACTCCAAAATCGTTCTTGGGCGGCGTTGCTGCGATCTTTGTTCCGACGGTCAGTGCGTGCATGGCACGCGATCCACCGGTACCGCCGTCCTCACGCTGAACCGCAATACGGTAGGCCGCGCCAGCAGCGTCCTGCGCCCAATCAATCAGGGAATAAGATCGTGTTCCTTTGTCACCCAGATCAAAAGTCAGATGCGCTCCTGCTTCATAATCGGGGAGGGGAGAGCCATCCGCTGTTGACAGATCGAAGACACGGATGCGGTCCGTCTCGTTGTGCAGTCCGGTGATGATCAGGTCCATGGTCACGGCAGCGCTCCCTCGAATTTAATATGAAATTTCATATACCCTGCGTCAACAGTTTTGTTGACCGCCTGGATCGGCTGACCTATCGCAGCGATGGAGCAGTCGGAGAGAACAGGTTTGAACGACAACCGGACAAACACGCAGGACGGCTTTGTTTCGTCTTATTTGCTTTACCTTCTGGCGGCGGTCAGTGATCGCGCCTCTGCGCAGTTTCACACCCATGCGCGGGCGTATGGACTTCGTGTGCCGGAATGGCGCGTGCTTGCCTGCCTAATGGATGAGGATGGTGCGATGGTGACACGGCTGGCGCATCTGTCGCTGTTGGAACAATCACGACTGACCAAGATTGTGGACCAGATGGTCGCACGCGGGTTGGTGAGCCGTCGTGCCGATGCCAAAGACAAGCGGCGCGTGCGGGTTTTTCTAAGTGACGAAGGCCGCAAGCTGGCCACAGGTCTGATCGACGATGCCCGCGCGCACGAAGAGAATCTGCTCGGGCGACTATCCCAGTCAGAGGCGGCGGCGCTGAAACCGGTGCTGCAAAAGCTGCTGAGGTCGCTTGACCAGACTGACGGATGAGCGTGTAAGTGGCACCTGACTTTGGCGTTTCTGCCCGTTAGGTTGCCAACATTCCAGTACTTCGAGGTCCCATGCCGCCACGCTTGCAAGACTTGCCGCAGATCCAAACCCTGCTGGATCAACCCGCAATTGCGGTACTTACAGAACGCTACAGTCATGAAGAGACCGCTGTCGCATTGCGTTTGATTGTGGGTGCCCTGCGCGATGCGTTGCGGGGAGGTCGCGAGGTTGTGTGGCCCGATTTCGAGAGCATGGCTTTTGCAGCAGAGGTGACGGCAAAGATTGAGGCAGGTCGTGCGCCCTCCCTGCGCCCCGTCATCAATGCTACGGGTATCTTGATCCACACCAATCTGGGCCGCGCCCGTATGGCACCGCAAGCTGTAGCAGCGATGCAATCCGTCGCCGAAGCTGCCGGTAATCTGGAATTCGATTTGAGCACAGGCAAGCGCGGCTCGCGTCACTCTCATACCGAACGCCTCATCTGCGAGCTTACAGGGGCAGAGGCCGCAGTGGTCGTTAACAATTGTGCCGCCGCCGTGCTTCTCAGCCTGATGGCCACTGCTGGCGGGCGCAGTGTTGTTGCATCACGCGGAGAGTTGATCGAGATCGGTGGCTCCTTCCGGTTGCCGGACGTGATTGCACAAAGTGGTGCGACCCTGCGCGAAGTGGGAACAACAAACAAAACAAGATTGTCTGATTACGCGGATGCAATTGAACCGGATACGGCCGTCCTTTTGAAAAGCCATACCAGCAACTTCAGAATTGTGGGCTTTACCGCAGCGCCCGCACGGCGCGATCTTGCCAAGCTTGCCGCGGAGCGAAATGTTATCCTGATCGAAGATCTCGGCTCGGGTGTGTTGGTTGATCTATCGCCTTTCGGGCTGCGGGATGAACCTGTGGTGGCGGATATACTCAAGGATGGTGTTGATCTGGTGATGTTCTCTGGCGACAAGCTGTTGGGTGGGCCGCAGGCCGGTATCATTGCGGGGCGGCGTGATGTGGTGGCCCAACTCAAGGCGCATCCGCTGATGCGGGCGCTGCGCAGTGACAAGCTGACCTTGGCCGCACTTGAAGCGACCTTGCGGCTGTACCGTGCGCCCCACAACCCGATGAAAGAAGTGCCTGTTCTTGCCATGCTGTCAGAGCCTTTGGCGTCGGTTCAGGATCGCGCGGACAAACTGGCGCGAGAATTGAGCACTATTGCAAACCTTGATCCAGAGACCGAACAGACTGCGGCCTATGTCGGCGGTGGTTCCTTGCCTCAGCAGGATTTAGACAGCTTTGCCGTCAGTGTTGCTCTTGACGGCATGTCTCCCGACGATCTGATGACCGCCTTGCGAAGCGCGGCGACACCTGTGATTGGCCGGATCGAGCGGAACCGTGTGCTGTTGGATATGCGGACCGTGCAGGATTGCGAGACAGCTCTTATCGTTGCCGCATTCACTCAGATTTCCGCCGCATGACGACCCGCTGCGTTGTTGTCATCGGACATGTCGATCATGGCAAGACCGCGCTCGTGCGCGCTCTGACTGGTACCGAGACTGACCGTTTGGCCGAGGAGAAGGAACGCGGGCTGTCGATTACACCCGGTTTCGCATACTGCAAATATGACAGGGGCATCATTGATCTGGTCGATGCGCCGGGTCACGCGGATTTTGTTCAGGCGATGGTTGCAGGGGCCAGCGGTGCAAGCGCGGCTTTGCTGGTGGTGTCTGCCACGGATGGTATCGGCGTGCAGACGCAAGAACATTTGGCGATTGCCGCCGCACTTGGGATCGACTGCGGCGTGGTGGCAGTCACAAAATCTGATGCTTTGCCCGCGGGTGCGGAGATCAAGGTTCTGCCCGATCTGAAACAGGCGCTGCGCGGCAGTGCGTTAGAAGACGCGCCCATGATCCTGTGCTCTGCGCTCCGCGGTGATGGCATCGCAAAAATTCATGACGCCCTCGAAGCGCTTTTGTCGCTCTCGCCTGCAAAGAACGGCCCATTGCACAGTTTCCTGCCGATTGATCGCGCTTTTTCGGTGGAGGGGCGCGGGACAGTTGTCACCGGTACGCTTTCGGGTGGTGGATTGCGAACGAGCGACACACTGACTGTGCTTCCCGCAGGCCGATCAGTCACGCTTCGGGGGCTGCAATCGCGGGCGCAGGATCGTAAAGCCGTTCGGCCAGGTGAAAGGGTGGCGGCCAACCTGCGCGGCGTGAGTGTGAGCGAAGTATCTCGTGGTTCGGTGCTTTGCGCTGAGGGGCAGTTTGTTCCGTCCACCTGCCTGGACGTGCATCTGGCGCTGATACCCGGAACCAAAATTGAGCTGCGTCATATGCAGGACGTGCGCTTGCTGATCGGAACCCAAAGTGTCACTGCGCAACTTCGCCTTTTCGGTCGGCGAATGTTGGCATCTGGTGAGGCGGGTACGGCACAACTGCGGCTGTCAAAGCCGATAGTCGGGTTTGCAGGACAACGCGCTGTGCTTCGACGTTTGTCGCCTGCTCAAACGCTTGCCGGGGTCGATGTGCTCGACCCGAATGCAGTGCCAGCGGGCGGCGGGGACAAAGCCCGGTCGTGTATCCTTGAGGCAGCGTTAGAAGGCCCAGTCACCAGCATCGCGGCAGCACTGGCCGCCGCCAATCGTGGTGCTGTCTCTATCGAAGACGTGGCGCGTTTGGCGCGTATGCACATTGCGGATGTTCGTGCGGCTTTGGCTGCGAGTTACGTCGCATTGGATGCCGAAACCTTGGCTGCCCGCATAGATGCGGAGGCGTGCCGCACGGCCATCCTCAAAAACCTGTCGTCCTATCACGCCCGACACCCTTTGCGTTCGGTCGCGCCGCTCGCTGACATTTCGCCGACTGATTTCGCGCCTGCGCTTTTGAACATGGCGTATACCACACTGAAAGAGAGCGGCGAAATTCGCCAGAGGGCCAACAAGGTCGGCCTGCGGAGGCATGATCCGACCGCTTTTGCATCAGCCGAACAGCTTGCGCGTATGGATGATTTCGAAATGATCTTCCGGCAAGGCGGGCTTGCCTCTCCGGCTTTCGAGAGCCTGAGCAAGACGGATGAAGATGCCGAAATTCTGACCCTTCTGCTGGATAGGGGGCAGTTGCTCTCGCTGGAAAATATCGGACTTAAACAAACCGTCATACTCCACTGCGATACGGTCTTGCGGTCGGCCAAAACGCTGGATGGGGCATTTCCGAACCAAGGTCGGTTTACAACAGGGGCAGCGCGGGATGCGTTAGGCACAAGCCGACGTGTGATCGTGCCGTTGCTTGAATACTTCGACAGCATTGGTGTGACGCAACGGGACGGCGACCTGCGGTGTGTTTCGCGTGTGAACAAGGGTTTACCCCAAGATACTGATTGATAGGGTCGCGGGATGTGGAGGTGACTGGAGTCTGGTGGCTTCCCTGGTCTTCAAAACCACGGACGCGTCCTTGGGGCGTGTGGTGGGTTCGATTCCCATCCACCTCCGCCACAGCTTATGACTGGACATCAGCCTGCGATCCCGCAGTATGACAGTCCACGCGGGGGAGGGAACGATGAGCAATGGAACACAGGCGTTCGCGCTGAAGGATTTGGCGGGGAAACGCCACGAATTTTCAAAAGATCGCCCTGCGCTGGTCTGTTTCGTGAAAGAAGATTGTGACACCTGCAACACTGCCGCACCTGTGCTTGAGGCGATGCACAAGGCTTATGGTGGTGCGTTTGAGATCATGCTGGTCGCGCAATCGGGCGCGCAGAATGCGGCCTTCGCTGCGCGACACAACCTGACAATGCCGGTGCTGGACGACAGCGATTGCAAGGCGGCATTCGACTGGGACATCGAGAGCGTACCGTCGGTGCATTGGTTGGATGGTGATGGGGACGTGAAGACCGCGTTTGAAGGGTTCATTCGCGCGGACTGGGAAAAACTGGTCGCCGATCTGAGCGTAGCACTTGATCTGCCTGCTGCGCAGGTCTACTGGGAAAGCTTGCCTGCATGGCGGCCCGGCTGCGGCTCCAAACATCTTGATCCGACGATCTATGACAGGTTGCGCGCGCAAGCCGATGGCAGCCCTATTCAAGCCCGCAAAATCGAGGTGGCAAGTGATGACGACGTGGCAGAGTTCATGTTCGATCAAGGGTTTTCTGACGGTTTGCCGCTTGTGCCACCCACACCTGAGCGGGTGATGCGTATGCTGTCTGGCACCCGCCGCGATGCACAGGATGTGGTGGCAGTCGTGCCTCCTAATATGGGCGTGGCCACCGTTGAAAAGATCGCGATCAACGCGGTTATGGCCGGGTGCAAGCCCGAATACCTTCCCGTTGTCATTGCGGCGGTTGAGGCGGTTTGCACCGATGAGTTCAATGTCCACGGTGTCACCGCGACCACCATGGGCGCGGCACCTGTTATGATCGTGAATGGGCCTATACGTGACAAGATTGGCATGAATAAGGGGTTGGGTGCTTTGGGCGCGGGGAACCGAGCGAACGCCACGATCGGGCGGGCCCTGCGGCTGGTGGTGCGAAATGTTGGCGGGGCGTCCACTGGTGGTGTGGAACGGTCGACCCACGGCAACCCCATGAAATTCACCATGTGCTTTGCGGAGCACGAGGAGCGTTCCCCATGGCCTGCGCTGCACGTAGAGCGAGGGTTTGATCCGGAGGATTCCGTGGTCACGGTCTTTGCGATGACCGGCGGCCCCGTACATATCGTCGATCAAACCTCGCGCAAACCTGAACAGATCGCGGGCTCTTTGGGGCTGGGGCTTGAAGGGGTTTTCCTGCCCAAGCTGCGCAATCTGCCAGTGGATGCCGTACTGGTGGTGTGCCCTGAACATATCGACACGCTGATGCGTGACGGCGACTATTCCAAAGACCGCCTGCGCGACCGTATTCAAGAAGTCACAACGCGTCCGCTTAGCGATATTATCGTAGACGAGAATTCAGGTGCCGGAATATCGCAGGACGCAGCATACAAGCTGGGGCCTGAAAAGATGGCAGGCTCGGTGCCGAAGTTCGCCAGCAAAGAACACATCCACATTGTCGTTGCCGGATCAGATGCGGGCAAATTTTCTTCTGCCTTCCACGGCTGGGCGTCAGGGCAGGTCGGCTCGCAATCTGTTTCCAAAAAGATCGACATGGACTAGGCTTACCTAACAAGGAGGGGTTATATGACAACAATTCTTGATCCCACAGACGAACGCACGCCGGTAGAGCGTCAGATCACCAAACGGTCTGGCGCGTTGGCGGGTGTGATTGGTCTGTTGGACATCAGTAAACCACGCGGCAACGTGATGCTGGACGAGCTGGAGCGACTTTTGTCCGCCAAGGCACCGGACATCACCGTGCGTCGCTACACCAAGCCTACGTATACCAAGCCGTGCCCGGATACGCTGCGCCAGCAGATGCGCGATGAATGTGATTTCGTGGTTGAGGGGTTGGCGGACTGAGGGTCCTGTACGACGTGCAGTATGCACGACACAGTCTGGTTTGAAATCCAGGGACTTCCCGCAGTTGCCGTTGCCTCAAGCGAATTCGCTCAGGCCGCAGAAGCACAACGCAAGGCGTTGGGCATGACATCGGCGCGTTACGTATTGGTGCCGCATCCCATTCAGGATGCCACTGATGATGAAATGCGCGAGAAAGCCGCACAAGCGTTGGCACAGATTACCGACGCTTTGATCGAGGACTGAGATCTTTTCAGGGGGCGGCAAGCTGCCCCTTGAACCTTGTCAGGGTAGACGGGCCCAGAAGGACGCCTTGTGTTTGTGGCGCTGCCTTAGACCTTCCATGAACGCATCGTGATCTTGAAACCTGCCGTAGTCGGTGATCTCCATATCAGCGGCGGTGCAATCCATCACGTGATCTGCAGTATGGCCGTAACGGGTTGATTTGCCGTCCCAAAGTGCGTGTTCGATCATGGACCGCCACAGCAACACGGCGGCCAGTGGATGCCGCTCGCGCAACCGCTCGGCGGCTGGGGCGAGAACCTGATACAGATCGCCATCCATCTCTGACGCACGTGCCTCAATCAGCTCGGCCGCCCCGATAAGGTCGGACCAATCGAGAAAGAACATCAGTGCAGCGATCGCGTTATCGTAGGTTTGGGCAAGGGCCTTGGCGCGGTCTTCGATCTCTATGTCTTCGAAATCCGGGAGGCGCTTGAGGTGGTCCCGCAGCATTCCGGTATGCAGTGTCGCAGCAAAGACCGCCCAACGATGTTCTTGGGCCGCGTCAATCTGATCCAGCGCCGACAAGCAGTCGATATAGGCCTGATCCCACTCTATCTGACCTGAGGCGGGATCATCGGGGTTGGCGTCCTCTAGCATCGACAAAGCCTCATCCGTATTGCCCTCCGCCATCAGCAAGCGCGCTACCTCCGCCGCAATGATCGGCCGTTTTAGTTCGCTTCGGGTATACTGTGCGATATAGCCTTTGCTATCACCCTGCGCCTCCGCAATATCTTGCAGGACCAACCGTCGCAGGCGTGCCTTGCTGCCTTCGCGCTGGGGGCCACCGGTGCCGCGCAGCTCCCTTAGGAAGCGGAGAGCCGCATGATCCGGGGCATCCTGCTCGGGGGCACTTTGGTCGGCCTCTATCAGCGTTTTAAGGGTATCGAGACCGCTATCCCCCAAAGTCGGGGCCAGCAGCGGAACAATTCCGTCGAACTGGCCATATCCGTTGTCTTGCACCGCTTCCCATATTCGGGCGGCAAGCTGTTTTGGCTCTTGCTCCGCACGCGGGCCGATCTGTTCGAATGCCATCTTGGCTTCGCGGAAAACATCCCCCACTTCACCCCTGCTGTCGTCGACGCGTTCATAGACGGAGGGTGCAAGTTCTATGAACGACCACAGCAGATCAAACGCCTCGGCGGGCGCGTCGGGTGCTATTTTCTGGGTAATCATGTCGGCCTGCGTGCCCAGATCGCGAATCAGGGATTTCCGCTTGCGCCAGCCGACAAAGCTCTTGGATTTGCGAATTGCAGCCAAGCGTTTGCGCACATCATGCGCCAGTTCTTGGGGTCCAAGATTATGGCTCAGCTCAAGCCTGAGACGCCGCTTGATCTCCGCGCTGCCCGTGCTGACTTCCATCAATAGGTCTGCCAACCGGTCGGCCCCGAGATTCTTCAGATTTGCGGCATTGAGGGTCTTCTTTGACATAAGGCTTTTGTCGCATCGCAGATCAGGGAAGAAAAGGGTGGCCATTTGATACCGCGCATCTCGCTCTTGACCACCCATGGGTGCTGTCATATTGGAAGGGTGCGCAGCGGGCGTTGTGTAATGGTAAGACCTCAGCCTTCCAAGCTGATGACGCGGGTTCGATTCCCGCCGCCCGCTCCAAACTTCCCCCACCTTGCGACATCCTCAACGCTTGACCCTGCCGCTTAGTCGCGCCATCACGCCTTGACGAAAAAAGGATGACACATGGCTGCGGCACCGCCCCCTGTATTGAGTGAGAACAAGGAACGCGAAAAATCGCGTAATTTCGGATCCTTGCGGGCGTTAATGCCTTTTCTGTTGCCCTATCGCGTGCTTATGGCGGCAGCTGGCTTTGCTTTGGTAAGCACAGCGATGGTGTCTCTGGCGCTGCCATTGGCGGTGCGTCGGGTCGTCGACAATTTCAATTCCGCCGAAGTTGAGCTGCTTGACCAGTATTTTATTGCCGCTCTTGCGATTGCAGGTCTGCTGGCGCTGGGCACAGCCTTGCGTTTTGCGCTTGTGACCCGCTTGGGTGAGCGCGTTGTGGCGGATATTCGCAAAGCGGTGTTTGACCGTGTGATCGGTATGAGCCCGGCGTTTTACGAGCGTATCCTGACCGGAGAAGTCCTGAGCCGGATCACAACCGACACAACGCTCATTCAATCGGTAATCGGATCCTCTGTCTCAATTGCTTTGCGTAACCTGTTGATTTTTATCGGTGGCCTCGCACTGATGTTGCTGACCTCGGCCAAGCTGGCGGGCATGGTCCTTTTGATTGTTCCTGCGGTTGTCATCCCGATTCTGACGCTGGGACGGCGTATGCGTACGCTCAGCCGCGAGACACAGGACTGGATCGCAGCGTCTTCGGGCAATGCCTCCGAGAGCCTCTCGGCTGTTCAGACTGTGCAGGCATTCACCCACGAAACGGCCAGCCGTGCTTCGTTCGGAAAGATTACCGAAGCTTCCTTTGATGCGGCCAAGCGGCGCATCAAGGTGCGGGCGTTTATGACTGTTATCGTTATTTTTCTGGCCTTCTCCGGTGTCGTCGGGGTGCTATGGATCGGCGCACGGGATGTCCGTGCGGGTGACATGACGGCAGGCGCGTTGGTGCAGTTCGTGATCTACGCCGTGATGGTCGCGGGCGCGGTCGCCGCCTTGTCCGAAATCTGGGGCGAATTGCAACGCGCGGCAGGTGCCACAGAGCGGTTGGTGGAGTTGCTGCAAACAGACGATAGCGTGACGGACCCTGAGGATGGCAAAACACTAACCCAGCCGGTGCGCGGTGAAATCTGCTTTGAGGATGTACAATTCACCTATCCTGCACGACCGGAAACGCTTGCCCTAGATCAGGTATCGCTGTCGATCAAACCGGGCGAGACGGTCGCATTCGTCGGCCCGTCGGGTGCGGGAAAGACGACGATTATTCAGCTTATCCTGCGATTTTATGACCCGCAGTCGGGCCGGATCACGCTGGATGGCGTTGATCTGAAGGATCTTTCGCGGTCAGATTATCGCAGGTCCATCGCACTTGTACCGCAGGATCCCGTTATCTTTGCGACCAGTGCCGCGGACAACATCCGCTTTGGCAGACCTGATGCGACGGATGCAGAAGTAGAGGCCGCCGCCCGCGCCGCTGCTGCGCATGACTTTATCTCAGCTTTGCCGCAGGGCTATGAAAGCTATCTGGGTGAGCGCGGCGTTATGCTGTCTGGCGGTCAAAAGCAGCGCATTGCCATTGCACGTGCCATTCTGCGCGATGCGCCTGTGTTGTTGCTGGACGAAGCGACCAGTGCGCTGGATGCCGAGAGCGAACGCGCGGTGCAGCAGGCGGTTGACCTGCTGAGCCAGAACCGCACGACCTTGATCGTGGCGCACCGGCTGGCAACGGTAAAGAAAGCCGACCGGATTGTTGTGCTCGAAGCGGGTAGGGTAGTAGCCACGGGCACACATGGCGAACTGGTCGCCAAGGGGGGGCTTTATGCCCGATTGGCCCGGCTACAATTCACCGATGGGATCGCGGCAGAGTAATTCCCCTTTTGTTTCTACATCTCTTAGAGGCATAGTTGCGCTGAACTTACCAAAGGGGAGATCCAAAATGGGTTTGTGGAGTTTTGTTAAAGGTGCGGGCAAGAAAGTATTCGGTGGCGACGACGACGCCGAGGTTTCAGGTGCGGCACTTCAGGACGAGCTGAAAGATCTGGGACTGGATGCAGAAGGTCTCGACATCACGGTTGAGGGCGATCAGGTCAAGGTCAGCGGCAAGGCCGCCAGCCAGGAAATGAAGGAAAAGGTTATTCTGGCCGTGGGCAACGTCGAAGGCGTCGCAGCGGTAGATGACCAGATAGAAGGCGGCGAAGGTGACGGCACCTTCCACACCGTCGAAAAGGGCGACACGCTTTGGGCGATTGCCGAGAAGACCATGGGTAACGGCGCGAAATATACAGAGATTTTCGAAGCCAACAAACCAATGTTGAGCCACCCGGACAAAATCTATCCCGGTCAGGTCTTGCGGATTCCTTCAGCATAAAAGTCTGACAGACCAAATCAGAACAGGGCGCGTGCAAGTCTTTGCATGCGCCTTTTTCATATTGTGGTGCGGAATGCTTTACGCCGCGTCCGATACGCCCTGTTTCCCTTGCGTATATCCGCATTTCGCAGCATCCTTTCGCAAAATCAAAAGAACGAAGGCCGAAACGGCCACTCGGGAGGGAACACTATGAAATACGCCGGTATCGAAGACCGTAATGCGATTGAAGCACAGATGCCTTGGGCCGACCGCGACGTCCCCAAAACGCTGTTTGGCCAGCTGACGGAAACAGCAACCAAATTTCCTAATCACAACGCGATCAGTTTCCAGCTTTTGTCCGGTCCAAAGGACAAGAAAGAAACGTTCACATGGCAGCAATTGCACGGCAAGATTTCACAGGCGGCAAACATGTTCCGCGATCTTGGGATTGGTCCAAAAGACGTAGTCGCCTATGTCCTGCCGAACTGTAACGAGACGGTTCTGACCTTGTTGGGCGGCGCTGTTGCCGGCATCGCGCAGCCTATCAACCCATTGCTCAGCCCCGAGCAGATCGGATCGATCCTGCGGGAGACAGGTGCCTCGGTGGTTGTAACGCTGCGGCCTTTCCCCAAAACCGATGTGGCGGAGAAAACGGCAGAAGCGGTCAAGCTCGCCCCCGGAGTCCACACTGTCCTTGAAGTCGATCTGCTGCGTTACCTCACGCCGCCTAAATCATGGATTGTGCCGCTGATCCGTCCCAAGAATACCATCGGAAACCAAGCGAAGTATCTCAACTTCAACGCCGAGATGGACAAGCGCAGCACGACCCTCGCTTTCGAAGATATTCAGGAAGACCGTGTCGGGTTCTATTTCCATACCGGCGGCACGACAGGCATGCCCAAAGTGGCGCAACACCTTTATTCCGGTGCGATCTATAACGGTTGGGTCGGTGCCACGACCTTGCTAAGCCCCGATGACGTCATGCTTTGCCCGCTGCCTCTGTTCCACGTCATGGCGTGTCAGGTCATGCTGATGGGCGCGGTTTGCTCGGGCGCGCATGTGGTCTTCCCGACACCGCAAGGCTATCGCGGGGAAGGTGTTTTTGACAACCTGTGGAAACTGGTTGAGCGCTACAAAGTGACATTCGTAGTGTCTGTTCCGACCGCACTGGCTGCGACCATGCAGGTGCCGGTCAATGCTGATATATCTTCCGTAAAAACAGCGTTCTCTGGCTCTGCGCCATTGCCGATGGAATTGTTCAAACGGTTCGAGAAGACGACCGGCATGACCATTGTCGAAGGATACGGGATGACCGAAGCCACCTGTCTGGTGTCGGGCAACCCTGTAGACGGGCTTAAGAAAGTCGGCTCTATCGGTATTCCGTTCCCTTACACGGACATCAAGATTGTCCACAACGGAAAGGAATGCGAGGTCGACAAGATCGGTGAGATCTGCGTTTCGAACCCCGGTGTATACGTGGGCAACACCTACACCGAAGCGGACAAGAACAAAGATCTCTACTACGAAGGGACCTATCTTCGTACCGGTGACCTTGGACGTGTCGATGAGGACGGATATCTCTGGATCACAGGCCGCTCAAAAGATCTTATCATCCGGGGCGGACACAACATTGATCCCGCAGAGATTGAAGAGGCGCTTTTGGGCCACCCAGCAGTCAGTTTTGCCGGTGCAATCGGCCAGCCTGATACCCATGCCGGTGAGCTGCCATGCGCCTTTGTAGAACTGGTCGAGGGTGCCTCTGTCACCGAAGAGGAACTGCTTGCCTATTGCGCCGAGCACGTTCAGGAACGCGCCGCACGTCCAAAACACATCAAGATCATGGAAGAGCTGCCCAAAACAGCGGTCGGCAAAATCTTCAAACCTGATCTACGCAAAGACGCGATTTCACGCATCTACAACGAAGCGCTGTCAAATGCCGGTGTTGCCGCACGGGTGGATCATGTGATTGACGACAAGAAGCTTGGTCTGGTCGCCAAGATCTCAATGAACGGTGCCAGCGAGGCGGACGTAAGTAAGGTGCTTGGCGACTTTAACAACAACTGGGAAGTCGCTGCTTGAGCACACCCGATTACGCGACACTGATCGACGATGAGACCTGGGCGTATATCGCCCGGCTTGATGCCAACTATCCGCCTGACGCGGTAGACATGTCCATCGCCGATCAGCGCGCGGCCTACGATGAAATGTGCGCTGTATTTCACGCGCCGCGTCCCGAAGGGGTCGTGGTGCGTGATGTGCCTTTTGGGGGCGTCCCGTGCCGGACCTACAGCAGCGGTCCGTCTGAGGTCACGGTAATCTACTACCACGGCGGCGGCTTTGTTGTGGGGGGATTGCAAAGCCATGACGATATCTGCGCCGAGCTATGTGCGCGCACCGGTCTCGAAGTCATCTCGGTCGATTATGCCCTCGCGCCTGAAACTGTTTTTCCGGGCTGTTTCAACGATGCGTGGACTGCTTTCAGCGCCATTACGCAGTCGCGTTCAGGGGGGATAGTTCTGTGTGGCGACAGCGCGGGGGGAAATCTTGCAGCGGCAGTCGCGCATCATGCGCGGGGCCGTGTGGATGGACGGATCGTTGGTCAGGTGCTGATCTATCCCGGATTGGGTGGAGACATGAGCAAAGGGTCCTATGTGACCCACGCCAACGCGCCACAGCTGACGATGGCCGACCTCGAATTCTACAAAACCGTGCGGACCGGTGGCGCGCCACCCCCGCAGGATGATCCGCGCTTTGCGCCTTTGGCGGATAGCGATTTTGAAAGTTTGCCGCCGACGGTCTTGATCACTGCCGAATGTGATCCGCTGGCCAGCGATGGCGAAAGCTACCGTGACGCGCTGCAGGCAGCAGGTGGCAAGGCAGTCTGGTTCAATGAGCAGGGCATGGTGCATGCCTGCCTCCGTGCCCGCAACATGAGCACTCGGGCCGCAGGTTTCTTTGACCGTGTGGTAGACGGTGTTGCGCAATTGGGGGCGCGAAACTGGCCCTATGATGACTAGCTAAGAAAGCTCTTCGCTTTCATGGTGCTGGCGGGGGCGGCAACCAAGCGGTGAAGGATTGTGGGTGCCAGCTGTAACTGATCGATCACGGTATCCTCTGCCGGACCTTCCGCATCGCCGAAATAGTAAAGCGCCGTTTCCTGTTGCAACTCTCCGCGGCCGCCATGGTGGCCACGCTCGTCCTGTCCGTGATCCGCCGTCACGATGACTTCATATCCGGCAGCCAGCCACTGCGGAATGAACGGGGCAAGCATCTCGTCCATAACAGCGCAGGCGTGGTCCATTTCCTGACTCTCGTGAAAGAAACGATGGCCCATACTGTCAAGTGTGCAGGTATGTAGCATCCCGTAGTTCAGCCCGTTCTTGAGGCAAAGGTTGGTCAGGGTGGCGAACAGGTCCACGTCAGAGGGCGTCATCTGGTTGACCATCCCGTAGCCGGTCATCGTGTGAAACCGGCCATGGTTGATCGTGGCGCTTTCGGGTTCGTCGTATTCGATATCGCGCACATAGTCGAAAGGCGCACGGTTAAAGAACTCCGACCAGAACGAATGGGCGACCGCGCCGGTGATACCACCCGCCTTACGGGTTTGCGCAAAGACATCTTCATGGGTCAGGCGGAAGACATTGCCATTGCCGGTGCAGCCATGTTCCTGCGGGCTGACGCCTGTGTGGATCGAAGCATAGCAGGAGGCCGAAATAGACGGCAGCACGGCGCGATGCTTCCAGACGCGGGCTGTCCCTGACTGAACCCACCCTTCCAGATTGCCGAACAAGCGCCGGAAGTTGCGGTATGGGACGCCGTCAAGGATGATCAGCAGTAGTTTCTTGTCCATGCAGTGCCTCTAGGTGTTGTTGGCTGCATTGAGCCACAGGGGCCGCGAGGGTGCAACGCTTAAGCCTCAGAATACCGCGTGGTCACCGCGCTCGATATGGGCTTCACCCGACGCTAGCTTCCGGTAAAAGTCGAAGAGCGTCTCGCTTCCGAATTCAGGCGTAGCGTCAGCATCATATTGCTGGGCTTTCTCGTCCCAAAGCAGCATGGACTCGGTCGCATAGTAATGGCCTATACGCGCGAGATCTGCTTTGGCCTGCAATGTGGGGATCACCTTTCCTGCAAGACTAAGGCCTTGTGCGATGCCGGCGATGATATGCGGGGATACGCTGCGGTACTTCGGTTCGATCTGGAGCACTTCAAAGAGGGCAGCCCCCATATCCAGCGGTGTCAGGGCAGGGCCGGGTCCACCTATTGGCAAAACAGCGTTTTGCCGCTTTGTATCGGTCAGGGTGCTGGTGATGAAGCTGCCCAGATCACCATCAGAAATCGGTTTGCAAGCGGTAAGGGTGCCCCCCCCGAACATCAGATAAGGCTTGGCCGCACGCAAGCGATCAAGCTGCCCTGACAGAGATTTGAAATATGCCGTAGGACGCACGATGGAGTAGGTAAGGCCAGAGCGTTTGAGCGTGTCTTCGAAGGCAAGCTTTGCGTACTGAAAGGCGAGGCGCGGCTTTTGGACACAGATGGCTGACAGCAACACGAAATGGCCCGTTCCAGCGCTTTTTGCTGCCTCCAACACCCTTAGATTGGCATCGTGGTCAACTTGCCAAGCATCAGCAGGTGCACCCGTGCGCGAAGCCAGACAGGATATCACCACGTCAGACTTGAGCGCCGATAGATCAGGCGCGTGAATATCGGCGGCTTGAAATGCCACACCGTCGATCTTCGGGTCTGTCCGACCCAGCGCGGTAACATTGTATCCGGCATCGCGAAGCGTCAGCGTTGTTGCGTGTCCGGCCGTGCCTGTGGCCCCGAATATCGCAACCCGCTGCGCGGTCAGTTGCCAGCGCTTTCCATTTTGCGATGCGCGAGCACATCTTCAAGCCAGCCCAGTTTCATCTCCGGCACAGAGCTCAGCAACAGATCAGTGTAGTCATCAAATGGCGGCGACAGCACCTGCGATTTCGGACCGTAGCGGACAACTTCGCCTTGGAACATCACGGCAATACTATCTGCGATCGCTTTCACTGTGGCCAGATCATGGGTGATGAACAGATAGGATACATCCTCCACCTTCTGTAGTTTCAACAACAGTTTCAGGATGCCATCCGCAACCAACGGGTCAAGCGCCGAGGTTACCTCGTCACAGATAATCAACTTGGGCTTGGCCGCCAAAGCCCGAGCAATACAGACACGCTGTTTCTGACCGCCCGAAAGCTCTGCTGGATAGCGGTCCTGAAAACCTTCACCTAACTCGATTTCGTCCAACAGTTCCTGAATGCGGGTCTGTTTGGCTTTGCCTTTAAGACCGAAGTAAAATTCCAGCGGACGTCCGATGATTGTCCCGACGGTCTGGCGCGGGTTCATTGCCGTGTCCGCCATCTGGTAGATCATCTGCAACTCGCGCAAATCATCTAGTGGCCGTGTTGCCAAATCCGGTGTCAGGCTGCGCCCGTCAAATGTGATGGAACCGTCGGATGGGGGCAGCAGACCGGTAATAACCCGCGCAAGCGTCGATTTCCCCGACCCGGATTCGCCAACGATGGCGAGGGTCTGACCAGGGTGTAGTTCGACGTTTACATCCTTGAGCACGTCAAAGTCTGTGCCGCGGTAGCGCGCGGTGATGTGTTCGACTTTAAGCAAAGGCGTGTCAGTCGGTTCTTTCTCCACATGCTTGATAGAGCGGACGGAGACGAGCGCCTGAGTGTACTCTTCCTGCGGGTTGTTGATGATCTGATCCGTGGTGCCATATTCAACCATTGATCCCTGTTGAAGCACCATGATGTGGTCGGAAACCTGTGCCACCACAGCAAGGTCGTGTGTGATGTAGAGGGCTGCAACACCGGTGTCACGGATCGCTTCCTTGATGGCCGCCAGCACATCGATCTGGGTTGTTACGTCTAGGGCGGTTGTCGGTTCATCAAACACCACAAGATCGGGTTCAGGACACAGCGCAAGCGCGGTCATGCAGCGTTGAAGCTGGCCACCCGAAACCTGATGTGGATACCGGTCACCGATGTTTTCAGGATCGGGCAGGCCAAGTTTTGCAAAAAGCTCGACAGCGCGGGCCTCGGCTTCTTTCTTCGAGAATTTGTTCTGAAAGATCGCAGCTTCGGTGACCTGTTCCATGATCTTTTTGGCTGGGTTGAAGGAGGCGGCGGCGGATTGGCTCACGTAGGTGACTTCGCCGCCACGCAGTTTGCGGACGTCGCGTATCCCGGATTTGAGGATGTCGCGGCCTGAGACGTGGACTTCGCCGCCGGTGATTTCCACGCCGCCGCGCCCGTAGGCCATGGCCGCCAGACCGATTGTGGATTTGCCTGCACCGGATTCACCGATAAGGCCGAGGACTTTGCCGCCTTCCAGATCAAAGTCGACGCCGTGCACGATCTCGATATCGCGGGGGCGTTCTCCGGGGGGATAGATGGTCGCTCCAATCTTGAGATTGCGGACCTTCAACAGGGGTTCGGTCATCCGCGACCTCCTTTCAATGAGGTCGTCCGGTTCAGAATCCAGTCGGCCACGAGGTTGATCGAGATACAAAGGATCGCGATGGCATAAGCAGGGTAAAGCGCAGCCTGAATGCCATAGTTGATGCCTTCCTTGTTCTCTTTCACGATACCACCCCAGTCAGCGAGCGGGGGTTGCACCCCAAGACCAAGGAACGAAAGCGTTGAGATAAAGAGCACGGCAAAGATGAAGCGCAGACCCATTTCGGCGACTAGCGGCGACAGGGCGTTTGGCAGCGTTTCGCGGAAAATGATCCAACCGATCTTTTCACCCCGCAGGCGCGCGGCCTCAACATAGTCCATCACGGTGATGTCCACGGCAACAGCGCGGGCAAGGCGGTAAACGCGGGTTGAATCCAGTAGACCCATCAAAAGGATCAGGATGAAGGTTGTCGTGGGCATCACCGACAACACGACTAACGCAAAAATCAGCGAGGGGATCGACATGATTAGGTCAACAAAACGCGATATGACCTGATCAACCCAGCCGCCGGACACAGCGGCAAAGAAGCCCAGTACGGAGCCAAGTGTAAAGCTGAGCAGGGTGGCCATGGTGGCAATGAAGATTGTCGTGCGTCCGCCATAGATCAAACGGGTCAGCAGATCGCGCCCGATGCTGTCAGTGCCGAGCAGAAACTCGCTTGAGGAAGGCTCCCATACATCGCCGACCACTTCGGCCATGCCGTAAGGCGCGATCAAAGGCGCAAAGAGGGCCATCAGGAAGAACAGACCGGTAAAGAACAGGCCGATAAGGGCAGCAAAAGGAATGTTTTTCATTTCGGATGCCTCAACCGCGGATTGGCCAGTATCGAAACGATATCAGCGATCAGGTTCAAACCGATGTAGACGGCTGCAAAAATCAGACCGCACGCCTGCACCACAGGCACATCGCGTTTGGCAACATGGTCCACAAGGTATTGCCCCATGCCCGGATAAGCAAAGACAACCTCAACCACCACCACACCGACGACGAGATAGGCGAGGTTGAGCATGACAACATTCACGATCGGTGCAATCGCGTTGGGAAAGGCGTGCTTGGCGATGATCCGCAGCATGCCCATGCCCTTTAATTCGGCGGTTTCGATATAGGCCGATTGCATCACGTTAAGGATTGCAGCGCGGGTCATCCGCATCATATGGGCCAGCACCACAAGGGTCAGGACCATGACGGGGATCGCAATCGCGTTCAGCTTTTGGCCCAGCGTCATGCTGTCGTTGATAATCGCGACAGAGGAGAACCAGCCGAGCTTGATCGAAATCCAGTAGATCAGGACGTAACCGATCATAAATTCGGGAATCGAGATGGTGGTGAGCGTCACTGCAGAAATAAGCTTGTCCGGGATGCGGTCCTTGTATCGCACGGCAAGAAGGCCAAGGAAGATCGCCAGAGGCACCGAGATGACGGCGGCCCAGAAGGCAAGGAAAAGGGTGTTGCCAAGTCGCGCGGAGATGCTTTCGCCGATGTCGCGGCCATTGGTGAGGGCGGTGCCGAGATCGCCTTGAAGAAAACCGCCCAACCAGCTGAAATATCGGGAGATGGCGGGTTCGTTCAAGCCGAGGCTTTCGCGTAGGTTCGCGAGGCTTTCAGGGGTCGCGGACTGGCCAAGGATTTGCTGGGCCACGTCGCCGGGCAGCATCATGGTGCCGCCAAATATAAGGATGGATGCTGCGAAGAGGAGCATCAGGCCCAGCGCAACGCGCTGGGCTATCAGTTTTAAGATGGGATGCATGTGCTAGGCGCTCTTACGCGTCCTTCACCCAGCATTTGACTGCGGCAAGGTTGCCCATCATGTCGCCACCCGGATCGCTGACCCAGCCGCCGAGGTTGTTGGACACACCGGATACAAAGTCGTTGAACATCGGCAGGATCAGCCCGCCTTCTTCGTTCAGCATACGGCCCATTTTGGAGTAGATTTCCTTACGCTTGGCATTGTCCAGCTCTGACTTGGCTGCGTTCAGCATCTCGTCAAACTCTGGACGCTTCCAGCGTGTGTCGTTCCAGTCGGCGGTGGACAGATACGCGGTCGCATACATCTGGTCCTGAACAGGACGGCCGGACCAGTAGGACGCACAGAACGGCTGTACGTTCCAAACCTCGGACCAGTAGCCGTCGTTTGGCTCACGCTTGATTTCGAGTGGAATACCAGCTGCTTGGGCGGACTGCTGGAACAGTGCTGCCGCATCGACCGCACCGGGGAAGGCACCGTCGGCAACGCGCAGAACAATCGGGCTGCCATCATGGCCGGACTTCGCGTAATGCTCTTTGGCCTTCTCGATGGAGTGCTCACGCTGCGGGATGGTTTCGTCAAACAGCGGGTAGGCCGCGTTGATGGGCATGTCGTTCCCGATGGAGCCATAGCCGCGCAGGATCTTGTCGACCATTTCTTCGCGGTTGATCGCATATTTCAGGGCCAGCATTACATCGTTGTTGTCAAACGGTGCTGTGTCCTTGTGCGCGATAAACACATAGTGGCCGCGGCCGGCGATGGATTGAACGCTCAGGTTTGGCGCACGGTCCAGAAGGGCCGCGACTTTGGGGTCAACGCGGTTGATTGCGTGAACTTGACCGGATTGCAGCGCGGCAGTACGCGCTGTTGCGTCGTTCAATACCAGCTGTTCTACTTCGTCAGCAAAGCCACGGTTTTCGCTGTCCCAATAGTCATCACGGCGCTTGAACGCGTGACGGACACCCGGCTCGTCGATCTCTAGCGTGTAAGCGCCTGTACCGATTGCGGCTGTTGGATCATCCATGCCGCCGTTCGGCTGCACGATCAGGTGATAGTCGGCCATCAGATAGGGCAGGTCAGCATTTGCTGTGTCCAGATCAACGATGAAGTTATCGCCATCCACTTTCATATCCGCGATCCCTTTCATGATGCCGAGGGCACCTGATTTGGAATCTTCGTTCGAGTGGCGCTGCATTGTCTTCATGACATCGTCTGGTGTCATGTCTTTGCCGTTCGAAAACGGGATACCTTTGCGGATTTTGAACACCCACTGCTTTGCATCAGCGGACGCTTCTACGCTTTCTGCCAGACGATAGCTGAGTTCACCGCTTGGATCGACTTCAACAAGGGTTTCACCCCATGCATAGAGGTTGTTGACCGGCACTTCGGACGCGGCCAGTGCGGGATCTTGGGTGTTTGTGCTTTCACCGCCGGAAGAGCCGATTTTCAGCATGCCGCCACGGACAGGCGTGCCGTGACCATCTGCGCGTGCGGAATCTGCCAGCATGGTGTTTGCGACGGCGGCTGTGACGCCAAGTGCGGCAGCGCGGCCGACAAATTCGCGGCGTGTCATCACGCCCTTGGCGACGTCAGCCGTCATGGATTTCAGTTGGTCGTTCATTGGTGGTCTCCCGTGTGGTGATCGCGCTTTTGAGCGCGTTTTATTGATTGATGAATCAAGGTTAAGCATTTCAGGCCTGCTCGCAAGCGCTAATCCGTCAATGGGAATGACAGTTTCATTACATGTGATTGCGGGGAATGCTGTCTTTGACGTCCCGCTCATAGATCAGCTTGCCGTTCTCATAGGCTTCGATCCTTGCGGTTAGATAAAAGTGGGTGGCATCGCTGGTCATTTCGCACGTGGCTTCCGTACGCAGTTGGATGTCGTCGCGCTCCAGTTCATCCGTCCAGTGACAGGAACCCTTGGCGCTAAGCGGATCATCGGGATGGATCGCCCATTCTTCACGCGCAACAGAACCTGCAATCAGACCGTGATCGATGTCGCGTATTTTTCCGAAATCATCCTCGATCACCAGCGTCGTGATGCCGCTCACCATATCCATTTCGCGCCGTCTTATGTGGTTTTCAGGGCGCAGTTCTTCGGTTTGCCACGGGTCAGCGGCTGTTGGTGGGGCAAAGGTATGTTCGTCACTGTCACCTGATGGGCGCTGGGGAATGTCGATATGCCCTGCTGTGAGGCTGAGTGCGGTGCGACCTGGCGAGGGCCAGATGAGCGGCCAATAGGCATCAGAGATCGAGACCCGCAAACGGTGCCCCGCAGGCACACGGTAAGCGATGTGATCGAGATTAAACGTTACGTCAAAAGCCTGATCCGGGATCAACGGTGCGGGGTTGGCCGCACTATCGCGGTGGCTGAGGTTCAATACGCCATAGGTAATACGCGTGGTGGCACCATCCGGATGCACATGGTTCAGGCGTACGGCGATCTGTGCCTGCGGTTGGTCCGATGCCAACGTCAGCGTGAGCTTTGGCGCGCCGACAATATCCATGTCTTCAGTCAGTGGCGCACTGTCGAAGGTTGTAGAAAGCGCATCATCCTGCCTTTGATCGCCAGGCAGTTCGGGGCCAAGCCAGATTGCGCAGTATTCGCCAGCATCTGCACCAGTATGCGCTGGCGATGAAACCGTGGCAGTCAACGTGCCGACGCTGTCGCGCAACCCGTCATCCGTCAGATGCAGGCGCTGGCTGGTCAAATGCGAGGTGGTTCCGGTTTGCTCCGCGATCCAGCGGCCTGGACGCTCTGTGTACCATGCGGCCGGGCGCACGCCGTCCATGAGGTAAGCGCGGTAATCGGGATCATTCTCTACGCCTGTGTCGATGCCTTTGAGCCATCGGTCCCACCAACGCAGTGCTTCTTGTAGAAATCCGATGCGGGGTTCGGGCACGGCAAAATGCGGGTACTTGTGAACCCACGGGCCCACGATACCCTTTGCGTCCGGCAAAGCGTTGACCAGCTGCGGGACTGTGTTCTTGTAGGCATCTCCCCAACCGCCGATCGCAAGTACCTTGGCTTTGATGGCGCTATAGTCCTCGATCACCGAACCGTGCTGCCAATAGGCATCCCGGCTTTGGTGCCGTAGCCAGACGGAAGGCAGAAACGGCTCCGCCTCCAAGCGCTCCAGCCACATCTCGCGCCAGTCATCGGGCCGAAGGGCAGGGTCGGGCGCTTTTGAGGAAAAGGACCACATGGTCGCGCCCCAGCCGAGGTTTTCGTTCAACAGGCAGCCGCCCTTATAATGGATGTCATCTGCAAAACGGTCCACGGTAGAGCATAGCGTGATAACCGCTTTCAGCGGGTCGGGCGCGAGCGCTGCAACCTGCAATCCGTTGAAACCGCCCCAGCTGATGCCCATCATCCCCACGGTGCCGCTGCACCAGTCCTGTGCTGCTAGCCAATTAATGACTTCAATACAGTCTGCCTGCTCTTGCGGGGTGTATTCGTCCTCCATCACGCCCTGACTGTCGCCATTCCCACGCATGTCGACGCGCACGCAGGCATAGCCGCGCGCGGCAAACCACGGATGGGTCAGCGCATCGCGGGCACAGGTACCGTCGCGCTTGCGATAGGGGAGGTATTCAAGGATCACCGGTACAGGTTCATCCTTGGCATCTTCTGGCATCCAGACACGGGCCGAAAGCCTGCATCCATCGGACAGAACGATGCCCATGTCAGCGGTTTCCGCGATCTCTCGCAACGAATTTTGAGGCATTTTCATGACGCGGATGGAGCGCAGGTCATCAAATATTGTCAACTGTTGCGAAAATGCATGGCGCACGGAATTCGTTGCAAAAAGCCAATAAATCAGGCGGGGGTGCCTACAACCATACGTTGGCGTTGCCTGTGTTAGCGCCCCCAACGCAATGAAAATTGGGGAGAATCGCTAAAAAATCTCTAGGCAAATCACAGGTTACGAGCTAATCAGAAGCAAGAATAATGTTGCACGACGCGCTTGAACGGGTCGGCTTCGCAATAAAACAAAAGAAGGGCCGCACAGAACGGTTCCTTCGAGGTAGAGTGGTGGTGTTATGAAGGCGATTGAATTCGTCGTCCGCGATGGTGCGGGCGGACTAGAGCGTGGAACTGTGCCAGGTGGTGCAAAAGAACACGTTATCCAGGCTGGCTCAAACCAGCAGATTTCCCTTAATCTCAGACAGATCGATCTGCAAACGCAGACGCGTGATGGCGATAATCTGGTGATCAAGCTCACCGACGGTCGTGAGATTACGATTGATAACTACTTCAATGCTGCAGGCACGCCGAACCGGTTGTTCGTGTCAGCCGACGGTTTCCTGAACGAGGTTGCATTCGTCGATACGGGCGCGGGCGAGCTTTATGCCCAGTACGGACCGACAGAACAGTGGGGCAAATGGAGCCCATCTGATGATCTTATCTATCTGGGACGCACAGATCTTGCTGCGACCGGATATGCCGCTGACGAAGTATCGCTCTTTCCTGCACCACTTCTGGGTGCGGCGGGTCTGCTGGGTGGGAGCGGTGCCGCAGTAGCAGCCGCTGCAGTCGGTGGTGCCGCGGTGATCGGGGCCACAGGTGGAAGCGGAAGTGAAGCATCATCTGAAGAGCCAGTTGTAGAAGAGCCTCCGGTTGAAGAACCACCAGTCGAAGAGCCTCCCGTTGAGGAGCCGCCGGTTGAAGAGCCTCCTGTAGAAGAGCCCCCCGTGGTAGAGCCGCCGGTTGTCGAGCCTCCCGTTGAGGAGCCGCCAGTCGAAGAGCCACCCGTTGAAGAACCTCCAGTTGTGGAGCCACCGGTTGTGGAACCTCCAGTTGTCGAGCCACCGGTCGTTCAACCACCGGTCGTGGAACCGCCTGTGGTTGAGCCTCCTTATGTGGAGCCGCCGTATGTAGAGCCTCCGGTTGTTGTTGTGCCTTACGTCAACGACGCGGAATTGAGCACAGATATCGGCGGGACCAACCCTGCGCCACAAAGCGCCACGGTTTCAGGTGGCGGTGCGGTAGGTCACTCTGTGACAGTCGTGCTGGGCGATCAGCAGATCGATACCGTAATCAACGCAGATGGCGAGTTCTCTGTCACGTTTGAAGGCGAAACCTTCCCTGTCGACGGCACATACGAGTCCATCGTGACGTTTAACGGCAACGTAGAACTCGACGGGCCAGGGTTTGTGATCGACACGACGCCACCGATCGTCGAAGTTCTGAACGGCACAGAGTCTGTAGGCGACTTCTTTAACTCGGTCAGCTTTGCAGATGGTGTGACACTTTCAGGTCTCGGTGAAGCGGGGGCAACACTTGTTGTCACTATTTCCGGGATCGAACAGTCCACGACAGTCGGCGAAGACGGGACATGGTCTGTATCTTGGGACGTTGGATCGCTTGAGGGCGGTGAATATTCAACCGGCGCGACAATCGTCAGCACCGATGCCTTCGGTAATTCCACGACAGTGTCGGAAACTATCGTTATCGACACCATCTCGGATGTGACAATCGCAACCGAAAGCGTTGAGACAGACGGGATCGTGAACGCGGTAGAGCGTGAGGACGGCGTTACCCTGACAGGTACAGCACAAGCTGGATCTTCTGTCATGGTCACGTTCGGTACAGGCTCACACCCGGCAACTGTTGATGCAGACGGCAACTGGTCGGTTGATTTCGCAATGAGCGAAGTGCCGGTGGGCGAGCTGATGGCAGAAGTCACAGCGGTCGCGACCGACAGCTTTGGCAATAGCAGTTCTGCATCGGGCATGGTTGATATCGACACGCTGGTCCGCGACTTTGCCTTTACCGGCACAACAGGCGGCGCAGACGGTGTTGTAAACATCGCCGAAGCGAGCCAGGGTCTTGTGATGACCGGCACGACCGAGCCGGGTTCTACTGTCATGGTGAGCTTCGGTACGGCGACGCAGGCAGCAACTGTCGCGGCAGACGGCGCATGGACAGTGACCTTTGCAGAAAGCGTCATCCCGACGGGTGAACAGACCGCAGTCATGACCGCAGTTGCGACAGATATCGCCGGAAACGTCGATACCATCGCCCGCAACGTCGAAATCGACCGCGATGCAGGTATCCTGACAATCAGCTCCACGCCGGTTGAGACGGATGACATCATCAACCAAGTCGAGGCCAGCGATGGTGTGACGCTGACGGGTACATCCAACCCGGGTGCAATTGTCACAGTGGTCATGGACGGTGTGTCCAAGACGGTTACGGCAGACGGCTTTGGCAACTGGGAAGCCAGCTACCTCAGCACGGAAATCGCGCCAGGCGTCTACACAGCCGACATCACCGCGCAAACGGTTGATCCGGCAGGCAACCCGCTGAACGCGTCGGACAGCGTGGAAGTCGACACACGTGTCGATAACCTCGATATCCGGTCGAATACTGTCGAGACAGACGGCGTCATTAACGGTGCCGAGCGCCTTGAAGGTGGCGGTGTCCAGATCACAGGTACAACCGAAGTCGGTTCCACCTCTGTGGTTGTGACCATGGACGGCGTGTCTGTGAACGCAAATGTTATGGCAAACGGCGAATGGACGGCGGACTTTACAACTGCGCAGGTCCAGACCGGCACCTACAACGCGCTGATCACCGCAGAAGCCACGGACCACGCTGGTAACGTCGCACCGATCACAGCATCTGTGCGGGTTGATACCGAAGTTGTGCCGCTGACAAAGCGCGACGGCGAAGGTGGCGCGGACAATACCGTGAACATCGCAGAAGCTGCCAATGGCATCGATCTGGGTGGTCAGGTTGAAATCGGGTCGAGCGTTGTCGTCAACTTTGACGGTATCGCCTACACTGCGAACGTCGATGGGGCAGGCAACTGGAGCCTGACAATTCCGCCATCGGCAATCCGCGCGGGCGAATACAACGCGGCTATCACCGTGATTGCTACCGACAGCGTCGGCAACGTCGACACGCTGAGCGATACACTGGCGATTGACACGCTGGCCCCCGAGGGTCCGGTCATTCAGAGCTTGATCGAAGACCGTGTTGACGGTTTCCGCGGCATCTCGACCGATCTGACGGCCGACGAACTGAACGTCTATCAGGTGAGCGGCAACGGTTCTGTAAATCAGGTGGCTTCGCAGAGCGAAGACAGCACGACACGCAACGAGACGGACATCGTGTTCAACTCGAACGTGCCGGATGGTTCACAGCTGATCGTGACCGCAACGGACGCGGCGAACAACACATCAGGTACCTACGTGGTACTGGATGACGGTGCGCCGAATTCGACTGTCGACATCACGAACCCGGTGCTTGGCAACTACAACATCGAAATGGTCGACCTCAGCTTTGCCGAGGAAGCGAACCTCACGGTGGATGAAGCTGCACTGCTGGCGCTTTCAAGCAACTCAAACAGATTGCTGATTGCAGGTGGTTCTGATGACGATGTGTCTATCGTGGGTGCGGTCCGTCAGGGCTCAAGCATCACACGTCCGGCGGCATCCGACTATACGCTGGGCACCGAAGGTACGATCATCGTCGATGATAACATCGATCTGATCACTTAAGACGAAGCCAAAAACAAAGAGAGGCGCGGGCGGCAAATGATCCGCGCCCTCAAAAAAAATACCGAGGCGGTAAGGGCAGGCTATGGGGCATGGTGTAAAAAGGGCAATCGTGGTGTGTGCATCGGCATTCACACTTGCGGGATGTCTCTCTGATGCAGGTGGGGGCGCTGGCGATTTCGTGGCGCGGCTCAAATCACCTGATGCGAATTCTGTTGCACGGCCCAGCCATGCGGAAAAGGTAAATTCCGAAAGCGTTATCATTCAAGGGCTTATGGGCCGCCGCTCTGCTTTGCCATCGGGCAGCAGTTTTGATCGTGTCGCAAGCGCGGTACTCGCCGCGAATTCCCGCACAGCCGAAGCAGAATTGCGTTCGGCGCGCTTGCGTGCCGAGGCTGCATCAAAGAACTGGCTGCCCAAGATCGGCCCAAGCATCAGCCTGACTTCCCTGGGATCGCTGGTCGCCAATCTGGTTGTTGATCAGGTGCTGTTCGACAATGGCCGCAAGAAGGGCGAACGCGAGTTTGCTGTGGCGGATGTCGAAGTGGCTGCTGTGAACCTCGCTCAGGATACCAACGACCGTGTTCATACAGCGCTGCAGCTCTACGTGATGGCTGCTGAGGGGCGCGAGAAGGCCGTGCTGGCAGACGCGTCGCTGCGCGACATGAGCCATTTCGAATACATTATGTCAGAGCGCGTGCGCGGTGGGGTGTCGGATATGTCCGATGTCCAGATCCTGCGCCAGAAGTTGGGCGAGATCCGCGCCGATCGTGCTGCAAACATCGAAACCGCGAACACAGCTGTTGCCGAATTGAACGCCATGTCCGTCGAGCCCTTGCAGGGTTTGCGCGGCGTTCCGGCGTTCAGCGTGTCCTCATCATCTGCGCAACCGCTTGATGTTGTGCTTGCCGAGGCCGAAAAAACCCGCGCGATCGCGGCCGCCAAGATCGAGCGTGCCGACCAGTTGCCGGGCCTGACCGCAGGCGGCACAATCGGTGAAAATTCGGACATCGGTTTGCGGGTCAGCTCTGACACTCTGTTAGGATTTGGCACAGGTGCGTCCTTGCGTGCCATTGAGGCTGCAAAAGAAGCAGCGGGCCGCCGAGTGGCGCAGGCCAACGAGGACGCGAACCGCAAGCTGCGCAAGCTTGAGGGACAAATCGCCGCCAAGTCACGGCAGGCCGCAGAGGCCGCTACGCTGACAAAGCAGGCCAAGCGGAACCTCGATATCTTTCAGGAACAATACGATGCAGGCCAGCGCCAAGTGCTGGATGTCGTCGGTGTGTACGAGACTTTTGCCCGCCAGCAGCAGGCAGAGGTTTCTTTAAAGTATGAAACTGCACAGTTGCAGATTGATTTGGCGCGACTGCTGGGCGTTTTGGCCAACGGGGACGACATTTGACCCAGAAACGCGCCTTTACGCTTACCATTTCGAACGGAAATCAGGGTCGTATCGCTGCGGCGAATGCTTCTGAGCAACCAGTAGAGACAGGGTCGGACGCCGGCTTTGCCGACCGGATCGGGGTGCGTGCGCAGCTCGCATCGGTCTATGCAGGATTGCTCGGTGTTGAAGCCGTTTCACGGGACCTGTTTGAAGCCATCGGTGGCGCGACCCGCGAGGGTGCGGCAGCTAAGGATGAAGCCACAGCCATCGCACATGGTCTGCGGTCCTTGGGGCTTTTGGCGCAGGTCACGAAAGTATCATCGCTGTCCGCAGATGTCTGGCCCGCTCTGGCTTATATGACTTCTGGTCAGGTTTTGTTGGTCATGGGGCAGTCGCGCGGCGATCTGATTATTTACGACACAACTTGCCCGGACAACCGCGCTTATGTGGCCCTCAGCGATTTCAAACCCTTCTTTGACGGCATGCTGGTCCGCGCCGAGGCACCTTTGTCCAAAGTGGCAGAAACGCATAAGACCGAGAGCGCCAAACCGCACTGGTTCTGGAGCCAGTTCGGTCGCTTCAAGCGTCAAATGGGCGAGATTGCTTTGGGGTCTTTCGTTGCGAATCTGCTCGCGGTGGCCGTGGCGCTGTTTTCCTTGCAGGTCTATGACCGCGTGATCCCGCACCAGTCCGAGGCAACGCTTTGGGTATTGGCAGGCGGTGCAGCACTCGCCCTGTTGATGGAAGCCTTCATCAAAGTAGCACGTGCACGTCTGATGGACGGTGCCGGTCGCCAGATTGAAGTGTCTGTTTTGCAAATCCTGATGAACCGCATTCTCGGGATGCGGTCCGATTTGAAAGGGCAAGCTCCCAATCAGGTCTTCTCTTCCATGCGCGAATTCGGGTCTGTTCGCGAATTCTTTACCGCCTCCACCATCGGCACGATTGCCGATATCCCGTTTATCTTTGTGTTCCTGTTCCTCGTGGCCAGCATCGCGGGCAACGTGGTCTGGGTCTTGATCGCAGGCGGTATCTTGATGGTGATCCCCGGTTTCATCCTCCAGAAGAAGATGATCCGCCTGACGCAGGAAACCCAAGGTGCGTCAGCCAAATCCTCGCGCCTGTTGCACGAAACTATTTTCGAACTCGATACGCTCAAGACCCAACGCGGCGAAGATCGTGTGGCGCGTCTTTGGCAGGAACTGAACACGCTTCAGGCGATGAAATCGTCAGAGCAGCGTAAACTGGCGTCGACACTTACTTTCTGGTCGCAAGGCGTCCAGCAGGGTACGTATGTTGCCGCAGTTATCACCGGTACATATCTGGTCTTTGCGGGACAGTTTACTGTCGGCTCCATCATCGCGGTCGGTATCCTGACGGGGCGCACCCTGTCACCCCTGACACAACTTGCCGGTACGCTGGCGCGTTGGGGTAATGTGAAGTCCGCACTGGATGGGCTGGAGATGATCGCACAGGCCGAGCAGGACGCGGGCGAGGGGCGTACCTATTTGCGTCGTGAAACTCTTAACGGTCATTTCGAGCTGCGCGATGTGAGCTTCCGCTACGAAGAGGACGGCGCGCCGACGCTCGACATCAAGGGCCTTGCGATCCTGCCGGGTCAGAAGCTGGCGGTGCTGGGTGCCAACGGATCGGGCAAGTCTTCGCTGCTCAAACTTCTTAGCGGTCTTTATGCCCCAGAAGCAGGGCGCGTCATGATCGACGGCACTGAGATGAACCAGATCGAGCCGCGCGATCTACGCCGTCTGATCGGCTATCTGGGTCAGGACGTGCGCCTTTTTGCGGGCACGTTGCGCGATAACCTGAACCTTACAATGCTGGAGCGTGACGATGCGCGGCTGTTGGCGGCATTGGACTTTGCGGGCCTTGGCCCCTTTGTTCAGGCGCATCACAAGGGTCTGGATCTTGAAATCAAGGATAACGGTGCGGGCCTCTCTATCGGGCAACGCCAATCGATCGGGTGGGCGCGTCTGTGGCTTCAAGATCCCAAGATCTGCTTGCTGGATGAACCCACCGCGGCCCTTGACCAGACGCTGGAGCGCACCTTGGTCAGCCGTTTGGAAAAATGGATGGAAGGTCGTACTGCCGTGATCGCAACGCACCGTGCGCCGATCCTTGCACTGACCGAGCGGACACTGGTCCTGCAGAACGGTCGTATGACGATTGACGGTCCAAAAGAAAAAGTACTGAGCCATCTGGCCAGCATGAAAGGGCAGGCGGCATGACCTTTATCAACCCTAACAGCCTCGACGCCCAAATGGGTCGCCAGATGCGCGGTCCTTCCGCTGTCATCTGGCTTTGCGGCGCGACCCTTTTGTTGTTTCTTATCTGGGCCACATTCGCCTGGGTGGATGAGATCGTGCGCGCTGAAGGCTCGATGATTTCCAGCTCGCGTCCGCAGATTATCCAGAATCTTGAGGGCGGTATTCTGGCCGAGCTTGAAGTCGGCGAGGGGGATATCGTCGAGAAGGGCACAGTTCTTGCCCGCCTGCATGGCACGCAATTCCAGTCATCCGTAGACGACCTTCGCGATCAGATTTCCGCCTTTGAAATCCGCCGCCTGCGGCTTGAAGCAGAGCTTGCAGGACAATTTGATTTTGCGGTCCCCAATGAATGGGCCGGTCGCACGCCAAGCATCGTCGAGAGTGAGCGCGCGCTGTTGTTGGCGCGGCAGTCGGACTTTGTTTCCCGCTCTGATGGCGCGATGCGTGTCCTGACCGAAGCCAAACGTGAACGCGACCTGATGAACGATCTGCTTGAGCGCAATATCGTGTCGCTGATCGAGGCGACCCGCGCGCGCAAGGCCTATGCCGACGCCCGCATCCGCCACGACGAAATCACGACACAGACCGAGCTGGACCGTGCACAGGAATATTCCGATGTGCTGAAAGAGCTTTCGACGCTGCGCCAAAACCTGAAGGCATCGACCGATCAATTGAACCGCACAGTTCTGACCAGCCCGATGCGCGGCATTGTGAACAACCTATCCGTCACGACCATCGGTGGCGTTGTGCGTCCGGGCGAGGAGATCCTACAGATTATTCCGCTGGATGAAGAGCTGTTTGTCGAGGCACGCGTCCAGCCTGAAGACATCGCCGGTCTACGCCCCGGTCAGGATGCGACTGTGAAATTGTCGGCTTATGACTACACCATTTACGGGACGCTCAAAGGCAAGGTGGTTCTGATCTCTGCGGATACCTACAAGGACAAGAACGCACGCGATCCTGATGGCAACCCGCACTATAAGGTGACTTTGCAAGTAGATACCGAACATCTGACAGCGCGTCAGGCATCCTTGCAAATCCGCCCCGGTATGCAGGCAAGCGTTGAATTGCACACCGGTGCCAAGACGGTTTTGCAGTATCTGCTGAAGCCTCTGTACAAATCCAAAGAGGCGTTTAGAGAACCCTAGAGCCGGTCGCGGCCAACGGTCATGAGTCAGTATCAAGCCAGATGGTGACGGGCCCGTCGTTGGTGATGTCCACGGACATGTCCGCACCGAACTTGCCGGTCTGAACGGCAACACCGCAATCCGACAGAGCCTGTGCAAAGGCTTGATAAAGCACTTCGGCGATGTCCGGTTTGGCAGCATAAGAGAATCCCGGTCGCGTACCGCGAGAGGTATCGGCTGCCAGCGTGAACTGACTGACGACCAGAGCCTCGCCTTCGGCCTGCAGAATGTTGAGGTTCATCTTTCCGTCGGCATCCTTGAACAGACGTAACTTGGCGACCTTTTGCGCAAGGGCCTCTGCTGTTTGCGCGCTGTCGTCGGGCATGGCGCAGACAAATATCATATAGCCTTTGTCAATTTCGGATATTTTGTCACCGTCGACTGTAACTGCGCCGTGCGTGACCCTTTGCAACAGCGCTCTCATTCAGGATTTCCAGTCGATGATCTGTTCCGGCGATGCTCTTTCCGTGCGGAAAGCGTTGGCTGGTGCGGTTTCATCTGCATACCCGAACGAGATCGCACAAAGGATCATGCGGTCATCCGCGATACCAAGATGCTCCCTCACCTGAGGTGCATAAGCTGCAATTGCGGCCTGCGGAATTGTGGCAACACCCAATGCGGTCGCGGCCAGCGTGAAGGCGGTCACGAACCCTCCGGTATCCATCGCCCCATATGGTCCAAGCTCTGACGGAGAGTGGATCATTGCGACGTGAGGCGCATCGAACAATGCGTAGTTTCGCAGCATTTGGGCAGCGCGCTCCGCACGGTCGGATTTCTCGATACCCACCGCATCGTATAGCTGGAAACCGCAGGTGCGGCGGCGCTCACTATAGTCACCGGAATACTTTGTCGGCCACTCCAGATCAGGCGCGGGCAGGGTGCCTTTGGTCGCTGTTTCAATCATGAGTGCGCGGAATGCGTCCGTCGCCTCGCCCTTGGTGATGGTCACCTGCCAAGGCTGGGCATTGCACCATGACGGAACGTGGCGGGCTGCGTCGACGATTTGCGTGATTGTGTCGTCCGGGACCGGATCGGGTTTGAACGCCCGACAGGAATAGCGCGAAGTCAGCGTTTGGGTCAGTGTGTCGTATGAGGTCATTGGTTCAGTGCCACGAAATAGCCGATGATGCCTGCGGCGATCGCGCCGAGGATCACCGCGATGGTGATTTTGATGGCCGAGAAGGGGCGTTCGCCCTGCACCCGACCGGTGCGTCCGTTCACGACGAAACGATATGTTTTGCCACGGTATTTGTAAGCCGCGAGCCAGACCGGCAGCAGAACATGCTTGAAGGTCAGGTTACTGAGCGTTGTGTCAATGTTGTGAACCCGCTGGCGGTCCCCGCCGATATCAAACTTTACATCCCGTTCGATCACGCGGTCCATATGGGCACGGGCCTCTCCAAAACCTTCTTCCAGCGAAACAGCATAGGCTTCGGCGCGAAAACCGGCGAGGTACTCGGGCGCATAGGGTTCGAGCGCGGAAAGATCCCATGGCTCAAGGGCATCCGTGTACTTCTTGGGGAGCGACTTTGACGCCAGCACCAACACGTCATCAAAGAACCGCGCCACGCGGCCAGATGCGCTGCGCCACCGCACTTTGGCGACCTGCCGTTGCTGGCGCTTGCCATTCACCGTCACGGTTTTCGTGACATAGTAGATCGTGCCACGCTGACCGGTATAGCTTGAGCGGGTATCGGCGTCATAGGTCCAGTAGGGGACGTAGATGCCGTCCATGCGCCGCCCCTTGCGGGCATAGTTCTGCAATCCATTCGGGGCGAACCACAAAGAGCCAAGCCAGTCTTTCATCGCATCGCGGGCGACCTCTTCTGTCAGGGAGAAGGGCAAGACGGCCCGCGGTTTGATGTGGCGGTTTGTGCCGGTGTCCACCACCACAGGGGTTGCGCAAAACGGGCATTCTGTGGCGTGCTTGCCTGCGTCGAACTCCACCTGAGCGGCGCAATTGGGGCATTGCGTGACGCGGGTTTCCTCCATCTGCTCGGCTGGCAAATCGGCGCGCAGGCCTTTGCGCAAATCCAGCTCTGCGATGGGTTGAAACCGGAAACCGCTTCCCTCGATGGGTTGAGTATTGCCGCAATGATCGCAAACGAGCTGCGCCGCACCGGGCGCATAGCGCAGATCAGAGCCGCAAGTGTCGCAAGGAAAGCGATGCTCCACCAGCGGCTGGTCGATGTCGAAATAGGCGTCGGGGTGCGATGTGTCAGACATAGCCAAGACATAGCGTTGAATGCCCGCGTGTGCCACTAGCAGGACGGGGAAGAAGGCAGTCTTTTCGCAACCGGGGCCGAATTCTATTGCATTGTGCGCCCAGGCTACCTTTGCTGGGGAAGCCTGCATCAAGGAGGGGCATGGATGGACCACCGGCGCTGCCTCAAGAGCCACACGCCAATGGACGGCCTGCCGCTGAACGATCATGCACAGTATATTTGTGTTTTCCGGCATCCGATCGATGCGCATTTTTCCTACCGCAAACATCTGCGCAACATGCAGATGCATTTTTTCAATCTCTGGTATCCGGAGGAGGACACGGAGGGCGTCACCTTCAGGCGCTTTCTGGACGGCGGGCCGGAGGGGTTTGACGGTGATGCCATGCCGCTGGCTCATATTCTGCGCCACTACAGCGCAGCGCTGGCACTGGCGGATCGCCCGAACGTTGCGCTGTTTCACTATGCGGATATGTGTCGTGATTTGCCGGGGACATTTGAGAGGGTGGCGGCACTTTTGGGGGCATCCTATGGGGCGGACGTGATGGCGCGTCTGGTAGAGGCGGCTGGCTTCGACCACATGAAAGCCAATGCGGCGCGTTATGCGCCAGGGGGCGGGACGGGGTTCATGAAATCCGACGCAGATTTCTTTGACAGTGGCACCAGTGGGAAATGGCGCGGTGGGCTGAGTGAGGATGAAATCGCCAAGTACAATGCCGTGATAGAAGCGCATCTTGGCCCCGAAGAACGGGCATGGCTGGAATTCGGGACGCCGCAATAGCGGCTACAGAAATCTGTGAAACACCTTGGGTGCCATGATGCGCAGGGCGTTGTCGCGCAGGTAAATATGTCGCCAGCAATGAAACACGGCGTGACCCGCTGCAATGACCCCGACCAGATAGAATTCAAAGATATGGATCTGGCCGATGATGTGATTGGCCTGCTGGAGGTTCAGCGGCGGTGCAATTGGGAGGAAACCACCGGCTTTCAAAAGGATGGGCGAGGTCAGGCCCAAAAGAAACCCACCCAGCGCAATACCGAACAATCCCCAGATCAAAGCCTTGTGCATCAGCTGATGCGCGATCCGCGCACGGGGGCCAAGCTTTGGTCCCGGTCGGCCTGCCAAACCTTTGCGAAGATAATCGGCGGTCCATAGCAAACAGAGCGTCACAAATATCAGCGCAAGAATGGAATGTGCCTGAAAGGCGCGGGGGCCGAATGGCAAAACATCGTCCGGTGTCACGAGGATGAACCACACAAACAAAGGCAGAAGCGCCCAGTGGAGTATCTTGAGGAAGCTGCGGCGCGTTTGCATGACTTTAGTAACGAAAAGCGCGGCCCGAAAGTTTCATACCGCGCAAATGCCGTACCAATCGTGCCTTAGGCACCGGGAGGGGGCGGTGGCAGTACAGTGAAGAGCTGTGCCAGTTCCTGAACATCTTCGGCGCGCTGCCATCCGTCCTGACCGGGCGTCCAGACAAAGGTGTCACGGCCTAGTTTGCCTTCTGCGGCCATGCGGCCCATCGCGGCTTTGGAAAAGGGGCCTGAGGTCTCGCCATCTGTTGCGATATGCCAGACGTGCTCCACCGGCGGGAGAGGAGGTATCATCTGCGCTTGGGTGCTGGCCGCAGGGCGTGCGCCCCATGGTCCTGCTGTGGCAGCCGCAGCCTGACCGATCTGCATACCCAGACCTGCACCCAGCCCTGCCTGAATGGCAGCGGCTCCGCCACCATCGCGGCCCAAAGCTTCGGCTGCCTGAAACTGCATGTATTCGTTGAGGTTTCCGATCACGCCCATGGAAGACCGTTTATCCATGACTTCCTCAACCGCGGGTGGCAGCGAGATATTCTCGATGTAGAGCTCAGGCATTGCCAGACCGTATTCGGCAAGCTGCGCCGCGATTTCTTTGCCCACAAGTGTGCTGAGCTCGCGGGTGTTTGCGGCCATGTCGAGCACCGGTATTTGTGCCCGGGCGATGGTTCGGGAAAACTCTTGTACGATGATGTTACGGATCTGGTAGCTGATCTCGTCCATCGTAAACTCGCCGTCGGTGCCGACAATCTCTGTCAGGAACCGCGCAGGATCGGATACCTTGACGGAATAGGTGCCAAAGGCGCGCAGGCGGACCGGGCCGAATTCGGGGTCACGCACGATAATAGGGTTCTTGGTACCCCATTTCAGATCGTTGAAGCGCGTTGTATTGACGTAATAGATCTCGGATTTGAACGGTGACCGGAAGCCGTGGTCCCAGTGCTGGAGCGTCGTGAGGATCGGCATGTTATTGGTCTCAAGCATGTAGAGACCTGGGGTGAAGACATCAGCCAGCTGGCCTTCATGCACAAAGACGGCTGCCTGCCCTTCGCGTACGGTCAGTTTGGCACCGTATTTGATGGCATGGCCCTCACGCTCAAACCGCCAGACCATCGTGTCGCGGGTGTCATCCGTCCAATGGATAACGTCGATGAATTCACCGGAGAGGAAATCGAAAATGCCCATTGCGCAGCCCTTTGTAATGTACCCGCCCGCACTATAACGGGCAGGTCCGGTGAAGGCGATGGCGATTTCGCTATACTGTCGCTGTGGTCGGTCTTGCGAGGGTGACACGCAGCACAAGAGCCATGAGAATGCACATGCCCACGTGACCGACAAAGGACGACTGCGTGTAGGGACCGAAACCCATCATGAAGTCACGCCCGACGATCGGGGCCAGAATGCCCTGCGCGACGAACCACAGGATTACTCCGGCTAAGGCCCCTGAAAGGATCAGTCCAAGACCCGTTAGGCGATAGACGATCCATAAAAAGAATGAGAACCCCACAGCTCCGATGACAAAATGAACCGGAAAAGCGACACCATAGGACAGTTCCATCCCCGTTGTCAGACGGGTCAGAGCAATTACCAAATTGGCGGGCTCAAGGCTTGGGCCAAACAGCGCTGGCGATAGCAGCCACGCGTAAAGTTCAAAGGCGACTTCGCCGATCACGCCGGCAATCAGCAGAGGGATGATCGGAAAGGCAGGTCGTTTGGTCGAAAGCGTATCGTTCATTTTTATGTATCCTGTAGGCGTGTTTCTACAGGGCGAGGTAACCGTTTGCCGTGATTGCACAATGATGATCACGCGAACGTGCCAGCGCAGTGTGTCGGGCGCAATTAACCGTGAAGTTTCTGTAAGATAGCGAAGGAGGCGCTAGAGCGGCCCTGCTATCATTTCGCGTGCGATGATGCGCGTTATCGGTGCAGCCTCAATGGCGTGCATACCGGCCCGCAGGCGTTTGTCGTAAAGCATTTTAAGCAGCAACTCGTCGTGTGTGGTGAGCAATGCAAATTCATCGTCGTCATTGAAAATCGAAGGCCGTGCGGCAGGGCTGTCGTTGGCAAGGCCCAAACCTTGCGCCAGTTCCTCATGAATACACGACAGTCGCAGAAGGTCGGGGTTTTCTGCGCGGATCACGGCAACGGCAGCGGTATAGGTGCTGGCGTCAGGCCCTGCCGCATAAGCTGCGACAGCGCAGTATGTATCTCGGCGCAGGTTGCGCAGGGCGTTCAGAGAAGACAGCGAAATCCCCGGTACGCGTCCGGCAGCATCGGCCAGCGCATCGGCACGGTCATCTTCTGACGCGATGATCACCAGAAAATTGGGGGCACCGATGGCGGAGATCGGATGGCCAGTGGCGCGGGCCAGACGCCGCGAATAGCGGTTAACGGTGTCGGTGTCGGACTTGCGTTGTGAAGGGGGCACGCCAGCGCCGAAAATGACCTCCATGCGTACCGGTTCCGCCCACCGGCGCAGCGGGCTTGCACCACCGCGTCCGGAAAGGGCGCTGTCGTATTCATTGAAGAACGCGATTTGTTCGAAGTTCCGCGCCAGCATATCGGCGGTGAAGGGCGTATCGGCGCCTCCGCCGTCCTTGCGCAACAAGCCCTGACTAAGCTGCGCGCTTTCCACTTGATGCAGATACTGGCGCAGCATCGCGCTTTTCTGCGATGTTGGCTTGGCGACCACGGGCGGCGCGGGCGGCTTTACCACCGCTGGGCGCGCCTGTGGTTTGAGGGACGGGGTCACAGGAGCCGGCGCGGCACAGCCGACCAGCACCAGCGCGCCGAGCGCGGCAGCGACTGCTTTGAAAGACCTGATCTGTTTCCGCCCCGTCATCGTTGGATCAGCCCGGTACTGCGCCGGATGCGGTTTCCCCCAATCCGGTTTTCTTGGCTTTTGCAGCGGCAAGCGTGTCGCGCAGCTTGGCTTCCATCTCTTTCAGCTCCACTTCTGCGGCAGCGCGCTTGGCTTTGCCTTCATCCGCGATTTGCAGCGATTCTTCGATGGTTCCGATAAGATCGGCATTGGCCTGCTTGACGGCTTCGATGTCAAAGACGCCGCGCTCCATCTCTTGGCGGATGATCTTGTTGCTGTCACGCAGGTTTTTGGCGTTGGACGTGAGCAGCTCGTTCGTCAGATCATTGGCCTCGCGCACGGCGGTCGCCGCTTCTGCTGAACGCTGGATGGTGACCGCTTGGGCCAATTGGGTTTCCCACAGCGGCACAGTGTTGACGAGTGTGGAGTTGATCTTGGTGACAAGGCTCTTGTCATTTTCCTGTACCAGACGGATCGAGGGCAGGGATTGCATCGTGACCTGACGGGTCAGTTTGAGATCATGAACACGACGTTCCAGATCGTCACGGGCCGCACGCATATCGCGCAATTCCTGTGCAACCATCACCGCATCGTTTTCAGCGGCCGCCTGAACCTGTTTTTCTTTGGCTGGAATTACAGTGCCGTCAAGTTCGGCCAGCTTTGCCTCGCCCGCCGAGATGTAGAGCGCCAGTTCATCATAAAACTGGAGCGTCTTTTCATAGAGCATGTCGAGCGATTTGATGTCCTTGAGCAGCGTGTGCTCATGGCTCAGCAGATTGTCGGTGATCCGGTCGATCTGACCCTGAACCTGCTCGAACTTGGCCGTGAACTTTGCAAAAGGTGCTGCGCGGCCAAGCAGCTTTTCCCACCAGCTGCGCTCGCGGCGCACATCCAGCTCCGAGACTGAGAAGCCGCGAATGGTAGTGACAATGCTGCGCAGGCTGTCGCCCGCTGGACCTACGTCCTTGTTACGTACATCCGCCAGCATGGACTGGCTGATTTCTTGCAATTCGGCCTGTGCCGCAGAACCGAAAGAGACGATGGACTGGGTGTCTTCCATGTCGATCTCCGCCATGCGGCGCTTGATCTCGTCACCCAACGGCTTGTCGGCCTGATCCAGCGGCACAATCGCATTGGCTTCGGTCGGTTCAGCCAGAACAACGGCTGTTACTTCTTCGACCATCGCAAGCGATTGGGTGGCTTTTTCACGTACAGTATCAGACATTTCTATTGGTTCCCTAAAGTGTTTGTTGATCTGCGCTTACCGGTCTAGGCGCACGCCTTCTCGTGCCAGACGGTCGCGCAGCACATCGATTTCAATTGTCAGGTCACTGCGGTCATCCAGCAGCGATTTGCGGGTGCGGGCGGCAAAGTTGTCTTCCAGATCATCAAGCAGCGCGAAGTAGTCGTCGCGCGCTTCCTTGTCGCCGGTGCGGGCGTAGATGTCAGCGAACTTGATGGTCGCATCGCGCGCCCCTTGCAAGTAGACGCCCAAGTACTTGCGGGCCGCAGTCAGGTCGCGGGGATCTTCTTCAACCGTGCGGATAAGCGTGCGTGCGGCTTCCTGAAAATCTTCAAGTTTGGCACGGGCCTGACGGTCTTTGGCACGCATGATCGCATCGGTCATAGCACTTAGATGCTTTTCGGCCTCATCCACAACGCGGGCAACGCGGTCCTGCTGAAAGGTATCGACGCCTTCCATCCCCTTGGATTTCATCGGATCAATACCGAACGCCGCCAGATGCAGCGCACCGGTGCAAAGACCAAACAGAAGCGGAGACAGAATTCCGGGAGCATTCAGATGCGCGGCCACGGCCAGTCCGGCACCGATCCCCATGCCCACGGCGGCCAATATTTTCCGCGGCAGGGCAGGGCGGCGTGCAATTTTGCGATCATTGAATGCCGCTTCCGCCTGCAACCCTTCACGCAGTAGCCACGCAGAGAGGGTCCAGATAGCAGCACCGGCCAATCCCAGTGTCATCGGTATCGCGCCATCACCAAGGGTGGTCGCCACAAGGGGGATCGCGGGAATGAACATTACATTGCTGCGCCCGCCAGCAGGGTTCACCTGTTTGCGCCGCCGCTCACTGCGGGGCGCACCATCGGATGCCGTCGGGTCCGGGCTGAATTTGCCGCCATAGCGTTGCGCCATCGCTTAAAGCCCCCCGAGCCAGCCTGTGGCCACACCGAACAGCACGGTGATCAGCGCAATATAGGCGGCTTTCTGGATGCCCGTTGATCCCATTTCATATTCTCCGTTTGGCCCGCGGCCTCCACGCAAGGTTTGCGTGCCGGCCTGAACAATGTTGGTCCAGATCGAATAGAACAGCGCTGCGATCGCGATGCAGACTGCTACTACAATCAATGCAAGTATTAAACGGGCCATCCCACCTCTCTGGCATTAACATATGCGTTCTGTCGCGGTTGCGCTAGTGACGCGCCGATGTACGGCGTTCCGCATTCAGCTTGCGGGTATAGCCCGACTGGATGATTTCGACCGCAACCAGAACTAGAACCGAGAAGTAGAAGGTCGTTTTGGACATCGGTATGACCTCGTATCCGAAGAACCGCAGCGCCAGTTCTGGATCATGCATCGCGTGTGCGGCAGCTTGGCCCGCTTCGCCCAGTAGAACAATGCCCACGATCAACAGGATGAACAGGCCCAGAACTTCGTACATCCGGTTCGCCTCAAGAAAGCGCGTGACGCTGTCGGCCAGTACGAGCATGGCAATGCCTGACAGGATGATCGCGGTGGCAAGAATGATGAATACGTCTGTGATGGCTAGAGCGGAAAGCACTGAATCAAAAGAGAAAATCAAGTTCATGATTACAATCAGCATAACCACCTGAGCCGCCGACTTGCCTGATTTTCCGGATACATCGGTGTCCAGATGTTCAATCGCAAGCATGTGCCCGATTTCCTTGACCGCGGTATACATAATAAACGCGCCACCGATGATGAACACCAGCGTGGCAAAGTTCACGCCGCCGGTTAGCACGCCTTCCCAGTTTAGGATAAAGAAGGGTTCGGCCATCGCATCGATGAGCTGGATCATCGTGAACAGAAGGATAATCCGCAACGCCACGGCGATAATGATACCCCAACGGCGTACAGCAGCCTGCTGTGCCACAGGGGCACGCTGGCTTTCGATGGAGATATAAAGGAGGTTATCAAATCCGAGCACGGCTTGCAGGAAACAGAGCATTACCAGATTGCCGAGATTTTCGATTGTCAGTAGATCGGTCATGGTGTCCCCTTTTTCAACATGGTTGCTATCGCGTTTAGGGGCATACGGGGTCAATGTGAATTGGCTGTGACGGGGAAATTTATCTCTGTGATGTCCTTAGGCACCGAAAGATTCCGCAATTCGAACGCAATTGGTTTGCAGTAGACTTCGTTAGCGACGCGGGCGCGGAGCCGGCTTTCGGGGGCTGCGCTTGACCGACTTGGGCTTTTTCGCAGCCGTGCCGCTGTCGTCTTCCAGCACCAGACCCAATTGATCACGCACAACTTTGCGACGTAATTCTTCGACTTCGCCCTGCTTCAGCTCGCCCAGTTGAAACGGGCCATAGCTCACGCGGATCAGGCGGTTCACACTCAGGCCTACAGCTTCCATCGCACGACGGATTTCGCGGTTCTTGCCTTCCCGAAGCCCGATGGTCAGCCATGCGTTTGCACCTTGCTGGCGGTCCAGTGTGACCTCCATCGGTTGAAAGCGTTCCCCTTCAATGGTGATTCCCTTGCGCAAGGGTTCAAGTGCCACGTCAGAGGGGCGGCCGTTCACGCGCACACGGTACCGGCGCAGCCATCCCGTGCTTGGCAGCTCCAACTGGCGTTTGATGCCGCCATCGTTGGTCAACAGCAGCAGACCTTCGGAATTGAGGTCGAGCCGTCCTACGGACATCACGCGCGGCATCTCGGCAGGCAGATCATCGTAAATCGTCGCACGGCCTTTCTCGTCGCGGGTCGTTGTCACCAGACCGGTGGGCTTGTGATAAAGCCACAAGCGCGGCGGTTCCGGCTCTGATATTTCCTTGCCGTCGACGGCGATGCGATCCGATGGTGTGACGTTGAGTGCAGGCGAGGTAATTTGCGCGCCGTTCACCCGCACGCGGCCAGCTTCGATCATCCGCTCGGCTTCGCGACGGCTGGCGATGCCTGCGCGTGAAAGAACCTTGGCGATACGGTCGCCGTCCGGTCTGTCTGTATCTGGCTTTTGTGTCATGCCCCTGCCTTAGCGGGTTTGCGCACCTTGCGAAAGGGCGGCAATTGCGGTCCTGTAGCGGGATGGTTTTTCGATCTTTCATGGATGTAGCGCTTGAAGAAGCGCGGGCGGCAGGTGCACGCGGAGAAGTCCCTGTCGGGGCTGTGGTGGTGGATGCTGGTGGCGTGGTCGTCGCGCAAGCGGGAAATCGGACCCGTGAATTGCATGACCCTACCGCTCATGCGGAAATTCTTGCGGTGCGTGATGCCTGTCAGAGGGTCGGTAGCGAACGTTTGCTGGGGCACGATCTATATGTGACGCTAGAACCCTGTGCGATGTGCGCGGCGGCTATCGCGGCGGCGCGTATTGGTCGGTTATACTACGGGGCATCAGACCCGAAATCTGGTGGGGTGGCTCAAGGCGCGCGCGTATTCTCACATCTTCAATCCCACCATGCTCCAGAAGTTTTCGACGGCATTTCAGCACAGGAAAGCGAAACCTTGCTGAAAGCGTTCTTCGCGGCGAAGCGTTAGGGCCATTCCCGGGCCGGTCAGTTGCCAACCATTTCCGTAAGGACCGCAGCGGGCGACGATTCCTTTTCGTCTTCATGGCGGGCAATGGCCGGTGTGCCGCGCACCCAATCGTCAGACGCTGCCAACGTCACCATAAAGGCACCAAGATCGGCGTGGCGTGTGCGGATCATGTTTTCGGGTATGACGTCAGCTTGTACAGTGTAATCTTCTGTAGCGTCGCCATCCATCAACCAACCGGGACGCACGGCGGTCCAGTCAATGGATCGGCGCTCGGCAAGCTGCTTTTCCATCTTTGCCATCTGCGCAAAGACATTGTTCAGCGCGACCATGGCAGGCAGTTTAAACCAGATCGGGCCACGGTTCTTTTCTTCAACAAAGCTGGCCGAGATAACGACGAGCCGCTTCAGGCCGTGCGTTTGCATCCCGTCACAGATCGCACTGGTCCCTTTGGTGTAAAGGGGAGGCGGATCAAGTAGGGTTTGCGGATCGTTCCCCACGCCAAGGCAGGAGATCACCGCATCAACGCCGCTCAGATGAGGGGCGAGATCGTCATTGAGCACATCCACCGTGACATGGGTGATCAGGGGGTCCTGTTCGGGATTGTCCGGCGCGGAGTGATCGAACGCGATGACACGATACCCTTTTTCGCGGGCCGCGCGCAGGGCTGCCCGTCCTGTTGCGCCGCCCGCACCAAAAAGTCCGATGGTGAAGGGGGATGCTTTAACGTCTGACATGTTTGGGCTCCTCTGAACACTCAAAGGCTAACCACGAGCGGCGCGCGCTGTTCCCGCCATTAGGGGAACTGCGACATCACAGCGCAATAGGCTCCATTACCTGCGGTTCCACTACAGATACGCCGGGCAGACCGTCGGCCAGCACTTGTGCTGATTGCTCCAGAAGCGGGAAGGTGCGGTAGTGACAGGGAATAACTGTGCTGAAATCAAAGTACCGTTTTGCAGCATAGGCGGCCTCGGCCATTCCCATCGTGAAATGCCCGCCTGCAGACAGAATACCGATGTCGGGCTTGTAATAATCTGCGATCCAATCCATGTCCGCCATGATCCCAGTATCGCCTGAGGCATAGATCGTATGACCTTCACCGCGCAGGATAAAACCGCTTTCATTGCCCATATAGCGGCGGATTTCTCCGACGTCGGCGCTTGAGGAGTGCGAGGCAGGGACCATGCTGGCCGTGACATTCTCTCCCAGCGCAATCGTGCCGCCCATGTTGAAGGGTGACCCTTCTACGGCACCTTCGGCATGCAGGTACTGCGCGAGCTCATACATACCCGACACCGGCGCACCGGTTTTCTTGGAAATGGCGACGACATCTGTGATGTGGTCAAAATGCGCATGGGTCACCAGGATTTGCGTGGCCCCATTAACGGCCGCTTCATGCTGGTCTTCGCCAAGCATCGGATTCCCGTTCAGCCAAGGGTCGAGCAGGATCACCTGATCTTCGATTTCAAAACGGAATGAGCCGTGGCCAAGCCAGATGATGTTCATTGGGGGTGTCTCCTTTGATCTGTCGGGCGGAGTTTAGAGAACGTGCGCGCAAGTGGTACCCCCTTTGTATGCGCTGCCTTGATGGAGGCTTGCGCAAAGGTATTTTTAGAAGCGAGAAGCTGAGGGGCGTGCGCACCCTTGCTTGGCGCGGCGCAGGGCGGTATTGGCAGGGCAAACGTGATCACCGTGAGGGAAGCCCCATGTCCATTGACGAAAATACCGCCGCCCGGGTGGCGAAACTGGCCCGTATCAAGGTCGAGCCCGACGCGCTGCCTGCGCTGGCACAGGAATTCAACGGTATCTTGGGGTTTATCGAGCAACTGAGCGAAGTCGATGTTGAGGGCGTGGAGCCCATGACATCGGTCACCCCACAGCGTCTCAAGCGCCGTGAGGATGTCGTGACCGACGGTGATCAGCAGGAGAAGGTGCTGAAAAACGCACCCGATGCCCGTGAAGGATTTTTTGCCGTGCCTAAGGTGGTTGAATAATGACTGATCTGAACAAACTGGGCCTGGCGGATGCGCGTGATGCGCTGCGCGCGGGCGAGACGACCTCCAAAGAACTGACCGAAGCCTGCCTTAAAGCCATTGAGGGTGCAGGGGCGTTGAACGCATTCGTTCATAATACGGCAGACATCGCGCTGGCGCAGGCAAAGGCGGCAGATGCCCGCATCGCGCAGGGGGATGCGCCCGCAATGTGCGGATTGCCCATCGGGATCAAGGACCTGTTCTGCACCAAAGGTGTGCCTAGTCAGGCAGGTAGCCGCATCCTCGAAGGGTTTCTGCCTGAATATGAAAGCACCGTGAGCCAGAACCTTTTTGACGCAGGCTCCGTCATGCTGGGCAAGCTGAACATGGACGAATTTGCCATGGGCTCCTCTAACGAAACATCGGTTTATGGCAACGCGGTCAATCCATGGCGGCGCGGCAATGACGATGCACAGCTAACGCCGGGTGGCTCTTCCGGCGGGTCTGCCGCAGCGGTGGCCGCTGATCTTTGTCTTGCTGCTACTGGTACTGACACCGGCGGCTCCATCCGCCAGCCTGCGGCTTTCACCGGCATTACCGGCATTAAACCAACCTACGGTCGCTGCTCGCGCTGGGGTATTGTGGCATTTGCGTCCTCGCTTGATCAGGCGGGGCCAATGACCAAATCGGTGCGTGATGCCGCAATCATGCTTGAAGCGATGTGTGGCCATGATCCCAAAGATTCCACCTCGGCCGATCTGGCTGTGCCGGATTTTGAAGCTGCACTCACAGGCGATATTCGCGGTAAGAAAATCGGTATTCCCAAAGAGTACCGCATGGACGGCATGCCCGAAGAAATCGACGCGCTTTGGCAGGATGGCATTGCGATGATGAAAGACGCCGGTGCCGAGATCGTCGATATCTCGCTGCCGCACACCAAATACGCGCTGCCTGCCTACTATGTGATTGCTCCCGCCGAGGCATCCTCGAACCTCGCGCGGTATGACGGTGTGCGTTATGGCCACCGTGCCAAGCTGGATCAGGGCGATGGCATCACGGAGATGTACGAAAAGACCCGCGCCGAAGGCTTTGGTTCAGAAGTGCAGCGCCGCGTGATGGTCGGGACCTATGTGCTTTCGGCGGGTTTCTATGACGCCTATTACAACCGCGCGCGTAAAGTACGCACACTGATCAAGAAAGACTTCGAAGACGTGTTTGCGCAAGGGATAGACAGCATCCTGACGCCGGCCACGCCTTCTGCTGCCTTTGGTCTGGGTGAGATGGCGGATGCCGATCCGGTGCAGATGTATCTGAACGATGTCTTCACGGTCACTGTGAACCTTGCCGGATTGCCCGGCATTGCTGTGCCGACAGGCACGGACCGCACAGGTCTGCCACTGGGCCTTCAGCTGATTGGCCGCCCTTGGGAAGAAGCTGAATTGCTGTCCACCGCCTATGCGCTGGAACAGGCGGCGGGGTTTGTAGCCAAGCCTGAGAAATGGTGGTAAGAAAAGGCCAATAAAGCAGTCAAAAAGACAAAGCAGGACCTATGATTATACGCTCTCTTCTCGTTCTCGCCGCAGGCGTGACGCTTGCAGCTTGCCAGCCCGCGATACCGGATTCCGGTCGTGGTGCCGGTTTTGGTGATGACTTTGTGGAACGCCAGAGGGCGCGTGACGCAGCGCTTGCGGGCGTGCCTGCACCGGCAACCGTTACGGCAGCACCTTTGAGCGCAACAACACCGGTTCCCGGTAGCGCAGAAGCGACAGCGGCTGAGACAGCGCAAATTCTGGCGGCAACCCGTCAAGGTGCCGCTGCGAACTCAGGTGTAGAGCCAGTGAATGCGAGCCCTTCCAATGCGCCACCGCCGGTGGTGAACTCGGCAGGTATTTCCAACGAGAATAATTTTGATGCGGTCTCGGGACAGCGCAGCATTGATGCCGATGCGGCACGTTTGGCTTCCAACCGGTCCCAGTATCAGGTCATTCAACCCGAAGCCTTGCCTGACCGTATCGATTCCGGTCCGAACGTTGTCGCCTATGCTTTGCAGACATCCCATCCGCGCGGCAGCCAGCGCTATCGCCGCACAGGGTTTAACAAACAGGCGAAGTTCGTGCGCGCCTGCGCCGAGTTTGCGACAGCGAACGAAGCGCAGATTGATTTCCTGAGCCGTGGCGGACCCGAGAAAGATCGCAAAGGCATGGACCCTGACGGGGACGGTTACGCCTGCGCATGGGATCCTGCACCGTTCCGGCGGGCTGCCCAGCAGGGCTGATCCATGCCGGACGGGATTGTCGATCATCCGTCGCCCAATTGCGGACCGCGGCGAAATGGCCTGACGCCGTCACTGATTGTGATACACTATACAGCCATGGAAAGTGCGGACGCTGCGCTGAACCGTTTGTGCGATCCGGCAGCGGAAGTTTCTGCGCATTATCTGATTTCGAACCGGGGGCGGGTCACGCAGATGGTGGACGAGAACCAGCGCGCTTGGCATGCCGGTGCGGGATCGTGGCGGGGCGTTGACGACATCAATTCACGCTCCGTCGGGATTGAGCTGGACAACACCGGTAAACATCCGTTTTCCGAACCGCAGATGACAGCGCTGGAAGAATTGCTGCGCAGTATCATGGAACGGTGGGCCATTCTGCCATCTGGTGTGATTGGTCATTCCGATATGGCACCAGGCCGCAAATCCGATCCGGGGCTGCACTTTGATTGGGCAAGGCTGGCGCGTCAGGGGCTGGCGGCTCCGGTTGTGACGCAGGCCGTCACCGACTGCGACCCCGACAGCTTTGTCCAAGCTGCGATGGATGCAGGATATCCGGCAGGGTCAGACTTTGACGATCTTCTGGCCTGCGTCCGCTTGCGCAGTGCCCCTTGGCGCAGCGGGGCTTTAACGCGGGATGATTATGCCTTTCCCGAAATTCCGTCAGACTGAACATCGCGTGCATTGACCTTCGTACACTTGACGCGGTACCTGCAAAACACGCGCGGAAGGCTGGATGATCGCGGTCCCTTTATCGGGGTCGAGGAAAGTCCGGACTCCCAAAAGGAACGGTGCCGGGTAACGCCCGGGCGGGGTAACCCGACGGACAGCGCCACAGAAATGAAACCGCTTCGGGCTTTCCGGAGTAAGGGTGAAACGGTGGGGTAAGAGCCCACCGCGTCCTTGGCAACAAGGGTGGCACGGCAAGCCCCACCGGGAGCAATGCCAAATAGGGACCGCGCGTCGCAAGACAGGGCTTCTTTTGCCCGAGCAGGTCCGGGTTGGCAGCTATAGCCGTCGCGGCAACGTGACGGTCAGAGGAATGATCATCCAGAGGCATCACGCCTTGGACAGAATCCGGCTTACAGGCCTTCCGCGCGTCTTTTTTCTGACTTCCATTGGGCGGATCGTCAGAGGATCGAGTTAACACCAAAGGTCGGAGAAAAGGTTCATGGAACTCAATGGAAAGACCGTATTGGTCACAGGCGGCAGCGATGGCATCGGGCGTCATATCTGCCTTAAACTGGCGGCCGCTGGCTGCAACATCGCTGTGTTGGGGCGTAGTGAGAGCCGGTTGCGAGACGTCGCAGGTGAATGCCGCGCTGCGGGCGCGGGGCGGGCTGTAGGTTACGCTTGTGACATGCGCGACAGCGATGCGATTGTCGCCACGGTCGAGCGCATTGCCAAGGAATTGCCCCCGCTAGATATTGTCATCAATAACGCCGGCATCTGGCACAAGACCGGGCCCTTGGACGATATTCCAGCGCAGATGGTCGAAGATACGATAGCCACAAACATGACCGGAGCGATCCAGCTGACGCGTGCAGTCTTGCCGGGTTTGCGGACCCGTCCTGACGCTGCTGTGCTGAATGTCATCTCTAAATCCGGCATTCTGGCGCAAGCGGGACAGTCCGTTTACACCGCGACCAAATACGGCATGCGCGGCTTTACCGATGTGCTGAAAGAGGACGAGGCACAAAGCGGTGTGCGCGTCGCGGGCCTTTATCAAAGTGGCACCAACACTGGCATGTTCGCCAAGGCCGGCGAAGAGGTTCCGAACCATATCTTCACCGAACCCGATGATCTTGCAGATGTGGTGGTTTTCATGCTTTCACGCCCGCCAAAGCTCTGGATGCACGATGTTCGGATAGAGTTGTGACGAAATACAGCTTTTGGTGTTGACTCGGTCCATGTGCAGGTTAAAAGCCGACATCTGGATTTCACGCACCCGCTTTGCGCCGTGGTGCAGCAGGAGAAGATAAGATGGCAAAGCCAACCACGATCAAGATCCGTCTGAACTCGTCCGCGGGCACAGGCCATTTCTACGTGACAAAGAAGAACGCCCGTACAATGACGGAAAAAATGGTGATCAAAAAGTATGATCCCGTTGCGCGTAAGCACGTTGAATACAAAGAAGGTAAGATCAAGTAAGATCTTTCTCTTTGACGGAATGCAGGGCCGCGCAGTTTGCGCGGCTTTTTGCATTCGGAGTGGCCTGTTTTCCGCAAGGCGATGTTTGTCGACGCATCCGGTTCATGGAGCGTGCTGTCAAAGCTCAGGGATATTAAGTGTTGGAAGGCAACATATCGGCAACCATGGAAAGTCGCTCGTCCCGCGTTGACACCGCTGCTCTTTGCCCGCGGTAACGATTTAGAAATCATCCGAATGCAATGCAGGGCCGACGTTTCACAGTTTTTGAGTGCGATGGAGCAGAGGCACTGAGGCTAGCTCAGAATGATCTGCAATATTCCGAAAATCAGCCATATTGAATCGAGCGGTCCTCTTGTGAACCCTTAGGGTTACAGCAATAGTAGAAGTGTCCCAATCTGCCAAGGAACACAACATGCTGCGTCACTCTTTGATTGCTCTGTGCTGCGCAGGGCTTTTGTCCGCCTGCACCGATATTGTCGTACAACCGACACCACCCCAACCGATGATGGACCCGAACTATAGCTATAGCGCAGGTTTCACGAGCATCGGGTACGAACCTTTCTGATCTCACCTCTCTGGTGGCGGTATGTTTCTGACTGCGGTGACCAATTGGACGATGTCATCTATTGAATAGTTAAGGCTGCGTCGCTAGGTGCCCGCCGGCTTGTGATTGAGACTTGTTTTGTGGCACCTTTTTACCGAGGGGCGTATGACGCGCGGGGCGAACCCGCCGGCACAGTTCGGGCAGACTTTGTGCAGTAGCTTCTCCAGGCATTCGGCGCACAACGTACATTCAGCAGAACGTACATTCATAGGAGCATATCAGCGCCTTTGTTGAATGCGGTGGAAGGCCCGTGCCACACATTTCATTGTGGGGGTCCAATTTCAGCATTCGATCTTTCCAATAAAAAAGGCCGGTCCAATCTGGACCGGCCTTCCTGTTTGTTCAAATATGTTTGATTTACTCGCGGCTGCCAAAGAGCTGCAGAAGCATCATGAACATGTTGATGAAGTTCAGGTAGAGGCTCAGCGCTCCCATAATGGCAGCTTTGCCCAACCACTCTGTGTCGCCGTGGTGCGCGTGCGCGATATACTCGGTCTTGATGCGCTGGGTGTCATACGCTGTCAGACCCGCAAAAATCAGCACGCCGATTGCGGAAATCGCAAACATCAGGGCAGGGGAGCCGAGGAAGATGTTGACGACTGATGCAACGATCAAACCAATCACACCCATGATAAGGAAGCTACCCCAGCCGGATATGTCCTTCTTGGTCGTGTAGCCGTACAGCGACAGTCCCGCGAAAGCGATCGATGTGATCAAGAAGATCTGGGCGATCGAGTAACCGGTGAAGACCAGAAAGATCGAGCTGATGGAGACACCCATTACAGCAGCGAAAACATAGAACACAGTCTGTGCCGTCGCGGCGGACATGCGGTTGATTGCGGCACCGAAGCCGAAAACAAAGGCAAGCGGTGCGAACATGACAACCCATTTAAGGGGGGATGCATAAAGCGCGTAACCGATGCTTGTCAGATACTGGTCCGGCCCGATCTGTGCGGATGCGGCGGATGGATCAGAGGTGACGGCAAGGCCCGAGATGGCCCATGCCGCAGCAAAAGTGATCAGCATTCCTACGGACATTGTGCCGTAGACTTTATTCATGTGGGCGCGCAAGCCCGCATCGATATCGGCGGCGCGGGCTCCGGCTGTAGTCCGGATTGTATTCACGTCAGCCATTAAGGACCTCCAATTGGCTAAAAGGACAACTCCCGCACTTTGTGGTGCGGTATTGTAGTGAATATCGTTGCTTGTGCCTGTGTTTTCAAGGACCTTACTGCGACCGGGTGCCGCAAATTGCGCTTTATTCGACCCAATGTGCCGGAACATCCCAAATCGGTCTGTTCGCTTCCGCCTCAGCGGCGTGACGGTCCGCACCGATGTCTTCCAACATATGTGCAGGCAGGCTGCGCAACTGCTGTCGACTGCGCCAGACGTCCACTGCTGCGAAAAGAACGTTCAACAGGGAGGGGCGGTTTGATGCGAGTGGTGCCGGGCATACGGATGAAATGTTATGTGCCATGATATTATCCTTCGAATTGTGTGATGTATTCTTCGGTTCATATGTTGATGCTTGATATATGGTATGAAGTAGTAGATAAGGAAAACGAATGTTTGTTATACTTGACATCACGGAGATTGATGTATGAGAAATCTGGATATCACGACGCTCAGGTCGTTTGTCGCCGTTGCGGATTCCGGAGGGGTGACCCGCGCTGCGGGTTTTTTGCATCTCACGCAGTCTGCAGTGTCCATGCAGCTTAAGCGGCTCGAAGAGATGCTGGATTTGTCGCTGCTTGACCGAAGCGGCCGGACGATCGCGCTTACCGCTTCAGGGGAGCAGTTGCTGGCCTATGCGCGGCGCATGGTTGCGTTGAATGATGAAGTTATTTCGCGCCTGACTCATCAGGCATTTGAGGGAGAACTCACGCTGGGTGTGCCGCACGATGTTGTTTATCCCGCCGTGCCGCAGGTGCTGAAGCAATTTCATGCAGCTTACCCCCGCGTGAAAATACATCTGGAGGCATCCTATACCCGTACCCTAAAGCAGCAATTCGCGAAGGGTGACTGTGATGTGATCGTGACAACCGAGACAGGCGTGGATCAGGGCGGGGAGACGCTGGCCAGCAAGCCGCTTGTCTGGGTTGGGGCACCTGGTGGCACGGCGTGGCGGCACCGTCCCCTTCAACTGGCATTTTGCCGCCGCTGTGTGTTTCGCAGTCACATCGTAACGGCGCTGGATGCAATGGATATCGCGTGGGAGATGAGCGTTGATACCGAAAGCGACCGGACGATTGAGGCCGCTGTGAGCGCCGATCTTGCGGTCCATGCGATGATCGAGGGGACGCAACCGCCTTACCTTGAGATTATCGATCACGCGAATGCGTTGCCGCGTCTGCCGATGCAGCACATCAACATGTACGGAGCGGACGAGGGCGCAGACGAAGTGCGCCAGACATTGGTGAGTCTCTTGCGCGGGGCCTTTGGCGGTATGCCCTCGCAGCGCTTGCGTGCGGTTTAGCGCTAACAAGAAAGCAGTCGGCGGAATTCAGCCCAGAGTTGCATTTGTGACCGACATCGAATTCGGGGCGGACGGGGCTCGGGAGAAACCTTTACTTGAGTTTCAACTATGGGGAGAATTTTGCCCTTTAAAAACAACGTGACCCGTTCGCCTGCTTCAGCCCCGCATAACCAGCGGTTACGGCGGATTGGCGCTCTCGCAGCGGTCGCCCGGAAGGTGAAAGGGTGCCACAGTTACGCAAAGTAAGCTCGAGGACCTTGATGCCAGCGAATTGATTTGCTCATTCCAATCAGCGTAGTAGTCTATTGGTAATCAGCGCACGTGTATTTGTCGTGCAGGAAAAGCTTGATGGGGTCTGGGACCTGTCGTCATGGCTGAAGAAGGGAAGATGGGGATGGCGCACAAAGTTGATGTTTACGTAGGCCAAAGAATTCGCCAGCGGCGCTGGCTGACTGGTATGACACAGCAACGCCTCGCGGAACTGGTCGGTATTAAATTCCAGCAAATCCAGAAGTACGAGACCGGCGCAAATCGTGTCAGCGCTTCAAGACTTTGGGATATCGCAGACGCGCTTGGCGTGACCGTTGCTTTCTTCTTTGACGGGTTGAAATCAGAAGCGCCCGAGAAAACTGGAAAAGCTGAAGAGAATATTCCGGTTGATGTTATGGGCGACAAGGAAGCGATGGATTTGATCCGTTCCTACTACAGTATTCCTGAAGATCAGCGCCGGCGCCTGTTTGAACTTGCCCGTGTGCTAAGCGATGTCGCCTAGACTGCAACGCTGTTGATCGACACCTAAAGGCAATGACACATCAATCATTTGATCCTGACGTCAGACGTGTTGGACATCTTTTGGCCGACGCTGCACGTGCAGCTATCCTACCGTTTTTCAGGGGTAGCGAACTTGCAACCGAGAACAAGCTCGACGATGCATATGATCCGGTGACGGTTGCCGACCGCGCTGCAGAAGTCGCTATGCGCGACATTCTGCAACGGGAACGGCCCGATGACGGTATACTCGGGGAAGAATTCGGTTCTGTCGCCGGTACATCCGGTCTGACGTGGGTACTAGACCCCATTGATGGTACACGCGGTTTTGTTAGTGGCACCCCGACGTGGGGTGTGTTGATCTCGCTCGCGGACGGCAACGGCCCGTTCTACGGGATCATCGACCAGCCCTATATCGGCGAGCGATTTGAAGGCGCGCCGGACAAAGCGGAACTTGTCGGCCCGTTGGGGCGCAAGGCGCTTGTGACCCTGCCGGCACGGGACCTGTCGAAAGCGACCGTCTTTACCACTTTTCCCGAAGTGGGTGAGGTACGTGATGGCGAGGGGTTCGCGGCTGTAGCAAAAGAGGCGCGTCTGGTGCGGTACGGCATGGACTGCTACGCCTATGCCCTTGTTGCGGCAGGACAGGTTGATCTGGTGATCGAAGCGGGCCTGCAAGCCTATGACATTCAGGCACCCATCGCAGTGGTTCAGGCCGCAGGCGGGATTGTGACGGACTGGAAGGGCGGTCCTGCGCAGGATGGCGGGCGTGCAATTGCTGCTGCAAATGCAGAGATACATGCACAGGCATTGGCTATTCTTCAGGAGTACTGACAAGCAGAGCGGGAAAATTATTGTGTGTCCAGGTTCTTCCCCGTTTTCCACCTGGTAGTAACCACGATTTCTGAGATGGGAATAATCGCCTCAGGAGGCTACCATGTCCCATGTGTTATTGCGCAATGCTGACCACATCGTCACGATGGACGACGGCCGGCGGATTTTGCAAAATTCGGATATCCGTATCAGCGACGGTGTCATCAGCGAGATTGGCAAAGACCTGACCGCAAAAGGCGAGGTCGTTGATGCCAGCAGGTGTGTAATTACCCCCGGTTTGGTCAACACTCATCACCATCTGTATCAATCCATGACAAGGGCCGTACCCGGTGCCCAAGACGCGCTCCTTTTCGGGTGGCTCAAGAGGCTCTATCCGATTTGGGCGCGCATGACGCCCGAGCATTTCCATGTCTCGACGCAAGTGGGGCTGGCCGAGCTGGCACTGTCCGGTTGCACGCTCAGTACCGATCACCTCTATCTTTATCCGAACGGTGCGCGGCTTGAAGATACCATTCACGCGGCGGCGGAACTGGGGCTCAGGTTTCACCCGACGCGTGGCTCTATGAGCATCGGGGCAAGTGCGGGTGGCTTGCCGCCCGATGATCTGGTCGAGAAAGAAGACGCGATCCTTGAAGATTGCATACGCTTGGTCGACGCCTTTCACGATCCTGATCCGGGATCCATGTGCCGCATAGGTCTGGCCCCTTGTTCGCCTTTCTCTGTCTCTCAGGACCTGATGCGCGAAACTGCAGTGCTTGCCCGCGACAAGGGCGTGATGATGCATACCCATCTTGCCGAAAGTGACGAGGACATTGCCTATAGCCTTGTCATGTTCGGATGCAGGCCGGGCCAATACGCCGAAGACCTAGGTTGGGTCGGGCGTGATGTCTGGCACGCGCATTGTGTCAAACTCGACGCCTCCGAAATCGAATTGTTCGCGAAGACCGAAACCGGCGTGGCGCATTGCCCATGCTCGAACTGCAGGCTCGGCTCCGGTATCGCACCGGTGCGGGCGATGCGCGATGCGGGCGTGCCCGTGGGGCTTGGTGTGGACGGATCAGCCAGCAATGATGCGGGCAATCTGGTGGCTGAGGCCCGCATGGCAATGCTGTTGCAACGTGTACTGCAGGGGGGGGATGCCATGTCCGCGATGGAAGCGCTTGAAATTGCCACACGTGGAGGGGCCGATATGCTGGGCCGACCGGATTGCGGACGAATTGCTGTAGGTGCGCGGGCTGACATTGCCGTCTGGGACATCAGCGGCATTTCCAGTGCCGGATCATGGGATCCCGCTGCATTGCTATTGGCAGGGCCGACCACTGTCAAAAACCTGTTTGTCGAGGGCCGGCAGTTCGTTCGCGACGGGCATGTAACCACAATCGACCTTGGCGCGGTGATTGAGCGGCAAAACACGATGGCGCGGGCTCTGGCGGCCGTTTAAGCAGCGACGGACTTTATTCCGGCGATCCAGACGTCCGCAATGGCGCGGTCGTCGCCCATCATGATCGTGGCAAAAAGGCTTTCCCACATGTCTTTGGCCTGTGCATGCCGCTGCGCGATTGCGGGTGTGGATGACAGATCGAGAACCGTGATGTCTGCTTCGTAGCCGATTGATATCGAACCTATTTTATCTGCCAGATGCAGAGTTCTGGCGGAGCCTGCCGTGGCAAGCCAAATCAGCTCTGCCGCATGCAGCGGTGTCCCACGCAATTGTCCGATCTCATAAGCAGCTGCCATCGTGCGCAGCATGGAGAAAGACGAACCACCGCCTGTATCTGTAGCAAGACCGACAGGTAAATGGCGTGCGGCAAGCCCGGCCATATCAAAGAGGCCCGATCCGATAAATGTGTTTGATGTCGGACAATGGATCAGCGCGGCACCTGTCTCGGCAATCCGGTCTATTTCTCGCGGCTCCAGATGGATTGCGTGCCCGAAGACTGCCCGTTCCCCGATCAGGCCATGCGCTTCATAGGTATCAAGATAATCCCGTGTTTCGGGGCGCAGGGCGCGCACCCATGCAATTTCGTCGACCTGTTCGCTCAGGTGGGTCTGCATCAGGCAATCGGGATGCTCGGCCCAAAGTGCGCCCAATGCGGCAAGCTGGTCGTTGGTGGACGTGGGCGTAAAGCGGGGCGTAATCGCATAGCTGGCGCGCCCATTGTCATGCCACCGCTCGATCAGCGTTTTGCTGTCGTCATATGCCGATTGCGCTGTATCACAGAGCCCTTCCGGCGCGTTGCGGTCCATACAGGTCTTGCCTGCAACAACGCGCTGGTTGCGTTCGGCGGCAGCCGTAAATAACGCATCAACGGAATGCGCATGTATGGTGCAATAGCTGGCAACTGTCGTTGTCCCGTGTGCCCGCGTGAGATCCAGATAGCGGGCGGCGACCGCCTGCGCATATGCGGGATCGGAAAGGCGCATCTCTTCGGGAAACGTGTATTCGTTCAGCCAGTCAATCAGCCGCTTACCCCATGACGCAATGATACCAGTCTGGGGATAATGCACATGGGCATCGACGAAACCGGGGCAGATAAGGTGATCGTCGGCGTATTCTATCCGCGCCGCCTGTGGATGGTCTTGCAAGAGAGTGTCGCGGCTTCCGACAACTTTTATCACGCCGTCGCAGACCAAGACGGCGCCCGCAGTATCAATGCGCACGGCATCCTGCCAGGAGCCGTCCATAGGGTTACCGTCAAACCGCAGAACTGGGCCAACTAAAAGGGTCGTATCCATCATAAAAGTAACCTTAAGGTCCTGCGCAGGCCCCTACAATGGCAAGTGCCATTGTCACTGACACAGGGCTTGCATATTGTCCTCTCAAACGTCGGGGAGACAGGATAGATGTCGGATCAGGTCGCGGAAAACACTGAAGCTCCCGAAGAGGACGAAGCCCAGAATTATCAGTTGGAACCGCGTACCGTCGCCTCGATCCTTTACGCGGTTGAGATTGATGACCGCGCACGACTGATCGAGTTGATGGAGCCGCTCCATGCGGCTGATATTGCTGACCTTCTTGAACAGATCAGTGTGTTCGAACGCAGCCGGCTGATTCGGCTTTATGACAAGGAATTCGACGGCGAAATCCTGTCTGAACTGGACGAATCGATCCGTGAAGAAGTGATCGAAGTTCTGACCCCGCAAGTGCTGAGCCAGGCGGTGCGTGAGCTGGACAGTGACGATGTGGTCGATCTGATCGAAGATCTTGAAGACGACCAGCAGGAAGCGATCCTCGGGGCATTGGAAGAAGCCGACCGAGCGGCAGTTGAGCAGGCGCTAAGCTGGCCCGAATATTCGGCAGGTCGTCTGATGCAGCGCGAGGTCGTCATGGCCCCCGAACACTGGAGCGTGGGCGAGGCGATTGACCATCTGCGCGGCACACCGGAGCAGGATTTGCCGGACCAGTTCTACCATATTGTGATGGTCGATCCGCGCGGGCATCCGGTTGGCAATGTGACGCTGGGCAAGCTCATGCGTTCCAAACGCGCCACCAAGCTAAGGGACCTGCTGGAGGAGACCTTCCAGATCATTCCTGCGATGCAGGACGAGGGGGACGTCGCCTATGCGTTCAACCAGTACCACCTGATTTCCGCACCGGTTGTGGACGACGAGGGGCGCCTTATCGGGATCATCACCATCGATGACGCGATGGCGGTGCTGGATGAAGAGCACGAAGAAGACATCCTGCGTCTGGCGGGTGTGGGCGAAAGCTCCCTGTCGGACCGTGTGATCGAGACCACCAAACAGCGGCTGCCGTGGCTAGCGGTCAATCTGGTCACTGCGATTGCGGCATCCATGGTGATCTCGCAGTTCGAAGTTGCGATTGCACAGATCGTGGCGTTGGCTGTGCTGATGCCGATTGTGGCGTCGATGGGCGGCAATGCGGGTACGCAAAGCCTGACTGTCGCTGTGCGCGCTATTGCGACGAAAGACCTTACAGGATCAAACGTCTGGCGGGTTATCCGCCGTGAATGTCTGGTCGGGCTGATCAACGGTGTCATTTTTGCGGTCGTGATGGGAATAGTCGGTATCATCTGGTTCGGCTCGCCAGCGCTGGGGTATGTGATTGCGGTGGCAATGGTCATCAACATGGTCGTTGCGGGGCTGGCGGGCACGGGCATCCCGATCCTGTTGGAACGTGTGGGGGTTGATCCGGCGCTGGCGTCTGGTGCGTTCGTGACCACGGTGACAGATGTCGTCGGCTTCTTCGCATTTCTGGGTCTGGCAGCAGCGGTCTTGCTATGAGCGAGATAGCGACTGCTAAAGCTGAGATGCGCAAAGCAGCCTTTGCGAGGCGCAAACCATTGTTCGAAAGGGCGAATGCGGCGCAGTCCGGATTCCTAAGCGAGGTGCTCGCGGGGTATCGGGGTGTTCCGCTGTCAGGTTTTATGCCCATCCGCACGGAGATTGACCCGACACCCGCCATGGCAGAGGCGACGGCGCATGGTCATGTGGGTGTGCCTGTTATTCAGGGTGCCGGCATGCCGTTAACATTTGCGCGGTGGACATCCGAAACAGAGATGGAGCCGGGATCTTTCGGGGCCTTGGTACCAAAAGACCCAGAATATTTCGAGCCTGAAATTCTGATTGTCCCATTACTGGCCTTTAACCGGCAGGGCGGGCGTTTGGGTTACGGTGGTGGATTTTATGACCGCACGCTTGAAATGCTACGCTCTAAACGGGCCACGCTTGCCATCGGGTTTGCTTTTGCAGGGCAGGAAGAAGAGCACCTTCCGTTGGAAGCTACAGATCAGCCGCTTGATTTGATCGTCACTGAAAACGGTGTCATCGAAGTCTAGAGCGGGCGCTTCATTGGCGAATATCCACAGATGACAATGTGATGCCAAACGCGTGCTTCAGTTCCCTCTTACCTGAAGACCCGAGTTGGAACGGAGACGAAAAACATGCGGGTATCAATTCTGACTGGTGTGATGGGGCTTGCGGGCTAGTCGCTTGTTGCGGTGGCAGCGGCGATCTGGACGTCAGGCGGAATGACCTCTGTGATGCCAGATAAAGGCCCATAGAAACGGGCATGGTTGCATGCGCAGGCGCAGGATTACGCACCCAAGATCGCCAAGACCCTTCAGAGGACGATCGTTGGTGGTGGACCATTGGCATTCGAGGCGATTGAGGTCTACCCAGAGCAGTCTCGCGTGGATATCGTCTATGCCGGTGACAAGGACGCCTTCAGTAAATTCGCCAATGCACAGCATGCAAGGCCCTGGGATGTGATGCGCTTTGCCAATTTCGAGTTGCGCAAGGCTCTGTGCAAGAATTTCCAGAGAACCGCGATGAAGGCAAATGATGTGGTCTTTGTCGTGGGCTTCAAGCTCGGGGAACAGCCGAACCACAACACGGTGTTCAGTGATGACGCCTGTATGCTCTATATCTGAACGGGGCTAAGCCGCCGTATCGAACACAGGAGGGGTCAGGGCAAGAGATCATACTCATTTGCCGCTTGCCCAAAAGGCCGCAGAAGCATACCCGTAGAGCCTATGAAAATACTCTTTCTTGGTGATGTAATGGGCCGCGCCGGCAGGCGTGCCATTTCTGAAAATCTGCCCCGCCTGCGCGAAGAGCTGAAGCTCGATTTCGTAGTGGTGAACGGCGAGAATTCGACCAGCGGGATGGGCCTCTCAGGATCCCACGCGAAAACGCTGCTGGAGGCGGGGGCGGACTGTCTGACGCTCGGTGATCATGCCTTTGACCAAAAGGATATGCTCAACTTCATCGAACAGGAACCGCGCATTATCCGGCCGCTGAATTTCTCAAAGAATGCACCGGGAAAAGGGGCGCGTCTTTTCACTGCCAAAGGTGGGCGTAAGGTGCTTGTTACGCAGGCGCTGGGGCAGGTGTTTATGAAGCGGCCCTTTGACGATCCGTTCTCGGCGCTTGATCAGGTGCTCAAAACGCACCCCTTGGGCGGCATGGCCTCGGCAATTATCGTTGATATCCATTGCGAGGCCACATCAGAGAAAATGGCAACCGGACATTGGTGCGACGGACGTGCGAGCCTTGTCGTAGGCACCCATACCCATGTGCCGACATCAGATGCGATGATCCTGCCGGGCGGGACTGCGTACCTAAGCGATGCGGGCATGTGTGGCGATTACCATTCGGTGATCGGGATGGAGAAAACCGAACCGATGCGCCGCTTTATCACCGGCATGCCGAAAGAGCGCTTTACACCCGCCAACAGCGAGGCAACCTTGTCCGGCGTCTATATCGAGACTGATGACAAGACAGGCCGCGCCACCCGCATTGTACCTGTGCGCAGCGGCGGAAAGTTGCAACAGAGCATGCCATGACAACCCGCCAGATTGCATTCTTTACGGGATGTTTGATCATCATGGGCGCAGGCTGGGGTGCCACACAGCCTATGACCAAAATCGCGGTTTCTACGGGATATGGCCCGTTTGGACTGTTGTTCTGGCAGACAGTGATCGGCGCGGCTCTGATGGCAGTCATTTGCGCATTGCGCGGTACCGCGCCGCCTTTAAACAGGCAGGCGATTAGGCTTTACATCATCCTTGCGCTGATTGGCGCAGTGCTGCCGAACACGATCTCATATCAGGCGGCGGTACATCTGCCGTCTGGGATCATGTCTTTGTTGCTCAGTATCATTCCGATGTTCGCCTTTGCGATCGCGCTTGCGGTGGGCAGTGAAACCTTTCAGTGGCGTCGAATGATCGGGCTTATTTTCGGATTGATTGGCGTGCTGATGATTATCGCGCCTTCTGTCGAAATGGGGCAGGCGGTCCCGACGGGATGGGCGCTGATTTATCTGCTGACTGCTGCATTCTACGCCTTTGAGGGGAACTACATCGCCAAATGGGGGACGCAGGGCCTTGATGCGTTTCAGGTGATGCTGGGGGCATCGGTGGCTGGCATGGTGCTGATTACACCGGTGATGCTGTTGACCGGTCAGATGGTTTTCCCCGAACTTCCGATGCCTGTACCACAGATGGCGCTTGTCGCGGGCTGTGTGATCCATGTTTTCGTCTACACCGCCTATGTCTGGCTTGCCGGACTGGCGGGGGCTGTGTTTACCGTTCAAGTCAGCTATTTGGTAACGGGGTTTGGTCTGGTGTGGGCATATCTGATCTTGGACGAAGCATACGCACCGACCATCTGGGTGGCACTGGCCGTGATATTTGCGGGCATGTATCTGGTTCAGCCCAAACCGGCATCGGCGGATGGCGGCATGCTGGATCCAGCTGAATAACACGCGCTGCGGCGCCTTGAGGACGACACATGGAATTCCTTTCCCTTTCACAGACCGGCAGTGCGATTTTGTCCATCACGGTCGTCGTGGTCATGTTTATTCTATTCCTGCGCGAGACTTTCCCGACCGAAGTCGTAGCGTTGGGTGGCGCGGCGATGCTTCTGGCGACAGGTGTGCTGCCCTATGAGGACGCACGCATGGTCCTGTCGAACTCTGCGCCTTGGACCATCGCGGCCATGTTCATCGTGATGGGCGCGTTGGTACGTACCGGTGCGCTGGATGTGCTGACCCGTATGGCCGAACGGTACGCCCGTACAAACCCCAAGATGGCCGTGATCGGCGTGATCCTTTCGGTGATGGGGGCCAGTGCAATTATGAACAACACACCCGTCGTTGTCGTCATGATCCCCGTGGTTGTGCAATTGAGCAAAACCCTTGGCACCAAGGCGTCCAAGCTTCTGATCCCGCTCTCATACGCCGCAATCATGGGTGGCTCGCTGACGTTGATCGGCACCTCGACGAACCTGTTGGTTGACGGTGTCGCACGCAGTCAGGGGCTTGCCCCTTTTGGCATCTTCGAGATCCTGCCCATCGGTCTGGTGGTCTGCGCGTGGGGGCTGACCTATATGGCGGTTTTCGGTCGCAAGCTTTTGCCAGATCGCGAGAGCATGGCCTCTATGCTGTCTGACCGCTCCAAGATGAAGTTCTTTACCGAAGCCGTCATTCCGCCCGAGAGCAACCTGATCGGCCGTGAAGTGCTGGATGTGCAGCTTTTCAAACGGCAGGGCGTGCGCCTGATCGACGTTGTCCGTGGCGACGAATCCCTGCGCCGTAACCTCAAAGGGGTGGTGCTGGAGATTGGTGACCGTGTTGTTCTGCGGACAGAAATGACCGAACTTCTGAGCCTTCAGGCCACTAAGGAACTCAAACGCGTTGACCAGCTGTCGGCGGTCGAGACGACAACCGTCGAGGTACTTATTACGCCTGGATGTCGCATGGTTGGCCGTGCATTGGGCGCGATGCGCTTGCGCCGCCGTTACGGTGTTTATCCGCTGGCCGTGCACCGCCGCAACCAGAACATCGGTATGCAACTAGATGATTTGATTGTCAAAGTTGGCGATACGCTGCTGCTGGAAGGCGCGGCTGAGGACATCTCTCGTCTGGCGTCCGACATGGACATGGTCGACGTTAGCCACCCGACAGCGCGCGCTTACCGGCGCGGTCATGCGCCGATAGCCATCGCGGCATTGGCAGGCATCGTTATTTTGGCCGCACTCAATGTGGCCCCCATCCTGCTGCTTGCTGTCGTGGCTGTGGCGGTCGTTCTGCTGACGGGCTGCATTGATGCAGAGGAAGCTTTTTCCTTCGTGGATGGCCGCCTGTTGGCACTCATTTTCTCGATGCTGGCGGTCGGGGCGGCCTTGCAAAATTCCGGTGCTATTACCCTGATGGTCGATGCGATTTCGCCGACACTGGCTACGATGCCTCCCGGTGTAGTGATTTTCTGCGTGTTCCTGCTGACAACGATCCTGACCGAGATCGTTTCAAACAACGCCGTTGCTGTGATTATGACACCTATCGCAATAAGCCTTGCTGCGGCGCTGGGCATGGATCCAAGGCCGCTGGTGGTGGCCGTGATGATTGCGGCATCCTGCGCCTTTGCAACACCTATCGGCTATCAGACTAATACGCTGGTTTACGGTCCGGGTGGGTATAAATTCACGGACTTCATGCGCGTTGGTATCCCGTTGAACGTGTCCATGTCGCTGCTGGTCAGTGCAGTCATCCCGCTGTTTTGGTAACAGCGGGCGATGGGGGCAGGATCATAGCGGCCAGAACACCAGAATGGCCGGTATGGATACAGCAACGACAATAATCTCCAACGGAAGGCCCATACGCCAGTAATCGCCAAAGCCATAGCCGCCGGGGCCAAGGATCAGCGTGTTGTTCTTGTGCCCGATAGGCGTGAGAAACGCGCTGGAGGCGGCAACAGCGACAGCCATCAGGAAAGGATCAGGCGACACGCCCAGCGTCTGGGCCATCTGGATGCCGACAGGGGCCGCGACAATGGTGGTCGCTGTGTTGTTGAGCACATCAGACAAGGTCATGGTAACGACCATCAGCACAGTCAGGACGATCCATGGCGCGAGGCCCTCTGTCAGGCCCAGCAAGGCACCAGCGATCAGCTCGGTTCCGCCGGAGGTCTCCAGTGCAGCGCCCAAGGGGATCATTGATCCCAATAGGACAACGACTGGCCATTCGATATGTGTATAAAGTTCGGATAGCGGTACGATTTTGGCAAGCACGTAGGCGATGACCACTAGACCAAGAGCCACCGGCAGGTAGATCAGACCAAAGCTCGCGGCCAGAACCGCCGCTCCGAACAACCCGATGGCAAGCCAGACCTTAGTATTCTCTGTCACGGCAAGGCCGCGGTCCGCCAGTGGCAGGACGTTCAGCCATTCGGTCACATCAGCGGCTGTGTCACGTGGGACCAGCAGAAGCAGAATATCGCCTACTTCCAATTCGGTACCGCGCAAATGTGAAGTAATCTTGCGGCCCCGTCGCGATATGCCCAATAGTACAGTGCGTTGCCGCCAGGCAAGCCCCACGGCCTGCGCAGTCCGTCCATTCAGTCGCGAATCTTCGCGGACGACAACTTCAATAATTTCAACGCCTTCTCCGCCGGCCTTCAGTTGATCTTCGCGGGCGCTGTCCGCCAGCGCGAGATCCAGCGTGCTGCGGAACTCGTCCAGCGCATCCGGTGTCGCCTCAAGCACGATTGCATCACCAGCTTTCAGTGCCACATTGCGCGATTGCCCGTAGCGCCGTTTGCCGCCACGGGTGAGGCCAAGTATGGCCACGTCAGCAGTTTCCGCGACCGGAATAAGTTCCTCCAGCCGTTTGCCGACGTGTTTGCTTCCCTCGGGCACCACCAGTTCGGCAATGTATTGCGAGATATCTTCGGTGCTGAGTGATGCATCCTCGCGCGCGGGGATCAGCCGCCAGCCGATCAAGGCGACAAAGATCAGTCCTGCAATCGCCGCCACGCCGCCAACGGGCGCAAAATCGAACATCCTGAAGGGCTCTCCGAGGCTTTCCTGCCGGATGGATGCGATAATGATATTGGGCGGTGTGCCGATCAGAGTGACCATGCCGCCCAGAATGGTGGCAAAACTCAGCGGCATCAGGCTGAGCCCCGGCGCACGACCTGCCTTGCGGGCGGTCTGGATATCGACCGGCATGAGCAGGGCCAGCGCAGCCACATTGTTCATAAATGCAGACAAGATGCCGCCAACGGCACCCATAAGTGTGATGTGAGCACCCAACGATCGCGACGCATCAATCAGCGTGCGGGTGATCAGCAGCACAGCGCCGGAGCGTACCAGCCCCGCAGAGACGACCAGAACCAGCGCCACAACAAGCGTGGCAGGATGCCCGAACCCGGAAAACGCGTCCTTGGAGGGGACGACACCCAGCACAACGCCTACCATAAGGGCGCTGAAAGCCACGATGTCATAACGGAATTTACCCCACAGCAGCATCCCGAAGACGGCACCGAAGAGAGTGAATAGAATGATCTGATCTGTACTCATTCCGGCACCATGTTGTGATTGGGGGGGCAGGGCAAGAGGCGTTGTGCAGGATCACGCCGACTGATCCCTTGCGCGCGTCGCAAGTGGTAGAATGGCGGACCCTGCTAATTACCACAGCAGACGTGAGCCTTGCGAACCGGTCGGGCGCTGCCCTATAAGCGCGTCGAACGCAGTACGCTACACAGAGGTATCTCATGGCCGGCCACTCCAAATGGGCAAACATCCAGCACCGCAAGGGGCGACAGGACAAAATCCGCGCCAAGCTGTTCTCAAAATTCAGCAAGGAAATTACCGTTGCTGCAAAGATGGGCGACCCCGATCCGGACAAGAACCCGCGTTTGCGTCTGGCCGTCAAGGAAGCCAAAGCGGCATCCATGCCCAAGGACAACATCGACCGCGCGATCAAGAAATCCGTCGCGGGCGAAGGTGAGGACTATAAGGAAATTCGCTACGAAGGGTATGGTCCCAACGGCGTAGCGGTGATCGTCGAAACGATGACGGACAACCTGAACCGCACAGCATCAACCGTCAGGTCCACATTCACCAAGAACGGCGGCAATCTGGGCGAGACCGGTAGTGTCGGATTTATGTTCGATCGCAAAGGCGAGATTACCTACACCGCCGAGGCGGGCGACAATGATACGGTAATGATGGCTGCAATCGAAGCCGGTGCCGAGGATGTTGAAAGCTCTGAAGAGGGCCATGTCATCTGGTGCGCCGATACAGACCTGAACGATGTGGCAACGGCGCTCGAAGCGGAACTTGGCGAATCTGCATCAACCAAGCTGGTTTGGAAGCCGACAACGACCACCGAAATGGATCTTGAGGGCATGCAGAAGCTGATGAAGCTGGTGGATGCGCTTGAAGATGACGATGATGTTCAACGCGTTACCACGAACTTCGAAGCGTCTGACGAAGTTATGGAGCAGCTTGAAAACGCGGATTAAGCCGCGCTTTCAGAGATTTGGCGGGGCCTGCGTCAGACGCGGGCCTTGCCACTGAACAGGCAACGCAGGTTAAACCAGCTGTTGCAATTGGACGCCAAAGATTTGACCGGCTTTTGCTGTGACACGTGGGCCAACACTCTTTTTACTTCGTTAAGTTGCGAACGTGCGGCGGCACCACCTGCTGCGGCCTGCACATCAAGAATTTTGGTTTGTGTATGAAGGGCCGCTTCGATCACTTTGAGATCGCTGGCTGTAACGTCGAGTTGGTGTGCTTTTGCAAACATCTTATTTATCCTTTTAAGTGCTGCTGGTATTTAAGCGCTCCTGCCCAAATTTCCAGCCTTTCATTGACCGATCACCAAACCGTGTGTGATTTTTGACGTTTTCCTGCCGAGAAGCTTGATTTGTTTCAAAAACGTCCGGCTCACCGGTGGTGATGTTATGGCAATCCGTGTCTCCTGGCCGCTCAACACTTGTTGCCGCCGGTGAAAAAGGGCAATCAACTGCCTATGATGACGTCTTTCTTCCCCGGCTTCGCATTAAGCCTCACTCTGATTCTGGCAATTGGAGCGCAGAACGCCTTTGTTTTGCGACAAGGCCTGCGGCGCGAACATGTCTTCTGGGTTTGTCTGACCTGTGCTGCCTGCGATGCGCTGTTAATCGCTGCCGGGGTCGCGGGTTTCGGGGCGCTGTCAGAGGCGCTGCCGTGGTTCGAGACTGTCATGCGGTATGGTGGTGCGGCTTTCCTGATCTGGTATGGATGGCTCAACGCGCGGTCCGCATGGCGGGGCGGGGAAATGCTTGACACCGGCGGTGTGACGACGCAATCGCTGCGGCGGGCGATCTTAACCCTTTTGGGGCTGACCTTTCTCAATCCCCATGTCTATCTCGACACCGTTGTTCTGCTTGGATCAATCTCGGCGCAGTATCCTGACAGGCTGGCCTTTGGCACCGGCGCAGTTACTGCAAGCTTTTGCTTTTTCTTTACTTTGGGATACGGTGCGCGCCTTTTGGCCCCCTTGTTTGCCAAACCTGTCAGCTGGCAAATTCTTGATGCGCTTATTGCACTGACAATGTGGGCGATTGCGGCAAAACTTTTGTTCGGATGACCTTGCCCTTTCCCCGCGCGGCGCTCAATCTGGTGATATGACCACTGCATTACCCCAACGCCCGCTGACGGGAATATTCTGGATGCTGGTGACGGGACTGTGTTTCATCATGGTGACCGCACTGGTGAAATACATGGGGCCGCGCCTGCCCGCTGCAGAGGCGGCATTTATCCGCTACGGTCTGGGGCTGGTGTTCCTTATCCCCATCATCGGCTCATTGCGCAGCACGCGGTTGTCGCGCCGCCAGTGGACGTTGTTCAGCCTACGAGGCTTTTGCCATGCGATGGGGGTGATCCTGTGGTTCTTTGCCATGACCCGCATCCCAATCGCCGAAGTCACCGCAATGAACTATCTCGCGCCGATATACGTAACGATCGGGGCGGCGTTATTCTTGGGCGAAAAGCTGGCACTACGCCGTATCATCGCTGTGATTATGGGGCTTGCGGGTGCCGCCATCATTTTGCGCCCGGGATTTCGCGAAGTCAGCATGGGCCATCTGGCAATGCTGTTGGCTGCAGTTGTCTTTGCCGGTTCGTATCTGATTGCCAAAGTCCTTGCTGATGAGGTGCGTCCGGGCGTGGTTGTGGGTCTTTTGTCCGTATTCGTAACACTGGGGCTGGCACCTTTCGCGATCCCCGTCTGGATCATGCCAACGTTACAGGAACTGGCGATCCTTATGGCAGTCGCCTGCTTTGCCACCGCAGGGCATTACACCATGACGCTGGCCTTTGCAGCGGCACCTTTGACGGTCACACAGCCGATCACGTTCCTTCAATTGGTTTGGGCCACAGCCTTGGGTGCCATCGCATTTGCCGAACCTGTCGATATCTGGGTTGTCTTAGGCGGTGCGGTCATTCTTGGGTCCGTCACATTTATCACCTGGCGCGAGGCGACATTGAAACGCCAGATCACACCTAACGCCAACGCAACGAAGGTCTGATCTCTTTTTATTGATTGACTGATCAATAAAGATGTCTACCCTTATCGGGTAACGTCGAGAGGACCGATTCCCATGCCCAAGGTCGGAATGGAACCCATACGCCGCTCCGCGCTGGTGCAGGCTACCATACACGAGATCGGTGCGGCACATTCCCTGGATGTGACGGTGGGCCAGATCGCAAAACGTGCTGGCATGTCGACTGCGCTGGCGCACCATTACTTCGGTGGCAAGGATCAGATATTTCTGGCGGCGATGCGGCATATCCTTTCGGAGTACGGCGCAGAGGTCCGTGCGCGTCTGGCAGAAGCCCGCAGTCCGCAGGACCGCGCAGCGGCCATCATCATTGCTAGCTTTGACGAGACATGTTTTGACCCTGCTACCGTGAACGCATGGATGACGCTTTATGCAGCCGCGCCTACCAATGTTGAAACCCGCCGCCTGCTGCGGCTTTACCAGCGCAGGTTGCGGTCAAACCTGACCCATGCGCTGCGGCCCGTATCGGCAACGGCCGAGGCTGATGCCGATACATTGGCCGCGTTGATAGACGGCCTTTACCTGCGTGCTGCCTTGTCCGAGCGGGGTAGAGCCTCCGCTGCGCGGGCAAGTGCGCTTTCTACATTACACCTTTTGCTGGAAGCCGCGAAATGACCAAGCCGAATATCCTGATCGTGATGGTGGACCAGCTTAACGGCACGTTGTTTCCCGACGGCCCTGCCGATTGGCTGCATGCGCCCAATCTTAAGGCATTGGCGGCGCGCTCCACCCGGTTCGCAAACTGCTATACCGCATCGCCGCTGTGCGCGCCGGGGCGTGCGGCGTTCATGTCGGGCCAATTGCCGTCTGCCACAGGTGTTTATGACAACGCGGCCGAATTCGCGTCCTCCATTCCGACCTATGCTCATCACTTGCGCCGTGCGGGCTATCAGACTTGCCTGTCAGGCAAGATGCACTTTGTTGGACCGGACCAGTTGCACGGGTTCGAGGAGCGCCTGACCACGGATATCTATCCGGCAGACTTCGGCTGGACACCTGACTACCGCAAGCCCGGTGAGCGTATCGACTGGTGGTATCACAACATGGGGTCGGTCACAGGCGCTGGCGTTGCAGAAACGTCCAACCAAATGGAATACGACGATGAAGTTGCATACAACGCAACCCGCAAGATTTACGAATACGCGCGTGGTGCCGACGCGCGGCCATGGTGCCTGACAGTCAGCTTCACCCATCCGCATGATCCTTATGTGGCCCGTAAGAAATATTGGGACCTCTATGAAGATTGCGAACATCTGCTGCCGGAAGTGCCGGCAATGGACTACGCGGACCACGATCCGCATTCCCAGCGGATTTTCGACGCCAATGACTGGCGCAGCTTCAATATCTCCGAAGATGATATCAAACGCTCGCGCCGCGCCTATTTCGCCAACATCAGCTATCTTGATGACAAAGTAGGTGAGATCCTACAGACGCTCGAAGATACCCGTCAGGAAGCGACAATTCTCTTTGTCTCTGACCATGGCGATATGTTGGGGGAGCGCGGACTTTGGTTTAAGATGTCCTTCTTTGAAGGGTCCTCTCGTGTGCCGATGATGATTTGCGCACCGCAAATGTCACCCGGTCTGCAAAACACACCTGTCAGCAACATCGATGTCTGCCCAACGCTTTGCGATTTGGCCGGCGTCAGTATGGAAGAGGTGATGCCATGGACCAGCGGCCAAAGCCTTGTGCCGATGGGGCAGGGCGTTGAGCGCACGGAGCCGGTTGCCATCGAATACGCGGCTGAAGGCACCTATACGCCAATGGTTTCGCTCAGGTACGGCAGATGGAAATACAACCGCTGCACCATCGACCCTGATCAGCTTTTCGACCTTGATGCTGATCCGCATGAGTTGACCAATCTTGCCGGTCACCCAGAACATCAGGGCACGCTCAATTCGATCAAGGCCAAGTCCGAAGCACGCTGGGACCTTGCCGCCTATGACGCCGATGTCCGCAAATCACAGGCGCGCCGTTGGGTGGTCTATGAGGCGCTGCGGGAGGGCGGCTACTATCCATGGGATTACCAACCGCTGCGTAAAGCGTCAGAGCAATACATGCGCAATCATATGGATCTGAATGTTCTAGAAGAAAACAAACGCTTCCCACGGGGCGAATAAACCAAAACCAACCAATACCCATTATTGTACTACCGCCGGAGACGCACAGCAGATGCCATACGACACGCAGCCACCCGCAAGCCATTTCATCGATGGTTCCTATGTAGAAGACACCGCAGGGACCCCGATTGACGTGATCTACCCTGCCACCGGCGAAAAGATTGCGACCGTACATGCAGCAACGCCTGCTATCGTCGATCAGGCAATCGCTTCGGCAAAAAAGGCCCAAGCCGCGTGGGCCGCGATGACCGGCACGGAGCGGGGCCGCATCTTGCGTCGCGCGTCAGAGATCATGCGCGAGCGCAACCACGACCTCAGCGTGCTTGAGACCTATGACACCGGCAAACCCTATCAAGAGACCTCCGTTGTCGATGCCACCTCGGGAGCGGATGCGTTGGAGTATTTCGGCGGTATGGCTGCGACACTTACAGGCGAGCATATCCAGCTGGGCGAGAACTGGGTTTATACGCGGCGCGAGGCGCTGGGCGTCTGCGTTGGCATTGGTGCTTGGAACTATCCAACGCAGATTGCCTGCTGGAAGGGCGCACCCGCGCTCGCCTGCGGCAATGCTATGATCTTCAAGCCTTCTGAGACTACACCTCTCTGCGCACTGAAGGTGGCAGAAATTCTTTATGAAGCGGGCCTGCCCGCGGGTCTTTATAACGTGGTGCAGGGCATGGGTGAGGTCGGCAGTGCGCTGGTCACGGACCCCCGCGTGGACAAGGTATCATTGACCGGTTCAGTACCCACCGGCCGCAAGGTTTATGCCGCCGCTGCCGAAGGCATCAAACATGTGACAATGGAGCTTGGCGGAAAATCCCCGCTGATCGTCTTTGACGATGCGGACATCGAAAACGCCGTTGGCGGCGCTATCCTCGGCAACTTCTACAGCTCGGGACAGGTCTGTTCCAACGGTACACGTGTGTTTGTACACAAGGCGATCAAAGAGAAATTCCTGAGCCGTCTGACAGAGCGACTGGGCAACGCGGTTATCGGGGATCCGATGGACCCCGATACAAGCTTTGGCCCGATGGTGTCCGAGCGGCAGATGAATATCGTGCTGGGGTACGTCGAGAAGGGCCAGTCAGAAGGTGCGCGGCTTGTGACAGGCGGTGCGCGGCTTGAGCGCGAGGGGTTCTATCTGCAACCCACCGTTTTTGCCGATGTGACCGACGATATGGCCATTGCGCGGGAAGAAATTTTTGGACCTGTGATGGCTGTGCTTGATTTCGAAGATGAAGACGATGTCATGGCGCGTGCCAATGACACCGAATTTGGTCTGGCGGCGGGCGTATTCACCCGCGATCTGACCCGCGCCCACCGCGTTGCCGCGCGGTTCGAGGCAGGGACCTGCTACATTAACACCTACAATGACGCGCCGGTAGAGGCGCCCTTCGGGGGATCAAAGAATTCCGGTGTGGGCCGCGAGAATTCGAAGGCGGCAATTGAGCACTATAGCCAGTTGAAGTCGGTCTTTGTCCGGATGGATGACGTCGAAGCGCCCTTCTGAGGGGCGTGATCCGAAGGCGCGCTGACGCGCAAGACATTCTTGGTGCGGATGAGAGGCGAGCCCAAGAGATCGGGCGGCGCGGATGGGCCAGCCGGTTGGTGGATTTGCTGAGAGGTGCTTGAGGCCACAGTCTGTGGCTCAAGACACCAGTACAATTTTGAAGGTGCGATTCTGCGCAGCCTCAAGGACAAGCGGGGCAAAGCCCCGTCGCTGACGCGATCCTTGACCCTGTGCAGAATCACGAAAGATGTGGTGAGACTGTGAAAGCTGAATTTGTGATTGTTGGGGCCGGCAGCGCAGGATGCGCCATGGCCTACCGGTTGGCGCAGGCTGGCCGCAAGGTTATCGTCATCGAGCATGGCGGGACCGATGCGGGGCCTTTCATCCAGATGCCGGCAGCGCTGAGCTATCCAATGAACATGAAACGGTATGATTGGGGCTACAAGTCTGAGCCGGAACCGCATCTGGGTGGCCGCCAACTGGTTTGCCCAAGGGGCAAAGTCATTGGCGGCTCGTCTTCCATCAATGGAATGGTTTACGTACGCGGTCACGCGCAGGATTTTGACCACTGGGAAGAGGCCGGTGCGCGAGGGTGGGCATATGCCGATGTACTGCCTTACTTCAAGCGGATGGAAACCTGGCATGACGGCGGTCATGGTGGTGATCCCGCTTGGCGCGGCACAGACGGTCCTTTACATGTAAGTCGGGGCACCCGGACCAATCCGCTTTTCGATGCGTTTGTGCGGGCGGGTCAGCAGGCCGGATATCAGGTCACGGACGATTATAACGGTGAGCAACAGGAAGGCTTTGGCCCGATGGAGCAAACCGTCTGGAAGGGCCGTCGGTGGTCCGCCGCGAACGCCTATCTGAGGCCGGCGCAAAAGACCGGAAACGTGGAAGTGGTGCAGGCGCTGGCGCAGCGTGTCCTGATCGAAGGGGGGCGTGCCAAAGGCGTTGAAGTCCTGCGGGGCGGGCGGCTTGAGGTGATCGAGGCGGAGTGCGAAGTTGTGTTGGCGGCGTCCTCTATCAACTCGCCCAAGCTTTTGATGCTCTCTGGTATCGGTCCAGCGGCACATCTGACCGAACATGGCATCGAGGTGATTGCAGATCGTCCTGGCGTGGGCGCAAACCTGCAGGACCATCTTGAGATGTATATCCAGATGGCAGCATCCCAGCCGATTACCCTTTATAAACACTGGAACCTGTTGTCCAAAGCCGTCATTGGCGCGCAGTGGCTTTTCACAAAGCGGGGCATGGGGGCATCGAACCAGTTCGAGAGCGCGGGTTTCATTCGCTCTGCGGCGGGGGTGCCCTATCCCGACATTCAATTCCACTTTCTGCCCATTGCGGTTCGGTATGATGGACAGGCCGCTGCCGAGGGACACGGTTTTCAAGCGCACACCGGTCCGATGCGCTCACGCTCCCGCGGGACTGTCACACTGCGATCGGGCAATCCTGCCGACGATCCGGTCATTCGTTTTAATTACATGTCTCATCCGCAAGATTGGGACGAGTTCCGCACTTGTATCCGGCTGACACGCGAGATTTTTGCGCAAGAGGCGTTCAAGCCGTTTGTGAAGCATGAAATTCAACCGGGTGAGTCCTATCAGACTGACGCGGAACTTGATGATGTCATTCGCGAGCATGCCGAAAGCGCGTATCACCCCTGCGGTACCTGTCGCATGGGGAAGCCTGACGATACGTTGGCGGTGGTAGATCCTCAGGCGCGGGTCATTGGTGTTGAGGGGTTGCGCGTGGCGGACAGCTCGATTTTCCCGCGCATCACCAACGGCAATCTGAACGCCCCTTCCATTATGGTGGGCGAGAAAGTGTCGGATCATCTACTGGGGCTTAAGCCGCTGCCGCGGGCCAACGACATGCCATGGAACCACCCCGCGTGGGCAACGACACAGCGGTAAAAGATCCTTAACCTTCCTTAAGCAATTTGGTTGATTATGCGTCAGAGCCGACGCACATTAACCTTATGTTAAGGATTTGTTCATGTTTTGCGCTCGCTTTTCTGCTGGCCGCACAAGTGCTTGCGGCAGACGTGCGCGGAAAGGTGCGAGTCATTGATGGTGACACCCTGGACGTAGGGACCACCCGTGTAAGATTGCACGGCATTGACGCACCTGAGCGGGATCAGCCCTGCACCACCCTTAACGGTCAAAACTGGGGGTGTGGAGACTGGGTCACACAGCAGGTCCGCGACCTTTACCAAGGTGCGCAAGCGCGGTGCGAACCTGTGGACCGCGATCGCTATGGGCGTGTTGTTGCGCGCTGCTACGTCGGTCGTGAAGATATCGGGCAGCGTTTGGTATCGGATGGGCTGGCCTTTGCATACCGCAAGTATTCTTATGACTATGATTTGGAAGAGAAATCAGCGGTTGTCGCAGATCGTGGCATCCACGGATTTACCATTCAGTCGCCCGCGCGGTACCGTTTGACGCGTATCAGAGGACGGGATGCTCCTGATGCTTCCTGCCGCATCAAAGGCAACATCAGCGCCAAAGGTGCCCGTATCTACCACATGCCGGGCCAGAAGTTCTATGAACGTACCGGTATCCGACCAGAGCACGGCGAACGCTGGTTTTGTTCCGAAGCACAGGCGCGTGCCTCAGGATGGCGACCGGCAAAACGCTAGATTATTCAACGCGGTAAGGTAGCGTCTCGCGCAGGTTCTGATCGACGATGAGGTGCCGTTCCAGCGGGGGGACCGCGCGTTGATGACAGGCTTTACGCTCGCAAATCCGGCACGATATTCCGATAGGTTCAAAGGCGGAATCCCGCGACATATCCATGCCGTCGGCATAAACGAGTTGATCTGCGTGGCGCATCTCGCAACCCAAGGCGATCGCAAAGCGGCGAACGGGCGCTCCGAACCGGCCGGCGGGTTTCGAGATATCGCGTGCGAGGCTGATGTAGCGTACTCCGTCGGGTGTTTCGGCCAGTTGGCGTAGGAACCGACCGGGGGTTTCAAACGCACGGTGGACGTTCCAGAGCGGACAGGCACCACCAAAGCGTGCGAACTGTAATCGTGTTGCCGAATGGCGCTTGGTGATCGTGCCTGCCTGATCGACGCGCACAAAGAAAAATGGCACGCCTTTGGCCGCGGGACGTTGTAATGTGGCAAGCCGGTGGGCGACCTGTTCGATTGATGCGCCGAACTGGCTAGACAAGAGTTCGAGATCATGACGGCAGCTTTGGGCAGCAGCGTGGAAACGTGTATAGGGCATCAGGGCCGCCCCTGCGAAATAATTTGCCAGCCCGATCTTCGCGATGCTCCGCGCATCGGATGTTGTGAATCGCGCAAGATCAAGTGTGGCCTCCAACAGCTTGTTCTGGCTGGTTAACGCAACCTGAAGAAGCAGCTGGAATGTTTGGGTTTGTGCGGCAACGCGGCCCGAAAGCACGAGAGTTTTGCTGTCAGGGTCAAAGCGGCGCAGAGTGTCAGTGTCTTCGAACTCCACCGTCACGCCTGCATTTGCCAAAGCAGAGACAGCGGCCACGCGCATGTTCCGATGCCCACCTGTTCTGCCCGCAAAATGCTCTGCCGCCTGATCGACTGCGTCGATGTAATTATCGCAATAGTGAAAGAAATCGCGTACCTCTTCCCAAGCGGATGGCGCGGCGCGCGCTTCTTCGCGTCCCAGTGCTTCGTCAAGTGAGGCGAGGCGCTCGTGCACCTGCCGGTAGCTTTGGTGGAGATCGAGCAGAGCCCGCGCAAGGGCAGGTGCATTTGACGCCGTCAGACGGATATCTGCCATTGGTGGCAGCTTGCCCTGAAACACCGGGTCCGCCAGCGCCTCGCGCATGTCGCTCACCAGCCTTTCGCTATCTCCGGCGCTCAGCTCAGTGACGTCGAGGCCAAACTCGGACGCCAAAGCAAGAACGACGGTTGTAGAAATGGGCCGGTTGTTGTTCTCCATCTGGTTCAGGTAGGGGAGGGAGACACCGAGGCGCGCGGCAAAATCCTTCTGTGTCAGGCCTAGCTTTGTGCGCAGTTCGCGCAACTTTGCACCCGCATAGAGTTTTTGAGTAGCCATCGGCGCGCCCTTTGCAGATTTGTAGACGGGCCTAGCCTAGCTTTGCAAAGCTAGTGCTGCAAGGCGAGTATGCGTTCGCGGCGGATCACAAAAAGGATTGAGACCACACCGCAGAGCGCGGTGATCTGCATGATAAGAATGAGCGGGTAAGCACCGGTTTCGGGCGTGAGCAACATACCGGCGAGTACGGCAAGGCCGCTGCCACCACCAATCATGATCGCGCCCCCCAGACCCGAGGCAGTCCCCGCAATATGCGGACGCACAGAGAGCATACCTGCGGTCGCGTTGGGGATACACAGGCCGTTGCCAAGTCCGACAAGCGTCATCAAGCCAAAGAAGGTCTCGGCGGTCCCGTAACCTGCCAGAAACAATAAAAGGGTCAATGTGCCACCGGTGGCGTTGGCAAGGCATCCGGCAAGCACCAGTCTGTTGACGCCAAACCGCGTCGCGAACAGACCTGTGATCCAGTTGCCGCAGAAATATCCGATTGCGGGTGCGCCGAAATAGATGCCCAGCCAGAACGGATCGAGGCCGAATACGATGGACCCGACAAAGGGTGCGCCGCCCAGATAGGCGAAAAATGCTCCCGAACAGAAAGCTGCCGCCAACGCATAGCCCCAGAACCGACGGGCGCGCAGCAATTCTGGATATTCACGAAATTGCCGAAGGATCGAGATATCGGAAGGGCGGGCCGTCTCTCCCATGTCCCAGATCACCAGAGCGAGAATGCCACCGGCAATCGCGAACATCAGCCAGAAGGTTGCGTGCCAATCACCGACCTGTTCGATTGCACCGCCAACAGCAGGCGCCACCATTGGAACCAGCGCCATGCCCATGGTGACATATCCGATTTTGGAAGCGGCCTGATCCTGCGTGTAAAGGTCGCGTAGCACCGCGCGGCTAAGGACCATGGCAGTTGCGATGACGGCCTGCGCGATCCGGAAGATGAGGAATACCAGCGTATTGGGTGCAAAGATGCAGCCCAAGGTGGCCAGCATGAACAGAACCAGACCAGTTATCATCACTTTCCGGCGGCCCAGGTTGTCCGAGATCGGGCCGACGAACAGTTGCAGTATCGCGCTAAACAGAAGGTAGAGCGGTACAGATAGCTGCATGGTGGCGTAGGATGTGTCAAAGTGCTCTGCCATTTGGGGCAGGCTTGGCAGGAAGATGTTCATCACCAGGGCCGACAGGCCGGCCAGTAATATCAATGTTAATACGGTCGGGGGTGTGCTGCGGTCCAAGAAGCGAATGGTCGGCAGCGATGCATCTGCGTTATTCATGCATATGCAAGTAATCCGACCTGACCGCCTTGTCCATTCAGTGTGGCGAGATTTGCAATATTGCAATTAGCTAACTTGCAAGTGAATATACTTTGCAAATATTCACAAACGCTCTTTCCTCTGCCCTGTCTCGTTAGGTAGTATCGGCTAAATGTTAAGCAGGGGTTAGCCATGAAAGATATTCTCGAACAGCTCGAAGAGCGCCGCGAAGCCGCCCGTTTGGGGGGTGGACAGGCCCGGATCGATGCGCAGCATGGCCGGGGCAAGCTGACCGCGCGCGAACGCGTTGATCTTCTGCTTGATGACGGGTCGTTCGAAGAATTCGATATGTTCGTAACACACCGCTGCACCGATTTCGGTATGGAAAAACAAAAGCCAGCGGGTGATGGCGTTGTCACTGGCTGGGGCACGATCAACGGCCGTCTGGTCTATGTGTTCTCTCAGGACTTCACGGTATTGGGCGGTTCGGTCTCCGAAACGCACGCGAAGAAAATCTGCAAGATTATGGATATGGCCGTGCAAAACGGCGCACCTGTGATCGGGATCAACGATTCCGGCGGTGCACGTATTCAGGAAGGTGTGGATTCACTCGCGGGATACGGCGAAGTGTTCCAGCGCAATATCGAAGCATCCGGTGTGGTCCCGCAAATCAGCGTGATCATGGGGCCATGCGCCGGGGGTGCGGTCTATTCGCCAGCGATGACCGACTTCATCTTTATGGTCAAAGACAGCTCTTATATGTTTGTGACGGGCCCCGAAGTGGTCAAGACCGTCACCAACGAAGAAGTCTCGGCTGAAGAGCTGGGGGGGGCCAGCACGCACACCAAGAAGTCCTCGGTTGCGGATGGCGCGTTTGAAAACGATGTCGAAGCACTGGCAGAAGTGCGCCGTTTGGTCGATTTTCTGCCGTCCAACAACCGCGAAGCGCCTCCGGTCCGTCCGTTCTTTGACGATCCCGAGCGGATCGAGCCGTCCCTTGATACGCTGGTCCCTGCCAACGCCAATACGCCCTACGACATGAAAGAGCTGATCCTGAAGTTGGCGGACGAAGGTGATTTTTATGAAATACAGGAAGACTTCGCCAAAAACGTGATCACCGGCTTTATCCGCATCGAAGGCCGTACCGTTGGTGTCGTGGCAAACCAGCCAATGGTGCTGGCGGGTGTGCTTGATATTGACAGCTCACGCAAGGCTGCACGGTTTGTGCGGTTCTGTGATGCCTTCGAGATCCCGATCCTTACGCTGGTCGACGTGCCCGGCTTCCTGCCCGGCACCACGCAGGAATACGGCGGCGTGATCAAACACGGTGCAAAGCTGCTGTTCGCTTACGGCGAAGCGACAGTACCGATGGTCACCGTGGCCACGCGCAAGACCTATGGCGGGGCTTACGTTGTTATGGCGTCCAAGCACTTGCAGGCTGACTTCAACTACGCGTGGCCCACGGCCGAAGTGGCCGTGATGGGGGCCAAAGGGGCGGTTGAGATCATTCATCGTGCTGACAAAAATGATCCCGACAAGATCGCCGCACACACCAAGGAATACGAGGACCGCTTTGCGAACCCGTTTGTTGCTGCTGAGCGTGGGTTTATTGACGAGGTGATCCAGCCACGGATGACGCGCAAGCGCATCGCGCGTGCCTTTGCATCCTTGCGGAATAAGAAAAAAACCATGCCTTGGAAGAAGCACGACAACATTCCGCTGTGAGGATTGTGATGCGCCGCCTCAAATCAGAACCAGTGTTGCCCGTGCAGGGAACCCATCTGCCTGTCGTGCCGTTCTTCTGCAAAGGAGAACAGCATGACCAAAGATCACGGACCAAGCATCAAGGACGATGCGACCTACGAAGCTCTGCGCGAGGATGGCGCATCCAAGGAAAAAGCCGCACGGATTGCGAACGCCAAAGCAGACAGCGATCAGAATCCATCCGAGAAGGGGGGCAGTCAGCCACCCTACGAGGAATGGACGAAAGATGCGCTCTACGAGCGGGCGCAGGAGCTGGAGATAGACGGACGCTCCGACATGGACAAAGACAGTTTGATAAAGGCGTTGCGCAACAACTGAGCGGTGCGGTGCCTACAAAAAGGTGGGCAGCATGACATTTCTGAAGTGCCGGTCCATTGCTGTCTGCCTCATAGAAAGCGGCGGCTTTCAGGTCCGAAATCTATGTGATTCTAATGACCTCAAATTGATCTCTTCGGCCTTCTTTTCGGCTCTGGCGGGACCTGTTCGATGATGCGCGTGGTAACAGCCGCGTTTCTGGCCGCAAGTCCCGCCTGGGGCTTTGACGTGCCCTCGGGTCAGCCGGTCAGCCTGCAAGAGGTTCTGGTAGATACTGTAGGCGAAGAAACATGGCTGCGCTTTCGTTTTGTGGCCCCCGAATTAGTCGGTACTTCAGGTGGCGTGGATTACGATGCGACTGGTGATGATATGATGTATCTGTGCACCGAAACTGCCATTCCTTACGCAAATGAATACGCGCTGGAAGGCGATGTGATCGTCATCTCAATGGCTGACCGCGCTACCGAATTCGGGCAGGCCGACCCCGAAGCGACCCAGCTTTTCGAGGCCTATCGCCCTGTTGATAACACCTGTATCTGGGAGGCATTATGATGCAACCACAATATCTTGCGGCAGAATGCTCATCCGTGTGCTCTATTGAGGCTTTACCGTCACAAGTCCGCCGATTGCGTAAGGCTGGATATGTTTTTAAAGCGGACTACCCTATAAAGGCATCAAGGAATACCCAAGTATCCCTTACCTCAGTAACGGTGCGCGTGAGGCAGTTTAACGATGCGCGTACCACTCACATAGACAGGAGACTCAGATGTCAAAGAGCATCAAATTCCTGGCAGCCATTGGCTTCATCGCCACTGTCGCTGCCTGTACGTCCGGCCAGACAGAAGAAGAATACGTTGTTGTCGAGCCCGAGCCCATCTCGGTTGAGCCAGTATACAACGGCAAGTACAAGTAAGACTGTACCGGAGCAGGCGTCTGCGCCTGCTCCATCCCCCGTCGCGCTCCAATTCGGGGAGGGCGTCTGATGCCGGCATATATGCTGAAACATCGCGGATTTCCGGGCCGTTTGCCCAGCACCGATTACCAATTCACCATCCGCAGACCCAACCCCAAGGGCGTGACCCCGATCACACGGCGTGAGCGTCGCTCTGATCGCCGTCCACCTGACCGCCGTGCAGATGCAGCCTTTATGAAGGCTTTGTGGGAACACTTCGGCGATGAGCCGTTCGAGCGGGGCAATCTGGATGCAGGCCGACTGTCGTGGCTTTTTGGCCGCGAGGTTCTGCCCGCGACGGATCCGTTTGATCCCGCGCATTACGAATCCATGCTGGTTATCGACGAAGCCGCAGCCCGCGCTGCATTCCCCGAAGCGTTCGAGGATTGATCGGCGTGAATTTGCCCGTGCATCATCAAAAGCAGCGGCCGATAGCCGAAACCGTCAGCGGTTTAATTCCGTGCTTGGGAATTCTCGCGCAATACGGGAATGTTCGGGGTGTGAACAGTGGTCCCTTTACCGGATCGCCTGAAACACACCCAAACCATACCCCTTCCTCTAAAGGGCAGCAGAAGACCAAGGTCGCGCTGCTGCCCTCTTTTTCCGGTGGGCATGTTTCGGGTGCGGTGGCAAAGCCTGCTGCCCGCGACACGGAACCAATGTTCCTGTCACGTGTTTCGTTTGCACAAGCGAGCAGTCAAGGAACAAGCAAATGTCGATCACACCCAAACTCATCATCCTTAGCCTCTGTGCGGGCCTTGCAGCCTGCGGTGACACGATTGCCGAACAGGGCATCGGCGGTGCCGCCGTTGGCGCAGGCGCAGCAGCAATCACGAGTGGCAGCCTTGCCCAAGGTGCAGCCATCGGAGCAGCAGGCAACATCGCTTACTGCCAGCTCAACCCCGGCAAATGTAACTAACCTTTCCCTTCCGGCGCACCCGCGCTGTACCCGAAATCAACGCCCTGCACAGCTTTCGCTGTTGCAGGGTTTTTGCGTTTACTCAAAGACCCAAGAGGACACCCCATGTTCAAGAAAATTCTGATCGCCAACCGCGGTGAAATTGCCTGCCGCGTGATCAAAACCGCCCGCAAGATGGGGCTGACCTCTGTCGCGATCTATTCGGATGCGGATGCGCAGGCGCTGCACGTGCAAATGGCGGATGAGGCCATCCACATCGGCCCGCCGCCTGCCAACCAGTCCTATATCGTCATCGACAAGGTGATGGCCGCGATCAAGGAAAGCGGTGCCGAAGCGGTGCATCCCGGCTATGGTTTCCTGTCTGAAAACAGCAAGTTCGCCGAAGCGCTTGAAGCGGCTGGCGTCGCTTTTGTCGGGCCGCCTGTGGGTGCGATTGAAAAGATGGGGGACAAGATCACCTCCAAAAAGATCGCGCAGGAAGCGGGGGTTTCCACAGTGCCCGGTTACATGGGCTTGATCGAGGACGCCGATGAGGCGGTCAAAATCTCCAATGATGTCGGCTATCCTGTCATGCTTAAGGCCTCTGCAGGCGGCGGCGGTAAAGGCATGCGTATCGCGTGGAACGACGAAGAGGCCCGCGAGGGGTTTCAGTCCTCCAAAAACGAAGCGGCGAACAGCTTTGGCGATGACCGCATTTTCATCGAAAAATTCGTAACCCAGCCGCGCCACATCGAAATTCAGGTTTTGTGTGATGCACACGGCAACGGCATCTATCTGGGCGAACGCGAATGTTCGATCCAGCGCCGCAACCAGAAAGTAGTTGAGGAAGCGCCCAGCCCGTTTCTGGACGAAGCGACCCGCAAGGCGATGGGAGAGCAGGCGGTCGCGTTGGCGCAGGCCGTGGGTTATACTTCGGCCGGTACGGTCGAGTTCATCGTGGACGGCGACAAGAATTTCTACTTCCTCGAGATGAACACACGTTTGCAGGTGGAACACCCTGTGACCGAGCTGATCACCGGTGTCGATCTGGTCGAACAGATGATCCGTGTTGCCAATGGCGAAAAGCTGACGATCAAACAGTCGGATGTAAAACTGAACGGCTGGTCCATCGAGAACCGGCTGTATGCTGAAGATCCCTATCGCGGTTTCCTACCCTCTATCGGCCGCTTGACCCGTTACCGCCCGCCACAGGAAGTTGCCGCCGGCCCGTTGTCGGATAATGGCAAATGGGCGGATGATGCGCCTACCGGTACTTTTGCGGTGCGCAATGACACTGGTGTTTATGAGGGCGGCGAGATCAGCATGTATTACGATCCGATGATCGCCAAGCTATGCACATGGGCACCGACACGCGCCGAAGCGATTGAGCAAATGCGCGTGGCGTTGGACAGCTTCGAGGTCGAAGGCATCGGTCACAACCTGCCGTTCCTCTCTGCTGTGATGGATCACCCGATCTTTATCGACGGCACCATGACCACTGCCTTTATCGAAGAGCAATATCCCGAAGGGTTCGAGGGTGTTGAGCTGGCTGAGGCCGAATTGCGCCGGATTGCGGCCGCCACGGCCGCCATGCACCGCGTCGCAGAAATCCGCCGCGCGCGCGTATCGGGCCGGATGGACAACCATGAGCGGAAGGTCGGAGCAAACTGGAACGTCAGCCTGCAAGGGCAATCTTTTGATGTTGTCATCAATGCGGACAAAGAGGGCGCGACCGTCGAGTTCGACAGCGGTGAAAGTCTTCGAGTGTCTGGCAACTGGACACCGGGTGACCAACTCGCATCAATGATGGTGGACAATGCGCCGCTGGTGATGAAAGTCGGCAAAATCTCGGGGGGGTTCCGTATTCGTACGCGTGGGGCTGATATTTCCGTACACGTCCGCAACCCGCGTCAGGCAGAGCTGGCGCGCAAGATGCCGGTCAAAGTGGCACCGGATACCTCCAAGATGTTGTTGTGCCCGATGCCCGGTCTTGTCGTGAAGCTGGACGTGGCCGTGGGCGACGAAGTGCAGGAAGGGCAGGCGCTCTGCACGATCGAGGCGATGAAGATGGAGAACATCCTGCGCGCTGAGAAAAAAGGTGTGGTGACCAAGGTCAACGCGGGCGAGGGCGACAGCCTTGCCGTGGATGATGTGATTATGGAGTTCGAATAACACCGGATGGATTTTGACGTCTGGATAGGCCCGGTCATCATTGCGGCAGGTATTGCCGGAGTGGTGAACGTGCTGGGCTGGTTTGTGACCGGACGGCGTGCCCGTCTTGCGAATGAACAACGCAGACGTGAAAAACAGGATGATATAGCGACAGCGCTTCTTGCGGAGATCACCCACTACCGTGATGCGCTGACGTTCTTCGATCTGGACGAGGTCTGGGAAAGCGTGGCGAATGAAATGGCCGAGAATGAGGATTACATGCCGTTTATCCCGTCAGAGCGGAACGACACGATTTTCACAGCGATCGTCGGTGAAATTCACGTCTTGCCCGAAGATGTGATCCAACCGGTGACGCGCTATTACAATCAGGTATTTGCAATCGACGCGATCATTGATGATCTGCGGTCAACCTCATTCCGTCAGGAGCCGTACCGCACACGAATAGCGGTCTATACGGACTACATGTCTTTGAAAAAGCAGGCGATAGAAGACGGAAACAGCGCGATCAAGGCGCTGTCAGCGCATCTTTCAGTATCCGGGGCGCGGCCCGCGTTGACCAAGGACAGGGCGCGGTGATTTTGGCGTACTCATATCCGGTATCCTTTCTGTCTATTCCCAATATAGGCACGAATGACTTGCCATGCAATGAATCGCTGCGATCAAGGCACCTTCAGCGTGTGGCAGCATTCTCTTTCTCTTCGCGGATTTCCAGCTGTCGCATGGGCATTTTGTCGATGCTGCGGGTGATCTCGCGCACGTCCCATGGAAACGGCTTGCGCAGCTTGTTACCGCCGTCCTTGCCGACCAGCACCAACATGAAACCTCTGGGTCGCATCAGCAATCGCAAGGCAGATCGGGCATCAGGGTCTGTATCAGTCAGAACCACTACATCCCGCTCTACCAATTCTTCTGTGCGGGCGCGCAACAATTCCATCTGTTCGATGTATTCGGGATCATCGGGACTGTCGGCAAAGACCAGAACTGGCCGCTTTTTCCAGCGAAATTCGCTCAAATCATCCATGTCGGCGGGTAAAAACAGCGTGTCGGGCTCTTTCATAGGTGTTTCCTGCGCCAGTGCTGTGGTCGCGATTAGTCCAGCAATAACAAGGGTCATAAGGCGTTTCATAGTGTCTCCTGCTGGTTCAGATATAAGTGTCAGGAACCAAAATGCGATGATAAATCGCCAAGAGATGTGCATTAAGCGTAACGCAAGGGGTTTGGCGGCATGACTGCACTCACCCCTGCAACATGGCCGGACGGGGCGGCGACATGGAAAAGACTGGGTCGGACCTTTATGGACGTCATCCTGCACTTGGGCGCGCACCGCACTGCCACAACAACTTTTCAGCATTATATGAGGGACCATCACGACAGGCTGGCGGCTGACGATGTCTGTTTCTGGGGGCCGCACCGAACTCGCCGGTCGGTCTTCCCCGGTCTCTTTCGCAGTTCTACCGCGCCAAAAGGCCGCAATGTTGCACAACGTGCCGAAGGGCGTATTCGTATGTTTGCAAAACAGGCGCAGGGCAAAGGCGTGCGTCAATTGCTGGTCAGCGACGAGAACCTGCTAGGCACCTGTATCCAGAACATACGTACCGGGCGCCTTTATCCTGCAGCAGGCGAACGCACGGCGCGGATATCGGCAGCTTTTGGCGGTCGGTTGCGGCGCATTGTGCTCAGCATCCGGTCGCCTGATCTGTGGTGGGCCTCTGCCGCAGCAATGACGGTGTCGCGTGGCCATCCGATACCAACCAAAGCGAAATTTGCGGCGATTGCGGATCATCCGCGCAGTTGGCGGGATGTAATTGCTGATCTGGCCTGTGCCGCACCGGGAGCCGAGATCGAGGTTCTTTTGTTTGAGGATACAGCAGGCACACCGGACCGTGTGCTAAGCAGCGCGCTAGAGGCCGAGGTGCCGCGTGATCGCAGCAAACGCTGGATGAACCGTTCGCTGGACCTGCCGCATCTGCGCCAGATCCTGAAAGAGCAGGGAGGCGACATGAGCCTTCTCCCTGATGCGGCTGGCCGGTGGCAGCCCTTCACCACTGCGCAGGCTGCACAGCTGCGCGAGAATTACGCAGACGATCTGCACTGGCTGGTTGCCGGTGCGGATGGTCTGGCAAGACTGACAGAGAATACGCATCGAAAAAGATCAGACATAAGTCTGCCATCGGGCGTCATGCAAAAAGGACAAGGATATGACGAAGGACAACTGGCGCAGCACCGCTGAGGCGGAGCTTCGGGGCCGTAGTGTTGACGATCTGACATGGAACACCCTTGAGGGGATTGATGTCCAGCCGGTCTATGATGCCTCCGATCTGGAGGGGGTCGATCACATCGGTTCCATGCCCGGCGAGGCTCCTTTCACGCGTGGGGTGAAGGCGACGATGTACGCGGGCCGGCCATGGACGATCCGTCAGTACGCCGGTTTTTCGACCGCGGAAGAATCAAACGCCTTCTACCGCCGTAACTTGGCTGCCGGTCAGCAGGGTGTATCGGTTGCCTTTGATCTGGCCACCCACCGTGGCTATGACAGCGACCACCCCCGCGTTGAGGGCGATGTGGGCAAGGCGGGCGTGGCCATCGACTCCGTTGAGGATATGAAAATCCTGTTCGATGGCATCCCGCTGGATAAAGTCAGTGTTTCCATGACGATGAACGGCGCGGTTATCCCGATCCTTGCCAGTTTCATCGTTGCAGGCGAAGAGCAGGGCGTCGACAAATCACTGCTGGCGGGCACCATCCAGAACGACATTCTCAAAGAGTTTATGGTCCGCAACACCTATATCTATCCGCCGGAACCCTCGATGCGGATCATCGCGGATATCATCGAATACACTTCGAACGAGATGCCGAAATTCAACTCAATCTCCATCTCTGGCTACCACATGCAGGAAGCGGGCGCGAACCTCGTTCAGGAGCTGGCTTTCACCCTTGCCGACGGCCGCGAATACGTGCGCGCCGCCATCGAGCGGGGCATGGACGTGGACAAATTCGCAGGCCGCCTATCGTTCTTCTTTGCCATCGGCATGAACTTCTTCATGGAAGCCGCCAAACTGCGTGCCGCGCGCCTCTTGTGGCACAAGATCATGGCGGAGTTCGAGCCGAAGAACCCCAAATCCTCCATGCTGCGCACCCACTGCCAGACATCTGGTGTGTCGCTGGCCGAGCAGGATCCATACAACAACGTCGTGCGCACGGCCTATGAAGCGATGAGCGCTGTTTTGGGCGGCACCCAGTCGCTGCACACCAATTCGCTGGACGAGGCGATTGGCTTGCCGACAGAGCACTCCGCCCGCATTGCCCGCAATACGCAATTGATTTTGCAGGAAGAAACCGGTGTCACGAATGTCGTCGACCCGCTGGCAGGCTCCTATTACGTCGAAAAACTGACACATGATCTGGCCGAAGCCGCGTGGAAGCTGATCGAAGAGGTCGAAGAGCTGGGCGGCATGACCAAAGCCGTGGGCTCTGGCATGCCAAAATTGCGCATCGAAGAGGCTGCCGCGACCCGTCAGGCAAATATCGACCGTGGCGAGGAAGTCATTGTTGGGGTGAACAAGTATCGCCGCGACAAGGAAGAACCGATTGATATTCTGGACGTGGATAACGTCGCAGTACGCGAAAGCCAAATCAAACGGCTGGAAAGCATCCGTGCCAGCCGCGATGAAAGTGCCTGCACTGCAGCGCTCGAAGAGCTGAGCCGCCGCGCACAGGAAGGCGGAAACCTGTTGGAAGGAGCGGTCGAAGCCGCCCGCGCCCGCGCCACCGTAGGAGAGATCAGTATGGCAATGGAGAACGTATTCGGTCGTCATCGGGCGGAAGTGAAAACACTCGCGGGCGTTTATGGTGCGGCCTATGAGGGCGATGAGGGCTTTGCCAAAATTCAGAAATCGGTCGAAACATTTGCCGAAGAAGAAGGCCGCCGCCCCCGTATGCTGGTCGTCAAAATGGGGCAGGACGGACACGATCGTGGTGCCAAGGTCATTGCGACAGCCTTTGCTGACATCGGTTTTGACGTGGATGTGGGCCCCTTGTTCCAGACGCCAGCTGAGGCCGCTCAGGATGCCGTGGACAACGATGTGCACGTGATCGGCATTTCCTCACAGGCAGCGGGTCACAAGACACTGGCACCGCAACTGGTCAAGGCGTTGAAAGACGCAGGGGCCGAAGACATTCTGGTGATCTGTGGTGGCGTCATTCCGCAGCAGGATTATCAGTTCCTTTATGACGCAGGGGTCAAGGCGATCTTTGGACCGGGCACGAATATCCCTGTCGCTGCCGAAGATATCCTGAAACTGATCCGCGCGGCCCGAAGCTGAGGATGCTGGCATGATAGAACTCGATCACGTTGCCATTGCGGGTCCATCCCTCGCAGCGGCCACCCAGCACGTCGAAACCGTGCTGGGTGTGTCCTTGCAGCAGGGTGGGGAGCATGCGGTTTTCCATACGCATAACACCCTATTGGGGTTGGAGGACGGGCTGTATCTTGAAGCGATTGCCGTAAATCCTGCAGCGCCCGATCCTGACAGGCCACGCTGGTTCGATCTTGACCGCTTTACGGGGAACGCACGGCTGACCAACTGGATTTGCCGTTGCGACAATCTTGAAGAAACCCTCAGCGCCCTGCCTGACGGATTTGGCGAACCTGTTTCTTTGCAGCGCGGCGATCTCAGGTGGCGCATGGCTGTGCCGGCGGATGGTATCCTTCCCTTTGATAATTGCGCACCCGCGCTTATTGAGTGGGAAGGCGACGCACATCCCGCCGCGATGCTGGACGCATCAGGCACCCGCCTTCGGTCTTTGACGGTTACGCATCCCGATGTTTCGGAACTGGAAACAATGTTGCAACCCGTATTGGAAGACACGCGTGTTCACTTCCGCAAAGGACCGGCTGCGCTTGGCGCGGCGTTCGATGTGCGTGGAAAGACCGTGAACCTCTCATAACCATAGGCGGTTGCGCAGCCTATCCGCGGCAAGACAAACTTGGGCTGACCTCAAATTGATGTGGAAAACCCCGTAATCTCGCTGACTTCCCTTTCGGGGTCGTTTAAACAGTCGCCATGTCGATTTGGACCCGCATCACCGAAGCGCTATCCGCGCTTACTGCTGGCGAAGGCCTGTCTGCGGTCTTTGACAAGCTGCGCAGCCCGCCTGAACGCTCGGTCGCCTTTACAATCGCGGTCATCGCGCTGGGCGCAAAAATGGCCAAAGCGGACGGTGTTGTTACCCGCGACGAGGTCACGGCCTTTCGTGAGGTTTTTCAGGTCGCAGAGGGCGACACAGAAGGAGCCGCTCGCGTATTTAACCTCGCGCGACAGGATGTTGCCGGGTTTGACGATTACGCCCGTCGCATCGCGGCCATGTTCCATGACCAGCCGGAAATGCTGTCTGATCTGATGGAAGGTTTGTTTCACATCGCGATGGCCGATGGCACATACCACCCCAATGAGGACGCCTTTCTGGAAGATGTCGCGCGTATCTTCGGATTGTCCGAGACCGCTTTTGCGATCCTGCGTGCCCGTTTCGTGCCTGATACGTCTCCTTTACCCCATACCGTTCTGGGGATTGCTCCCAATGCCAGCCTCGAAGAAGCCCGCGCGGCCTGGCGCAAACTGGTCAGGGCCAATCATCCCGATGCGCTTGTTGCTCGCGGCCTGCCGCAAGAGGCCATTCGCATGGCCGAAAAGCGGATGATCGACATCAATCGTGCCTGGGAGACGCTGTCAGGTAAGGCCATCTGATGCGCATCGCGACCTACAACGTCGAATGGTTCAACTCTCTTTTCGACGATGCTGGTACATTGCTGGACGATGCAGGGTGGTCAGCACGCTACAATGTGACCCGTGCACGGCAGATCGCGGCTTTGGGAGTGGTCTTTCAGGCGCTCGATGCGGACGCGATTATGATTATTGAAGCGCCGGACCAGAACAAGAACCGGTCGACCATCGCAGCACTCACCAGTTTTGCAGAGCAGTTTGGCCTGCGCGCCCGCGAGGCATTGATCGGCTTTGCCAATGAAACCCAACAGGAAATTGCGCTGCTGTACGACCCGGAGAAGCTGACGGTGCACCATGCACCACAAGGCAAGACATCAGGGCCGGCTGGTGCGCACAACGCGCCGCGCTTTGACGGCGCGTTGCTGATCGATCTGGACATCGACGCGACCGAAGATCTGGTGGTGTTTTCCAAACCGCCGCTTGAGGTCGCGGTGCAAACAGCGGGCGGGTTTGTATTCCATATGATCGGGGTGCACCTGAAATCGAAGGCACCTCATGGTGCACGCAGTCAGGCTGAGGTGCTCAGCATCAACGTCGCAAACAGGCGCAAGCAGTTGGCGCAGGCGATCTGGTTGCGCGGTCGGATCGAAGCGCATCAGGCAGAAGGTACGCCACTGATGGTGATGGGCGACATGAATGACGGTCCCGGCCTGGACGAATTCGAGAGTCTGTTCGGGCGATCGTCGGTCGAAATTATCATGGGCGATGGCAAGGGTGCGCCATTGTATGACCCTCACGCACGTCAGGCTCTATCGCGGAAGCTGGGGGCCACGCCCACCACGGCGCGTTTCTGGATTCGGCCGGAAAAACGTTTTTTGCAGGCTCTTCTGGATTACATCATGGTCACAGATGAACTGCGTGAACGCGATGCGATCTGGCGCATCTGGCATCCGATGGACGATCCGGAGTGTTGGAATAATCCTGAGCTGCGGGATGCCCTTGTGACAGCGTCCGACCATTTCCCCGTGACAATAGATTTTGACGACCGCTCGTAATCCGGCCGGAGATCCTTTATATTTAACTCATGAAACAGATTTGCGCTGCCGCTTTTGTTCTGTGCCTGCTGCCGGTCGTATCGTCCGCGCAAGAGGCATCTCCACCGCAAGATGACGGGCTGTCCCTGATGGAGCGGGGTGCCCAGCTTTTTATGGAGGGCATCCTGAAAGAGATGGAACCTGCTATTGAAGAGTTTTCCGGTCTCGCCGACCAGATGGCTCCGGCCTTGCGGCAGTTCGCAGATGAGATGGGGCCAAAGCTGACCGACCTACTGTCAGAGGTGGAAGACTGGAGCGTGTATCAGGCCCCTGAGATTCTGCCCAACGGCGATATCATTATCCGTCGTAAGCCCGACAGGCCGGTTGAACCTCCGAAAGCACCGGCCGAGGCTGCGCCGCAGATTGACCTGTGACCGGTTCTGCCTTTGATGCGATACGGGCAGTCGATTACACCGTCATCATCACACGTGACTTTGCCGCGATGCGGACGTTTTACGAGAGCGTCCTTCGTTTCGAACTGGAGCGCGCACTCTCAGAAACATGGCTCGAATACCGCGTCGGAAGTACCATTCTCGCACTATCGCAACCCGGACTGACAGCGCAGGATGATCCCGTTTCACCTGGCACCGCGTCTCTACAGCTTGCGTTCTGTGTAGCCCGCGATGACGTCGACGCCTGCGCCGCCGAATTGGCGGAAAAAGATATCGAAATACTGTCTCCGCCCACGGATAGGGATTTCGGGCATCGCACGCTGTTCTTTCGCGATCCTGATGGCAATCTGCTGGAAATATACGCGGAGATTTAAACGGTCTTCGGGGGTTTTACCGTCTTGATCTCGACCTCGGCCCCCAGAGATGCGGCAAGCGAATTCAAGCGAGCCTCTGCCACTTCTCCGAAAAGCGGCATCATGTCGGTTGTCAAACGCAGGTGCAGAAGCTTTTTCTGGGCAAACCACCGCAGTTCCCCGCGATCTTCGTCAGGGTTCATCCAAAGCATCGCACCAAACCGCATCGCTTTGCCCAGCACTTCGGCCTCGGCGCGGTGTTGCTCGCTCAACATCTCGTAGAGATCATTGAAACGGGAATTTTCGCGCTTGTTTGAATAGCGGTGCAGCAGGGCGAGACCTAGAAAAACGCGCTCCGTATGTTTCAGGCCGCCAAGGTTGGCGCGGGTCGCATTATCAAAACAGACCTCTGCGCGATAATCGGGATGCGCACGCCAACTTACATCGTGCAGCAGACAAGCCGCCTTTATCAGACGCTTCCGGGGCGCGGAGGCGGATTTGAAAAGTGGCAGGATGAAGTTGTAAAGCGTTTTGCCGAACCCCGGCATGCGTGCATCTTTGGCTTCAGCGAACCGGCAAGCCTCGATCAGCGGGTCGCGGTCGCGCAAGCGCTGCGGCATCTGCTCGTACAACATACCTTCGCGGATACCGTAGCTGGAAATTGCGATGTCCTTGGGACGAAACGTTTTCACCAGCCTGCTCAGCACCTCTGACGCGTAGGGAACAAGCGCCATCCGGCTGGAGGAGACGCCTGATATCAGCCGCAGCTCTTCGGGATCGGTTTGATTGATATATTTCAAGGTGGCGCTGACGGCCCTGGGCGTCATGCGGTATTCATGCAGAACCTGAAGGGGATAGCCGCGACGCACCATGTCGATACGGGCAATCGCGCGCCACGATCCACCCACCAAAAACAGGCGGTCACGCTGTGTGCCCAGCACGCTGTGCAGATCCTCGATAACCTGTTTGATATGCGCTTTTCTTGCTTTTGCGCCGCCTTTGATGTCCCGCAGTTTAAGCGGGCCAAGCTGCGAGGTTTCACGCCGGCCAACGCGCCCGCCCGATATCTCCGCCAGCTCCATCGACGAGCCGCCAATGTCACAGATCAGGCCGTATGCACCGGGCCAGCCCAACAGGACGCCTTGCGCAGAAAGCCGTGCCTCTTCCTTGCCGTCAATGACCCAGATGCGCAGTCCGGTTTCGGCCAGCACCTCGTCGCAAAAAGCGCGGCCATCGCTGGCATCGCGTACCGCTGCCGTGGCCACAACGGTCAGCTCGGACAGCCCCATGCCGTCAGCCAGCTTTTTGAACCGCCGCATCGCTGACAAGGCCCGTACGCGGCCCTCGGGCGACAGATGACCGGTTTCAGCCATGCCAGCCCCCAAGGCGCACATGATCTTTTCGTTGTAAAAGTAAGCGGGCGAGCGTGCCGCGCCATCAAAGACCACCAAACGAACAGAGTTCGAGCCGACATCCACAACACCGACCCGCGCCAGTGCACGGGCAGAAGGGTCCTCAAACAGGGGTTTGCCAAAAAGGCCCAGATCGGCCACGCCGGTTTCGGGAACGGCGGGGCGGGTCGTTTTGGTCTGGTCTGCCATGCAGTCTCCTTGCGGGGCTTGGTCGGGCGCAAGATGGGTTAGCAGACCTTGGGCGTCAATCGCAAAGACGCGCAGCCATGGGCGCGCACAGCAAATCAATCTTCGGTGTGCGTCAACTTTGGCACATCCGATGCACCTGCCGAGCCACGCCCGGACAGCGACGGATTCTCCATGAAGAACCGGTGGCAATTGAACATGAACTGTCCTTCCTGAAACGCGGGCCGATGGAAGCTGCCATCAGGTGACATGATCCAGCTTTGCGCAACGTCAGCCAGATTAGCGGCCATGATCTGGCTTACGATCTGCGCTTTGACAGTGGCATTTTCAATCTCGACCAGTGTCTCTACGCGCCGGTTCAGGTTGCGGCCCATCCAGTCCGCAGAAGAGATGAAGACGCGCGCCTTTTTGTGCGGCAGGCCCGATCCATTGCCGAAACAGACAATCCGCGAGTGCTCCAGAAAACGGCCGACGATGGACTTTACGCGGATGTTTTCGGACAGGCCGGACACACCGGGGCGCAGACCGCAAATGCCGCGGATGACCAAGGATATCTGCACGCCCGCCTGTGAGGCTGCATAAAGTGCGTCGATCACTTCGGCATCAATGAGTGAATTCATCTTGGCCCAGATCACCCCCGGACGGCCTGCGCGTGCGTGCTCGGCCTCGGCGGCGATCATTTCAAGCAATCGGGGTTTCAATGTAGTGGGCGAGATCGCGAGGTTGTCCAACTGCTCGGGCGGGGCGTAGCCCGATAGATAGTTGAAGACTTTTGTCGCATCGCGGCCCAGCTTCTGATCGCAGGTGAAGAAGGACAAATCAGTATAAATACGCGCGGTGATAGGGTGATAGTTACCGGTGCCATAATGGGTGTAGGTGACCAACTGGTCGCCTTCCCGACGCACCACGGTCGAGATTTTCGCATGTGTTTTCAGATCAATAAAACCGTAGACGACATGTGCACCGGCCCGCTCCAGACGCCGTGACTGCCGGATGTTCGCAGCTTCGTCAAAGCGTGCTTTTAGCTCGACCAGTGCAGTGACGGATTTGCCATCCTCGGCCGCCTCGCAAAGTGCTTCTACGATGGGGCTATCGCGGGAAGTGCGATAAAGCGTTTGTTTGATTGCGACCACGTTCGGATCACGCGCTGCTTGCGCGAGAAACCGGATGACCATGTCAAAGGTTTCATAAGGGTGATGCAGCAGCATGTCTTTTTGCCGGATCGCGGCAAACATATCGCCGTCGTGGTCCGTCACCCGTTCGGGAATGCGCGGCGTGAACTGCGGCCACAGCAGGTCGGGACGCGCGTCTGTCACCAGCTCGGCCAGATCATCTACACCGATCATGCCGTCAATCTCGATGACATCACGTTCATGCACGCCAAGCTCGGCCATCACGACGGATTTCAGCTTTTCGGGCGCACCAACGGAGTGGGTCAATCGAACAACCTCACCTCTCCGGCGGCGTTTGAGCGCGACTTCGAACTCGCGGACCAGATCTTCAGCTTCGTCTTCGACTTCCAGATCGCTGTCGCGCAATACCCTGAATTCGAAGTGAGATTTAAGCTTATAGCCCGGAAAAAGGTCGGGGATATGGATCACCAACAGATCTTCGAGAGGCAGATAACGCAAGGTGCCCTCGGGAGCGGGCAGGGCAATAAAACGGTCGATCTTCGCGGGGACAGGCAGCAATGCCTGCAAGGGCCGCTTGTCTGCGGTCCGCTCCAGCTGCAGCGCCAGCGCGTAGCCGGTGTTGGGAATGAACGGGAAGGGATGCGCGGGGTCAATCGCCAGAGGGGAAAGCACTGCGAACACCTGGTTTAGGAAAACCTCCTTGAGATATTTCAAGTCATCCTTGGTCAGATCGGCCGTATGCTCCAGAAATATATTCTGGGCATCCATCTCGGCCATCAAGTCCACCAGCACGCGCTGCTGGTTCAGCATCAGTTTGCGGGCGTCTTCATTGATCAGAACCAGCTGCTCCGCCGGTGACAGGCCATCTGCTGCGGGGGTTGTATTCCCAGCCTGCGCCAGTTCGCGCAGGCCGGCCACGCGCACCGTATAAAACTCGTCAAGGTTATCTGCCGAAATCGACAGGAAGCGAAGCCGCTCCAGTAAGGGGACGCGCGTGTTTTCGGCCTCTTCCACCACACGCCAGTTGAAGCCCAGCCAGCTTAACTCTCGATTGAAAAAGCGTCCTGGTCCGGTCATGTCCAGATCAGGCAGAACTGCAGGTTCGGGGAAAGCCCCCTGAAGAAAATCGGTCTGTGTCATGGCGGCCTTATAAGGCTGAAATGTCTAGGTTTTGTGACGCTCGTGCGAAGGCGTCCAGAAAGACAGTATCACGTGTCCGGCGTGTCTTTGTCCAGCACTGCAGCAGCAAAGGGTCGGGTGATCGGCTTTTGCTGGGCCAGACTGGCTGCATCCAGCCGTTCGACCAGATCAATCGCTGCCGCGAAGGATCGGTCCATCCGGTCCAGCAGATAAGAAATCACTTCGGGTTTTGGTGCCAATTGGCGATCCCCGAGCAGTTTGACCAACAAGGCTGAAAGAAGTGTGTCATCCGGCGCGTCCACTGCCGCGGCCGTGGTGCCGCGCAGTCGGCTATCAAGATCGGGTAAGGTGATGCTCCAATCCGTCACAGCCTTTGTGCCGGTCAGCAGCAGATTACGGCCCTCGGCCAACAGCAAATTGTGCAAGTGGAACAGGGTGTTTTGCGCATCCACATTTCCGGCGATGTCAGGCACATCTTCCACGGCGACATGGTTTTGGGCCAGTTCCGGCACCATTCCACCAACAAGGTCTGCGGCCGATATGATGGTGGCACCCGACGTTTGGGCCCAGACGTGGGTGAGGTGGGTTTTGCCTGCCCCTTGCGGCCCAGTCAGGATCAGTTTGCCACCGGGCCAGTTTGGCCAGGTCTCGATCATGCCTAATGCCACGGCATTGCAGGGTGCTACGAAAAACGCGTCGCGATCCAAAGCGGTCCGGCTAGGCAGGTCAAACCCGAGTTGCTGCGGCATTCAGAGCTTGCCCGTTCCACGGTACAACAGGCTGTCGCGGTATTGATCGACGCCAAAGCGGGCCAGCACACCTAAGGCGGCGGCAAGCGGTACAGCAACCAACATTCCCACAAACCCGAAAAGCGTGCCGAAAACCGAGAGGGCAAGGATAAGCCATACGGGATGCAACCCGACCGAGTCGCCCACAAGTTTCGGGGTGAGTACGTTACCTTCGATGACCTGACCCAGCACAAAAATGCCGCCGACTAGCCCAATAGATACCCAGTCGCCCCAGAACTGAAAAAGGGCCAGACCGATCGCCAAAGCACCGCCCAGAAGGGCACCCAGATAAGGGATAAAAGTCACAACACCGGCAATAAAACCGACAACCAGCCCGAATTGCAGGCCGACCAGCATCAGTGCTATTGCATAATATGTACCAAGGATCAGACAGACCGTGCCCATTCCACGGATAAAGGACGCGAGTGTGTTATCTATTTCGCGCGCGAGGTGGCGGATGGTGGGGGCATGGTCACGTGGCAGCAGGGTGTCGATGGCGGCGACCATCCGGTCCCAATCCAACAACAGGTAGACCGCGACGACAGGTACGATGACAAACAATACCATCACGTTGATGATCGAGGCAAAGGAAGACAGGGCAGTTTCAAGCACCTGACCGCCGCGTTCCTGAATTGCGGTGCCGATCGACAAAAGGGAGGTTTGCAGGGTGGAGCCTTCTTCCAGCAGCGTCGGGAAGCGTTCATTCAGAAACGCCGTGAAATCACTGAACAGATCGGGGGCGATTTTTACCAGACTGATCGACTGATTTATCAGCGTCGGGATCACCAAAAGCGCCAGCAGAACAAACACAAGGATGCCTACAAAGGTAATCAGCGCGGTCGCAAGCGCCCGACTAAGGCCCATACGCTCCAACCGGTCTGCAACGGGATCAAGGAAATATGCGATGGCACCACCCAGCAGGAATGGCATCAAAACATCGCCCATGAACCAAAGAGCAACCATCACGACGATTGCCGCGATGCCCCAGTATTTCAGTTGTTCTCTGATCGGCAATGCCATGGGGGCGTCTCCAAAAGGGTCCCTATTCACATCGCGCACACAGTCCCATCTTTCAAGGGGCAGACGCGAAAAGCTGCCGGCTTGACTTCCCACCAGTCCGTGACCCAAATCATGCCGGTATTCCAAAGGAGCCACCATGCGCACGCCGTTTGACAAAGAGCTTGAAGACCGTCTGGTCCGTTATGCTGCCATCGATAGCCAAAGCGATGCAACATCCTCCAGCCAGCCAAGCACTGCGATCCAGCTGGAGATGTCGCGCCTGCTGGTGACCGAGCTTGAGGAGATGGGTGCTCAGGATGTGCAGCTTACGGATTACGGTGTGGTGCTGGCCACAATTCCCGGCACGACCGAAGGTCCGACAATCGGCTGGTGTGCCCACGTCGACACTGCGCCCCAATTCAATGCCACTGGTGTAAAGCCTGTTGTACATCGCGGCTATAATGGCGGTGACATCACCTTTGCGGATGCGCCTGACCTGCGCCTGTCGCCTGAAAATTCGCCCTATCTGGGCCAGAAACAGGGTGAAGACATCATCACCGCCTCGGGCACAACCCTTCTTGGTGGCGATGACAAAGCTGGCGTTGCCATTGCCATGACCGCCGCGCGGCACCTTCTCGAAAACCCCGATATCAAACATGGGCCCATCAGGCTCGCCTTTACCCCTGACGAAGAGATCGGGCGTGGGGTTGATACGCGTCTTCCTGCGGACTTCGGCGTTGATTTTGCTTACACTTTCGACGGTGGTAAACCCGGCGAGATCGAATTCGAGACATTCTCTGCGGATGGTGCCGTTGTCAAAGTTACCGGTGTTTCCGCCCATCCCGGTTTTGCCAAGGACAAGATGGTCAATGCGCTCCATCTGGTCTCAAAGATTATCATGACATTGCCGCATGTGACCATGACACCCGAGACCACCGAGGGGGTTGAAGGATTTATCCACGTATCCGAAGTGAAGGGCGGGTCGAGTGAGGCGGAGATCATCCTTATCATCCGCGATTTTGAGCTCGACGGTCTTGAAGCGAAGGGCAACCTGCTGCGCCAGGTTTGCGAGGCCGTTGCGGCAGGTGAGCCGCGAGCCGAAATCACCTGTGATATCACGCCACAGTATCGCAATATGCGCTACTGGCTGGAGAAAGACATGACGCCGGTTGAATTGGTCCGCGCTGCTGTGGTCGATGCGGGGCTGGAGCCTGTGTCGATCCCGATCAGAGGCGGGACCGATGGCTCGCGGCTGACGGAAATGGGCGTGCCGTGCCCCAATGTCTTTACCGGTATGCAGGAAATTCACGGGCCGCTGGAATGGATTTCGGTTCAGGACATGGCCAAGGCTACGCGTGTTGCCATCGCGTTGGCGCAGCGGGCTGCCGTCAAATAGTCATCGCAAACGAAAGCGGCGCGCCTCGAAAGAACGCGCCGTTTCGAAATTTTATCAAGGTCAAAAATCAGGCTGCAAAGCCAAGTTTTGAAACATGGATTTCAAAGGTCGGGTGCATTTCCGCGCCGATCACTTCGGGTTTGTAGTGGCGGTAGATTGAACGCCAATAGGGTTGAATCACCACACCTTCGTCCTGCATGATTTTTTGCAACTTCGCCATAACCTCGCGCCGTTGATCCGCATCTGCAATTGCCAGTGCATCCGTCAACAGGCTGTCGAACTCGGCGTTGGCAAAGGCGGATTCATTCCACGCCTCACCGGATTTGTAAGCCAGCGCCAACACTTGCACGCCCAGAGGCCGCTGCGCCCAGTCCGTGGTAGAGAAGGGGTAGCCGACCCAATCGTTCCAGAATGTTGCGCCGGGCAGGATCGTCCGTTTCACGTTGATACCCGCATCGCGCAGTTGCGCCGCGACCGCATCGGTCGTGTTTTTGCGCCAGGTGTCATCAATCGAAATCAGCTCGTGCTCGAAATCACCCATGCCTGCTTCATCCATCAGGGCTTTAGCGGCAGCGGGGTCATAAACAGGGGCTGGCAGTTCTGCGTATTCGGGGTGCAACGGGGCAACATGATGGTTTTCCGCGACAGAGCCGTTATCGTTAAAGCCAAGTTCCAGACACACCGCATTATCAACCGCCATGGCCAGTGCGCGCCGCACGCGTACATCCGCATAAGGCTTCGTACCGTTCACTTCGGCGTTCTGGTTTGGGCGGATACACACCGTGTTGGCAGTGACGGCTTCGGATTTGGACCAGCCCACATCATCAAAAAGCGTGATGTAGTCGCCAAGGGATTCGTAGACCATGTCGACTTCGTCCGCTTCAACCGCCGAAAAGATCGCGGATTGTTCTGTGCCGTAGTCGATATATTCGATCCGGTCGAGATAGGCTCCTTCGTCCCACCATGTGTGGTTTTCGTTCCGCACAAGAACCGCCTTGATGCCGACTTCGAATTCGTCTGGCAGGTAGGGGCCTGTCCCGATGGGGTTTTCAAGTGGATCACCGTTGAAGGAACTATGCACGATTGCCGCAGGATAATCTGAAAAGCCCGCGATCAATGTGATATCGGCGTTGTTCAAAACCAGCTTCACAGTCCGGTCGTCTGTTGCCGTAATGGCACCATCACGTGCTTTGCCGCTTTCTTCATCGATCAGAGACGCCATGCGGGACGCCATCGAATTGCCCTCGACTGCCTTGTCGCACCAGCGTTCGATGTTCATGGCCACGTCGGCTGCGGTAAAGGGGTCGCCATTATTCCATGTGACACCCTCGCGCACCGTCAGCGTGTATTCAGTGGCGTCATCGTTGATTTCCCAGCTTTCCAGTAGCGATGGCTTGAACGACCCGTCTGTTTGATACTCCACCAGATATTCCAGCCACCCGCGGGTGTAGTTTGACATCTGTGGCCAGTCGAAAGTGCGCGGGTCTTTCAGGGCTTTGACGCTGCTCTCGATACGCAGTGTGCCCCCTGACTGCGCATGGCCGGCGGCCTGCGCGGGCTGTGAAAGCCCCAAAAGACCGTATGCAGCGCCTGCTGTCAGGCCAAGCGATGTCGCGCGGGTCATGAACTCGCGTCGCGATAGAGTTCCGGCAGCGACTTCATCGGCATAAGCAGTGGCGGCGGGGTGAATGGAAGCAGATCGGATCATCATGTGTCTCGTCTGTTAAGGTCTGTTGAAAGGCGAACGGTTGGGCGCTGAACGCGCGTGACCTTGACGGTAGGGCGTTCTGCTAAAATTCAATCATTCATTTGGTTGATGCCAACCCGATTGCGGGTTTCGTCCAACTCGCATAGTCAGGGCCAAGCTAATATACATAGATGGAGCGCCCTCATGCGTTTGAGCCGTTATTTCTTACCTGTGCTGAAAGAGAACCCTTCGGAGGCGCAGATCGTCAGCCACCGGCTGATGTTGCGTGCGGGCATGATCAAACAATCGGCCGCAGGGATCTATTCTTGGCTGCCGCTGGGCTTCAAGGTGCTGCGCAAGCTTGAAAACATTGTGCACGAAGAACAGGCGCGTGCAGGCCACCACGCCATGCTGATGCCCACGATCCAGTCGGCAGACCTGTGGCGCGAAAGCGGGCGCTATGACGCTTACGGCGAAGAGATGCTGCGGATCAAGGATCGCGGCGGTCGCGACATGCTGTTCACGCCCACGGCCGAAGAGCTGATTACCGACATCTTCCGCGCCCATGTCAGCAGCTACAAAGACCTGCCGCTGACCATGTACCAAATCCAGTGGAAATTCCGCGATGAGATCCGCCCGCGCTTTGGCGTGATGCGGGGCCGTGAGTTCCTGATGAAAGACGGCTATAACTTTGATCTTACAAAAGAAGACGCGCTGCACGCGTACAACCGCCATCTGGTGAGTTACCTGCGCACGTATGAGCGGATGGGCCTTCAGGCGATCCCGATGCGTGCTGATTCCGGCCCTATCGGCGGCGACGATACACACGAGTTCCTCGTGCTGGCAGAAACAGGCGAGTCGGAGGTGTTCTATGACAGCGCCGTGACCGATCTGACCTTCGGTGATCGCGAAATCAACTATGACAGCGTGGAAGACTGCGCCGCCGTCATGGAGGAATTCACGTCGAAATACGCCCGCACCGACGAGACGCACGATGAGGCATTGTTCAATCAAGTGCCGGAAGAGCGCCGCCGCACCGCACGTGGCATTGAAGTCGGTCAGATATTTTACTTTGGCACCAAGTATTCCGAAGCCATGGGGGCCACGGTCCAGGGGCCGGATGGCAAGAACACACCTGTCCACATGGGCAGCCACGGCATCGGCGTCAGCCGCCTGTTGGGTGCGATCATTGAGGCCAGCCATGATGACAACGGCATTATCTGGCCTGAAGGTGTCACACCTTTCCACGCAGGTATTGTGAACCTCAAGCAAGGGGACGAAGAAGCAGATGCCGCCTGCGAGGCGCTTTATTCCTCGCTGAAGCTGATTGGCCTTGATCCGCTTTATGACGACCGCAATGAACGGGCCGGTGGAAAGTTCGCGGGCATGGACCTGATTGGTCTGCCTTGGCGCATCACTGTTGGTCCCCGCGGCTTGAAGAACGGTGTGGTTGAGCTGACCTCCCGCAAGACAGGCGAGAGCGAGGAAATGCCACCGGAAGACGCCGTCAAACGCCTTGCGCAGATTTATGCCGGTATCGCCTGAGGCTTTGATCGAGGGCGAGGGGTGCGGTAGGCTCAAGCAAAACTGGAGCAGCCTATCGTGATCCGAGCCGTTGTAATTGCTGTGTTATTTGCGGCACCGATGGCCGTGGCCGATGTGCCTGCGCGACTGGATCAAGCCTTTCGGGGCTGGGTGGAAGACGTGGGCGCGCAAGCTGCGGTTATGACCGTCTGGGAAGGCGGCACGCACAATAGCGATGTCGCCATTGGGATGTCTGCGGATACGGCGGTTGAGCTGGCTAGTCTAGGCAAAGCCATCACGGCGCTTTGTGTAACGGATCTGATCGACAAAGGTATCTGGGCGGCAGAGACAACCAGCTCCGGTGTTTTGGGATATGGCCCTGACGGCATAACCTTAGCTCGGCTGATGACCCATAGTGCTGGCCTTGGACCCGATCAAACGCAGTCCGATATGCCACGTTGGCTGGATACGGCAGAGGACAGATCGGACGATGCCGCTCAGCAGGCGCTTAGACGTGACGGGCAGTCGGGCTTATCTGGCAGCTTCAGCTACAATAACGAAAACTATGCCATTTTGGGGGCGATGATCGCAGCCGAGACCGGTCAATCTTACGCGGCTTATTGCAAGGCCGCGGTCCTGGACCGCGCTGGTGTCACGACCGCACAGATTTCGCCACGAACGGGCAGCATGGCGGCCTGGGGTGGGTGGCAAATGTCTGTGCAGGACTACGCGCGGTTCATGCATTGGGCCTACGGGCCGCAAGGCATCATCGGTTCAGCACCACAGAACTGGCCGCAGGCTGCAATGGGGGGCGGCGCGTTTTACGGCGCAGGCATGACCCAACGCGCATTTCGCGGAAGCATGAACTATTGGCATTTTGGCCTGCTGTGTTTCCCGGAGCGGATGACCGCCGGAAGCTACGCGGTGCGATGGCAGGAGAAATGGAGCGTGGTCGTCAGCTTCGATCGCTGTCTCGATTGGGATCAGCTCTTCGCCCTGGATGCGGCTCTTGCACGGGCGGTATTTCAGTGATCCTGCGCACGCTCACTCTGGCTGGCGGCATCGCTGGCGCTGCTGCGACATCGCAATTCCCCGAATATTCCCAGCAGTATACGCAGCGCCTTGGCGGGGCGGTTGATGCATTGTCCGAAGTTGTTGCGGATTTTGACGCCTCTGCTGCTGCTGTGGGGCTGGAGCGCGAGGCGGCGCTTGCGCAGATGCAGGGCACTGAGTTTATGGAACGTCGTCGCGCTGATATGACCCGCACGTTTGCTCGCTATGAAACGCTTAGCGCGGATCTGGCCGCGCTCGAAGGGGAGGGTCCGTTTATGCGTGCCTATCACCTACCGCGTCTGCGCGATGGTCAAATCGCGAAAGCGGCGTGGGATGTTTATCAGCCGGCGGTCCCGCTAAACCTTGCGGGGATGATATTTGCAGGTGTCGGGTTCGTGCTGGGGGGCGGGCTTGTGTCCATCTTTCTAGGCCTTGTGCGCTGGCCCTTTCGCAGACATGCAAAGCCCGCTTGACCCGCCCTCCTCAAAGCCTCAGTTTGCGCGAGATCTGACAGGAGCCTTCCCTTGGCCAACACTGCCCCTTTTGCCCCTTTCGAGTGGATGATCGCGTGGCGCTACTTGCGTGCACGCCGTGCTGAAGGTGGTGTCAGCGTAATGACATGGATCAGCCTGATTGGTATCACTCTGGCAGTCTTTGCATTGATTGCAACGCTGTCCGTTCGTTCCGGCTTTCGGGCCGAGTTTGTGGATACGATTCTTGGGGCCAATGCCCATGTGACCGTCTACCAACTTGGCGAGGTGGGCGCGAATGGACAGATTGATCGAACGATCTCTGATTACGATACGCTTGCCGCAGCTGTGCGGGACGTGCCTGGCGTAACCCGTGTTGCCCCGCTGGTGCGTCAGCAGGTGATGGCCAACAGCGGCCAGAACAACGCAGGCGTCGAAGTATACGGGATTTCGGGGGCTGACCTTAAAACCATTCCCCGCATCGCGTCTTCGGATCAGGCTCAGGGCGACATCGACAGGTTCAACGAAGGGATCGCCATCGGTATCGGCGTTGCGCGCAGTCTGAATGTGACGGTCGGGGATCGCATCAAACTGATCTCGCCCAATGGGGTCAAAACAGCTTTCGGTACCAGCCCGAGGGTGAATGCCTATGAGGTGGTCTATATCTTTGCGGCTGGCCGTTATGACATTGACCGTACACGTGTCTATCTGCCCATCGGAGATGCGCAAATATTCTTTAATCGCGAGGGGGTGGCCGACGAGCTTGAAGTCATGATCGAAGAGCCTGAAGCCGTCGATGACATGGCCTTACCGATCCTTCAAGCCATGGGGGAACGGGGTCAGGTCTGGACCTGGCGCGATGCGTCGGGATCGTTTCTAAATGCACTCGATATCGAAGATCGGGTGATGTTCGTCATTATGTCGGTACTGGTTCTGATCGCTGCCATGAATATCGTTTCTGGTCTGATCATGCTGGTCAAGAACAAGGGGCGTGACATCGGTATCCTGCGCACCATCGGCCTGACTGAAGGCTCGATCATGCGCGTGTTTTTCATCTGTGGTTCGTTCACCGGCATCATCGGAACGGTGGCTGGCGTCATTCTGGGCTGTCTTTTCGCCCTTTATGTCGATCAGATTTTCGGGTTCGTGAACTATCTTTCGGGTGGCACCGCGTGGGATGCCTCCATCCGGGGTATCTATTTCCTGCCTGCGAAGCTCCAGCTTGCTGATGTGTTTTCTGCCGTCGCCTTGTCATTGGGATTGTCGTTCATTGTCACGATCTTTCCGGCCCGCCGCGCTGCGCGCATGAACCCTGTGGAGGCGTTGCGCTATGAGTGATCCGGCCTTGAGCCTTTCCGGCATTACAAAGTCCTATAACACCGGCAAACCAAACGAGATCAATGTGCTGCGCGGTGTCGATCTGACCATTGCTGCCGGTGAGGTAGTGGCACTGGTTGCGCCCTCTGGTGCCGGTAAATCCACTCTCCTGCATATCGCCGGTCTGTTGGACACGCCGGACAGTGGTCTGGTCCATGTCGCGGGTGAAGACATGACAGGACGCTCTGACCGCAGGCGTACACGTGTCCGCAGGGGGGATATCGGCTTTATCTACCAGTTCCATCATCTGCTGCCGGAATTCACGGCGCTTGAGAATATTGTACTGCCGCAACTGGCCAACGGTATCGCGCGACCAAAGGCCGAGGACCGCGCACGCAGCCTGCTGGCCAAGGTCGGGATCGAGGCGCGTGCAGACCATAGGCCCGCAGCACTTTCCGGCGGTGAACAGCAGCGCGTTGCGTTCTGCCGGGCGCTTGCCAATGCACCGGGGCTCTTGCTGGCGGATGAGCCGACCGGCAATCTGGACCCCAGCACGTCCGATCAGGTCTTTGTAACGCTGATGGAATTGGTACGCGATACAGGCCTTTCGGCTCTAATTGCCACGCACAACCTTGAGTTGGCAGCGCGTATGGACCGCCAGATCAGGCTTGACGCAGGGCAACTGGTTTCTGTCTGAAAGGCATGACGGCTTGACGCCCCTTGCGGCCTTGATCAAAGTCGGTCCCAGCCCTTGAGGCTGGAGTATAATTAAAGGGCTGTTGATCATGGTGCAGGTTTCACTCGAAGACATACATCAGACAGTTCAGGCTGCGTTGATAGCCCACGGAGCTGACGCCTTTCAGGCAGCCGAAGTTGCCCGCGCAGTGGCGGCGGCCGAAGCCGTCGGCAACAAGATATGCGGGCTGTATTACGTCGAGAGTTATTGCCAGCAGCTGCGCTCGGGTCGTGTGAACGGGACTGTGAACCCCGTAGTATCGACCCCGCGCAGCGCGGCCGTGCACGTTGATGCGCTGTTCGGCTTTGCTCAACCTGCCTTCGCCTACGGCTTGCCAGTGGCCCTTGATGCGGCACGGCAGGCGGGCATCGCAACGCTTGCCGTCGGGCATGCACATACCTGCACATCACTTGGCTATTTTACGGAACAGATTGCGCGCGCTGGCTTTATCGGGATGGGCTTTACCAACGCCTCGCCTATCGTGGCGGCACCGGGGGGCAAGTCGCGGGTGATCGGCACAAATCCCATCGCATTCTCTGTGCCGGACGGGCAGGGCGGGGTCGCCATGCAATTCGATCAATCCACAACCACGGTAGCCTTGGGCAAAATCACAATGGCCAAAGCGGCGGGGCAGTCGATCCCCGAAGGGTGGGCTGTCGATGCACAAGGCAATCCGACCACCGATCCCGACGCGGCACTTCAGGGATCGCTCGTGTCGATGGGGGGCTACAAGGGCTGGGGCTTTGGCCTCATGGCCGAGATTTTGGCGGCAGGTATGACCGGTGGTGTGCTTTCACGGGATGTCAAACCGCTGAAGGCACCCGATGGGCCGCCCCACGACTTGGGGCAGTATTACATCATCATTGATCCCAGCACCTCACCCGATTTTGGTGCACGCCTCGAAGTCCTCGCTGCTGCGGCCCAAGCGGATGAAGGTGCGCGGATGCCCGGGCAGGACAAGGTGAAAATGGATCCGGTCGATGTGGCAGTAGCAGTCTGGGATCAGATGCAGGCGCTTGCTACACCTGCTGGGTAAGCCAGACCCCGACAGCCATAAGGACAATGCCGCCAGCCCGCGCGAGGCCCAAGGGTGACACCTGTGCGCCAAACAGCCCGAAATGATCAATTGCCGCGGCCGAGATCAACTGCCCCAGCAGGACAAAGAAAACCGCATTTCCCAGACCGAACACCGGCGCGATATAGGTTACGGTCAGGACGTAGAAGGCAATCAGTACGCCCCCCAGAAACAAGGGGCGGGGTGCCGTTGCGAAACGCGAAACCATATGCGGCCCGGTGGCAATGGCTACGGCCAAGGACGCAACAAGCGCCACAACGAACAAGACCACAGCCGCCGCCGCAGGTGATCCCACGTGCCGACCAAGGCCTGCGTTCATCGCAGCGAGGATCGGCACACCGAAGCCTGCTATTAACATAATTACAGCATATTGAGCCATTTCGCGCCTTCCTGCATCAATTTGATTTGAATCATGGCGGCTGATCCCGCATAGCGCAATGTATCAATATCGACGTTTTGCAGGAGAACGCCATGCACGCTGTTACAACATCTTTCGGGGCCGGTATCGGTCTTGCTTTGTTGGTCGCATGCGCCCCGGTATCGATGCCTGAACCGGAGGAGGGTCAGGCCTTCTTTGCCGAGAACTGCATGTCGTGTCACGGGAGGGATGGGCGAGGGAACGGACCCGGGAGCGCTGGCCTCTCGCCCATGCCTCCTGATCTTACACTGCTGGCACGTGGTAACGACGGCATGTTTCCGACCGCGCGATCCCTCAGCTATATCTGGGGCGATCCGGATCAGGGCCACCTTGCACGTGTGATGCCACAATTCGGCGGGGCCATGGCCGATGATCTGGTTCCGCTTGAAGTGGACGGCGTGCTGACGCCGACACCGCGCGCTTTGGCGGCTGTGCTGGCCTATCTTGAAAGCATCCAGCGCTAACCGCAGATCCCGTTCAGCTCGACCCCGTCCCACGGCAGACGGACATCCCATTCGCGGCTTTGTGGCAGCGGTTTCACTGGCATGACCTGCCCGATGAGGGCGTGTAAACGCGCCGTACGAGAGGCTTGCGGCGCGAGTGCGCGGCAGCAGACGTATTCTTCAACGATTGAGCCCTGTTGTTCGAAGCCGAAATCGCCGAACCTGCGATCCTTGTTGATTTCAAACAGATATGGGTCTGCGCTCACGCCGTGTTCTGACGCTGCCCGCAAAGGAGAATAGCCGGTCGTTGCGCGGTTTTGCCATTGCCAGATGTGTGTCAGCTCATGCGCGAATAGCATCGCGGCAATCAAGCCGATGCTGTCGGGATAGTCGGGCAGATAATCATCAATGAACCAGTCCTTGTCGAAGAGGATGGTATTGAACAGCGCCACAGCCGCCGGTTTTGTCGTCACAATCGCTTCCGTAGGCGGCGGCAGGATCAGCTCGCGGCAGGTCGTGCGCGGACGGGGCTTGCGGCGAAAGGTGACTGCACGCGTAGGTGCGCCATCATGCAGGCGCACGCGGTCCATATCCAATGTCCCGCCATGAATCGTGCTGAGAAAACTGCGTTCGTTTTCGGTCAGGGGTCGCCCGCACGCACTTAGCAGGGCCATCAGCAGTAACGTGATTAGCGCCGCCTTCACCGTGCGAACGTCGCCGTGGCCATCGCGACAGGCTTGCCCGACGGCTCCGCAATGAGGGTACAGCGGGTGAACATCATCGACTTTCCGGCCCGCGTGACTTCTGCTTCGGCGCGGATGCTGTCCCCCGATGCAGGGCGTAGGAACTGCGTGTCGAGGGTCACGGTGCCCACAGGTTCAGGCGTATCCAGATAACCAAAGCAGGCAAAGACCATTGCGGTGTCCGCAAGTGCCGCAAGGGCTTGTCCAGACACAATATCGCCGATGCGCGTGATATTCGGGCTGATGGGAATGGTCATCACCAGTCTTTCAGCCGTAATTTCGGTTATCCGGGGCTGAAGGTCGCGCACCCAAGGGGCGAAGGCCTGATCTAGGATGGTCTGGGCAGTTTCGGGCGTCATGGCAAGCCTTTGGATAAAAAGCGATTGGGTGCCACCCTACGCGGTCGCCAACATGTTTCAAGCACGCAAGGCCTTGCTTTGATCTGGATCACGGCGCCGCCCTGACGCTTGCCCTTAGATGAATGCAGCTCAGGAGGAAAACGAGATGAAATATTTTTCAATGACCTTGATCGGTTTGTGGATGTCCTGCGGTGCGGTGGCGGCACAGGACGCAGATGCGGGTGCGGCTCTATATGATCTGCACTGCGCCGTTTGCCATGGAGCAGAGGCGCGGGGCGGTGGGCCGCTTGCACCAGCGCTCATCTTGCAACCGCCATCGCTTGCGGACATCACCGCGCGGCATGACGGGGTCTTCCCGATGTTAAGGGTGGTAACGCGGATCGATGGTCGCGATCCGCTGGTCAGCCACGGCTCCCCGATGCCTGTCTACGGACCGTTCTTTGAGGGCGATGATACTGCGCTTAAGACGGAGACAGGACAGCCGATTATGACAAGCAGACCGGTAGCGGATCTGGTGGCATATTTGCAGGAGATACAGGAGTAGGGAGAGCTGCTGTCTTTGGTGATAACTCGGATCGAGCCGCTGAAGCCCTTTCCCAATCATGAAGGGGCCAAAGCGACTTTTGCGCATTGGGATGCAAGTTCAGAGCTACTAAAGGGTCGCTTTGCCGGTTAGAGGTGCGGTAAGAAAGCGGATCGTTCAGACCGCTGCCTTACGACGATAAAAGCGTCCGTACCCCTCAAACGTCCAACTCCTCCAGATCCGCGAACTTTGCGTTCTCCTGAATGTACTGGAAGCGCAGCTCCGGCTTTTTCCCCATCAACCGCTCCACCAGATCGCCGGTCTCGCCGGGCAAATCTTCTTGCACGGTCACACGGATCAGCTTGCGTGTTGTCGGGTCCATCGTTGTCTCTTTGAGATCCTTCGCGTCCATCTCGCCCAGACCCTTAAAGCGTTGCAGGTCGATCTTGCCCTTGCCGCCAAGGCCCTTTTCCATCCAGTGATCCTTCTCAGCATCGTCGGCCACATAAAGACGCTTGGCCCCTTGGGTGAGGCGGTAAAGCGGTGGGCATGCGAGATAGAGGTGACCACCGTCAATCAGCGGGCGCATCTGGGTGTAGAAGAACGTCATCAGCAGCGCCGCGATGTGGGCACCGTCCACGTCTGCATCCGTCATGATGATGATCTTTTCGTAGCGCAGATCGTCGATGTTGAACTTGGTCCCCATGCCACAGCCCAGCGCTTCGCAGAGGTCCGAAATCTCGGCATTGGTGGTTAGCTTGTTGGAGGCGGCACCCAGTACGTTCAGAATTTTACCTTTCAGCGGCAGTAATGCCTGGGTCTTGCGGTCACGCGCGCCTTTGCCGGAGCCGCCCGCAGAATCGCCCTCCACAATGAACAATTCGGTGCCGACGCGGTCCTTGGATGTGCAATCCGTCAGCTTGCCGGGCAGGCGCAGTTTCTTGGTCGCAGATTTTCGCGCCGTTTCTTTTTCCTGACGGCGGCGCAGGCGTTCCTCGGCCCGCAGTACCAGAAAATCGAGGATCGCACCGGCGGATTTCGTATCTGCGGCCAGCCAGTTGTCGAAGTGGTCGCGCACAGCGCCTTCGGTCATCTTATGGGCGGATTCGGTCGACAAGCGGTCCTTGGTCTGGCCCACGAAGGCAGGGTCCGCGATGAAACACGACACCAGCGCACAGCCGCCCGACATCAAATCCTCGCGCGTGATCTGCGCGGCTTTCTTGTTGTTCGACAGCTCGCCGTAGGCCTTGATGCCTTTAAGGATCGCGGCCCAGAAGCCCGCAACATGTGTGCCGCCTTCGGGCGTGGGGACCGTGTTACAATAGGACTGGATGAACCCGTCGCGGGCAGGGGTCCAGTTGATGGCCCATTCCACCTTGCCTGCCGCCCCGAATTTTTCCTGAAAATCCACCGTTCCGGCAAAGGCGGCATCGGCATACGTCGTGGCCGCGCCCAACGTTTCTTTTAGGTAGTCGGAAAGCCCGCCCGGAAAGTGGAACGTGGCCTCTAGCGGGGTGTCCCCTTCCGCAATTGCTGATTTCCAACGGATTTCAACACCCGAGAACAGATATGCCTTGGACTGCACCGATTTATAGAGTTTCGCAGGTTTGAACCTGTGCCCGCCGAAAATCTCGGGGTCCGCGTGGAAAGTGACCGTTGTGCCGCGCCGGTTCGGTGCCGCGCCCAGTTTCTCAAGCTTTCCGAGCGGAATGCCACGAGAGAAGCGCTGCTCGAACAATTCACGGTTACGGGCGACCTGAACCACCATCGAATCCGACAGCGCGTTGACCACGGAAGAGCCCACACCGTTCAGACCGCCAGAGGTCTGATAGGCCTTACCCGAAAATTTGCCGCCTGCGTGCAGGGTACACAGGATGACTTCGAGCGCGGATTTGTCAGGGAATTTCGGATGCGGATCAACCGGAATGCCGCGACCGTTGTCTCGGATCGTAATGGCGTAATCTTCGTGAAGCTCCACCTCGATGCGGTTCGCATGACCTGCGACTGCTTCGTCCATCGCGTTGTCCAGCACTTCTGCAACCATGTGGTGCAACGCCCGTTCATCGGTGCCGCCGATATACATGCCGGGCCGCAGGCGCACAGCTTCAAGCCCCTCCAACACCTCGATAGAGGAGGCATCATAGTCGGACGGTTCCTGACCGGAGAGAAGATCGTTCATCACAGCGCCTGTTTTATTGGTTTTGTAGGTCACGAGTATGCCAGAGCCTGCCCGCAGGGGAAAGGGCACATGGCACAGGCGGGCTTGCTTTTGAGCGGTATCGCGGGCCATATCGGGCCAAGGTAAGACCCGTGATGAAAGTCCTAACAGATGAGCGACCCAGACACAGTGCCGATCGACGTCCATTCGCAGAACGAGGTGGAGCCGTCCACTCTGCGTGATCTGCCCGATTGGCTTTATATGATGCGCGAATATGATGAGCTTTACCGTTTTCTGCCCGCAGGCGGCAGTACACGTATCGCGGGGCATCAACGCAAAGTGCGCGAGGCCATCAGCCGCCTGATCCGCATCAATGCCACAGTGCAACTACAACCGCGTGCAGTGAAACCTGTCACCGCACATTTGCGCCGTGCACTGGATGAAGGACGCCATGGCGTCCTTGCGCCTGCGGTGCGGGCATTGGATGCGGTGTCGCCCTATCTCAGCTGGCAATACGGCTATGAAAAGGTGCCGAAAGGTCTGCAACGCAATTATGCCTACGCGGAACTGGCCGGGATGCAGGGCCCGATCCTGAGTGACGAGATTATTCTCGGAGTGGTCTTGTTTGCGCCGGGATGTACCTATCCTGCCCATGCGCATCAGGGCATTACCGAAAGCTATGTTTGCTTGTCAGGCGCTGTGTCAGAGAACCATCAAGGGGTCTATGTTCCCGGTTCGATGATCTTCAATCCACCCGACCATCTGCACCGCATCACTGTTGGTGTGCGCGAACCTGCATTGCTGGCTTATGCGTGGATCGGAGACAAGGCTGATCTGCACGGGCAAAAGATGGTCTTTACCCGCAGTCGAAAATAATTCGGCGTTCAAACCGGTGGCGGCAACCGTCTGCGCACAGAAATCAGCAAACCGATGGTCAGCACTACAAGTGCCACGATCCCGGTTACACTCAGCGCCTCCCCCAGAATCAGCGCGCCCAGCAGCGCACCACCCCCCGGAACCGCTGCCAGAATAGAAGACGTGTTCGCGTTGCCGATGGCCCGCGACGCGTGGGCGATAAATAAAAGTCCTATGAGATTTGGCACGAACCCCTGATACACCGCCTGCAAAAGTAGTGGCCCCATCGGCGCATCGGCCAGACCAGATGGCAAAAACAGCGCCCAGATCGGCAGATATATCACCGCGTTCACAATGGTCCCGCAGAAGATGATCTGCATAGACCCGAGCTGCCACCGCTCTGACAGGATCATGTAGGTGGAAAAGAACATCGCTCCGATGACAAAAAACAGATCACCAACCCACGCGTCCTTGCCGCTGGTCGCGCTGCCATCCCACGTTAGGACGATGGCCGAAATCAGGATCAGCGCCGCGCCGGAGAGTTGCCGAAGGCCGGGACGCAGACCAAACAAGATGACACCAAACAGTATGCTAATCAGTGGCAGCACACCGTTCATAAAAATTCCGCCGTGTGCCGCAGGCGCATAAAGAAAGCCAGAGAAGACGAGCAGGATGTAGACTGGCCCAAGAATGAACGACAAAACCGCGATCTGGGTCAGACGCATGCCGCGCCACGGCTTGTAATAGATACACAGCGGCAGTGCGACAATCGATGCCAGCCCGTACCGCATCGCGGCCAGATCGTAGACAGTCAGCCCGCTGTTGCCCGCAACCCGGCTGACGATAAGCCAGAACGACCATACGAACACAATGCTCCACGCAGCGGCATAGCCGGTAATGGCTGGGGTCTTTGCAATGGGCATGAATGGCATCTTTCGGGCGGGTCCTCTTTGGCGATATCGCAAAAGCAGCAGGGGCAGTAGCCCTTTCGCGAGACCGGGTGCGGGTTTTATGCGGCAACCTGCGTTTCTCATCGGGAAACAGACTGTTTGAAAAAGACGTTTTGGTTAAGACGCGGGAACCATGCTTTTCGGAGTGCAGAGAATTTTAAATAAGTTGGAGCGTAACGATGTCTGTAACCACCGTGATTAAAAACTTCTGTATTCAACTTGCTTTTGGCGCAGCCCTTACCGGTGTCGGGACGGTCACTGTGGCGGCAGAAACGCCAGCGCTGCCATCCGCAACTGAAAAGCTAGACATCGCCAAGGCCGGTATCGCGTCTCTTCATATGGTCAATCTGAATACTTGTTACCTAATCCAAGGCGGTGCGGACGCAGAATTTACAATGCGTGCAGAAGCAAGCGCGGTCGAGCTGCGCAATCTGATGACCCGCCTCACCACTCTGGGCACCGACACCAACACTGCTGTGGAGAAAACCAAAAAAATATCAGAAATCTGGACTGGTTTTTCCGGTATCGTTGCGCAGGTGGCCGCGGCTGATCTGCATTCTATTCCTGTCGGGCAATATCTGGACCAGCAGCCACGCATTCACAGTGCGCTGCTTGAATTGCGCGACATGCTCGCAGAAAATGACAAACGCCCGATGACAGTCGAATCTCAGCGCGAAGTGTACATTTTCGAAGAGAAAATGCTGGTGCGAAAGCTATTGAACAGGGCCTGCCTTCTGAATCAGAACGTGTCACTGGGCAAAAATCGCATGGCGATCTACGAGCTGAAAGCCGCATTCGAACAGGTGCTGCACGGGCCCCTTTCGCGCTACCTTGCCGCAGAAGAGAAAAAGCAGGTGCGCGAGATCGCGGCCGCATCGTCAGAGTTTTTTGCAGTATTGGAAAAGATGGAGCTCCAGTCCGAAGAAAAAGGTGCGATGGCGCTCAAGGTGACAGCTGTTGGCGAACAACTTATCGAGCAACTCGACCAGCTCGCCTCAATTCCCTACCGCAACGGCTTTATGATGCATCTGTCTCAAAACCGCTAAGCAGAACGGATCGGTTGCTCTGGCAACGGTCCGCACTGCATTCGGGGGGCAGTCCTCGCCGATGGATAGGGCTAGGGAAGCCAGTTCAAAATCGCCTCTGCCACAGCCTGCGGCTTTTGATGGTGCAACCAATGATCAGCGCCTTCGATCTCAACCCGCGTCAGATCAGCGGCAAATTCTTCCAGCCCCTCGGTCGCATCGGGTAGCAATGCAGTGTCATCGGTACCCCATACCAACAGATGCGGGCAACGAACCTGCAATTTCTCAACAGGCAGATCGGGGATATCCTCAATCGGCTCCCCCGGTGTGCCGACCATCAGCGGGGATGCGCGGTACCAGTTTATCATCCCGCGCAACCGGCCCGGCCGGCCCCATTCCTGTTTGTACTCTGCCATCAATTCCGGCGTGAGCCATCCCAGATGCATCTTGGCAGAAAACAGTGACATCAGCTTGTCGAAGTCATCCGCCGCCAGTTTGTCTTCCGATCCTTCGGCGCGCAGGTAGTGAATATATTGTGACGCTTCGCACTGGGCTTCGCCCTTGGCCAAGGCCCGTTGGAACGGCACCGGATGTACGCCGTTCATGATTGTGAGCGTACGCACAAGATCGGGATGGAACATCGCGAGACCATAAGCCACCGCCGCACCCCAGTCGTGGCCCAGCACATGCACCGGCGCATCGCCGATCAGTTCAGCCATATCGCTGACAAGTTTCGAGCCGGTGTATTCTGACACCTCGGACGGTGCCCAGCTTTGGCCGAAACCGCGCTGGTCTGGCGCAATGCAGTGAAAGCGTTCAGCTAAAAGGGGAGCCAACTGCCCCCAAGCTCCGCCAAATTCGGGAAAGCCGTGCAGGAGTAGCAATTTCGGCAGGCTCTCGTCGCCCCAGTGGCGGACGAAAAAGGGCTGTTCGTTCAGCTTGACCATTTCGCTGCGTGGCGTCTGCATGGCTGTCTTCCCTTCGATTGACCTCTTAACCATCGCAAAAGCGGCGCACAGGTCCAGCAGAACCTTGCGTTACATCCACTTTGGCAATGTCCGTTTCAGGTGGTCGAAGGCTGCGCGAATGTGCGGGGTGCGTGCCTGATCTTCGTGCACGACCAGCCAGCAGGGCATAGGTATCCGCAGATCGGGAAGAACTGGCACCAGCCCTTCTCGGGCAGCCAGCTTGATTTGTGCCACCCCCACACCCAACCCCGCTTTGACATGGGCCAGTTGGGCCAAAGGATCATCGCAGCGCAACACGACACGTTCAGGCAGGGCCACGCCCCGCGCTGCAAGTGCGGGCAGCAGGCGCGCTTCGCGATCATCGCTGATAAAGGGGACGTCTTTGAGCGATGTCATCCCTTTCGGCAAGGCCAGATCGGGTGACGCGAAGAAACCGACTTCTGCATCAGGCATCCGTTGCGCCACCAGCGCTTGCTGGGTCGGTGGCGTGAACCTGAGCGCGATGTCTGCCGCGCGGTGGGCCAGATTCTCTGCTTTATCTGTAGCGGCGAGTTCAAACCGCAGACCGGGTGCTGTGCCATAAAGTTCGGTCAACACCATAGGCATTATATGGGTTGCCACGATCCGGCTGGTGGTCAGACGGACGGTGCCCTCTATCCTGCCTTCCACGGCAGAGGCCGCGCGCGCCATGGCTGCGGCTTCTTCCATAACAGTAGCGGCATAGGGCATCAGAGCGTGCGCTTTCTCAGTGGGTGTCAGCCCATTGGCCGCGCGGGTGAACAAGGTGGTGCCCAGCTCCAGCTCCATCGCCTCGATCTGTCGTCGTATGGTGGGATGCGCGAGTTTCAGATGACGCGCCGCACCGCTGAGGCTTCCGGTGTTCATCACGGCATAAAAGGCTGGGATGTGGGCGAGGGACATGTTGCTCATCATTTAGTGATAGGTGGATGTACGGCTTTGGGCAATTTATTTCAGGCGCGCTGAGGTGCACAACTAAGTCATCATAGTTACAGGAGACGATCATGACGCAGTTTCGACATATCAGCGCAGAACACTCTACTCTCGGGACAATTGCACAGGTTTTACGGTTGGAGGGGCTGATAATTGCCGCTGCCGCAATTGCCTTTTATTGGCAAATGGGCGGGAGTTGGTTGATTTTCGCGCTCCTAATTCTGATGCCCGATGTGATGATGTCGGGGTATCTGGCGGGCAACCGTATAGGTGCCTTGGTGTACAACCTCGGACACAGCTATATCGGTCCGGTCGCAATCGGTGTGCTGGCATTCGCCACGAATTGGACGGTCGGAGCGCATCTGTCGACGATCTGGCTGGCACATATCGGGATGGACCGCGCGCTGGGGTATGGTTTGAAGTATGCCACGGGCTTTGACGACACCCATCTGGGCCGTGTCTGAATATATCTTCACCTTTTGACGGGCGAGGGGTAAGGCGGTTGGTATGACACCTTCAATGACATACCCCGGCCACGTCCGTGCTATTTTGCGGCTCGGCCTTCCGTTGATTGGCGGGCACTTGGGACAGATCGCTATTGGTGTGACCGATACCGTCATGGTTGGCTGGTATTCGATCGAGGCGCTGGCAGCAGTGACCTTGTCCAGTACATATTTCTTTGTTTTGTTCATCTTCGGGTCAGGGTTTGCCTGGGCGGTGATGCCGATGGTTGCCACTTTCGTTGCCGAAGAGGACGAGGTGTCGATCCGGCGGGCCACGCGGATGGGTCTTTGGCTGTCAATCGGGTTTGCAGTGCTTGCGCTGCCTTTGCTTTTGTTCTCGGAGCCAATTCTAAAACTGCTGGGGCAGGGCGACGCTTTGGCGGCAGAAGCTGTGCGCTATCTGCAAGTCGCAGGTTGGGGCATTCTGCCTGCGTTGTTGGTTATGGTGCTGAAGTCATATCTAGCAGCGCTTGAGCGCACGCAGGTTGTATTGTGGATCACGCTGGTTGCAGCTGTGGTGAATGCGTTCGCGAACTACGCTTTCATTTTTGGCAACTTCGGTGCGCCGGAACTGGGGATCGTCGGAGCGGCGACTGCTTCAGTTTTGACCCATACTGTCTCGCTGATTGGCGTTGTGATCTACATCCTTTGGGTCGTACCGCAGCACCAGCTTTTTGTACGGTTCTGGCGGGCGGACCGTCAGATGTTGGCGCGGGTTTTCAAACTGGGCTGGCCAATCAGCGTGACATCGCTGAGCGAAGTCGGTCTTTTCGCGGCCTCCGCGGTGATGATGGGCTGGCTTGGGGTGATCCCACTTGCGGCACATGGGATCGCGATCCAACTCGCCTCAATCACATTTATGGTGCATGTGGGGCTGAGTAACGTGGCGACCATCAGATCGGGTAACGCGCATGGCCGCAGGGACAGACCGCATATGGGGCGGGGCGCAGTGGTCGTCACCGTGATGTCCGTGGTTGTGGCGCTGTTGACTACTGTCGCTTTTGTCGGCTGGCCCGAAGCGTTAATTTCGATCTTTATGCAAGATGGTGAACCTGCGCGGGTCGAAATTCTGGCGATAGGCGTGGGTCTGCTTGCCATGGCCGCACTTTTCCAACTGGTCGATGGCCTTCAGGTCATAGCGCTTGGATTGTTGCGCGGCGTTCAGGATACGGCGATCCCGATGTGGATGGCGGCGTTCAGCTACTGGGTTGTGGGCATCCCTTGTTCCTATCTGCTCGGCTTTGTGCTGGGCTTTGACGGGATCGGGGTTTGGGCCGGTTTGGTCATCGGCCTTGGCATTGCCGCAGTACTGCTGAACCTACGTTTCTGGGGCTTCACCATGCGTGGCCCGCAGGAGCGGAACTAGGCCCGCGTTCTCATTGGCTGCGCTTGCCGAGGGCGGCGTTTCGCCCCCGGCAGAGTTGTACGAGACAGATCAGGCTTCGTTTCCTGACGCGACTTCTTCTGTATTCTCTGGCGGTGATGTCACCTTCAACTTGTGCAACATGCCACCGGCGAAAGCGCCCAGCAGGGGGGCAGCGATGAACAACCAAAGCTGCGCAAGCGCTGTGCCACCTGCGAACAAAGCAGGCCCGATAGACCGTGCAGGGTTCACGGATGTCCCTGTTACGGTGATCCCCACAAGATGGATCATGGTCAGCGTCAAACCGATCACAAGGCCGGCGAACATCGGCGTGCCGGTTTTTTCTTCGGTCACACCAAGGATAACGACGATGAAAACCATCGTTGCAATAAACTCGAACAGGAATGCGCCGAAGAAGTTGAACTCACCACCGTATCCGTCACCATATCCGTTCTGGCCGATCCCGTGCGCGGCAATATCGAACCCGCCCGAACTGTTTTTTGCGATGATAAAGATCGCAAGGGACGCAATTATGGCCCCCACAGTCTGTGCAATTGAGTAGCTGACGAAGGTCTTAGTATCGATACGCCCCGCCACCATCGCACCGAGCGATACCGCCGGATTGAGGTGCGCACCTGACACCTGACCGATCGAATAGGCCATCGCGACCACAGAGATACCAAAGGCCAGACTGATACCGGTTATCGAGATGGAATCCGCGACTCCGATCCCGCCACCGGCCAACACGGCGGATCCCATACCAAAGAACACCAACACAAATGTCCCGAATGCTTCTGCAATTTCACGTTTCATAACTTTCCCTCACTTATTACCCCGCCCTTATGATTGATGCAGGCTGGGCTATCATGGGGAATGTTGAGGGATTAAACCGCTCTTGTCGCTGCGGCGCAGCGAAAGGGGCATTGCTGCACCCCTTCCGGAATCGCAACGGCAGGTGCGTCAAATGTTTGGGAGTACAGGCCGAGAAGGCCAAGTTCTGCATGTGCTATTGATTTCTTACGCGGTCACTTCTTTAGCAATCGGTCCGCTTTCTTGCGCACCAGCGTGCTGCGCAGGTCATGCATTGCAAGTAAAAGCTGATCGGTGACGGCCTCAAGCTGTTCCGGGCTGGCTTTGGACTGCACCCACTGTGTGGTGAGGTTCATGTAGTCCACAGCGCGGTAGATGTCGTCGATGTCGCGGTGCGCCAAGACGCGCAGGCGTTCCTCCATCCATTTCTCGATTGTCTTGCGGTCTTCATCAGTCAGACTGCGGTCACCGTGGGGTTTGATCTCGCCATTCTTGATATTCACCACCGCGATCTGGTCCATCTCGATCCGCCGCTGGCGGTTCTCTGTGTCGACACGGAACACTGCCGCTCCGTTGTCACGTACTCTGAAATAATACTCTGGCAGTTCGGCAGTCATTCTAGACGCTCCCGTTGTCGATGCAGCGTATGAGCGATCCGTCACAATCGATCAGCACGAAAAACCGTGGCTTTCCATCGCCACCTTGTATGGTCAAATCGCGAGGACGATCCATCGGATCATCCGGCAGGTCAAGCGCGTGCCAAGACGTGCGCAATCCGTCCAGATCATCCACACGTATGCAGGCACTGAACCAGCTTTCGGCAAGCACCAGATCAGGGTGAGCAAAGAACTCCACCTCCATTGTACCGCGCCGCAAGATCAGCCAGCCGTCATCGCGGTATAGCGGATCAAACCCCAACAGCCCGTAAAACGCACAGGTGCGGTCAAAGTCCCGGGATGGCAGATTTGCGGTAACGCGGTCCGGTGTCATAGGCTCTCTTAGTCGGTCAGCGCCGCACAGAAATTCTGGATGCGGGTGCAGGCCTCTTTCAACTGCGCATCAGACGTGGCGTAGCTGACGCGGAAGTTGGGTGAGAGACCGAAGGCCGCGCCAAAGACAACGGCGACACCGGTTTCTTCAAGCAAGGCTGTGGCGAATGTTTCGTCGTCATCAATCTTTACGCCCGCAGCAGAGATTTTGCCGATGCAGCCCGCAATGGAAGGGTACACATAGAAAGCGCCATCCGGCATCGGACAGCGTATGCCTTCGGCAGCATTCAGCATCTCGACCACCATGTTACGGCGGCGGGCAAACATTTCATTGTTAGGCGCGATATAGTCCTGCGTGCCATTCAAAGCCTCGACCGCCGCCCACTGGCTGACGCTGCACGGGTTGGAGGTAGACTGCGATTGCACCTTGCGCATGGCACCGATCAGCTTTTCCGGCCCTGCAGCATACCCGATCCGCCAGCCGGTCATCGCATAGGCCTTTGACACGCCGTTGACTGTTAGCGTGCGGTCATAGAGCTGTGGCTCCACCTGCGCAGGGGTGCAGAATTCGAAATCATCATAAACCAGATGCTCATACATATCGTCCGACATCACCCAGACATGCGGATGTCGCATCAGAACATCGGTGAGGGCCTTCAGTTCTTCCCGTGTGTAACCTGCACCGGTCGGGTTTGAAGGCGAGTTGAAGATCAACCACTTTGTCTTGTCCGTGATTGCTGCTTCCAACTGGTCGGGGGTCAGCTTGAAACCTGTCTGCAAGGAGGCTTCGGCAATGACTGGCGTACCACCGGCCAGCAGCACCATATCGGGGTAGCTTACCCAGTAGGGGGCAGGGATTACCACCTCGTCACCCTCGTTCAGGGTCGCCATCAGCGCATTATAGAGTATCTGCTTGCCGCCGGTGCCAACGCTGACCTGTGCCGGAATATAATCCAGATCATTGTCGCGCTTGAGCTTGGCGCAGATGGCCTGTTTCAGCTCACTGATCCCATCGACCGCGGTGTACTTTGTCTTGCCGCTATTGATCGCAGCAATCGCGGCGTCCTTGATGTTCTGCGGCGTGTCGAAATCCGGCTCACCTGCACCCAGACCGATGACATCCTTGCCAGCGGCCTTCAGCTCTGCTGCCTTGGATGTGACAGCAATGGTCGGAGACGGTTTGACGCGGGCAAGAGTTTTAGAGAGCAGTTCCATTCTGGGCCTCTGGCAGTTATAGGTTCATCGCTACTCATAGGGGTCACCCCCCCACCGATCAAGCGCTTTGGCGCAGAGCAATCACAGAGAAGAAAATGGATACTGAAACAGACTGGTACGGACCTGACGCTGCAACTTTCGGAGACCGGCTCGCTGCCGCGCGCGAGCGGGCTGACATGACTCAGGGGATGCTTGCCAAGCGGCTGGGGGTCAAGTTGGCCACACTGCGTGCTTGGGAGGATGACCACTCGGAGCCACGGGCAAACCGTCTGTCGATGCTGGCGGGATTGTTGAACGTCTCGATGATGTGGCTGATCAATGGCGAAGGCGAGGGGATCGAAAGCCCGGAAGACAGCACACCGACACCGGTCAACCTTGCCGAGGCGCTGAGCGAAATCCGCAAACTGCGCGCTGATATGCTGGCCAGTGCCGAAGCAATGGGCCGACTGGAAAAGCGTTTGCGACTGATGCGGGATGTGACGGACAATGGCTGAAGAATTGCACGAACATAAGGTCAAGCGCTTGCACATGCGCTCGATCCGCCGGGGGATCAAAGAAATGGACCTCATCCTGACGTCCTATGCAACCGACGTGCTGCCCAACCTCGATGACGAGGCACTGACGCTTTATGACGCGCTTTTGAACGAGAGCGACCACGATCTATATCAATGGGTCACCGGCCAGTTTCCCGCGCCCGATCCATATGCTGCAATGATCGACGATATCCGGACAAATTTCACGCCACTGGTGTGATACTCGGCGTACCGCCGCGTTTAACGAAATATTCTGTTTTATTCTTCAGTTTCGCCGCTAGCAACGCGAGTCGGAGAAACTGTATGACCCTTCAAGAGCCTATCGGGCAGCACGTCCAGAGCAAGGACTTCATGGTTGGCTACCTCGAAGCCCTGTCGCTGGTCGAGCGATTGCACAGGCTGCTGCTGGATGTGATCAAAGACGAATTTGAACGCGTTGGCGTGCTTGAGATCAACGCGGTGCAAGCGCTGCTTCTGTTCAACATCGGCGACAACGAAGTCACGGCGGGCGAGTTGAAAAGCCGCGGCTACTATCAGGGCAGCAACGTCAGCTATAACCTGAAGAAACTGGTCGAGATGGGCTATATGCATCATCAGCGGTGCGAGATTGACCGCCGTTCTGTACGTGTTCGCCTGACGGAGCAAGGGCGCAAAATCCGCGATGTAGTCGGCGATCTATTTTCGCGTCACGCGGACGGGCTGAAAGAAAAAGGTGTACTTGGGCAAGACGGCGTGGCCGAGATCACGACATCGCTTAAGCGGATGGAACGGTACTGGACCGACCAGATCCGCTACATTTATTGATATGACCAAGTGGGGCTTTGGCGCCTCGGCGGTGTAGGCCTGCGACAGCGTATAGCTTAATAGTGCGGTACATATCAGGGCCACATTGGCGGCAAATGACTTGAGCGGCCGCTGATGGTTGAATGGGCGCTAACGTTCAACCTTCGACAGAACCAAACCGTCGAGTTCACGGATCAGTTTTTCGGTCATTGCGCGTGCGTAGTCGGCAAAGCCGATGGCAGTTTGAACAAATGCATCCGGCCCTAAAATGACCTCTGCCCGAAAGTAGGAAGACAGCTCTGCAATCTCGGCCTGCCGGATATCACCTGTATTAGGATCGTCCACACCGATTACCAGAGCGTTGATGGTTATACCGCTGGCAGTGATCCTGTCGCGCACATCCCGTGGGCGGGGGCCAAGGTTTGATTTGCCGTCCCCGGAAATGTCCAGCGTACGCTTCCAGCAATCGGGCTGTCGTGCCAAATGCAATTGACCTTCACGCATTGCCACTCCTAACGCCGTTCCCGGGCTCGCATCGCGCCGCTCCGTCTCGCTGAGCGTCAGAATAACGGCATCCAATACGGCCTCATCCGAAATCTCTGTCCAAGGCACGACCACCGACTGATCCGAGGGGCCGGACCATTCAAAGATCATGAGACGGACGGGGGCCGACGGCATGGCCATCAGTTTTTCACGAACACGTGGTGCATCAAGCGCGGTCGCCAAGCCCCCCATTTGAAGACGGTACTCACGGGCATCAACGGAGCCTGACACATCCAATCCCAGCGCCAGCGCCTGCCGGCAGTCGGCAAATGCCTCTAGCGCGATCGTATTCATACAAAAGGCGAGGGCCAATGCGGCCTTCATTGCACAACCTTGTGGTTCACACCGCCAATGACCATCGGCGTCAGCTCCCGCTCCAGTTTGCGCCGCATGGCGCGTTCGTAGTCTGCAAAGCCATTCGCTATCTCCAAAAAAGCGCCGCGCCCGTGCAGCACTTCGGCGCGGTAAAAGGCGATCAGGCCCAACTCTCCTTCGAAATCCGCGGCATTTATCACCAGCCCGTTCACGGTGACCCCTTCAAACGGAAAGGCGGCGTATGCGTCTTGCGGACCAAACCCCTCGTTGTTTTGCCCGTCACCTGCAATATCCAACGTCTTTTGATCGCAAGCCGGTGCGCTTTCGAACAGACGTGCCCCATGCCCTAACGCATATCCCATGGCCGTTGGAAAATCGGAATGCCCCCGGACACTTGCCGCGACGGCTCCTGCGGCTTCCAGCAAGGCAGCGCGACCGTCGATCAGTGTCCAGTCCAGCAAAAGGTCCTGCTGGTACCGCCCGGACCACTCATAGACCGCCAGTGCAACATGTTGATCGACAGCGAAAAAAGCTGCCTCCACCTCGGGCGCTGTCAGCGCTGCGACCACGCCGCCGCGTTGCAGACGGTCTTCGGACGAATCGACGGAACTGGAGACGTCCAAGGCCAGCAATAACGCCAAACGACAGGCGGCAGCACTGGCTTCCGGCCATAACAGGATCAACCCGGTGAGTGCGAATGATTTCATGGCAGCGCCCCGACCACCGTCACGGCAAGCTCCCGCTCCAGTTTGTCCCGCATGGCGCGCGCGTAGTCATTGAACCCTTCCGCTACGATCATAAACGAACCGTGTCCGTGCAAGACTTCTTCCCTGTAAAACTGGGTGAGCCGGGCAGGCGTCTGGAAATCTGCTGCGTTTGCAACCACCAGACCATTTACAGTAATCGCGTCAAAAGCAGCATCCTGATAGACCTGCTGCGGCCCTTCACCTTCGTTACTTTCGCCATCTCCCGCGATATCAATTGTTTGGGCAAGGCACCGCGGGCTGCGATTTAGCATCTGGGCGGCGAAACGCAGGGCGTCTCCCATTGCTGTGGGGAATTCCGCGTAGCTGCGTCGCGAGTTCGAAATTGTTTCTGCTGCGACGGCCAGATCGGACTGGTCGTGAATCAGACGCCAGTCCATGAGCACCTCTTGATTATAACGACCCGACCATTCGAAAACGGCGAGCGCTACGGGCAGGCCGCTTGCAAAGAACGCTTCTTGCACACGTTCATCAAGCAGCGCTGAGGCAACGCCACCACGTTGCAGCGCGTCCTCGGCCCTGTCCACTGAACTGGAGATGTCCAGACCCAATACCAAAGCAAGTCGACAGTCCGCGGCCGGAGCCGGATCTGCCGACAGAATGCATGCAGCAAAAGCGCTGCTCAGGAGGAGGCGCTTACCAATGGCCGATATTCTCCATGCTGGTCCAAGGCTCCGCTGGGGTCAGGGCTTCGCCTTCCTGCAATAGCTCGACCGAGATGTTGTCGGGGCTGCGCACAAATGCCATGCGACCTTCACGAGGAGGGCGGTTGATGGTCACGCCGTTATCCATAAGGTACTGGCACGTCTCATAAATGTTCTCGACGGTGTAGGCGAGGTGTCCGAAATGACGACTGTCGCTTGGTAGAGCGTCATCACCGTCCCAGTTGTATGTCAGCTCTACATCTGCATGGCCATCATCCATCCCGGGAGGGCAAAGAAAGACCAATGTGAACCGTCCGCCTTCGTTTTCGATCCGGCGGCGCTCCACCAGCCCAAGCAGTTTGTAGAAGGCGATCGAGGCGTCAAGATCTTTGACGCGGACCATGGTGTGCAGGTATTTTATAGGCATCGGGGCTCTCCTTGGATCAGTTGAGGCTGAACCTAGCATGGCGATTACAGGATACCAGTCACACCTGACCGTTAGGCGGCTAAAATGCCGATTTTATGCCGATGTTCAGGCCGACCCTGTTGGTGTCGAACAAGCCGATATTGCTGTTCGTGCGCGACGCCGAAAGAGTGAGGGAAGGGTTGAAGCCATAGTAATCGATTTGCTTGAACACTGCTGTGACATCTGCAAACAGTCGGTTGTCTTGCCTGCCATCGCGTGAGTGTACCGACGCATCGTAGTCCCGCCAGCTTGCCCCCAGGCCGAACTGAACCGACGCCCCAAGCACCGGTTTGGCAAGCGTAAAGCCCGTGCGCAGCTCGATCTCGGCATAGTCCGAGCTGGCACTGTCCGACTGCGAGGTCGAAGCCGAAAGCCCCAAGTACGCCGAGTTTCCGGTCGGAAGGCTCTGGGTTATGCTCGCGGAAAGGCCGATAAGATCACGGTCTGGGGTTGCTTGCCCCCACAGCCGCTCCAACTCTCCGCCAAAACGGAGCTGCTGGGTCCGGCTTGGCCGAAACAGCTGCTGGGCCTGAGCGCGAAGGTATTGTGCATAACGTGCACCGCCGTACCAGCTTTGACCGGTTTCAATGTCGCTGGCAAATTCGCCACGACCGTCGATGTTAAGCCGGCGGTAGCCGTATCCCGCCGCCAACGTACCATAAGCAAAGTCGGACCCCGACAGGCCGGGCAAATCATCGTGCAGCGAAAATGTGCGGTATGAGAGTGCCAGTTTGGCATCATGCGCCGACACGGGGGTCTGGTGAAACCGGTAACGCGTGCGAAGGGTGCCACCGATCTCAAGCCCTGCAATGGCCTGCGCCTCTGCGTTGAGTTCGTATTCAATCGGCTCCCCGAATAGAATTTCCGACACTGCATAGTTCAGTCGCGAACGGTCCTGGGCCGATCCATTATTGATGTTGGAATTCGGTGCCAGCGTGAAAGTCAGATCGGTCTTCCATTGGTTTTGTTGTTTGACATACCGGAAGTCCTGCTTTGCTTTTTCGCGCAGCAGATCATTTGGCGCATGTTGTGCTGCGCGTCTGAGCCAGAATTGCGCGCGTGTACGTTTGCCTTCGGTCGACAGAACCTGCGCTGTAATCAGTGCGGCTGAATACCGCTCCGCATCTGTTTGCGCCAATGACCAAGCAGTCTGCGCAGCCGAGCGGGCAGGAGGAATGTCGCCCAAATCCCGCGCAGCACGCGCCAGAATCAGATGTGCATTCAAATCGTCGGGATCACGCAGAATCAAGGCCTGCGCATAGCGCCGAGCAGTGATCGGATCACCCGCCTGCAAAGCACCCACCGCGTTCTGCCGCAAGGCATCAGGCGTGAGCGTTTCCTGCGCACTCAGCGTGGGCAGCCCGACCAATAAACAGGCAGCGGCCGCAGCGATACATCGCGCCAGCCCGCTTGCCATTACTCTCGGTCTTCTCGGTAGATTGTGAATCCGATGGTATCACGCACGTTGTCAGCGCTTGGATCAACGCCTGTTTCAGCAACGATCACCCCAACAATCTCATTGGCACCGTCGCCAGAGATGATGCCGTAGTAGTTGCCTTCCTCATATGTGACCGCTTGGCCGGAATCATTGCCAAAGCGCGAACCCAATGTCCCGACGATCTCACCGTTTACGTCAAGCGCGTCCGGCCCGATACGGAACACGATGGTCGGCACCGATTGAAGGGAGGCATTGTTGCCTTCGTTGATGCGGTCCAGAACGTTTTGCGTGATCTCGGTCCCGTCCTGGCTGAAAATCCGGCGATTGAAGACAAACCCGTCAACCGCACCTTCATACTGACCTGTGTCAGCGTTGAAATCACCGAAATCGATCGCGATCTGGACGTCCGCTGTGGAATACTCAAGCCCGCCCCGACCGTTGTAGTCGCGCAATCCTGCACCCTGACCGTTGTAAAGCGCCTGACCGGTTGTCGGCAGGTCCACGTCGCCGTTACGCTGGTAAACGAAACCGCCGAAACCGTAGTTCACATAGGCGCCCGAGCGTACGATCGCGAACTCGGTCTGACCGGAGCGGCTGACACCATAGATGGCGCGGTGCGTGAACTGGTTGATCGTCGATCCGTTCGCGCTGTCGGGATACTGTTCTACCGCTTCATAAACGGCATATTGACCCAGACTGCCCACCGCACGGCCGCGGATGTAGGGTGTGTCGTCACTGCCATCGAACGGCAGGTTATCAACCGAGAATGTATCATCTTCGGAGTTGTAGCTTACGCCCGTCGCGAAACCGTTCCCGCCTTCGTCGTCGCGTGCTTCCTTGCGAAAGATCAGGTCGTCAGACGTGGGGTTCGCCGTGCCGGGCGGGACCGTGCGATCGCTTTCGATGATTTCCTCATCACCGTCCTCGACAACGTCGGTCTCTTCTCCAAACGGGGCAGTACCACCGCAAGCCACCAGAAACGTGCAAAGCATCAGCCCGGCCAAATTGATTTTCATGATCGCCTGCCTTCTTAAAACCTGCGCGCACAATCCCAACAACGCCGCCCCTTTGTCAACGGCCCCTCCTGCAAAAACGCCGAAATTGCAGCACAAGGGACGCAATCAACACAATACCGCATATGGCTGTTCCTGCATACAGTCGGCCCAGATATAGTGGTGAACGAATCCCAGACCGATCAAGGACCGCACCCCATGCCCGTCAGCCCCGAACAACAAGCAGAAATCGACGATCTGCGCACGCAAACCTCGCCAACCCTGCGCGCCACCGTGCCGGGGATGGAGGCGCATCTGTACAAAGCCTATGACGTGCTCGACCACGGGTTCATCCGCGTCATCGACTATATGGGCGATGATTCTGCCATCTGTCAGGCGGCCCGCGTGTCCTACGGAAAAGGCACCAAATCCGTGCAGAACGACGAGGGGCTGATCCGCTACCTCATGCGCCACTGGCATTCGACGCCGTTCGAGATGTGCGAGATCAAGCTGCACGTCAAACTGCCTGTCTTTGTCGCCCGCCAGTGGATCCGGCACCGCACCGCCAACGTCAACGAATACTCCGCCCGCTATTCGATCCTCGACCGCGAATTCTATATCCCCGCACCGGACCACCTGAACGCGCAAAGCGTGGTGAACAATCAGGGCCGGGGTGGCCTGCTGGAGGGCGAGGAAGCCGCCCGCGTTCTCGAAATCCTGAAATCAGACAGCAACCGTGCCTACGACCACTACGAACAGATGATCTCGGTTGAGGGCCAAGACGGCCTCGCCCGCGAACTCGCCCGCATGAACCTGCCTGCGAACATCTATACCCAGTGGTACTGGAAAGTGGACCTCCATAACCTGTTTCATTTCCTGCGGCTGCGGGCAGATGCCCATGCCCAATACGAAATACGCGTCTATGCGGATGCGATTAGCAAAGTCGTCGCCGACTGGGTGCCCGCGGCCTACGGCGCCTTCGAGGACTACCGTCTGGGCGGTGCCACGATGTCTCATACAGCCCTTGATTGTATTCGCCGGATGTTAAAAGGTGAGGAGGTAACGCAAGAAACTTCTGGAATGTCCAAGGGTGAATGGCGGGAATTTCAGGTGGCTATAAAGGTTTGATATGGCACAGACAGTAAATATTGATGCAATGATCCCAAGAGCTGACTTTCGAGACGTAGATGATCATGAGAGTTCAGCATCCAAGAAAATTAGCGACATTAGTTTATCCCAGCTTACGCCTGACTCTTTCCTTGTGCCTAGCTTACGTAAACCTGATTTCCAAAGAGAGACGACCCAATGGACTCCAGATCAAATCGTAAAGTTTTTAGAGAGTTTTTTGGACGATGAGCTAGTTCCTTCAGTGATCTTATGGAAGTCTAAGACCTATTATTTCGTTATTGATGGTGCGCATCGCATGAGTGCGTTGTTGGCTTGGATCAATGATGACTATGGCGATGGTGTAATGTCCAAGAACCTATATGGAGACGATATCTCCGAGGAACAAAAACGGATAGCGACACGGCTGAGAAATAAGGTGCGTTCGACTGTCGGAAGCTTTGCCGACATGAAAAAAGTGATGCTCGATTCCAGTAAGGCTGGAACTGACGCTCGTTTGTTGGCTCGTGCGGCTAGCGCAAAGACAAGGTCTATTGACCTGCAGTGGGTCGAGGGTGATGCGGAAAAGGCAGAAGCTTCCTTTTTCAACATAAACAAACAGGGGACACCGCTGCATGCTACGGAGGAACGCTTGTTGCGAAATCGCGATAAGCCGATTGCAATCGCATCTCGGTCAATAGCGAGGGCGGGAGCAGGACATAAGTACTGGAGTTCTTTTGAGGAAACCGTCCAGCAAGAGATAGAAGAAAAGTCACGGGAGGTGCATGGACTATTATTTTCTCCAGAACTCAGCTTTCCAATAAAGACTCTCAATTTACCGCATGGAGGGCAGTCATCTCCGCTGACGGCCTATAATCTGCTGATGGACTTCCTTGCCTTCTCCATCGTCGGTCATGATCGCAAAGATGAAACAAAAAATCTTTACCAGTCTGACCAAGATGGGAGTGCGACGATTGAAGCACTTAATAGCTGTATACGTGTATTGAAGAGAATGACGTCTAATGAGTCTAAAAGCTTGGGCCTTCATCCAGCAGTTTTCTTCTATAGCGAAAGGGGCCGTCATCTGGACACGGTCTTTTTGGGCTTTGCAGCTGCAATAGCAAAAGCAGTCCGAAATAACGACAGCAGTTATTTCAAAAAGTTCACAGCCAACCGAGAATTGATTGAAAAAGTTTTCGTTGATCACAAATTTTTGCTTTATCAAGCAAATTCACTTTTTGGATCAAAGCAGCGCGTCACGAGATGGCAGGCTTTCTTCGAAAAAATTGTCGCACCAGGGGCGATCAAAGAGAGTTTCAGACAGAGCGAATTATTGGTGCTTCTTGACCTCAAAGACAAAGTGATTGCTGAGAGCGCCAACGAAAGCGGCAAAGCATTTACCAGCGCAACAAAATCAGCTATATTTTTGCAGAAGTCATTGGATAGCGCTACTAGATGTCCTGAATGTGGTGGCAGGGTCCACGTGGAGAAAGCAATTCAATATGATCACATCAAAGGCAAGGCGACTGGTGGAATGGGCACCGTCGAAAACGGTCAGATAACTCATCCTTTTTGTAATTCTATTAAAAACTAATATTCAAACGATAAATATCTGCGGTGCTTAGAGGATGCACAGGGGGGTATGCTAGACACCCCCCTCTAAAACACCCAAACTCCCCCCATGTTCAACCTCGCCAATCCCCCCGAAGGTTTCACCGAAAACCCCTTTCCGCATTACGATGATTTGCTGCAAAACAGCCCCGTCACGCCCCAGCCTGACGGCTCTTTCCTCATCACCAAACACGCCGATCTGAACGCCATCTACCGCGACACGACCCTCTATATCTCTGACAAAAAACAAGCCTTTGCGCCCAAGTTCGGCGCCGGCACGCCGCTCTTTGAACACCACACGACCAGCCTCGTCTTCAACGATCCGCCGCTGCACACCCGCGTGCGGCGGATTATGACTAGCGCGCTTACCCCCAAGGCGCTTGCGCGGATGGAGCCGGGGTTGATCGACACCGTCGACACGCTGCTTGATGAAATGCCGCAAAGTCCTGATCTGATTGAGGATTTCGCCTCCACTATTCCCATCCAGATCATCGGCAATTTGCTTGATATTCCCATGTCCGAACGCGGCCCCCTGCGGGATTGGTCGCTCGCCATCCTCGGCGCGCTGGAACCTGTGCTGTCGGATGCGCAACTGGCCGCCGGTCACACTGCGGTGCAGGAGTTCAAGGCCTACCTGCAAGACCTGATCGCCCGCCGCCGTGCTGCACCGGGTGATCCTGACACTGATGTACTGACCCGTCTGATTGCCGGTGATGACACAGGCCAGCTGACCGAAATCGAGCTGATCCAGAACTGCATTTTCATCCTCAACGCGGGGCACGAGACGACGACCAACCTTATCGGCAGCGGCCTTGCCCTGCTGCATGACCACCCCGATCAAAAGGCGTTATTGCTGAATGACATGTCGCTGATCGACACTGCGGTGGAGGAGGTTCTGCGCCTGCGTTCCCCCAACCAGTTCGGCAATCGCGAGACCACGGCCGAGGTCGCGTTTGGCGGATATACCATCCCGTCCGGTGCCAACCTGCACCTCTGTATCGGGGCGGCAAACCGTGACCCGGACGTGTTCAAAGACCCCGCGCGGTTCGACATCACCCGAAAACCCAACCGGCATCTGGCCTTTGCCGGTGGCCCGCATGTCTGTGTCGGCCTGACGCTTGCGCGTATGGAAGGGCGGATCGCCATCGCACGCTTTCTGCGCCGCAATCGCGATTATGCGCTATCCGATGATCGCATATCTGGTGGCCGGATCAGGTTTCACGGCTACACCTCGCTGCCTGCGACCCTCTAAGCCCAAGAAAAGACTGGACTTGCCCGCCCCCGCACGGCAAGCTTGAGCGCAGAAAAAGCGGTGAAAACAACTAAACGAGGGAACCTCATGCGTCTCACAACCGGAGCACTTGCAGGCGTTGGCCTGTTGCTGACCACTCTTATGCCTGCCCAGGTTGCGGCAGAAGCCAAGATTTATCCCTATCACGGGGCCAACTACTGCCCTGCGGGTCTGCAACCTATTACGATTTCCGGTGTGATTTGCTGCGGTCAGCCGAACCAGCATATGAGCTATCAGCAAGCGCTGGCGCACCCTGTCGCCAAGAAAAAGCGGCACTACAAGGTCAAGCGCGTCGTACGCTCCGCGCGCCCAACCTGCCAGCCTGGTACGAAAGGCTGCTCGGATTACTGAGCGCGCGTACAGTTAGGATTGATTTGGCCCCGCAGGAGACTGCGGGGTTTTTCTTAGGCCAGCGTGATGTTCGACGCCATCTGCCGCCCGTCGCGCCCTTCCGCCAGTTCGAAGTTGACCTTCTGATCATCGGCAAGACCTGTCAGACCAGATTGTTCGACGGCTGAAATATGGACAAAAACGTCATTGCCGCCGCCGTCCGGTGCAATAAACCCATATCCTTTTGTGGTGTTGAACCACTTCACGGTGCCTGTTGGCATAGTTTCCGTGCCTCCTGTGACTTTGACTTCAACCTGCCCGAAGGCAGGCGGTGGGTGCCACTGTCATGCACACAGTGGCATAATTAAGAGATCGCGCATTATTGTAAAAAATCAAGGAATCGGTGCAAGTTCTTTGGAAAATTCATTAAGGAAAATGAGCTGTGCTTATAATTTACGGTCTTAGGAATTGTGACACCTGCCGCAAGGCGATGAAGGCGCTGCCAGAGGCGCGCCTGTGCGATGTCAGAGAGGATGGCGTGCCTGACGAGGTGCTTGCGCGTGCGATCGAGCAGTTCCCTGATACCATCCTCAACACTCGGTCCACAACGTGGCGCGGGTTGGATGAGACGGCCCGTCAGGCGGATAAGATGTCGCTGCTCAAGCAACATCCTGCCCTTATGAAGCGGCCGCTGATCTCTGTGGCCGACTCTCTTTTCCTGTCTTGGAACAATGAGGTAGAGGCCGAAGTTAAGAGTCGACTTTAAGTAGCGAGTGGCGCTGGCCCGTATCTGTCACTCGGTGCGTGGTTTAAGTGCACGATCAAAGGATAGCGGCCCGGCACCTTTGAAAACCAGAACCAGAAACAGGAAGACCCACAGCGCGCGTTGGTCAAGAATGATGGCATCTGGAAACCGGTCAAACCATGCGCCGATTTCGCCAGCCTGACCATGGCCGTAGATGTCTGTTAGCGATTGGACGGTCACAAAGCCGATCATTCCCAAAGCGGCAAGCCGCGTCAAAATGCCCAGCACGATCATCGCCGGCAAGAGAAACTCTGCCCATGTTCCAGCGAGTACGACCAGCGTGTGGAAAGGGGATAGGGCGTCTGTGTCATAACCGGCGGCTTCCAAGGCTTTGGGAAAGATCTGGGCGTAGGCACCAACGGATGGTGTCCAGATGCCTGATATGCCTTCTCCGATCTTTGTGAGGCCAGAGTTCAGGAAATAGACCATCAGGATCGCGGCAAAGAGAAAGCGTGCCGAAGTTGGTAGCAGCCAGCCTGCTGCGCGGTCCAGAGCGTCCGAGAGCGATGCGTAGAGCGACAGAATTGAAGTCATATTAGGTCCTTGTGGTGAATTTCTGCAAAGGCACCTGTGGATAGGGCCAAGGTCAGGCTGGTTGTCAGATCGAAATCGGCGTGCGCACTGCACGCGGTATCATGGGCCGCGCCAAAAGAAGCCCCAGAGTGTAAGGATTTCAGCCACTGCACGGCACCGGGTGGCAGCGCATGGGGGGCAGGATCAAACGCAGGCCGCGTGATGAGCACGTCTTGCCCCAGTTTTCCGACAGGTGGCGCATCGGCGCTTTGATTAAAACGCCAAATGTCAAAGAGGGGCCACCGCGATGGAATGATCTGCGTTGCGGGTGCAAGTGAGACAGTGGCCTCTGAAAGGGCGTCAGGGTGTAGTGTTTGCAGAGGCGACGGGTCGAAGGGCGGAAGGTCCGCAGCATGATAGGCTGCACGCAGTCCAATATCCAACCGGGCGGCATCAGGCAGGTAACCGATATGGGAAAGCGGCGCGAAGCTGGCCAGAAACGCGGGAAATTCGGCGCCATAGAACATCATAAGCGGCGAGGTTGGCGGATGCGCCCGAACAAACAGTCGCGCCAATTGTCCAAAGTTCTGCGAACCGATTAGCTTTTCCACAAGGGGGAAGGCTGTGTGCATGGCCTCAATCAAGGACACCGTGACGTTGTTGCGGTAGACGTCGTACCTTTTGCCCGCTGCTCGATTGGCTCCATCCTCTAGACCGTTAGGCGATGGGCACTCCGGATCAAGCAGACCGGCACGGAAGCTGGCTTGTCCGGTCACGGAACCAGAACACCGGAAACACGAAGCGCCTCTGATTTTAGGGTGTTCCAGTCAGGGACATCGTTGTCCCACTCCACCAAAACCGGTTTTGGCCCTGTCTGCGCAAGGGTGTATTCAAGAAGCGTCCAGACCGGATCAGAGACCGGCGCATCGTGGCTGTCGATCAGCAAAGGTGCGCCGTGGTCATCCGTATCTCTGTCATGGCCGCCCACATGAAGCTCGCCGACTTGGTTTGTCGGGTAGGCATCTATGTAGTCTTGAGGGCTGACACCCAGATTTGTGGATGAAATGAAGACATTGTTCACATCCAGCAAGAGACCGCAGCCGGTTTTGTGCGTAAGCTCTTGCAAAAAGTCGGTTTCGGACAAGGTAGATTCAGCGAAAGCCAGATAGCTGGAGGGATTTTCCAGCAACATTCTGCGCCCCAGAACATCTTGAACCTGAATGATGTGGTCTGCGACCCGCGCAAGTGTGGCTTCGGTGTATGGCAAAGGCAGGAGATCGTTCAGAAACTCGGCCCCATGGGTCGACCATGCTAGATGCTCAGAAAAGCTGGCTGGCCTAATCCAGTCACACAGCCGCTTCAGGCGGGCGAGATGGTCGGTGTCCAGGGGCTCTTCGCCACCGATGGAGAGACCGACGCCGTGGACAGAAATTGCAAACTGTTCTGCCAACGCAGAAAGCTGTGCGAGCGGTCGCCCACCATCGCCCATATAATTCTCTGCATGAACCTCAACCCACTCTACGGGACCGGGGTCGGACTGCAGTGCGGCGAAATGTTGGGATTTGTACCCCACACCGGGGGCATCGGGCAGTGTTTCAAAGGAATGAGACGTGTCGCGCATGAGGCGTCTTTCTGTCTGTGATCCTATAGGTGCTTCAGGCGATGGGTACCGCCTGAAGCAAAACTCTTATGCTGGCAGGTCGCGCTCAAGCGGCTCAAGAGAACCTGTGCGGCCCGTGCCGTCTGCCATCTGGGGCAGGTCGATCTCGGCGCAGGTGCCTGCGTCTACAAGCGTCCAAGCGTTGCCTTGATAGTCGGTGACTGAAGTGCCTGCGCAGGTCGTGCCGGGGCCTGCGGCGCAGTCGTTTTCGCCGGCAAGCGATACGCCGTAGCATTTCTCTTTGGATGCAGCGTCTGCTGTGGTTGTCTGAGCGGCCATTGCGGCGGCGACGGCACCGGCGATTGCAACTGTTTTCATTGCGTTGGACATGTGATCCTCCTTTTAAAACTCACATTCGGTGTGATGAACTGACTAAAACATGTGCAGAATATCAATGCCACTCACGACAGAGTGTGTCACGTTCCTGTTAAGATTTGCGATGAAAAATCGGTTATTTCACTCTATTTCGCCGAACTGGCGGCTGGAATGTTTCAGGTGCGGCTGTCGCGACATGCCGCCGCACCTGTATTGTTACAATGGGTCTTCTTAGCGCAGATCGGGCGGTGTCGCTTCATCCGCTAATGTTACAGTCATCTCAGCAAGCGGTTGAACGGACGTTTGCTTTTCACCAAGACGACGTACGGAAACGGTTTTTTCCTCGACCTCACGCGCGCCAACGGCCAGGATGACGGGCACCTTACCAACGGAGTGTTCACGCACCTTGTAGTTAATCTTTTCATTGCGTGTGTCTGCTTCGGCCCGCACGCCGGCTTTGCGCAGCGTGTCGACAACTTCTGCGACGTAATCATCAGCCTCTGACGTGATAGACGCCACGACAACCTGACGAGGGGCGAGCCAGAACGGCAATTTGCCCGCATGTTCTTCGATAAGGATGCCGATGAAACGCTCGAATGAGCCAAGGGTCGCACGGTGCAGCATTACGGGGCGGTGTTTGCCGCCGTCGGCACCGATATATGTCGCATCCAGCCGCTCTGGCAGGACAAAGTCGACTTGATGGGTGCCGCATTGCCAGTCACGGCCGATGGCGTCCGTGAGCACGAACTCCAGCTTGGGGCCGTAGAACGCGCCTTCACCGGGATTGAGTTCCGGCTCGATCCCCGCGTTGCGTGTGGCTGACAAAAGGGCGGCTTCCGCCTTGTCCCATACCTCGTCCGAGCCGGAGCGTTTTTCGGGTCTGTCTGAGAACTTCACGCGGAAGTTTTCAAAACCGAGGTCGCGGTAGATGTTCGAAAGGAATTCGATATAGATCGCGGTTTCACTCTCGATCTGGTCTTCTGTGCAGAAGATATGCGCGTCGTCCTGTGTGAAGCCCCGCACCCGCATGATGCCGTGCAACGCACCTGACGGCTCGTACCGGTTGCACGATCCGAACTCGGCCATGCGCAGCGGAAGATCGCGGTAGGATTTCAGACCTTGTTTGAATATCTCGACGTGGCAGGGGCAGTTCATGGGCTTGAGCGCATTCACAGCCTTTTCGCGTGCGTGCTCTTCGTCGACTTCGACGATGAACATGTTTTCCTGATACTTTTCCCAGTGACCCGATGCTTCCCACAGTTTGCGGTCCACAACTTGCGGTGTGTTCACCTCGACATAACCGCCCGCACGCTGCTGCCGGCGCATGTAGTCCTGAAGCTGGGTGTAGATCATCCAACCGTTGGGGTGCCAGAAAACCTGACCCGGTGCTTCTTCCTGCATGTGGAAGAGGTCCATCTCGCGGCCCAGCTTGCGGTGGTCACGCTTGGCGGCTTCTTCCAGCATGTTGAGGTGGGCTTTGAGCTTCTCCTTGCCGGTGAAGGCCACGCCGTAGATCCGTTGCAGCATGGCGCGGTCGCTGTCGCCGCGCCAGTAGGCACCAGCGATGGACATCAGTTTGAAAGCGTCGCCAGGCACCTGGCCTGTGTGTTGCAGGTGAGGACCACGGCACAGGTCCTGCCAGTCGCCGTGCCAATACATCCGCAGCGGTTCGTCGCCCGGAATGGCGTCGATCAATTCGACCTTATAGGGTTCGTTATTGTCTTCGTAGTGCTTGATCGCGCGGTCGCGGTCCCAGACCTCGGTGCGGACGGGATCACGCTTGTTGATGATCTCTTTCATCTTCTTTTCGATCAGGCCGAGGTCTTCTGGCGTGAAAGGCTCTGCGCGGTCAAAGTCGTAATACCAGCCGTCCTTGATGACAGGGCCGATGGTCACTTTGGTGTCGGGCCAGATTTCCTGCACGGCGCGGGCCATGATGTGGGCCAGGTCGTGGCGCACCAGCTCATTGGCCTGGTCTTCGTCGGCCATTGTGTGGATGGCGATATCGGCATCAGCTTCAATGGGCCAGGCCAGATCAAAATGCGCACCATTCACGGTGGCGCTGATGGCTTTCTTTCCAAGTGATTTGGAGATGTCGGCGGCAACTTCGCCCGCAGTGATACCTGCGTCGTAGCTGCGTGCATTGCCATCGGGAAGGGTGAGTGAGATTTGAGCCATCGCTGGGCCTCCTCGTCAGTTTGGCGCCCACGAGACGCCCGGTTGCGGGTTATGTGTGCCGCTGTTTGCCTCTATGGATCAGGCACGTCAAGAGCGCAGCGCTTGCGCTCAGGCAGATGTGGTATTCGGGTCGGTGTAGGGCACCGGAGCCCGGCGCGCTGAAATGGTCAGATGGATGAGGGCAAGCAGGGCGGCCAGACCGGCAAAGAAGCCAAGCGATGTGATCCCGAATTGGGCCAGCACCAAGCCGCCGAAGGCAGAGCCGATGGCTGCGCCCACATAGATAGCTGCCGCGTTCAGCGCCAGTACCACCGGCGCGCGCGGACCTGCGAAATTGATCAAACGCATCTGCTGCCCGGCCATGAAGGACCAGCCGCTGACAGCCCAGACCACGCTGAGTACACCAAGCAAGGGCGTGCTGAACGGGAGCAGTGAAAAAAGCGGCATCAAGGCGATCTGCGCAAAACAAAGTCCAGTCAACGTGCGGTGCCAGCCATAGCGGTCCGCCAGCATCCCCCCGAGGATGTTTCCTCCGACAGCGCCTAGACCGAACATCACCAGAATAAAGGTGATGCCGTCCCTGCCGTATCCCATGGTTTGGCTAAGCAGGGGCGCGATGTAGGTATAAAGAACGTATGTCGATCCCAGAAATGTACCGGTAAAGGTGATGGCCAGCATTGTGCGAAAATCGCCCAGTGTCTGGCCCAGGTCAGACATCCGCACAGGTTGAAACCGCAGGCCCGCAGGGACGCGGGTCCAGATCAGCCAGATGCACGGCAGGCTAAGCACGATCACCACGCCAAAAGCATAGCGCCAGCCGATAGAGTAGGCGATGTAACTGCCCGCAGGTACGCCCGCGACCTGAGCGATTGTCAGGCCAAAGAACACAGCTGCCAGCACGCGTGCGCGCTGGTCCGGGGCATAAAGGGCTGCGGCAACTGCCGCGGCGACAGGCGTGAACATGCCTGCGCCGGCGGCCGCGACGATCCGGCTGAGCACAAGCATACCAAAGCCCGGTGCCAATGCGGCCAGGATGGCGGCAATCGTAAAAAGGACAAAGGCAGCAGTCATCACGCGGCGTCTGCCGATCTGGCCGGTCAGCGCAACCAGCACAGGCGACATTACTGCGTAAGCGAGCGCGTAGACGGTCATCAACTGTCCGGCCTGCGCAGGTGTGCGTCCGATGTCCTCGCCCAAAGGTTCGATCAGGCCGATAATCACAAAGGCCCCCATCCCGATCACGAAATTACACGCTGACAGGACAGGAATGAGCAGGCGATCGGGTTTTGTTTCAAGCATGATGTCAGCGTTATCAGAAGGCGGGGGCGACACAACAGGCTGGAGAATGCGGCAGGTTGCCCTACGTCACGTCACCAGACCTGTCCGAGTTATGTAAAACCGCAAGAAGAGGCGTATCCATGTCCCCGTCAGACACTACAACGGCCCAGCAGGCGTTCGAGACGATCTCCGGCGCGGAAAAGACCCCGGACAAAGCGCATGCCCGCAATGGTCTGCGCCACATCGCGTCCCTTTCGATGACGAAAGTCGCGGATGGCCTCATTGATCCGAAACTCGTCCTTGCGTGGCTTTTGACGTCGCTTGGTGCGCCGGCTGTATATGCGGGTGCCTTGGTGCCGATCCGTGAGGCAGGCGCCCTGTTGCCGCAGATGCCCCTGGCGTCGGTCGTGCGCAGGACTTCCTTGCGGAAATGGATCTGGGTTGCAGGCAGTGCGGGGCAGGGCGTTGCAGCAGGACTGATCGTGCTGGCAGCCCTATCTCTGGAAGGCGCGGCGGCCGGTTTCGCAATCTGTGCCGCATTGGCGCTTCTCGCGCTATGTCGCGCGGCCTGTTCAGTCTCCTACAAGGACATCCTTGGGAAGACGGTTCCCAAATCGCAGCGGGGTTCGGTAACGGGCCTTGCGGGATCGGCCTCCGCCATCGGGGTCGTGGTGTTTGCGGTGCTGTTGATCTCGGGGCTTGTGCAAAGTCGCGGGGTGGTCATCGCGGCCATCGCACTGGCCGCAATCCTTTGGGTTGTCGCTGCGTTGCTGTTTTCACGAATGGAAGAGGACCCCAGTGAAAAGACCGGTGCCACGGGTGCAGGCTTTGCCCTCCTCAAGGAGAAACCCGAATTGCGCAGCTTTATCCTTGTGCGCGGCTTGCTTGTTTCGACCTCACTGGCACCACCCTATCTGGTCGTGCTCGGCGGGCAAGGCGCAGAAGAGACACTGGGCGCATTGGGTGCCCTTGTTTTGGCATCAGCCGTGGCGTCATTCCTCAGCTCTTATGTCTGGGGGAGGTTCGCGGATAAGTCTAGTAAGACAGTCCTAATGCTAACAGGCATCCTTGGCGCGGCGTCCATGCTGTCGGCCGTGGCGCTTTGGGCGGTGGGACTTGCGACACAGGTTTGGGCAATGCCCGCGGTGCTATTCGTTCTGATGATTGCCTACCACGGCGTACGGCAAGCCCGCTCGACCTACCTTGTAGACCTCGCGCCGGAGGACCAACGCGCGGCATATGCGGCTGTTAGCAACACGGTGATCGGCAGCTTGCTTTTGCTCGCAGGCGTTGTGGGCGGCGGGGCAGCGCTGATCGGTGCGCAGGCGACGCTTGTTGTGTTTGCCGTGATGGCGATTGCGGCGGCGGGCGTGGCGCTGCGTCTGCCTGAGGTCGAGGAAGGGTTCTAGGTCGGTGGAAGTATGCCTATGTATACGTTGACTGCGACTAGAAAGCCGCTATTTACGACAAAGCCGCTGACCCGTACAGCACTGCCAATTTACATGGGGACCGCAATGTCGAGCTATAATCGTACTTTCAATCTGTCCATCGAAGATGTCGATCTGATCGAAGAGGCGTTGCGCGCGCGTGGGCGCGAACTGTGCCGCATGCGGCTTGCGCTGGGCGATGACAACCCCGCCAACCTTGAATCGATCCGGGTAATCGAAGAGGATCAGCGCACGGGCGAGGAATTGCTGGGCCGGCTACATGGCCAAAAGGTCTTTTACCGGCCCAAGACAAGCGTTTACGTCGGCGGCTAAGGTGCTGCGGCAAAGACCGCATAGCCCATCAGCAGACAACAGATCCAACCACCCAGAAATAACAGCGGGCGTAAGGGCAACCTTGCGCCCGCCGTAATATAGCCAACTGCATGCGCCACGCGGAGCCAGAAAAAGGCAATCGCGGTCCAGTAGGTAAGGGCGGAAAAACCGTCCATCCGGTCTACCAGCAATACAAGTACCGCAAAGGGTATGCCCTGCTCCAGCAGGTTCAAATGCGCGCGCCATGCCCGCTGCACCCAAGGACGCTGCTGTGTCGGATCGGCGATACGGATAAATCCATCTGGCGCATCACTTGGAATTGATCCCGCAGGCGCTGTGTTGACGCCGACGATGTAGGGTATCCACATGGATGCTGCCATCAGGGTAAGGCACGTCAGAATGCCAAGCTCGGTGGGAAAGGTTTCCATCAAATTGATCCTCTACATTGCCGCTTTCATGCCGGTGCCGGTCTCAAGCCATGACTTGAGCGAGGCCGCCAGTCGGGCCCAACCTTCGGCCACACCGTCCTGGCCTTCGGGGATGTCGTAGTGTTCGATCGTCAGCTTGCAGGCGTCGCCTTGAGGCTCAATGATAAACGCCATGCGCGAGGCAGGGGCGTCCGGCCCGAAGAAATGCGGCTCGAACGTAGCTTCGATCCTTGTTTTCGGCTCCACCTTTATCGGACGTTGGGACAACATCTTGTTCCCGTCTGGTAAGATCCAGACAAGGTTGCCGCCCTCGACAGCTTCACCTTCTACGCGGTCACACATGAAGTGATAGGCCGCCATACTGTCCGGATCGCTTAAGGCGTCCCACAAAGCGTCCTGCGTGCAGCGGATGAATGTCTGCATCATAAAATCGGGTTTGGTCATCGTATCGTTCCCTTCGAGTGTTGATTTTAGGTTCAATACTGCTCTCGCTGCCGGTTTTACGCGCATCGGCTCAATCCAGCGGTCTATGGTTTGTTGCAGGGGGACGGCGTTCAGATAATGGAGTTTGAACCGTCCTTTTTTGTGGGTCACGACCAGTCCTGCGTCTTCGAGCACACCAAGGTGCTTCATCACGCCAAAGCGGGTCATATCCAGCAGTTCCGTCAGTTCTTGCAATGACTGACCGTCCTTGCGGCGCAAAGCGTCAAGCAAGGTACGGCGGGCCGGATCGGCAAGAGCTTTGAAAACTGCGTCCATGGAATCGTTTATACGTGAGTAATTAGTCACGTGACAATATGGTAACTTATAAATCTGATGGTTGTGTCCGAGGTGGACCCCGCGCATGATCCAGCAAAACATGAAGGAGCTTACATGGGCGAGACGCAGTTTCTGTCAACAAAACAAGGGCGCAGGCTGGCCTATCATCACACACCGGGGAAGGGGCCGACGGTGGTGTTTCTGGGCGGGCTGAAATCTGACATGGAGGGCACAAAAGCTGTCTTTCTGGAGGATTGGGCACGCAAAAACGGGCGGGCTTTCCTCCGATTTGACTACTCAGGCCATGGCGAATCGTCGGGCGCGTTCACCGATGGAAGCATCGGCGACTGGGCAGAAGACACAGCAGAGGCTGTCGGGGCGCTGACCGAAGGGCCACTTTTGCCGGTAGGTTCTTCGATGGGAGGGTGGCAGGCGCTGTTGCTGGCGCGGGCGCAGCCTGCGCGGGTCGCTGGCCTGGTGACAATCGCTGCCGCGCCGGACTTCACCGAAGACGGGTATTGGGCTTCTTTCACAGACGCGCAGAAGCGCGAGCTGGAGCAGGAAGGCCATATCGAGTTGCCCTCGGATTACATGGAGCCCTATATCATTACAAAGAGGATGATTGAAGACGGGCGCAAGCAGTTGGTGCTAAGAGCGCCTCTTGATCTCCCGTTTCCGGTACGCTTCCTTCAGGGGACCGCGGATACGGCAGTCTCCACCTCGACCGCAGTGAAGTTGCTTGAGCATGCTAGCGGGCCGGACATGCATCTGCGACTGGTCAAGGACGCCGATCACAGGTTTTCGGATGGTCCATGCCTAGATCTCATCCTTCAGGCAATAGATGAGGTTGATCGGGCAAGTTAATGAAAGATTTCGTTAAATTCGTGTGTTTTATTGTTAGCATCACTTTTCTCTGCGGGGCTGTACTCCACCTCTTCGGTCCTTACGATGACGACAATCTGACCGCCGAATTTGACGAACCTCAGATGTCGGTAAGCGTGTCGGGCTATTTCACCGCGCAGGAAACACTGTTCGAAGATATCATCTCTGGCGTGCAAAAGCGGCCCATCATGTCACCGACGCAGACGGACGGCGTTATTGCCGGTATACTCAGCCGGGCGAGGAGACTTTGATGGAGCAACGGATATCTTTAATCACACTTGGTGTGCGCGACATGGAGCGGCAAGCGGCGTTCTATGACGCGCTTGGTTGGCAACGTGTCGAAACCCAGGATGGTGTGATCGCATATGATCTGATCGGGCAGACACTTGGGCTTTACCCGCTGGAAAAGCTGGCCGAGGACATCGGCGTTGACGTGGATGCTTTGGGATGTGGCGCGATGACACTTGGCCATAACGTGCCATCGAAGAAAGAGGTGGGCCAGATCATAGCGCGGGCCAAGGAGGCAGGGGCTAACGTTCTCAAACCAGCAAGCGATGTGTTCTGGGGCGGGCATCATGGCTACTTTGAAGATCCCGAAGGGCATATCTGGGAAATCGCGCATAATCCTTTCTCGCCCTTGAGTGACAAGGGTGCGTTCCGCTGGAACGGGTTTGGCTGATGCGTAAACCGGCCAGCATGTGGAGCCTTGAGACGTTCGGCCGACAGCGACTTTCACGGTACTTCTTCATGCGGGATTTTATGTATTCTGAGATATCGGGGTTCCACGGTTTGCCGAACTTGCCTGAAAACCCTGATCTTGTGCTCGAAAACGGAAGGGCGTTTTGTACCGCGTTGCTTGACCCGCTGGAGGAAACGTTCGGGCGTGTCGCAGTGCGGTCCGGCTACCGGTCTCCTGACCTGAACCGCTATGGGAACGAACATAAACTCAACTGCGCACGCAACACGCACCCGCTTGAATGCCATATCTGGGATCGCGGGGCGGGGGATGATGCGATTGCCGGTGCCTCCATTGTGGTTCCATGGTTCGCGGATCAATACGACCAGGGCCGCGACTGGCGCGATTTGGCGTGGTGGCTGCATGATCATCTGACCTATTCGGAAATGTGGTTCTTTCCGAAACTTGCGGCGCTGAACCTTGTCTGGCGCCCACAACCGTGGCGAACCATTTCCAGCTATATTGCACCGCGTGGCCTGTTGCTGCGCAGGGGCGAAACCCCGACCGAGCCGCTTGAGAAGCGGCGGGCGCGTTATGCTGATTTCCCGCCTTTTCTGGGGTTGAGGCCGCCCTTGGCCCCGGCGTATGGTGCGGCTGGACCGTCCGGTGAATAAGGCGAACGGATCCTGTGGGGAGGTCATTTAACATGCAAATTCAAAGCGGTTTCTTTTAATGGCTGAACCATTGGTCCTGCTGCCTGGTATGATGTGTGACGCGCGTGTTTTCGGCCCGCAGATAGCAGAACTTTCGGCAGATACGGCTGTGATGGTAGCCCCTGTGACGCAGGGCGAACGCATCGAGGAAATAGCATCTAGTTTGCTGGATATGCTACCTGCACGCTTTGCGCTGGCTGGGTTGTCTATGGGCGGCATCGTTGCAATGGAGCTTTTGCGCCGTGCGCCCGACCGGATCACGCGGATTGCGCTGTTGGATACCAACCCGCTGGCTGAAACGCCCGTTATTGCCGCTGATCGCGAGCCACGCATCGTCAAGGTGCGCTCGGGGCGTTTGCTTGAAGTTATGCAGGATGAAATGCGTCCCGAATATCTGGCACCGGGGCCGCACCGTCCTGACGTGCTGGAATTGGTGTTGGATATGGCCGAAGTGCTGGGACCGGAGGTATACATCCGCCAGTCACGCGCGCTGCAGCGGCGGCGCGATCAGCAGGCCGTACTACGTAAGTGCCGCACGCCTGCGCTGATCCTGTGCGGCGAGCATGACCAGTTGTGCCCGGTGAAACGCCATACGTTCATGGCCGAACTCATCCCCTACGCCGAACTTGTTGTTTTGGAGCACGCAGGCCATCTGCCGACGCTGGAACAGCCAGCCGAGACGACTGCTGCTTTGCGCAACTGGATGCGCCAGCCACTGGTTTTGCAATAGATCAAACGGTGTCGAGCAGGGCGCGTTTTTCTGCGACAGAAATCAGCGTGACGGGAACGATCGGCTGTTCCGTTTCTACATTGTAAAGCGGCGTCTTGCGCCACCTCCCACTCAGCCGGGCTCGCACCGCGTTGAAGACGTATTTCGCCAACCTTGCCTTGCCTTCGATCCGCGTCTTACCGTTTCCCGTCGGCACGAAGGCCCGTGATCTGACGGGGCCGAGGGCCGCATGATCTGACAGTTTGTCGGTGCGTACCGACATAAATCCGGACTTTGGGTCAGGTTGAGAAGAAAATATCTGTCCGCCGCAACAAGCCGCTTGCCATCGAATGATGCCCTCGGGACTGAAGGCATAAGGCTTCAGCTGGTCAAGTCCCTGGATGACATTGATATTTTCAGGTTGGGTAAGGAAGAAATAAACCGGTTCTCCCTTGTCCGGTGCATCACCAGCATGGAGCGCTCCGGCAAGGCATGAAGCGCAAAAGCAGCCAAGATGTAGCCCTTTTGCAGGGGCATTGTGTAACTCGCCCCGTATCTTTTGGCAGGCGCAGGAAAACTCAATCGCTGCACCTGCCATTGCTTTAGACTGCGACGTTCATGTTCGCCGCATCTTTGACGGGCTTACCACGTTTGCGGTAGCTTGGCGGTGTCGCGTTCTCATGATCGTCAATAAAATCGAGCACAAGGGGGCGGATATTCTTGCGCCAGCTGTTACCGGCAAAGATGCCATAGTGGCCTGCACCGTCTTCCAGATGACTTGCCTTTTTCGATGCGTCCAGACCGGTACACAGCGCAAGCGCTGCGATGCACTGACCGGGTGCGGAAATGTCATCCTTGGTGCCTTCAACAGTCATCACGGCAACGTCCGTGATCTTGCCGATATCCACCTTCTTACCTTTGACGGTGAAGCTGTTGGACGCAATCTCGCCCGCTTTAAAGATACGGTCTACCGTCGAGAGGTAGAATTCAGCCGGCATATCCATCACAGCAAGATATTCATCATAGAACTTGTTGTGCTTGTCATGCTCGTGCGCTTCGCCGTTTGCAACACGGTTGATCTGGTCCTGAAACGCGGTCATGTGGGTTTCCGCGTTCATTGAGATAAACGATGACAGCTGCAAGAGGCCGGGATAGACCATCCGGCCAACCCCTTCGTATTTAAAGCCGACACGCTGGATCATCATCTGCTCAAGCTGCCCCATCGTCACGGAATGACCGAAATCCGTTACTTCGGTCGGTGCGGCAGATGGATCAATTGGCCCGCCGATCAGCGTGAGCGTGCTTGGCTGTGCTGTCGGATCTTCTTCTGCCAGCAAGGCCGTCGCCGCAAGGGTAAGAGGTGCAGGCTGACACACCGCGATCACATGCAGGTCTTTCCCAAGCTCGCGCATGAAGTCAGTGATATAGAGAGTGTAGTCCTCGATATCGAACTTGCCCGCACTTACCGGAATGTCCCGCGCATTGTGCCAGTCGGTGATATAGACATCACAATCAGGCAGAAGGCTGATCACGGTCGAGCGGAGCAAGGTAGCGTAGTGGCCGGACATCGGTGCAACCAGCAGCACTTTGCGCTTGGGGGCCGAACGCCCCTGAACACGGAAGTGCAACAAGTCACCGAAAGGCCGCTCAATCACGATTTCTTCGACAACGATGCGGTCCTGGCCTTCGGAATTCACGAAGGGTGGAATATTCCAGTCCGGCTTCATTACCATGCGGCTGAAGGTCCGTTCCGTTACTTCACCCCAAGCTGCCATCCAGTTCAAAGCAGGGTTTGGAAACACAGAGAAAGCGGGGTAGGATGCCATTGCAAGCGCCGACGCGCCAAGCCATTGGTTGGTATTCCGTACCGTTTCCATGAGGTCGTAGGTCGCCATATAACGCATGTGGGGTCTCCTTTTTGGGCCCTGGTCGGGCATCTACGTCGCTCCTGCCCCTGAAAGGACGACATTATGCTGCACCTGCGAAGATAGGAGTAAAAGATTAAGATGACAACTAAAACCACGGAACATGACGCTGCGAGTGAGGCGTCCATGGCGCGGATGGCTGAAAATCTTAAGAAAGTAGAGGAGTTGACCGAGCGTTTGGCCAAGGTCATGTCCCACCGACAAACCCACCAGCAATCACTGGATGGCCCGAATCAAGAATTGTTCGCCAAGGCAGGGCAGGCGTACTTTGCAGAGGCACTGACCAATCCGGCCAAGCTGATGGAGCATCAGATGGGCTATTGGACCAAGACCGTTACCCATTTTGTCGAAGCCCAGCAGGCGCTGGCCAAGGGCAAGCTGTCAGCCCCCGAGGACCGCACAGGAAAAGACCGCCGTTTCACCAACCCGCTGTGGGAAACGCACCCCTATTTCAATTACGTGAAACAACAGTATCTCATAAACGCAGAAGCGGTCAGTCAGGCTGTCGAAGATGTCACCGACATGGACCCCCGCGAGAAACAGCGTCTCGCATACTTCAGTCGCCAGATCATTGATATGATGAGCCCCACCAATTTTCTGGCTACCAACCCCGATGCGTTGCAGCGCGCGGTCGATACCGAAGGGGAGAGTCTGATCAAGGGGCTGGAAAACCTGATCAATGATCTGGAATCCAACGACGGCGAACTGATCGTGAAGCTTGCCGACGAAAAGGCGTTCAAGTTAGGCGAAAACATTGCGACGACACCGGGCAAGGTTGTGTTCCGCAACCGCATGTTCGAGTTGATCCAGTATGCGCCCACGACTGAGAAAGTGCACAAGACGCCTTTGCTGATCTTTCCGCCTTGGATCAACAAATTCTATATCCTTGACCTCAAGGCGCAGAACTCTTTGGTCAAATGGGTCACGGATCAGGGGTACACCTTGTTCATGGTGTCTTGGGTCAATCCTGATGCCACCTATCGCGACGTTGGCATGGGTGACTATGTCGAAGACGGCTATCTCGCCGCCATTAAAGAAGTCAAAGCGATTACAGGCGAAAAGCAGATCAACGCAGTCGGCTATTGTATCGCAGGCACGACTTTGTCGCTGACGCTTAGCCTTCTCAAGCAAAAGGGTGACAAGTCTGTCAAATCGGCCACGTTCTTTACCGCTCTGACAGACTTTTCCGATCAGGGGGAATTCCAGCCGTTCCTCACAGATGATTTTATCGACGGGATCGAGGCGGAGACGGAGGACAAGGGTATCCTGCCGTCCATCATCATGGCGCGGACGTTCTCGTTTCTGCGCTCAAATGATCTTGTTTATGGGCCTGCGGTCAAAAGCTACATGATGGGAGAGACACCTCCGGCTTTTGATCTGCTTTACTGGAACGGTGACGGTGCAAACCTTCCTGCCAAGATGGCGATGGAATATTTGCGCGGTCTTTGTCAGGGCAACCAGCTCGCTGAAGGCGGGTATGACCTTTTGGGTCATCATCTGGTGTTGGATGAAGTCGACGTGCCTATCTGCGCCATCGCTTGTGAGACGGATCACATCGCTCCGTGGAAGGACAGCTTTCGCGGCGTGCAAAAGATGGGATCAAAGGACAAGACGTTCATCATGACCCAATCGGGCCATATCGCAGGCATCGTCAACCCGCCGTCAAAGGGCAAATACGGTCACTATACCAACGATGATCTGACCCTGGACTATAAGGCCTGGCTTGAAGGGGCAGAATTTACTGAAGGGTCTTGGTGGCCACGTTGGGAGAAGTGGCTGAAGAAGCGCTCCGGATCGATGATTCCCGCGCGCCATCCGGGCGATAACGGGCATGCAGTCCTGTCTGACGCCCCTGGTGCCTATGTGGAAAAGAAGGCAAATCGCTGAAATTGTTGGCAGTTTTGGAACGAAGTTCCCCCTAGGGAAATTTTTTGCTGCAGTGCAGAATAATACTTGAAATGCCGCACTGCAGCATGTATATCCTTTGCAAGCGCAGAAAGAGGGTGACCCTCCGGACGCAGCGAAACGCCAGCAAAGGACGATAACATGACAAAGACACCTGATATGACCGCGATGTTCAAAGATGTAATGGGTTCATTCCCTGTTGATACAGCTGCGATGGAAGATGCATTCAAAACGACTGCAACACTGAACGAAAAGCTGTCCGGCGTAGCCCTGACAGCCGTTGAGAAATCCACAGAGATTTCTTCAAAGTGGACAAAAGAAACCGTTTCCAAGCTGGCAGAAATGTCAAAAGCAAAGAACGAGCCTGCTGACTACGCAAAAGCGATGACAGATTTCGCTTCTGCATCCGCTGAAACAGCTGCAGAGCACATGGCTGCTTTCGCTGAGATCGCGAAAAAAGTGCAGATGGAAACAGTTGAGCTGATGATGGCCGCTGGCAAAGACATGCAGGAAGAAGCAACAGCTGCAGTCAAGAAAGCGACAAACGACGCGACAACAGCCGCGAAAAAAGCAACAGCGAAGTAAGCCGATCCCTCGGACTATTTCACTTCACGCCGCTCTTCCCTGAAAGGCGTGACGCAAAGGCGGGCTTGCAAAAGTCCGCCTTTTTGCTGTCCGTTGGATGCAAAACCGATTGTGTAAACTGCTAGAATGCGCAGCTATCGGGATTGTCTTTCCTTTTTTGCCGCGACCGCATAAGCTGCAATGCAGCACGTATTCGGGGAGGAACCACGTGACAGAAGACTCCAAACCCCTGCTTATCAAACGCTACGCTTCGCGGCGGCTTTATAATACCGAAACAAGCGATTACGTCACGCTTGAAGACATTTCCGGTTTCATACGCGATGGGCGGGAAGTGCAGATCGTTGATTTGAAGTCGGGCGATGACCTGACGCGCCAATACCTGCTTCAGATCATTGCAGAACACGAAAGCCGTGGTGAATCGGTCTTACCCGTCAGCGTGCTGAATGATCTTGTGCGCAGCTATATGTCAGGCAACGTGTCTGTGGTGCCGCAATTCCTGCAAGCCTCATTCGACATGCTACGCGATGGTCAAAGCAAGATGGTCGAGAACATGACCTCCATGAACCCGATGGCCAAGATGCCGGGTATGGATGCGATGAAGGCCCAGCAGGATGCCTTCTTGAAAGCGATGACGGGCGGATGGACCAGCGGTGGAATTGCCAAAACGGAGCCGGAGCCCGAGGTGGAACCTTCCGAAGATCTGGATGCTATCAAAAAGCAGTTGGCGGATTTGCAGAACAAGCTGTCCAAGCTCAAGTAGCAGTCATACTCCCAACCGGTCACGTAAGGCGTACCAGCTCATTGCGAGGGTGAGCAGGGGAGTGCGCATGGCAGGACCACCCGGAAATCTCTGGCTCGGGATTGCCGCCATCGCGTCAAAGCCGTCACCATCCCCGATCAAAGCCTGCGCCATCAATTTACCTGCATGGGTTGCCGTGCCAACGCCGTGGCCCGAATAGCCGGATGCGCTCAGGATATTTGGTGCGACGCGCGCCATGTAGGGCAGGCGGCGCATGGTGATCGCCAGTGTGCCACCCCATGCATAGTCGACCTTCACATCCGCCAGCTGCGGAAAGATCACTGACATCGGCTTGCGTACCTTTGCTGCGATATCCTTCGGAAACTTGTAGCCATAGCTTTCGCCGCCACCAAACAACAATCTGCCATCATGTGACAGCCTGAAGTAGTTCACCACAAACCTGCTGTCGGCCACCGCGACATCGCGGGGCAGAACATCTTTTACGCGTTCACCCAGCGGCTCTGTAGCGACGATGAAGTTATTGATCGGCATCACACGCGCCGCGACTTTGCGATTTAGACCACCCATATAGCCGTTACAGCCAAGAATGACGTGATCGGCGGTCACATGGCCCGCGTCAGTTGCGACCTTTACACGCGTTCCTTGGTCTATGTGATGGACTGCGCTGCCTTCGTGGATCACCACACCGGCGTCCCGCGCCGCTTGCGCCAGACCCAGCGCAAAATTCAGCGGATGCAAGTGGGCTGCACCCCTGTCGAGGATCCCGCCAGTGTAGTCGGGGGAGGGGCAGACCGATTGCAACGCCGCGTGATCCAGCGTTTCAATCTGGTCGTAGCCATATCGTTTTTGCAAAAAGGCAGCGTAGTCATGCAGATTGTTCAGGTCGGATTTGTCTGACGCGGTCCATGCCACGCCGGGTTTCAAATGGCAGTCGATATCGTGCTTTGCGATCAGGTCTTTGACCAGCTGCACTGCCTCAAGACCCATGTGCCACAACTGCGTCGCATGCGTCTGGCCGACAAGCTTTTCAAGCGCGTCCTGCTCGACCCGTTGGCCGGTACCAAGCTGGCCGCCGTTGCGCCCGGACGCACCAAAACCCACGCGCTGCGCCTCGAGCAGGACAACCTTGCGGCCGGCTTGAGCCAGATGCAGCGCTGCGGACAAACCGGTGTACCCTCCACCGATGACGCAAACATCGGCAGTCTGTGCACCTCTGAGCGGCTCGAACCTTTCAAGCGGTGTCGCGGTCGCGGCGTACCAGCTTTGCGGATACTGACCGCGGCGGTCATTGGCATAAAGCAGGTTCATCCGTTTCACCTTTTTCGAGATATTTGAAATGCAGTTCTGCCGCGTCCTAAACGTTCAGCAACAGATGCTCCCGCTCCCATGGTGAGATCACCTGCAGAAACTCGTCATATTCGGCGCGCTTCACGATCCCGAAAACGCGGGCGAATTCCGGCCCCAATACGTCATGCAACTGCGTGGCCTCGTCAAACAGATCCAGCGCGGCACCCAGTACACGAGGGATGTCACCATCACCTTCATAGGCGTCACCTTTGAATTCTGTTTTCGGCTCGGACTTTTCTAGCAATCCCAGGTACCCGCAGGCCAAAGACGCCGCGATGGCCAGATAGGGGTTACAGTCCATCCCGGCGAGACGGTTCTCAACCCGCCGCGATGCCGCGCCCGACAGCGGCACACGAATGCCTGTGGTGCGGTTGTCATACCCCCATTCCAGATTGATTGGTGCGGCATGATCTTTGACGTAGCGCCGGTAGCTGTTCACGTAAGGAGCAATAACAGCAAGGGCTGCAGGCATATGGTTCTGCAAACCAGCGATGTAGTGTTTGAATTCAGCGGTTTCCTCGCCGTTCTCGCCCGAAAAGATGTTCTTTCCGGTCTTCGCATCAAGCACGGAATGGTGAATGTGCATCGCTGATCCGGGTTCATCCTCGATCGGTTTGGCCATAAAGGTGGCATAGCATTCGTGCCGCATCGCAGCCTCGCGGATCAGGCGTTTGAAATAGAACACTTCATCCGCCAGCTTGACCGGATCGCCGTGCAGCAGGTTGATCTCCAACTGACCTGCGCCGCCTTCCTGGGTGATGCCGTCAATCTCGAACCCCTGCGCTTCGGCAAAGTCGTAAATGTCGTCGATCACAGGGCCGAATTCGTCCACGGCAGTCATCGAATACGCCTGTCGCGCAGCGGCGGGTCTGCCGGAGCGGCCGATCATCGGCTTGATTTCCTGTGCGGGATCAAGATTCCGCGCGACCAGAAAAAACTCCATCTCCGGTGCCACAACCGGTTCCCATCCTTTGTCATGATAAAGCTGGACCACGCGTTTAAGCACATTGCGCGGGGAAAACTCCACAGGTTTGTCGTGACGGTCATAAGCATCATGGATAATCTGCAACGTCCAGTCGCCGGTCCATGGCGCGGCGGTCGCCGTGCTCATGTCGGGCTTCAGGATCATATCCTTTTCAGTGAACCCTTCATCGCCTGCCGCTTCGCCCCAGTCGCCTGTGATCGTCTGGTAAAAGATGCTGTCGGGCAGATGGAAGTAGTCCTGACGCGCGAACTTGCTGGCAGGCACGGCCTTGCCGCGCGCGATTCCCGGCAGATCGGAAATGATGCATTCGACCTCATCCAACCGTTTTCCTTCAAGATAGGTAACGGCGGCGGGAGGCAGGTTTTTGATAAAGTCGGCCATCAGGCTCTCTCTTTCTTGAAAAATGCGATCATCTGGTCCGCAATCTTGCGGCTGTCGAGTGGCAGTTCCAACCGCGCGCGCGCCTTGGCAATCTGATCGTCGGGCACAATACCCTTGCCGCGATACCGCAGCAGTCCTTCGATAAAATCATGGCCGTATTCCGGATGCGGCTGGATCGTCCAGAAAATATCATCGTAAAGCAGCGCTGCATGGGCGCAAAAATCGCTGGAGCCGATTGTTTTGGCTGCATCGGGCTTTGCCGTTACCTGATCCTGATGCCATGCATTGATCGTCATCTTCTGACCTTCAATATCATATTCGACATGCCCAACGGACCAGCCTTTGTCATATTTTTCTACTTTTCCACCCATGGCCTGCGCAATGATCTGGTGACCAAAACAGACGCCAATCATTGGAACTTTGGCGGCAAAGCAATCGCGGATGAAACCTTCGAGTGGCGGTATCCACGGATGCGGCTCATAGGCACCGTGACGTGACCCGGTAATCAGCCAACCGTCAGCGTCATGTACGCCTTGCGGCATCTCTCCATCGACAACTGACCACGTCTGATAGGTGAAAGTGTCATCGCCCAAAAGCCTTTTGAAATATGCGTCATAGCGCCCGTTTCCTGCCAGTTCTTCAGGCGGATGTCCGGTAATCAGAATGCCGATTTTCATAACCTGTCCTTAAACGGTTTCGAGATATATCTCGACTTGTTCTTCACGGCTCAACTCTCCCATGTCGCGGCATTCCTGACGCTTTGTCATGACAAGGTTGCGGATAAGTTCGGGGGCAAAGATGCGGGCCACATGCGGATCGCTTTCAAACATATTGATCGCGGTTTCCCAGTCGCCGGGAATTTGGGGCAGATTAGCCGCATAAGCATTGCCGGTTATTGGGGCAGGCGGCGTAGCACCATCTTCGATCCCGTTAATAGCAGCGCCAAGTACTGCAGTAAGCATCAGGTAGGGGTTCACATCGCCACCCGCCACGCGGTGTTCGATCCGTCGTGCCTTGGGATTTCCCGATGGAATTCGGATCGACGAGGTACGGTTCTCGTAGGCCCAGCACACAGAGGTCGGCGCATGGGCATCCGGCACGATCCGGTCATAGCTGTTGGCGTGGGGCGCAAAAATCAATCCACAGCCCGCCATCGCGTCCATGCAGCCGGCAACCGCGTGCCGCAGCATGTCAGTGCCTTCCGGGCCGCCGTTATCAAAGACGTTGTTGCCGTCTGCATCCAGAACCGAGAAATGCATATGCAGGCCCGACCCCGCATAGTCGGGGTAGGGTTTGGCCATAAAGCTGGCTGCGAACCCGTGTTTGCGGGCCAGACCTTTGACCAGCATCTTGAACAGCCATGCATCGTCAGCGGCACGCAGGGCATCGTCGCAATGCATCAGGTTGATTTCGAACTGGCCCAGACCTGCCTCGGAAATGGCGGTGTCGGCGGGAATGTCCATTTCCTCGCAAGCGTCATAAAGCTCGGTAAAGAAGGTGTCGAACTGGTCAAGTGCGCGCATCGACAGAATGTCGCCCGCCTGGCGGCGTTTGCCGGAACGCGGTGAGGGCGGCACCTGCAGCTTGCGGCCAGAATCATCGATCAGGAAAAACTCAAGCTCCACAGCGCAAACCGGCGTCAGCCCGCGCGCTTTGAAACGTTGCAAGACTGTGTTCAGGGCGTGACGTGGATCACCGGCAAAAGGGCGTCCATCATCGTGGTACATCCAGATCGGAAGCAGGGCAGTCGGCGCTTCGAGCCAGGGCATCGGCATAAAGCCACGCTCGGTCGCACGTAGCACCCCATCCTTGTCGCCGCTTTCCATGACCAGCGGGCTGTCTTCAATGTCCTCCCCCCAGATGTCGAGGTTGAGAACGGAGAAAGGAAACCGGGTGCCATCCTCAAGTGCCTTGTCGGCAAATCGGGTCGGAATACGCTTACCACGGGGTTGACCGTTAAGGTCAGCAGCAGCGACCCGGACAGATCGGACATTCGGGTTCTTGCGAAGCCAGTTGTTCATTGCACACCTTAGAGGCGGTGGGCCATGCGGTTGACGCGGGCCTCATGGCTCCGTCAAAGGCATCCGCCGCCCACGCGCCGGATAATTTGATCAAATCCGTGATACTACCGTATCAGATTGAGACGCAAGCGTATTTTTCTGCGCTGCTCTTGTGGCAGATGGCGGTTGAGCCGCCGGTTGATGGCACCGAAAAGCGCAATGATGACCAGCGTCAGCAGAATGAAGTAGCCTGCAAGGATGGGGTAGGGGATGAACGGATTGAACGTCTTGTCGGCAAAATAGCTCGCGTAATAAAGCGCATCACCGCGCTGTTGCTGTGCGGGGAAGCCACTGAAATAGACAAGCGTCGTGGCATGAAAAAGAAAGATCGCCTCATTCGTATAGGCAGGCCACGCGAGCCGCAGCATAGTGGGCCAAATCACACGACGAAACCGCGTCCATCCTGACAGCCCATAAGCGTCTGCGGCTTCCACGTCCCCTTTAGGCACCGATTGCAGCGCACCATAGAAGATTTCGCCAGTGTAGGCGGCAGTATTGAGAAACAGCACGATAAGCGCCCCAAGCCAGGCGGCCGAGAATGCGTCGAAGAAAGCGGCCTGCTGCTTGAGCGCCAGAAACAGGAAATAGCCGAAGAAAAACTGGATAAAGAGCGGTGAGCCTCGAAAGAGAAAGATGAACCACGCGGCAGGTCTGCGGAAGAACGGATTGGCGCTGGCTTTGCCCACACCCAAAAGGGTCGCAAGCAAAAAGCCGAAGGCCAGCGCAAAGACCCCGAAATAAATGTTCCAGATCATGCCCGAGCCGATGAGCGTGAATTGTTCGCACAGGGTGAAGTTGTCGCGTGGTAGCAGGCGTTCCCCGATGCCAATAGCGCGCAGCCCGTAATCCTGAATTGTTTGCAGACAGCTCATGCCGCCTTCCTCTGCGCTTCACCTGCGGTTGTCGCCTGTCCACGGGTCAGCCGCGCCATAAGTCGGTCCAGCACCAGTTCGGACACGCGTGTGAATGCGAGGTAGAACACCAGCAGCACGAGGAAATAATAGACCCGCCAGTCGCCGTGCGGGTAATCGGTAAAACGGGGTGTTTTGGCGCTGCCAAGATCACGTGCCCAATAGACGATATCTTCGACACCCAAGAGGAACAGCAGAGGCGTGGCCTTGATCAACACCATCCACAGGTTCGAAAGGCCGGGCAGGGCATAGACCCACATTTGCGGCACCGTTATGCGCCAGAACGTCTGACGGGGCGACATACCATATGCTTCGGCAGTCTCGACCTGCGCACGTGGAACAGCTTGCATGGCTCCGAAGAGCACATTGGCGGCGAAGGCTCCGAAAACGATAGCAAATGTCAGAACCGCAAGAGAAAAACCGTAAGCTTCGTGCACCCATTGCGGAGAATTTCCCAAGGGCAGCTTGGCGGCCTGACAGACGATAAAATCGCTGCCTTGTCGCAAGGGTTCATCCCAGTCGGGGCATTTGACCTTGTGACGCAGGTATTCCAGCCCCTGATCCAGTGCGATCACAAAGAACAGGAAAAATGCAATGTCCGGCACGCCACGCACAACCGCGATATAACCTTTGCCGAACCAGCGCAGGGGGGCAAGACGGGCACGCGCTGCCATCGCACCCCCAAAGCCAAAAGCGAGCGCCGTGGGTGCAGTGATGGCGAGCAACAAAAGCACAGTGCCGAAGGCACCGTAGAACGCCATATGCTTGCCTGTTGTCAGATAACAGCTTAGCCACACCAGCCCTTCAAGCGAGGGTGGATCAACGCAAAAATCAAACATTGCGGAGCCGTGTGGTGTGGGGACGGGTCAGGTACATGGCAGAAGGGGCAGGCCGATCCGGCCCGCCCCGTTTTATCTTATTCGAAGACCTTGGCGTCTTCACCGAACCATTTGACGATGGCCGCGTTGATTGTGCCGTCCTCTTTCATGGATGTGATCGCTGCGTTGAACTTTTCTTTCAGCTCTGTGTCGCTTTCGCGCAGACCCATGCCAACGCCGCCGCCCAATGGCACGTCGTCACCTGCAAAGACCAGCTCGCCGCCGGAGGCTTCAACAGTTGGGACCAGTGCGTCTTTGTCAGCAAAGACAGCATCCGCTTCGCCGGACATCACAGCCGCAACTGTGTCATCATAGGTGGCAAATTCCAGCAAAGTCGCACCGGATTCAGCGACGTAACCTGCCTGAATGGTGCTTGTCTGTGCTGCGATTACGCCGCCCGTCAGATCCGCATCTGCAGATTTCGCCATATAGGCGGAGGATGCCGGTGGGATGTAGTTCTGTGTGAAATCAATGACTTCTTCGCGCTCGTCTGTGATAGACATGCCCGCGATTATGGTGTCGTAGTTGCCTGAAGTCAGGTTCGGGATGATGCTGTCCCACTCGTTTGTGACCCACTCGCACGTCAGCTCGGCGCGTTTGCACATCTCGTCGCCCATTTCGCGCTCATAGCCGTCCACTTCGCCCGCATCGTTGAGGAAGTTATAGGGAGGGTAGGCACCTTCTGTACCCATGCGGATGGTTTTGCCGTGGCCGTCAGCCAGTGCGATCCCTGCTGTCAGGGCCAGCGCTGCTGTAGAAAGAATGATCTTCTTCATTTGGAATACTCCCGTTATTTTTTACTTTGATTACGCGGCGTGGGTTGCCGAAAGGAACCCGCGCAGACGTTCGGATTTGGGCGCACCGAACAGCATGTCCGGCGGCCCTTGTTCTTCGATAAGGCCCTGATGCAAAAAGATGACGTGGTCGGACACATCAGCGGCCAGTTTCATATCGTGGGTCACGATGATCATGGTGCGGCCCTCGTTCGCCAGATCCTTGATCACCTTCACAACTTCCTGCTCGAGCTCAGGATCAAGCGCGGATGTTGGTTCGTCGAACAGCAGCGCTTCTGGTTCCATGCACAGGGCACGCGCGATCGCGGCGCGTTGTTGTTGGCCACCAGAAAGCTGAGCCGGGAACACATCGCATTTGTCGCCGATGCCGACCTTGTCCAGATATTTGCGGGCGGCTGCTTCGACTTCGGCGCGTTCGCGGCGCAGTACAGTCAGGGGGGCCTCCATCACGTTTTGCAGGATCGTCATGTGGGCCCACAGATTGAACTGCTGAAATACCATCGAAAGGTTCGTGCGGATGCGCAGGACCTGACGCGGGTCGGCTGGGCGGCGGTTATGGCCGCTACCCTTCCACAATAAGGGCTCACCCTTGAACAGGATTTCGCCCTGTTGGCTGTCTTCAAGCAAATTGCAGCATCGCAGCAGTGTCGATTTTCCGGACCCCGAAGACCCGATTAACGAAATGACATGCCCGCGTGGTGCTGACAGGCTGACACCCTTGAGCACTTCAAGCGCACCATAGGCTTTGTGCAGGTCATCAATCTGGATAACGGGGGGCGTTGGGGTCACGAAGGGTACTCATCTGATTCCAGCGTTAGTAAAGCTGCAAATCGGTCCGAATTGCAATGCGTTCCCCCGGTTGCGTAAAAGCATGACCAAGGGTCAGTGCGCATTGAATGTGCTAGTCGGCCCCGGACACACGCTGCCGTGCCATTGCACTGTCAGGATCAGAGACGCCCAACAGGCTGGCGACAAGGCGCAAAAGAGCGTCTTCTTCGGCGGCACGGGTGCCGTCGCTCAGGACCACTTTCCACAAAGCTTCGATCACCGCGACCCGTTCATCGTATGCCACCGCATCCTTGATCGCGCGTGTAAAACGCACCGTGTCCGGAGCTTCGGCTTCCAACCCTTCAGCCTGCACCCGTAGGTCTGACGCATCTGATTGGCTCAGACCGTAGCGGCTGGCGGCGATTTCCTCGATCTTGCGGACTTCATCTGCGCTGTAGTCATTGTCAGAACGTGCCACGCGCACAAGCAGCGCCGTCAGCGCCAGACGTGCGTCGGTGCTATCAAGTTCTTGAGGTTCGGGAGCGGTGAGCCGCTTAAGGAAATCTGCAAACATAGTGTGGATATAGGGTCATCCAGCGCAAAGGCCAAGTCAGAGTGTGCCTGTCGCCTTGGTGCGCAGCATTTCGATATCCGTATCCGTCAGACCCAGCGCGGTTTCGATCGCAAGCAGTTGAATTTCTTCCTGTTCGTGGCGGTGGCCGTCAGCCAAAGCCACGGACCACATCGCTTCGCCCAAGGCGAGACGGTGTGCATAATCGACTTCCTCGCGCAGAATTTTTGCAAAGGTCGGCGTGTCATGTGCATCGCGTTCCAGCGCTTCGCAGGTTGCTCTCAGCTTGGCAGCCTCAATCGGTTTGAGGTCAAACGTCTGACCAAGAATACGGTCGATCTGACCGATCTCGGTTGCGCGGTAATTCTTGTCAGCAAAAGCGACACGCACCAGTAGCGCTCCAAGTGCAAGCTGTGCATTGGGTTGTGGAAGTTGTTTCGGTTCGGGTTTGCGGCGGGGAAAAAGACGTTCAAACATAAAGACAGTGCTTAACTCAAGTCAGGCGGTTTTCCAAAGCGTAATGTGTCGATGGCCAAACCTTCAGGGTCGGTGTTGGTCACGATAAAGCCGGCAATGTCGGCTGCACCGCTGCTGCGCAGAAATCCGACAGCGAATTCACCGGTGGGAGACACCGGAACCTGACCGATCAAACGACCGTCACGCCTGTGAAAGGCTACAAGGGCACGACCGGCCTCGCCCCCCCGCAAATCGAATGCAAGGGCGGACTGGTCACTGTCAAACAGGACGGCAATGGCACCTTCACCCTGACCTTCACGCTTTGGAAAACCTGCCGGACCATAGCCGTTCAGGACGGTGTTCCCGTAAAAATGCACAACAGAAAGGTTCTGACCTGCGGCTCCGGGTAGCATCGTGAGGGGGGCAGAGGCATCCCCGGTGATCTGGTCATGTGTGCCGCTCTCCATGGTTTGCTGCCCGACAAACCGTTCCCCAAAAGTGGCACCCTGCAGGGCGAGGATTTCATCAAGATTGTGACCGGGACCTGCGCTGCTGCGCAGATCGTCAAATGTAATCATTTGCGGCAGGTTCAGGCTGTCGGGATCGATCAGGCAAACGGGCGCGCCGCAGGCGAAAACGGTGCTGGGGGTAAGAAGCGCAAGAAGATATGCCAGCTGTCTCATGACAGGCTTATAGCACGTTTTTTAGCCCTCGTATCCCTCAACGATCACCAAATCACCCTCTGACACCGGCAAGCGGATTGATTTGGCGTTTTGATAGGCATCGCTCTCGTAACAAGCGATGGCATCGGCGAGGCTTGCAAATTCGATGATAACGGTCCGGGCACGCCAACCGCCTTCGCGCACAGATTGCTGTCCGCCCCTGACAATAAACTTGGCACTATAATCCGCAAACGGCTTGGCATTGGCGGCACGGTATTTGTCATAGACTTCCGCATCATGCACGTCCATCTGGCCGATCCAGTATCCTTTTGGCATCTTCTATCCCTTTGTTATAATTTCGAAAAGTGTTTGCTGAGCAATGCCGCTGCGTTGTCCAGACCATAAGGCGGATTGACCACAAAAAGCCCTGATCCCACCATTCCGTGACCGGGGCGTGCGGGGGGAAACCGGACCTCGTGCCGCAACGCATCGGGATGGTTTGCCACAAGCGCATCAAGCATGGGCAGATGCGCCTTGTTCGTCAGGATCGGATACCAAAGTGCCACAATCCCCACGTTCCAGGCCCGCGTAATTTTCGCGATGTGGCGGGGGATTGCGACATAATCTTCTTTGATCTCGTAGCTTGGATCAATCAGCATAAGGCCCCGCCGCGGTGTAGGCGGCGTCAACGCATGGGCCATTTCGAATCCGTCACGCAGATGGATTTTGGCATCATAGGGCGACATGGCGAGGCTCAGCGCACTATGTTCACGTGGGTGCAATTCGGCCAAGTGGATCGTGTCTTGCGCGCGCAGAAGTGTCGCTGCAATGAGCGGGGAACCGGGATAGCTTGATGCGCTATTCTCAGCGACAGTCTTATTCAGAACACGCGCGTAAGGGTGATCGGCGGCAAACCAGTGCCGGACCTTCTCAATACCCTGTGCAGCCTCGCCTGTTTTGAGCGCTTCGTCGTCACGCAGATCATACAAGGCGCGACCACCATGTGTCTCGATATAGCTAAGCGGTTTGTCCTTGGCCGTCAGATAGTCGAGCATCCATGCAAGCAGCGCGTGCTTGTGCACGTCAGCAAGGTTTCCGGCATGGTAAATATGTTGATACGATAGCATGGGGCAGGGTGTAGCGGATTGTTGTGACCTTGTAAGTCCCCATTCGTACCTGCCTCAAGCAGCTGCTTTCGAATCGTCCCACTTTTCGGCTTCGTCCTTGAGCCTTTCGAAGAAGCGTCCTTTTACCATCCATGAGATGCCAAAGGCCCAAAGCGCAAAAGCCTCGCACCAGAAGGTCCAGTTGCCCGCGTTCCAACCGCCGTTGCCTTTGCCCCCGAAGAAGAAATGGGCGACAAGTGCGACGATCGACGCCACCATGATTGTGCCGCAGGCATAGTAGAGCCTGTTGCGCAGAATTTTTTCGTCGGTCAGGGAGCCATCCGCATTTTTCTGGTCGTCATCGACCGAGGTGAAGACGAAAAAAGCAAACCACGCCAAGAATAGAAAAAGGATAAGCGCGCTGCCATAGTGTATCCATTCGGCTAGCGGCATCATCTGGAAATACTGGTCCACGTTCTCACGCCCGATCAACGTCAGTGCTTTTTCCGGTTCGGTCAGGGGGCCGAAATCCGCAAAGGCCCGCGCGGCGAAACCGGGCTGGTCACAGCCATGATGCGATGTGGGAAAGATAGCCACCCCGAGCGCGGCAAAGCCCGCACCCGTCGACAGCTTGCGTTCGGCACCGCCCGCGTCTTCACCTTGATAAACGAAAAGATAGGTCGCTATGAAAACGAGGCTGCCGATGAACGGACCACCCCAGAAATGGGCATAATAATAATGACTTATGGAATCGCGAAAGCAGGTTCTGAAGTAGGGATAGCTTTGGGGAACAAGATAGCTGACCAGCGAGGCGACCAATAAAACCAATGGCAACAGGATAGCAACCGACCCCACGATCTTGGCCAGCCTTCTTTGGTCCACCGTTGCATATTTGGGGTCGCGTGTGGGCGCGTATCTTTCGGCACCGTACTGAAATACTTGCATGGGGCACACCTTCTGCAGCTACGGATAAGATATCCAAACCGTAGCGAAGGCAGAAAATTCACGCAATAGTGGTATTCCTGACCCTGCTCAACATCGCGAAAGCGTTATGCCATGGGGTACGGACGCATCAGACCAGCCGCGACATTTCCTTGGCTGCGCGCACGAAATCCTTGAACAAGGGATGCGGTGCAAAGGGTTTCGATTTCAGTTCGGGGTGGAACTGTACACCGATAAACCACGGGTGGTCCGACCATTCGACAATCTCTGGCAGCTTGCCATCGGGCGACATGCCCGAAAAGCTGAGCCCCACTTTTTCAAGCTGCTGTTTATAGGCCATGTCCACCTCATAGCGGTGGCGGTGGCGTTCATCGATCGTTGTGGTGCCATAGACCTCGGCCACCCTTGATCCGGGTGTGAGAGTTGCATCGTAGGCACCCAGACGCATGGTGCCGCCCTTGTCGTCACCGACCTTGCGCTCGACCTTGTGGTTGCCTTGCACCCATTCTTTGAGGTGGTAAACGACGGGTTCAAAACGCTTTTTTCCCGCCTCGTGATCAAATTCTTCCGACCCGGCTGTTTTTACACCAGCGACATTGCGCGCGGCTTCGATCACGGCCATCTGCATGCCCAGACAGATACCCAGATAGGGAACTTTGTGCTCACGGGCATATTGCGCGGCTTTGATTTTACCTTCGGTGCCCCGTTCGCCAAATCCACCGGGCACAAGGATCGCGTGGAACCCTTCGAGGTGCGTGGCGACTTCTTCGCTGTTGTCGAAAACCTCTGCGTCGACCCATTCCACCTTAACCTTCACCCGGTTGGCCATACCGCCATGGGTCAGCGCTTCGGCAATGGATTTGTAGGCATCTTCAAGCTGTGTGTATTTGCCAACGATGGCGACGCGCACTTCGCCTTCTGGGTTGTGAACGCGGTCGAACACGTCATGCCAGACGGACAGATCGGGGCGCGGGGCAGGGGAGATGTCGAACGCATCCAGCACCGCCTGATCAAGGCCCTGCGCGTGATAGGCCAGCGGGGCCTCATAGATCGACTTGAGGTCATAGGCGGCGACGACCGCTTCTTTGCGGACATTACAGAACAGGGCGATCTTCTCGCGCTCTTTCTCGGGGATCGGGTGTTCGGAGCGGCACACAAGGATGTCAGGCGCGATACCGATGCTTTGCAATTCCTTGACGGAGTGCTGTGTCGGTTTGGTTTTTAACTCACCAGAGGCAGCAAGATAGGGGAGCAGCGTCAGATGCATGAAAATACACTGGCCGCGTGGCTTGTCATGGCTGAACTGGCGGATCGCTTCGAAGAACGGCAGGCCTTCGATGTCGCCTACAGTGCCGCCAATCTCGCAAAGCATGAAATCGACTTCGTTATCACCGACCTTAAGAAAGTCTTTGATCTCGTTGGTTACATGCGGAACAACCTGAATGGTTTTGCCGAGGTAGTCGCCACGGCGCTCTTTCTCAAGCACGGTAGAATAGATGCGACCCGATGAGACGGAATCAGTCATCCGCGCAGGCACGCCGGTGAAGCGTTCATAATGACCCAGATCCAGATCGGTTTCAGCACCGTCGTCTGTGACGAAAACTTCACCATGTTCAAACGGGCTCATCGTGCCGGGATCGACATTCAGATATGGATCAAGCTTGCGCAATCGTACCGAAAACCCGCGCGCCTGCAACAATGCGCCAAGGGCAGCTGACGCAAGACCTTTGCCAAGTGAAGAAACCACACCGCCGGTGATGAAAATATAACGCGCCATGTGCGGCTTCCCCCGTGAACGTCTTTTACAAAGCGGAAAATCCGCAGAATGCGCAGCCCAAAAACCGCAGCATCACGGGATTTAAGGATAGCAGGATTCGGAAAGTTAAGGCAAGGCCGCCCCGCAACATCCTGTTGCAAAAATCAGCCAAGCCGCAAAGTCTAGTCTGGTATGATCAGTCCGCGAGCGGAACCAGCGGCGCGTTGTCATCCGCAGAAGGCGGCAACAGCAAATCACCCGAAGGGACAGTTGTATCGCTTGCTGCAGGTGGCGTGACGCCCAAACGGTCAATCACGGAAGCACCGGAAGATTTCTGTGCAACAAGAACGGTCAACGTGATCGATGTCACAATGAATGCCGCGCCCAGAAGCCATGTAAGTTTGCCGAGCGCCGTCGCCGCAGCGCGGCCCGACACGGCACCGCCGCCCCCGCCCATTCCAAGACCGCCACCTTCGGAACGTTGCATCAACACAACGGCAATCAGCCCGAGGGCCAGCAAAAGGTGAATGATCAGGACGACGTTTTCCATGGGGCAGTGCGCTTTCGTTTTCCGTTTGCCGCTATCTAGGCATCTTTGCGCGTCGGGGCAAGGGAGGGATTGGCAGCTGACAGTCGGTTGCGCCGACCCTATCCAAACAAAGACCGCCGTTAATGACGGCGGTCTTTCTTCAAGCGGTGCTCTACCACGCCACGTTTAAGAGGGTTATCCTGGAATTGAGGTGGATCAGACTCGCTCTATGCCTATATCATACCATAAATCCGGCCAAAAATCGCATCTAAATTCTGATGGCAATTGAACAGCTTGGAGCATCAGGCATGGACATGGACCGGAGGCTGGGGCAGTCTTTGAACCATGCCCCATGATCACGCACATGATGACCCGCACGCCCTTTTGCCTTCTGACCCTGCACTGCGGGTAAAGGCCCTTGAAACCCTGCTGACACGCAAAGGTCTGGTTGATCCCGCCGCGCTGGACGAGATTATCGATACCTATGAAAACAAGATCGGACCGCGCAATGGTGCTCACGTGGTTGCCCGCGCATGGCATGATCCGGCTTTCCGAGCGGCGTTGCTGGAAGACGCTACGGCAGTTGTCTCTGACTTGGGATACTATGGACGACAGGGCGAACACATGGTCGCGGTCGAGAACACGCCTGACACCCATAATATGGTCGTCTGTACCTTGTGCAGCTGCTATCCGTGGCCTTTGCTGGGCATCCCGCCGGGCTGGTACAAATCAGATGCTTACCGTGCCCGCGTCGTGCGCGAGCCGCGAAAGGTGCTTGCTGATTTTGGCGTTGTGTTACCGGACGAGACAGCGGTGCGTGTCTGGGACAGCACTGCCGAGATCCGCTATCTGGTGATCCCGCAGCGTCCCGCGGGGACCGAGGGGATGGACGAAGACGCACTGATGGAATTTGTCAGCCGCGACAGCATGATTGGCACCGGATTGGCGGGCAAGCCATGAGCAGGGTGCACGATATGGGCGGGCGGTTCGGTGACGGAGCCGTGGTGCCGGAAGCAGAAGGCGTGATCTTTCACGCCGACTGGCACCCGCGTGCGCTGGCGTTGACATTGGCGACGGGCAGCTTTGGGAAATGGAATCTCGATATTTCGCGCCATGCGCGTGAGCGGCTGGCACCGAACGATTATGCGCGGTTCACCTACTACGAAAAATGGATCGGCGGTCTGGCGACGCTTCTGGTCGAAAACGGTGTTGTCACCCGTGACGAATTGGCAGGCAGGGTAGAACCTTCACCCAGCCCCATAGCTGAGCGGGCTTTGAAACCTGATCAGGTTGCAGACGTTTTGGCAAAGGGTGGGCCGGCGGATCGCCCATCGAACATCGCTCCCGTATTCAAAACAGGGGATCGGGTGATCGCTCGCCGTTTTGCGGAGAATGAAAAGGTAGATGGGGGCCATACGCGGTTGCCGGGATACGCTGCAGGTGCGCGGGGGCGCGTCCTGCGTCTGCACGGAAGCCATATTTTGCCCGATGCGCATGCGCATGGGTTGGGAGAGGCACCTGAGCCGCTTTATGCCGTCGTGTTTGCCGCGTCAGAGCTTTGGGCGCACCCCGAACATCCCCGCGATGAAGTGGTGATTGACATGTGGCAAAGTTATCTGCGGGCAGACAATGAAGCCTGAACCGGCGTTTGACGCACCTTGGCATGCGCAGGTGTTTGCGCTGACCGTGCATTTGAACGAGGCGGGCCACTTTGAATGGCCAGCCTGGGCGGAGCGGTTTGGCGCGACGTTGAAAAGACACGGCGTCTCACGCGAATTGAACGGAGGCGACGATTATTTCAACGCATGGCTGGAAACGCTTGAAGGGTTTCTGGCCGAGACCGGCATGGCTGAACAGGATCAGGTTGCCGCACTGCGGGATGCGTGGGAATCGGCGTATCTCAGCACGCCACACGGTGCACCGGTGAAGTTGGCGGATGTCTGACGTCGCTGTTTGCCAAGGGGAAACGCGCCCCGCCCGCCGTCGCGCTACTGATCAACGTCGTCCATATCCGCCTGGCCGGACAGCGCGCGCCGAACATGGCTCCAGCTGAGGCCTACGCCAAGGACAAAGCTGAGGGCAATCAACCCCAGCCACAGGTTAAAGCTGGCATTGTCGAGCCGTAGAACGCCGAAGTCATAAAGTACCCAGAGGCCGGCCCCGACAACTGCCAGTACAAGCAACATGCCAACAGCACCGATAGATCGCAGCGTCGCACGTAGATAGATGATGTAGCCAATGCCGAGGATGAGCGCTGTCAGCACGGCAATCGACAGGTTCGCATTACCGTAGTCCCTGACCCAGTTTACGTAATTATACTCGGTCGGGTTGAAGGTCGCCGCCAAAAGTAAAAAGGCGAATCCCCAACGCAAAATGAAACCAGTCATCGCGTCCTCCTGACGTCTATGCGGCTGTGTCGCGCAGATATTGCTTGGACGGGATGAAATGTCCATTGGGCAGCGGTATCTTGGCCCTTTCGCGTGCGTTTTGTCACAAAAGACCTTTGCGGTGCGTTTTGCAGTTTAACGGCTGACGCGCTGACGCTATGAGGGGCGCGGTAGTTTGCAAAGGAAAGTTGATCATGGCCAATGTCGTTGTTGTCGGAGCCCAGTGGGGTGACGAAGGAAAAGGCAAGATCGTGGACTGGCTGTCAGAACGCGCAGATGTGATCGCGCGCTTTCAGGGCGGCCATAACGCGGGCCACACGCTGGTCATCGACGGTGAAGTATTCAAGCTGAGCCTTCTGCCCTCCGGTATTGTGCGCGGCGGCAAGCTTTCTGTCATCGGCAACGGTGTGGTTCTTGACCCTTGGCATCTGGTCAAAGAGATCGAGGGTCTGCGCGGGCAGGGCGTTGCGATCAACCCCGAGACGCTGATGATTGCGGAAAACACACCGTTGATCCTTCCTATCCACGGAGAGCTGGACCGTGCGCGCGAGGCGCAGAATTCTGTTGCCAAGATCGGTACAACAGGACGCGGCATCGGCCCTGCCTACGAAGATAAAGTTGGTCGTCGTTCTGTGAGGGTTGCTGATCTTGCTGATGAAGCGACGCTTGAGCTACGGGTTGATCGCGCACTGGTGCACCATGATGCGCTGCGCCGTGGCCTTGGCCTTGAACCCGTCGACCGCGACGCGCTGCTGGCGCAACTGCGCGAGATAGCGCCAAGCGTGCTGGAGTATGCGGCACCCGTTTGGAAAGTGCTGAACGAGAAGCGCAAGGCGGGCAAGCGAATCCTTTTCGAAGGGGCGCAGGGCGCTCTTTTGGACATCGACTTCGGGACGTATCCTTTCGTGACTTCCTCCAACGTCATTGCAGGGCAGGCGGCAACAGGCACGGGTATCGGTCCCGGCTCCATCGATTTTGTGTTGGGTATCGTCAAAGCCTATACCACCCGTGTAGGTGAAGGCCCGTTTCCGGCAGAGCTGAACGATGCAGACGGTCAGCGGCTGGGCGAGCGGGGGCATGAATTCGGCACGGTTACCGGCCGAAAACGCCGCTGTGGCTGGTTCGACGCCGTCCTCGTGCGCCAGACTTGCGCGACGTCTGGTGTGAACGGCATTGCCTTCACCAAACTGGATGTTCTGGACGGTTTCGAGACGCTGAAAATCTGCACCGGCTATGAACTGGACGGGGAGCGGTTGGAATACCTGCCCACTGCCGCCGATCAGCAAGCGCGATGCAAACCGATTTATGAGGAAATGCCGGGCTGGTCCCAATCGACAGAGGGTGCGCGGTCTTGGGCTGATCTGCCCGCAGAGGCGATCAAATACGTGCGCCGCGTTGAAGAGTTGATTGATTGTCCCGTGGCCCTACTTTCCACCTCACCCGAGCGGGAGGACACCATTCTGGTGACGGATCCTTTCGCTGACTAAGGACGGAGCAGACATGGCATTGAGCTATAAGGCACGCAGACGGTGGTCACTGGTGATTTTGTTGATCGCCTTGCCTATCTACATTGTGGTCGCGCTGAATGTCGTGACGCTTTTTGATCGTCCCTCCATTCTGGTCGAGTTACTGATCTATGTGGGGCTTGGCGTGCTTTGGGCGATACCTTTGCGCACGATCTTTAAAGGGGTGGGGCAAGCGGATCCGGACGCCAAGGACTGATGAAGTGTTAGGACTGAGTTGCGAGAAACGTCTTTCTGATCTTTGAAAGAATGCCCCGACTTCCGATCCTCAATACGAGAAATCCCAAGCGAAACGGGCGACCCCATGTGGGGCCGCCCGTTTCGTTTTTCATATTCGTGGACTTAACCCGCGGCGCGATGGTCCGGACGGTAGCCGATGTCATCCGACACGGTGAAGCGTCCACCTTTGATCTTTTCGATTTTGCCTGCGCGCAGTAATTGTCCAAAGGACCGCAAACCGTCTTCTCGGCTGAACCCGTCTTCCACACCGGCCTGACGCACTTTGGTCATCAGCTGCGGGCGTGAGAATTGCTCCCGACCTTCGACAAACGACATATAGGCGGCAGCGGCTTCCAGTAGTTGGGGCAGTGTCGCAGCACCCATTTCCGCGGCAAAGTCGGCAAAGCTCTCTCCATCGGCGGATTGCGGCGCGGTTTCGGTCTGGGCCGAAACGCGGCGGGGGCGGACGGGGCCTGCTGTGCGTGGCTTGTCTGCGTCGACACGTTGTTCGGCAACCAGTTTCAGCGGTGCGGGGCGGTCTTCTGATGGGCGCTCTGTGCGTGCTGCTCTGCTGATCGGGCGGCGCGGGCGCACCACTTCGGCAAGGTCTTCGCGGTAGGCACCATCTGTATCCTTACCATCCGAGGAATCGCCTGCCGCGACGTCTGCTTTCTTGGCAGCGACGGCAGCACGCAGATGGGCAAAGGCATCACGGCGCGTGGCGCTTTCCGGTTCATCCATCTGGTGATCGGTTTCGGCCAGCAGACGATTTACATCCACGTCTGCGTTTTCATCGATTGAAGGCAGTGCCCGGCGCAAGGCTGAGCGGGCGCGAACCGGTGTTTTTTCCGCGGTTGGTTGATCGTCTGCGTCGTGGTCTTCTTCCACACCAGCCGAGATATCTTCTTCCAACTCAGCTAATTCGCGTGCCAGCTCCGCTTCGTCCTCTGGGGACAGCGCTGTCTGCGCCTTGTTGCGGGCAGGAGCGATATCGTTCAGACCACGAGGTGTGTCGGCCTTCGGCGCATCAGCTTGTGCTGTGTCGTCCTCATCGCCGTACTCTTCCAGATCACCCTTTTCGATTGCCGCTTCAAGGTCGGCACGCTTTACCTTGATAACACGGGCGCGTGGTGCGGGCTTCTCTTCTGGCTGGGCGCTGTCTTCTTCGGCCTTAGGCGTTGAGGTCGGCGCATGTGACACAGTTCTGACGGTCACACGTGGGGTTTTACGCAAGGGCACTGGTGCCGCTTCGGGGGCCGCATCAAGTGTCTCTACGTTTTCATCGAAAAGATTGCTGATGCTGTCTTCTACACTCGGCTCATCGGCTGAAGTAGGCTCCTTTGCAGTAAGTTCAGCGCTCGGCGCCTCAACCGAAGGGGGGGCCGGAGCTTCAGTATCTGCCGCGAGGCGGTCAAGGATCGCGGTGACGTCATCGTCGTCGCCCGAGATAGTTGGCCCAGCCGCTTCAGACCCTTCGTCATCTGCAATGTCGACAGAGCTGAATTCGGCTTCTTCTGCCGCATCATCGGCTTCCAGCGCGTCCTCGATATCGGTACGTGCATCGGCGATCACATCGGATGCTTTATCCTGTGCTGCCTCTGCATGCTCATCTTCAAGGTAATCGTCATCGTCTTCGGCTTCTTCATGCTGGGCAACAACAGCGCGGATACGCTGAAGCTTGGCTGCAATCGAATTCGGGTCCAGCTCTTCTGCCGGTTTAGCCGCCGCTGAAAGGGGCTCGGCTGTCACGTCTTGCGTGTCTTCGAAACCGGTGTCTTCAGGCTCAACCGCGGAAGGGCTATCTGCAAAGAACGCTTCGACATCCGCATCAGGTTGGCCCGGAACGATATCGTTTTCGTCTTCAACAGCCTCGACCGAGATCACGCCATCCACGTCAGTTTCGGGTTCTGCCGCTTCAGCGGCTTCTTCGCTTTCGCGAACAAGCGCGGACAGGTCATCAAGCTTCGCTTCAGCCGTTTGGTCGACATCGGAAACATCAATCGACACATTTGCATCCGTGTCTTCAACATCATCCAAGGCTTCAGGTTCAACGCTGGTCAGCGTTTCTTCGATAACCTCTTCTTCGGGAGCATCCTCAATCACCAGATCGTTTTCAGTCAGACCGGCCAAACCTATTTCGATAGGTGCGGTGGCGACTTCCAATTCAGCAGTCTCTGGCGCTTCTTCTTTGGGCGCTTCGGCTTCGGCTGCTTCGACGGCCACATCTGCAACCGTGGTCGCGACCGCGCCGGCGGCGAGCGCTGCCGCGGCGGGGGCGGCAGTAACGGAAGGTGCAATCGTTTCGGTCTTGTCTTCAAGGGCGCTCAGGACAATCTTGCCGTCCTGCTCTCGGGCCTGCACCTTGCGCGACACTTCCTTTTGCGCAATGCGGGCGAGCATCTCTGCATCCGGTTGCGGCGGTTCGGCACCGAAGTAGCGGTCATCGGCGGCCAGATCACGGAAATATTCCGCGATGGCTTTCATGGTGCCGAATGAATCGTCAAAGCCTTCCAGTGTGCACGAGAATGTGCCGTAGGAGACCGTTAGAATTTTATTATTACTCATCATCGGATGCTCGTCCTCTGCGGTTTTGCAAGCTACCGTTTACCACGATATCCAAGACCAAAGCGGCCCGAATCTGTGCCTCGCACCGTATCATTTCATGTCGAGAATGTGACCAGATTCCTAAAATGGCGATAATTGACAATGTTTAGACCTATTCTTCACAGTTTAGAACCAGTCACGCTGGTGGGTGGAGGTCAGGCTACGCCGGAAGACCTGCACAAAGCTTTAACACTTGCGCCGCTCTGTGTCGCGGCTGATGGCGGCGCAGAGCTTGCTGTGCGCGCGGGCGTCGATGTGACTGCACTAATTGGCGATTTCGATTCTGTTTCGGCCGATACCCTCGCCAAGATCCCTGCGGCGCGGCAGCACCGGATCATAGAGCAGGAAAGCACGGATTTCGAAAAGGCGCTTACCCGTATAGATGCACCGCTTGTGATTGGTGTGGGGTTTCTGGGGGCACGGCTTGACCACCAGTTGGCGGCCCTGCATGTCCTCGCAACCGTGCCGGAGCGGCCCTGTATCTTGCTGGGCGAAGAAGAGATTGCCTGCCTTGCTCCGCCATTTTTGAACCTCCCCACGCAGGAAGGTGACACCGTATCCCTATTCCCGTTTGCAGACGTGCAAGGGCGCAGCGCGGGTTTGCAGTGGGCTATTGAGGGTCTGGGTTTAGGTCCGACCACAAAGATCGGTACGTCCAACCGCGCCGCAGGCCCTTTGACACTTGAAATGGAAAAAGTTGGTATGCTGCTGATTTTGCCGCGCAGGCTTATGCCGGCGTTGGTTGAGGCGCTGATGTCGCCAGCAGCTGCGCGGTGGCCCGCTCCCGCAAGATAATATAAAGGCCGGATGCGATGGTGATTGCGATACCAACGCTGGCAAGCCCATTGGGAAAGTCCTGAAAAATCAACAGGCCCAGCACGGTCGCAAATGGAATTTCAAGATATTGCATCGGGGCAAGTGTGGCCGATGGCGCATAGCGCAAGGACCATGTCATGAGCAAATGCGCCATCGTACCGATGATCCCGAGACCCAGCAGATACGTCCACTGAATGCCGACAGGTAAAGTCACCTCAAGCGGTGCGAATTCGAGCAGACTGCCGAAAATCAGGAGCGGCAGGATGATGGCGACAGCGATGACACCGCTGACCGCCTGAAGTCCGATAGGGTCTGTTTCTTTTGCGATTTGCCGTGTGACCAGCATGAAAAAGGAAAAGTTCAGGGCCACAAAAACAGGAAGTAGCGCCGGCCAACCGACAGAGACAAAGCTGGGCTGGATCACCAGGAGCGTGCCGATGAAACCGATCACGCAAGCGGCCAACCTACGCGGGCCAACTTCTTCTTTCAGGACGTACTTACCCAGAATGAGCATGAAGAAAGGCATGACAAATGCAATTGCTACTGCATCAGCGAGCGGCAGATAGGAGAGCGCACTGAACATCGCAGCGATCCCGATGATATGGAGAATGGTGCGCAAGAAGGCGAGGCGCAGAACGCGGCCGCTCATCTGCCAGCTCCGCGCACTCAACCAGACCAGCGGCAGCAGCAAGAGCGCCTGGATACCGAACCGGATAAAGACCACTTGCGCGATCCCGACGCTGGTTCCGAGCAGTTTGGCCACTGCATCCCCCAAAGGGGCGAGAAGGCAAAAGCCAAGCATCAAAGTAATGCCGAGAAGGGGCCGATCTTGGGTCATTGCGAAACGTTAGAGGAGAATCGACCCGCCTGCAACTGGTGGTTGTTGTTGCGGCGCGGGCGCAGCTTTTGAATGTGTCATGAATTTTACGAACGCGACTTCTACGCGGCGGGACGGCTCAATTTGACCTGATTGCGGCCTCTGCCTTTGGCGGCATACAACGCGCTGTCGGCTTCTTCCAAGAGGCTGTGACCTGTCTCTTTTGGACTATTTGCCACGCCATCCTTCCCCATGCCTGCATCGGCACCGCCGATTGTCATGCCGATACTGATCGTCACATGAATTGGCTGGACGTTTCCCGGAACGATGAAGGGTGCGCCAGAAATATCATCACAGATGCGCACTGCTGCAGTTTGCGCCTGAGGCAGATCGGTGCCGGGCATGATAATCAGGAATTCTTCGCCCCCGATACGTGAAACCATATCTGTTCCGCGAAGTGCCTGACGCAGACGGTGTGCCACCTCTACCAGAACAGCGTCGCCAGAGGCATGTCCATAGGCATCATTGATCTGCTTGAAATGATCCAGATCACCAAGCATTACAGCAAATTTCCGCCCGGTGGTGCAGGCATGCTCTGAGATGCGGTCAAGATGCGGCATTGCATAGCGGCGGTTATAAAGTCCGGTAAGCGGGTCAAACACAGCGGCCTGCAAGCCGGTGCGCACTGTTGCACGCAACTGATCCCCCATACGCTTGCGCCGCAATACCGATTTGATGCGCAGCGCAAGTTCAGCCGCGTCAAATCCGTCCGTCATGAGATCATCCGCGCCCAGATCCAGGGCATGTGCCCCCAGTTCCGGGTTCACATTGCGTTGCAGAACAATAATGCCCGTGTGTCGTGCGCGCGCATTTGCCCGCAGGGCAGAGATGAGGCGCAAGTCTTCCATCGCGGCGTTATGATCTTGCGGCAAAATAAGTACGAAAACTTCCGGCACTTTTTCAAGGACGACCTCCCGCATCAGTGCAGCAGCGCAGGTGAGTGTCAGCTTGGCACGTGTCATCGGCCGCATCTGAGTGGCGTATTTCTGCAAGACGCAACGGTCGTCGTTCACCAGCACACAGTGCCCTTGTTCCTCGAACCCGCTGGCTGCTTCCGCAAGGCCTAGAGCACGGCAGGTATCATCACGCATTTGCCATTCAGCAGTAGCATTATGCGCGCGGATAAGGCTGCGCACGCGCCCCATCAACAGCGTTTCGTCCACCGGCTGACGCAGTACATCATGAACGCCAGCCTCTAACGTCGCCATCCGTCCCTCTGGCCCGACCTGACAGCCGATTGCGATCACCGGTACATGTCCGATCGGGGAGCCGAGGCTCAGTTTCTGACAAAGTTCGGTCGCACCGCCATCCGGCAGCGAAAGCGCGCAGATCACGAGGTCGGGCAGTTCGCTCTGCACCAGGTCAAGCGCCTCCTCCATTGAGGCCGCCTGAATTACATCATAATAGGCCTTCTTAAGTTTGACCTTGAGCAGAATGCGGTTTGTCGCAATAGCGTCTACAACGAGGATTTTACCCTGCATGTGCTCACCCTCCTGCCGTATCAAGATATTCACATTTCATGACGCAGTTTTTGGGCCTATTGGTTAATAAAGCGTTTCCAGCATGAATAAAAAGGGGACAGAATCCATGACCTATGCGCGAGAGAGTGCCGAAACCTTAGGATTGCAGGCCCTCGGATGGCTGGTCGGAAACGAAGACCTGTTGCCCGTTTTCATGAATGCAACGGGGGCTTCTCAGGACGATCTGCGCAGCCGCGCAGGTGATCCGGTCTTTCTTGGGGCGGTGCTGGATTTTCTGATGATGGATGATGCGTGGGTGATCCGGTTTTGTGATGATGCATCATTGCCTTACGAGCGTCTTATGGAAGCCCGTGCTGCCTTGCCCGGTGGCGAACAAATGAATTGGACCTAAGCCCAATGAGCACGATCAAAGGCGTTATCTTCGATAAAGACGGCACACTCTTCGACTTTGCCGCCACGTGGGAAGTCTGGGCAAAGTCCTTTCTTTTACGGCTGTGCGAAGGGGACCAAGTAAAGGCTGCCGAGATTGGTAGGGCCATTGGCTTCGATCTTACCGAAGAACGGTTTGCACGTGACAGTGTCGTGATCGCGGGAACCCCTGAAGAAGTTACAAAAGCGTTGCATCCATATTTCGCGCATTTAACCCACGAAGACCTCGAAGCGGTTTTGAATGAAGAAGCAGAGAACGCACCGCAGCGCGAAGCCGTACCACTTGCACCGCTTTTGGAAACCCTGCGCGGACGGGGGCTCCAGCTTGGCGTAGCCACCAATGATGCCGAACAACCGGCTCGTGCCCATCTTGATCAGGCGGGTATCACGTCCTTTTTCGATTTTATCGCGGGGTACGATTCCGGTCATGGCGGTAAACCTGCACCCGGTCAGCTTCTGGCATTTGCCGCTCAAACAGGTCTGGCTGCGTCGGAGGTCATCATGGTCGGCGACAGCACGCATGACTTGCGGGCGGGCAGGGCCGCGGGCATGGGGTGCGTCGCTGTGCTGACGGGCCTTGCCGATGCGGATGATCTGCGCCCGTTTGCGGATGTCGTGCTGCGTGATATCGGCGAGCTGCCGGAATGGCTTGCTACTGGCACCGGGCGTAAAACCTAGGGCATTGGACAAAAACGACAGATGTCGTCGTGAACGGGCAGGCTGTTCGCATCACCTTGAGGCCTTCTGACGCTATCCGGTTACAGGAGACTCCGATGGCACAAGATATTCCCAAGCGCAGAACTCGCGGCGGCGGTCGTGCCGGAGCCAAAGGACGGCGCGGCACCGCTGTGATCGAGCAAATGCCGTGGCAGCCGCCGGTTAACATTGACCGGCCCGTGGAACCGCTTGGGCCTGAAGGCGTCGAAGCCATTCATGATGGTGCCATGCGGATTCTCGAAGAGATCGGAATCGAATTCCTTAACCCCGAGGCGCTTGAGATTTTGCGCAAAGCAGGCTGCACAATCAATGGCGAGAACGTGCGGATGGGCCGCGATTTCGTGATGGAATGGGTCGGCAAAGCCCCATCCGAGTTCACCATCACGCCCCGCAATCCCGATCGCAAGATTACAATCGGTGGTAAGAACCTGTTGTTCGGCAATGTGTCCTCTCCACCGAACTACTGGGATATGGCGATTGGCAAAAAGGTCCCGGGCACACGGGAGATGTGTCAGAACCTTTTGAAGCTTACACAGTATTTTAACTGCATCCATTTCGCGGGCGGCTACCCGGTGGAGCCTGTCGATATCCACGCCTCTGTCCGCCACCTTGATGTGCTCTATGACAAGCTGACGCTGACCGATAAGGCAATGCACGCTTATTCCTTGGGCGCGGAGCGGGTCGAGGATGTGATGGAGATGGTGCGGATCGCAGGCGGATTGAGCCACGAAGAATTCGACTCCACTCCGCGTATGTACACCAACATCAACTCGACATCTCCGCTCAAGCATGACTTTCCGATGATGGATGGCTGGATGCGATTGGCGCGGCGCGGGCAGGGCTTGGTGGTCACGCCGTTCACACTGGCGGGTGCAATGGCTCCGGTGACAATGGCGGGGGCTGTCGCGCAATCACTTGCAGAAGCGCTTTGTGCTGTGGTGTTGGCGCAGATTATCCGTCCAGGCTGTCCAGTAGCGATCGGGACCTTTACCTCCAACGTGGACATGAAATCGGGAGCGCCCGCATTCGGAACACCGGAATACATGCGTGCGACACAGATGACCGGTCAGATGGCGCGGTTTTATGGTTTGCCGCTGCGGTCTTCCGGTGTTTGTGCGGCCAACGTGCCGGACGGGCAAGCGATGTGGGAAACCTCCAACTCGCTTTGGGCGGCGGTACAATCGGGAACAAACATGGTGTACCACGCGGCAGGGTGGCTGGAGGGCGGATTGATTGCGTCGCCGGAGAAATTCATCATGGATTGCGAAGTGTTACAGCAGATCCAGCGCTATATGGAGCCGGAAATCTGCGCTACAGGACCAGATGAAATTGCGCTTGATGCGATCAAATCGGTAGGCAATGCGGGCCACTTCTTTGGCATCCAGCATACACAGGACCGGTATACGACGGCCTTTTACCAGCCTTTCCTGTCGGACTGGCGCAACTATGAAGGCTGGGAGGTCGCGGGCGGCATTTGGACGCCCGAGCGGGCGCATCACATGTTCAAAGAGATCATCACCAGTTTTGAGGCGCCGGCGATGGATGCCGCCATCCGCGAGGAACTGGCAGATTTTGTTGCACGCCGAAAGTCAGAAGGGGGTGCGCCGACAGACTTCTGACGGTTATGCCTTCAATTTAATCTATTGCAGAAATTTTAACTCCTGAGCGCTAGCTTCCCTGCGGGGTAATCGGGAGATTTGGCCATGCATGGGCTGATAAATCGCAGCATACAAATGTTCATCAGCCACACCTATGGCGCGTCCAAATGGGAGGCTGTCGCGCATGCGGCCGAGCTTGATTTTACCGAATTTGAAGCAATGCTTTTGTACAAGGACAGCTATACGCCGCTTGTGCTTGATACTGCCGCGCAAGTGTTGGGTCAGAAACGCGCGGACATCATGGAGGACATCGGGACCTTTCTTGTGTCGCACCCCGGCTTCGAAGCTGTGCGCAGGCTCTTACGTTTTGGCGGAGAGGACTTTGTCGATTTCCTACATTCGTTGGACGATCTGCATGAACGTGTACGGTTGGCCTTGCCTGACCTGCGCCTCCCCAAGCTTGAGCTGCACAGTACCTCCGCTGACCATTTCGATCTAATCTGTGAGGCGGACATTGCCGGATATGCCCATGTAATGATGGGCGTTTTGCGGGTGATGGCGGATGATTACGGCGCCTTGGCCGTTCTGCAGTTTTCGGGCAGCCTCAGCGGGCGGGAACGGGTGTCTGTCACACTGGTCCAGAACGATTTTGCCGAAGGACGCAGCTTTGAGTTGGGTGCGTGCGTCGGATGAGTGCAGTGTTGGACACCAGCGCCTTAGACGTACTTTGCCCCATGCACCTGATCCTAGACAGGGCGGGCAAAATCCTGCACGCGGGGCCAACACTGCACAAGATGCGCGATGCCGCACAGCTGGTCGGGCGTGACCTGCTGGATGTTTTTGATATTAAATTTCCCCGCAGCCTCTCATCCCAGACAGACCTGCAAGGCATTGATCAGACCAAGCTTCGCTTGAAACTGCGCGATGCACCACACACATCGCTCAAAGGCATCATGCTTCCTATGGACCGTACACAGGACCGCGTGATTGTGAACCTGAGCTTCGGAATTTCGATCCTTGATGGTGTGCGCGATTTCGCTTTGACGAACGCTGATTTCGCCGCGACTGATCTTGCTATCGAAATGCTCTATCTGGTGGAGGCGAAGACCGCCGCTATGGATGCTTCTTACCGGCTCAATACCCGTCTGCAGGGGGCCAAGATCGCCGCCGAAGAGCAGGCATATACTGACACTCTGACCGGATTAAAGAACCGACGGGCCTTGGATACGGTGCTTACACGGTTGCTAGAAAGACATGCATCTTTTGCGGTGATGCAGATTGATCTGGACTACTTCAAAGCGGTCAATGACACGCTGGGCCATGCCGCTGGCGATCATGTGTTGCAGAATGTCGCCCGGATTATGGTGGATGAAACCCGTGGCCTTGACCTTGTCGCGCGTGTGGGTGGCGACGAATTCACCGTGGTTCTGCCGGAAGTTTCCAGCGACGAAGTGCTGCGCCGAGTGGGTAACCGGATCATACAGCGGCTGGAAGAACCCATGCCCTTTCAAGGCACCGATTGCCGCATATCTGCCAGCATCGGCACTGTCTGGATCCAGCCGGGCGAGACCGCGACAATGGAAGATCTGTTGGCAGATGCGGATGTAGCACTTTACGCCTCCAAGAACGCGGGTCGCGCCAAGCAGACACTCTACCATCCGGAGTTGCGAGAAGCGGCCAACGCCGTCAGCGCGCCCGCACAAAATGACAGACGCCATCCCTGAGAAATCATCAAGACTATATTGTATACATATTGTATAGAATCAGCTATTCGTTTGAAAGGTTTCCTTTTCAAATGAGGGTGATGTGGCGACAGCTGGCAAAACGATCAAAGCGGAGCTGCTGAAGCATCTGCGACACGCGATCCTGACACAGGCATTGGCACCGGGGGCTGATCTGGATGAGGCGTCCCTGTCAGAGCAGTGGGAGCTGTCGCGTACACCATTGCGGGATGTCTTGCGCCAACTTGCGGGCGAGGGCTACGTCGAGATCCGCGAAAATCGCGGCGCGCGCGTGACCGAGATGACCCATCGCAGCTTGCATGACTTCTTTATGGCCGCACCAATGATCTATGGGGCGATCCTCCGACTTGCAGCGCACAACGCCACGCCCACCCAGATCGAGGTGCTGAAATCCGCCCAACTGACGTTCAAGACCGCTTTGCGGGGCGGCGATATCGCGGCCCGTGCTTTAGCCAATAATCGTTTTCACGAGATCACCGGCGACATGGCGGGCAACACCTATCTGATGCCGAGCTTTCAGCGGCTGCTGATTGACCACGCCCGCATTTCGATGACGTTCTTTCATCCGCGGGATCAGCAAAACACGCAAAACCTTGATACAGCCAGCCAACAGCACGATGCGATTATCGCCGCGATTGAGGCTGGGGATGCCGAGGCCGCTGGCGATCTCGCGGTTCAGCACTGGAACCTGTCACGCAATAACATTGAACTTTTTGTCACGCCGAAGGGGTTGGATCTTCCTCTTGGGCTGGCGATGCCCGCATGAGGACCCTATGACCCCGATCTTCAAATTTGAGGGCATTTACACGCCCATCGTCACACCGCTGGCACCTGATGGCAGTTTTAACCTCGACGCGCTTGCCGATCAGGTCGAACATCTGGTTGATGCGGGCGTGCACGGCATCATCTCAGGCGGGTCGACCGGCGAGAACTATGCCCAAAGTGTAGAAGAACGTTTGTCACTGGCACGTTTCACACACGAGCGCCTGAATGGGCGGCTGCCGCTGATCGTCGGCACAGGCACCATGCGCACGCCCGATTCCATCGCACTGGCATCAGGTGCGAAAGAGATGGGTGCCGATGCAATCCTTCTGGGTACACCGCCCTATGCGGTCCCCACGGAGCAAGAAAACGCGCTGAACGCGCTCGCGATTGATCGCGCGGCGGATTTGCCAGTGATGCTTTATAATTACCCCGGCCGCATGGGCGTAAACATGGGCGAAGAATTTCTGGACCGTGTAGGGCGAAGCCGCAATATCTGCGCGATCAAGGAAAGCTCGGGCGACATCAACCGTGTGCATCTGCTGGCGCGGGATTATCCGCATATACAGATGTCTTGCGGTATGGACGATCAGGCGTTGGAGTTCTTTGCTTGGGGCGCGCGGTCGTGGGTCTGCGCTGGCTCCAACTTTCTGCCGCGTGAGCATGTCGCGCTCTATCAGGCCTGCGCGGTGGAGGGGGACTTTGACAAAGGCCGCCGCATCATGTCGGCGATGATGCCCCTGATGCGCGTGCTGGAACAGGGCGGCAAGTTCGTCCAATGCGTCAAGCATGGCACCACTATGGCGGGCGTCGATGCAGGCGGCATGATGCCACCGCTCAAGCCACTGAACAAAGACGACAAACGCAACCTTGAACAGGTTATTCGCGTACTGAAAATCACCATCGACGACATCGTGAAGGGCTAGGATTATGGATCTGCTGACGAAAGAAGAATACGCCGCCCTTGCTGCTGATATGACGTTCGCGACCAACGCGTTTGTTGACGGTGGATACCGCCCGGCAGCGTCCGGCAAAACGTTTGCGACAGTAAACCCCGCCACGGGCGAAACGTTGACCAACGTCGCCGCCTGCGGGCCACAGGACGTGGACTTTGCCGTGGCCAAATCGCGTGAAGCATTTGAAGACGGTCGTTGGTCGCGGATGCATCCTTCAGATCGCAAGGACGTGTTGATCCGCTTTGCGAAGCTGCTGACCCGCAATTCACGCGAGTTGGCGGTGATGGAAAGCCTCGACAGTGGCAAGACGATATTTGATTGTGAGACGGTCGATGTGCCAGAGACAATCCATTGCATCAAATGGCACGCCGAAGCGATTGATAAAATGTACGATTCTATGGCGCCGTCTTCCGACGATCATATCGCCATGGTGGTACGTGAACCCATCGGTGTCGTTGGTCTGGTACTGCCGTGGAATTTTCCGTTGCTGATGCTGGCGTGGAAAATCGGGCCTGCGCTGGCGGCGGGCTGTTCTGTGATCGTGAAACCGGCTGAAGAAACCTCGCTGACGGCTTTGCGTGTGGCAGAGCTTGCTTACGAAGCCGGTGTACCGCGCGGCGTATTGAATGTGCTGCCGGGCAGTGGTGAGGAGGTGGGCGAGCCCATCGGCCGGCATATGGATATCGACATGGTCAGCTTCACGGGATCAACCGTGACTGGCAAAAGGTTTCTGGGCTATGCCGCCGAAAGCAATGCCAAGGAAGTAGTGCTTGAGATGGGCGGCAAAAACCCCTGCGTGGTGATGGACGACGCGGAAAATCTTGACCGTGTCGCCGCGCACATCGTGAACGGCGCGTTCTGGAACATGGGCGAGAATTGCTCCGCGATCAGCCGGCTAATTGTGCATAAGACTGTGAAGGCAGAGGTGATGCAGCGGATCGAAGCGCATGCGCGCGAATGGCCTTTGGGCGACCCGCTTGATCCGGAAACACGCTTGGGTGCGATGGTGTCGAAAGCGCATTTCGACAAGGTCTCCGGATATTTGAAAGACGCGCCTGATGCAGTACTCGGGGGCGGCACAAGGGACGGTGTCTTTGTCGAAGCGACAGTGCTCGAAGTCGCCGACAACAAGCATACGCTTGCGCGGGACGAGATTTTTGGCCCTGTCCTGACGGTGATTGAGGTTTCTTCGTTTGACGAGGCTATCGCAGTGGCAAACGACACGGATTACGGCCTGTGTGCCTCGCTCTTTACCGCCAACGCCAAACGCGCCATTCGCGGCGCACGGATGCTTCGGGCTGGCACGGTCACGGTCAACAGCTATGGCGAAGGCGACATTGCTACACCGTTTGGCGGATACAAACAGTCCGGTTTTGGCGGCAGGGATAATTCGATCCTTGCACACGATCAGTACACGCAGATCAAAACCATATGGATCGACCTTGCTGATGATGCGGAAGAGGCCGTGTCGTGATCCGCAAAGGTGTATGATGTACAGCGCCAAACGGATACCGCGCTTTGACAGTCCTGCAGCATGGGCGGAACTGCTGGGTGACTATCCGGCCGCTCAGCCGCTAACGGAGGGGCACAAAGCCGACGTCACAATTATCGGCGCTGGTTTTGCCGGTTTGTCTGCGGCACGGCGATTGGTTCAGTTGGACACGAGTTTGCGCGTCACGGTGCTTGATGCCTTGCGCGTGGGCGAGGGGAGCGCGGGCCGCAACTCAGGCTTTATGATCGATCTGCCACACGATCTGGCATCGGATGATTATGCAGGCGGCGGCGATGACAAGGCGCTGACGACACTAAACCGGCAGGCAATTGCCTTTGCCAAAGGCGCTGTGGCCGAATACCGGATCAATCCCGCCTATGCTGATCTTGTGGGCAAAGTGAACGGAGCGGCGACCGAGGCGGGCGACGCACATAATCAAAGCTATGCGCGGCATCTGGCGTCACTGGGCGAACCATCCGAGATGTTGGACGCTCATGCCATGTGCGAGCTGACAGGCAGTAGTTATTACCGGTCAGGGCTCTACACGCCCGGAACTCTGATGCTGCAACCCGCAGGCTACGTGCAGGGGCTCGCCGCCGGTCTGCGTCAAGCTGGCGTGCAGGTCGTCGAACACTGTGCAGTGCGCGGTTTTGAGAAGTCAGGCAGCGGTTGGCGCGTCCGCACGGCACAAGGCGACGTTCGGTCGGGTCACATCATAGTCGCGGCGAACGGGCATCTGGAAAGCTTTGGGATAGCAAAGGCCAGATTGATCCAGCTTTTTCTATTTGCATCGATAACGCCGGAATTGTCATCAGAGGAAATTGCAGCCCTTGGCGGGGCGCCCCGCTGGGGCATCACGCCTGCCGATCCAATGGGCACCACGATGCGGCGGATTGATACCGCGCAGGGTGGCAACCGGATCATCACGCGTACCTGCGCTGTGGTACGCCCAGACATGTCGGCGCGTCCAAAGGATCTTAGTCGCGCCAAGGCAGTGCAGATGAAAAAGTTTGCAGACCGCTTCCCTAACCTGGCAGGCATGGAGATGGCACAGGCTTGGGCAGGGCATTTGTGCCTAACGCTCAACGGTGTGTCCGTCGCCCGCGAAATCGAGCAGGGCGTGTTTAGCGCTTGCGTGCAAAACGGCTTGGGCACTGCACGCGGCACTCTGACGGGGATCGCGGCGGCCGAAGCGGTGATGGGGCATCCTTCGGCCATTCGCGATCATTTCGAACAAGAAGCGCAACCAAAACCCCTGCCGCCACAGCCCTTTGCCACATGGGGTGCCAATGCATATCTACGCTGGAAAGAGCGCCGCGCAGGCGCTGAATAGTAGACCGCAGGACTAATCTGCCGTATTGCGCCCTCATGAAAAGCCCCGTCCATATTCTGCGCCGTTTGTGGCAGCGCACAGCCGAGCGCGCCCGCGTTGCACGTTTCGAACGCTCGGTGCGGCATCTGCATGGACCGGTGGCCCCCGATATTCGTGAGCACGAGGTGCTGGCCATCGTACTCGTGCGCAACGGGTCCTATTATCTGGACGAATTTCTGGCGTATTATCGCGCACTTGGCGTGAAACACTTTGCCTTTATCGACAACGGTTCAACCGATGACACGATAGCACGGATCATGGCAGAGCCTGACACAATCCTTGACCAATCTCCGCTTCCCTTGGCTGAATACGAGGATCTGATCCGCGCGCACCCTGCCCAGAGGTACGGCCGAAACCGATGGTGTCTCTATATCGACATGGACGAGATGTTTGATTTCGAGGGCCGCAAACAGATCGGGATCAATGGGCTGACCCGTTATCTTGAAGCGCAAGGCGCGACTGCGATGGTTGCGCAAATGCTTGAAATGTTTCCAAAAGCCCCGCTCAATGCGGTGAGCAATTACAGCTATGCACACGCGCTTGATGCCTTTTCCTACTTTGACATCTCGACCCTGCGGCGGTTTGCGTATCACAGCCCCGAGATCGAGTTCAGCGATCTTTTGCGGAACAACACGGTGTCCGATGATCGGATACAGTTCATGTTCGGAGGGGTCCGCGGGAAGGTCTTTGGCGAAAACTGCTGCCTGACCAAACACCCGTTGATCTTCAACGGTGAAGGCGTCACTCCGGCCCCGCATCCGCATCTGTCGATGGGAGTTGTCTGTGGCGATGTGACAGGCGTGATCAAACACTACAAATTCGCAGGCGATGCTATCGCACGGGATGCGGCATCTCTTTTGTCCGGCGATCTGGCGCATGGCGAAGACGCGGCGCGTGCTGCGGTGCTCTCTGACCAACCCGATGTGTCGCTTTTCTCTCTTGATGCGCGGCGCTGGAACCGCGTTGACCTGCTGATCCGCGCCGGATTTCTGGTCGGCTCGGCTCGGTTTTCAGCCTTCATCAAAGAGTATGAGGCATGAGTATCGCTGCTGTTGTGATCGGGCGCAACGAAGGTGATCGGCTGATGGAATGTTTGGCGGCGTTAAAGGGCAAGGTCGCGCAAATCATATATGTCGATTCAGGGTCAACTGACGGGTCGGTCGCGGCTGCCCGCAATGCAGGTGCCGAGGTCGTCGAACTAGATATGGCACAACCCTTTACTGCGGCGCGTGCCCGCAACGCAGGGCTGGCAGAGCTAGACGCAGAAACCGAGTATGTCCAGCTGCTCGATGGTGACTGTGTGCTGCGCGAAGGCTGGATCGAAGCGGCCCATGCTTTTCTACACGACAACGCCAAGGTTGCAGTTGTCTGTGGCCGGCGGAGAGAGCGGGCACCTTCGGCCTCAATCTACAATGCATTGATTGATGCGGAATGGGATACCCCTATCGGGCAGACCAAAGCCTGTGGTGGTGATGCGTTGATGCGTGTGACGGCCTTGCGCGAGGTTGGTGGATACCGCGATGACCTGATAGCCGGTGAAGAGCCGGAGATGTGTGTGCGGTTGCGACAACGCGGATGGCAAGTCTGGCGGCTGGACGCCGAGATGACATGGCACGATGCGGCGATCACGCGCTTTGCGCAGTGGTGGCGGCGGTCGGTACGGGCGGGTCACGCCTTTGCGGAAGGTGCCGCACTTCACGGCTCCGCGCCAGAGCGGCACTGGGTGGTCGAAACCCGCCGCGCATTGCTCTGGGGCGCGGTGATGCCACTGGGAATTCTGCTGCTGGCATTTCTTTTCGGACCTTGGGCCTTCGCTCTTTTCTTGGTTTATCCGCTACAGGTCTGGCGCTTGACCCGCCGCGTGGGGCTGGCTTGGGCGTTCTTCACGACCATCGCAAAGTTCGCGGAAAGTTACGGGGCGCTGAAATTCTACATCACGCGCCTGCGTGGCGGCTCCACCCGCATTATTGAATACAAATAAATATCAACGCGACGCGCTACCTCTGTCGCAGCGACTGCGCGATCAATGAGGGCAGAATAGCAAAACATTTGGCATAGCGCGGTATCATCCGGGTTGGACTTTGCAACGCACGCCACAGCCATTCCAGCGCAAGCGCGCGCATGATTTTCGGGGCGCGTACCTGATGACCAGAAAGGAAGTCCAGACCCGCGCCAATAGACGCAAAGCCGACGTCAGGCGCGTGCTTGCGACCCTGCGCGGCAAAAATCTCCTGCTTTGGTGCACCCAAAGCAACAAAGCATAACCCCGCGCCAGAGGCCGCAAGAGCCTGAAAAATCTCCTTGGCCTCATTGCCCGCAGGGTCGAACCCGTAACGCGGAGAATGGGTGTAGGCGACCTGAAGACCGGGTACGGTCCGGGTCAATGCATCGGCTGCGCCCTTCAATGCCGCGTCAGAGCTTCCGACCAGCGCAATCGGTGCGTCCATTTCCGCGCAGACTTTGCAAAGGGGGATAATCAGATCAGAGCCGGGCATCAGCGCGACCGGTTTGCCTGCAAGACGGGACATCCAGACCACAGGTCGCCCATCCGCCACCACCAAATCATGCGCGCGGTAAGCGCTCAGAAAGTCAGGGTCATGCGGCAGTTTGGTCAGATGATCCAGATTGAGCGTGGCAAGGGCAAAGCCCGTACGATTTTCAAAGCGCTGGCGGACCGCCTGAAACAATGCCCTACGTGTCGGCACATTAACCTCGACCTCATGCGCAATACTGCCAAATTTCACTTGTCCACATCCACCCGACCTGTTGCCGATAGGCGGCAGTCGCGCACTGTGTCGCATGAATTACTCATTAAAATCAAATTCTTGATCCAATATTGCCCAGATCGTTTGTGACTGAGCGTGCAGTCTAGCGGGATGACAAGCACCGCGCCAAGTGCTAGTTTGTCCGCCAGTTCAAATCAACGGCAGGGCAGGCGACAAGACATACATGGGAAACGGACTTGCATACCTGATGCTGGCCATCTGGCCGTTTGTCTGCCTCGTGCTGTTTCGCACACAGAAGGTGGAGCGGGCTTTGATCTGGTCCATTCTTGGGGGATATCTGTTTCTGCCGCCGCTGACAGAGTTCAATTTGCCGCTGGTGCCAGGGATGGACAAAGTAACCATCCCGAATCTTTCAGTCCTTTTGATTATGATGTTTGCGCTCAAACAAAAGGTGCAGCTGATCCCGCAGTCGCGCCTGGCGCTTTTTCTTGGGGCGGGGCTGATCCTTTCGGCCATTCCGACCGTGCTTACCAACAGGGACCCGATCATATTCGAAGTGCTTCGCAATGCCGATCCGATCCTGTTCGTGGTCGACCGGTTGCCCGGCCAGTCGGTGCGCGACATCGGCTCGGTTCTGATCTCTCAGGTTCTGACAATCGTGCCGTTTGTGCTGGCGCGGCAGTTTCTGTCCAGTGACGAAGGGTTGCGTGAAATCCTGTTGGCCTTGATGGTTGGCGGACTGGTCTATTCAGTGCCTTCGCTCATCGAAATTCGTCTGAGCCCGCAGATGAACGTCTGGATTTACGGCTTTTTCCAGCATTCCTTCGAGCAGACCATTCGGGCAGGGGGCTATAGGCCCATTGTCTTTTTGCCTCACGGCCTGTGGCTTGCGCTGCTTGTCTGCGCGGCCCTGATGTCGGCGGCGGCATTGACCCGTGCGACAGCACCGGTTGACCGCTGGAAGGTGCTGATGTTGGCTGGCTATCTGGCGATGATGCTGGTGCTGTGCAAAAGTTTTGCGTCTTTGGCCTACGGGCTTGCGCTGACACCGCTTGTCTTGTTCGCCCCGCCCAAATGGCAGATCCGGCTGGCGGCAGCTTTTGCATTCATCGCGGTGGCCTATCCGATGCTGCGCACCTTCCAGCTTGTGCCACTGGACGCGATCCTCGCCCAAGCAGAAGCGATCAGTGTCGAGCGTGCAGAAAGTCTCGCCTACCGCTTCAACAACGAAGAGCAACTCCTTGCCCGTGCTGCAGAAAAACCGGCATTTGGCTGGGGCGGTTGGGGTCGCAGCTTGATCCGCAATCCGGAAACCGGTGAGATTATGACGATCCCGGATGGCCGCTGGATTATCATTTTCGGCACATTCGGGTGGCTGGGCTATATCTGCGAATTCGGGCTGTTGGCCTTGCCGCTTGTCCTGATGTGGTGGTCATTGCGGCAGGGGCCTGCGCTGTCGCCCTATGTTGCGCCGCTCTGCCTTATTCTGGGCGTAACGATGATCGACATGTTATTGAACGCTACATTGACCCCGTGGACATGGCTGACCGCTGGCGCAATCCTCGGACACGCGGAAAAGCGGATGCCGCGTCCCGCCAAAAGACCGCGTTTTGAGTTGCAGGGTGCCGCGATATCCGATGCGGCGCTGCCGCAAGGGAAACGCACCATCTTTTGAACTTGTAGATCGTCTGGCGCTCCATACATCCGTTCAAAGTCAAATCGGTCGTAGTATTGTTTCCAATCCCGGGAAACTCCCCGTGAAGCGGCTTGATTGTTGTGATATTCACGGCATCGAACTGGCCTGCTGCAACACATGGCCTCAAACCCAGCGCAGAAGGTTCTAAATGGCATAAAAATGCCTGAATTAACACGTAAACGGCTTCGGTAGCCCATATGAAGGGCATTGGGCGGCGTTTGATGACCCACTTGAGACGGGATGAGTTGGTACAGATGACGACTTCGGAAAAGCACCCTCAGCGGGGTGAAGACATTGCAATTGTTGGCCTTTCCGTCAACGTCCCCGGTGCTGCCGGGGTGGATGCGTACTGGGCTAACCTCGCGCAAGGGGTGGAATCGATCCGCCGCTTGTCAGAGCAGGAACTGCTGGATGCAGGCGAGACTGCGCAAACTTTGGCCCAAAAGAACTACGTACCGGCCGCTGCCCTTCTGGAAGGGTTTGATACCTTTGACGCGGATTTCTTCGGTTTTTCGCCCAAAGATGCGGCGATCCTTGACCCACAGCACCGCAAGTTTCTTGAGGTGGCGTGGGAAGCGATGGAGCAGGCGGGCCATCCGCCCGAAACCATTCCCGGACCTGTCGGTGTCTACGCAGGCTGCGGTATGGGCAGCTATTTCTATTTCAATATCTGCTCTAACCCCGATCTGGTTGACGATGTGGGCATGTTCCTGCTGCGCCACACCGGCAACGACAAGGATTTCCTGTCGACCCGTGTAAGCCATGTGTTTGACCTCAAAGGTCCGTCCATCAATCTGCAAACCGCGTGTTCCACGTCTTTGGTGGCCATACACTATGCGTGTCAGGCGTTGCGCGCAGGCGAGATCGACATGGCGCTTGCAGGCGGTGTCACGATCGAGTTGCCGCAGGGGCGCGGCTATGTGTTCAAGGAAAACGAAATTCTGTCGCCCGACGGGCATTGCCACGCCTTCGATCACCGCGCTCAGGGTACGGTGTTCGGTTCCGGTGCAGGTGCCGTGGCGCTGCGGCGTTTGTCGGATGCGGTGGCAGATGGGGATCATATCTGGGCGGTCATCAAAGGCTCTGCCGTCAACAATGACGGCGCAGCCAAGGCGGGCTACCTCGCTCCTTCCGTGGATGGGCAGACACAGGCGATTGCAGCGGCGCTTGATGCCGCAGGGGTGAAGGCACAGAGCATCGGCATGGTCGAATGTCACGGAACGGGCACGTATCTCGGTGATCCCATCGAGGTCGCGGCGCTGACCGAAGCCTATCGCGCGCAAACAGACGCGGTGGATTTCTGTCGCATTGGATCGGTGAAAACAAACATCGGCCATTTGGACACGGCGGCCGGTGTCGCTGGTCTGGCTAAAGCGACGCTCGCATTGCACCATAAACAGATGCCACCGTCTTTGGGGTACGAAGCCCCGAACCCCGCGATTCCTTTCAATGGCTCCCCGTTCAGTGTGAACGATACGCTGACCGACTGGCAGGCGGGTGACGGCCCGCGCCGTGCTGCGGTAAACGCGCTTGGGGTCGGGGGTACAAACGCCCACACGATCCTCGAAGAAGCGCCTTTGCGTGCGCCTTCCGAGGAAAGCGACTGGCCTTTTCATGCGTTGACGGTGTCTGGCGCGTCGAAAGCCGCGCTTGACGCAAATACCAAAGCGCTGGTGCAGCACCTGCGGCAGCACCCCGATCAGCCGTTGGCAGATGTGGCGTACACGCTCAAGAACGGGCGGCGTGCGTTCGAGAAACGGCGTGTTGTTGTGGCTGAAACGCATGAAGAAGCGGCGCAACTGCTGGAGAACGCGGACACCCGCCGCGTGTTTACCCATGATACGCTGGGCGACGCACCCGAAGTGGTGTTCATGTTTCCCGGTGGCGGGGCGCAATATGTTGGCATGGCACGGGATCTTTATGAAACCGAGCCGGAGTTTGCCGAGTGGATGGACAAGGGGCTTGAGCATCTCGCCCCGCAGCTCGACTATGACATACGCGCCATCTGGTTGCCTCAGGACGCTCAGTCCGATGAGGCGACAGAGCGTTTGAAGACACCGTCGGTGCAGCTTCCGCTGATTGCAATCGTGGAATACGCGCTGGCAAAACTGTGGATGTCATGGGGTGTTCAGCCTGCCGCGATGGTGGGCCACTCCATGGGCGAAAACGTCGCCGCTTGTCTTGCCGGGGTGATGAGCTTTGAGAACCTGATAGATCTGGTTCTGTTGCGCGGTCGCCTGTTCGATGAGGTGCCGGCGGGCGGGATGTTGTCCATTTCAGCACCGCTTGGCGCTATTGCGCCGCTGTTGGGTGACGACCTTGATATCGCGTCTGTAAACGCACCTGAGCTGATCGCTGTTTCAGGCCCGCAGGCGGCACTTGATGCGATGCAGGAACGGCTTGCCGGCGCAGGGCTTGAGTACCAGCGCATTGCCATCGACATCGCTGCACACAGCCGGATGCTGGAGCCGATCCTGGACCGCTACCGTGATTTTCTGGCAGGCCTTGATCTGCAAGCACCACAGATGCCGTTTGTCTCGAATCGATCCGGCGCGTTGATCACCGCCGACGAAGCGACAAGCCCCGATTACTGGGTCGGACAGCTGCGCAATACCGTAAATTTCGCTGACTGCATCACGACATTGTCGGCCCCGCGCAAGCGTATCTATCTCGAAGTCGGGCCGGGCAAAGCGCTGTCCGCATTGGCACAGATGAGCGAAACAGTGGCACCTGCGCAGGTGCTGTCATCCCTGCGCCATCCCGAGCAGGATATCGCGGATGACATGTATTTCGTATCGGTGATCGGACGGCTTTGGGCCTGCGGGCTTGATGCGGACTGGTCACAGATTTGGGGCGAGGCACGGCGCAACCGTGTGGTCTTGCCAACCTATCAATTCCAGCGCGCACAATACTTTATCGAACCCGGCAAAGCTGCAGTGATCGAAGCGGCACCTTTGCTTGAGCGTCGTGATAACATGGAAGATTGGGGATCTGTGCCCGCGTGGCGCCCGCGTCTGGCTGAAACAGAGATCGACGTTGCAACTGAACTGGCGCTTGCGCCGTCGAAGTGGCTGTTCTTTACAGACGAGGAGGGTGTCGCCGCTCCTGTTGTTGCGCGGTTGCGTGATGCGGGTCACCTCGTCACTTGTGTGCGCGCGGGCGATGCATTTGCTCAAACAGACAAAGAGACCTACACGATTGCACCCGAGCAAGGGCGCGCCGGATATGACCAACTGATTGCCGCAGTGGCAGAACAAGAACGATCACCGGACCGCATTGCGCATTTCTGGCTGACCGACGATCATGTAGCACCACGGCCCGGCTCATCGAAATTCGACCGTAATCTGGAGCAAGGTTTCTGGAGTCTCACGTGGCTTGCGCAAGCGCTGTCTGAGGCGGGGCTGGACGCGCCTTTGCATCTATCGGTGTTCACCGCCGGTGCCGCACAGGTAAAGGGAGAGGACGTCCCACATCCCGAAGAAGCGATGGTTTCAGGCCCTGCAGGGGTCTTTGGCCGGGAATTGCCGGGCGTGACTTGCGATCAGATCGATCTTGAGCCGCAGGCAAAAATTGACGACACCGCGAAAGGCTGGTTTGCCAAGCGCCCGCCCGAAACGGATGAAAACGATGACGACCTTACGGACCGATTGCTAGAGGAATTGACTGCAGTTTCCGGCAACCGTGTTGTCGCCTACCGCGGCGCAAAACGGTTTGAGCAAAGCTACAAGCCGGTGCCCCTTGGCCCGAACGATAAAGCTGCATTCCGCGATGGCGGCACCTATCTGATTACGGGTGGTTTCGGTGGGATCGGCCAGACACTGGCCGCCGATATTCTGCGCGAAAACAAGGCGGCGGTTATTCTGCTGTCGCGTGAGGCGCTGCCGGAACGGTCCCTCTGGGATAGCTATCTTTCGACCCATGACACTTCAGATCGCACCGCCCGGCGGATGCGTGCGGCAATGCGCCTTGAGGAAATTGCCAAAATGGGTGGTGGCACGCTTGAGGTGGCAGCGGCCGACGTTGCCAACCTTGCGCAGATGCGCCGCGTTGTTTCGGACCTGACAGAGCGCTACGGCAGCGTCACAGGTGTGATCCATGCGGCCGGAACGCTGGATGACGCGCCATTGCTGGCTAAGTCGGACGCCCGGATTGACGCGGTTCTGGCCCCCAAGGTTCAAGGCTTGCGCGTGATCGATCAGGTGCTGCCTGATGGTGCGCTTGAACTGCTGGTGCTGTTTTCGTCCACGTCTACGGCCACCCGCGCGGCAGGACAGACAGATTATGTTGCCGCTAACGCATGGTTGAACGCCTTTGCCGCAGCCCGTCGCGGTGGCAAGACCAAGGTCGTCGCAGTCAACTGGGGGATCTGGTCAGATGTCGGCATGGCCGCCAGCGCCTTGCAAGGTGGCGCAGGCGATGTGCTGCCACCGCGCCAGATAGACAGTGCACTAATCAAGCAAGCTGGTGCCGATTCTGCCGGCGATCCGGTCTTTACCGCGCCGCTGTCGACAGATCATTGGATATTGGACCAGCACCGGACAACCGACGGTCAGGCAATCCTGCCCGGTACCGGATATATCGCCGTGCTTGCAGAAGCAGCGGCGGCGCAAGGGCTGGCGGGCTTCGAGATTTCCGACCTCTATTTCCTGCGCGCCCTGCCGGTCGAGGCAGGCACGTCACGCGAGTTGCAGCTCACTTTGCATCCCGAGGGAGACGGCTTCGCGGTCGAGATGCGCAGCGATTGCAGGCTTCAGGGGAAATCCGGCTGGCAACTGCACGCGCAGGCCATGGTATCGCCTCCTCAGGTGGCGCGCCCGAATGCGCTTGATCTCGCCGCGATCGAAAGTCGATGCCCCGACACGCAAACCGCGCCTGAGGGCGGACGCCTTAAGACGGCGCAGGAGGCGCATCTGGACTTCGGTCCCCGCTGGCATGTCTTGCAAAACACGCGAACGGGCGCGGGCGAGGGGCTTGCCGATCTGTCATTGCCTGTCGCATTAGAAAGCGACCTGCGAGACGGTCATGTGTTGCATGCAGGATTGATGGATCTTGCGACCGGTTGGGCGATGGAGCTTGTCCCGGGCTATGACACATCCCACCTCTGGGTGCCGGTCTCCTATGGCATGATCCGTGTGCATGCACCGTTGCCGGCCCGGATACGCTCATGGGTACGTTTGTCGGACGGGGCGGCCAGCGACGGCTTTGCACGGTTTGACATCGCGCTGACCGATGTCTTTGGCAATGTGCTGGTTGAGGTCGGTGATTTTGAGATGAAACGCCTTGAGGGTGGATTTGGCACCACGCCACTGACATCCGCCGAAGTTCGCTTTGAAGATGAGGATGACAGCGGGGCAGACCTGACACCGGCGGAAGAGCGCCTCGCTTATCTGGTCTCACAGGGGATCCGTGCAGAAGAAGGGCCGCAAGCGCTGCGCCGTGCACTGGCATTGGACGTCCCGCAAGTCATGGTGTCTTCGGTGCCTCTGGCCCAGTTAATCGCGCAAGCCAACCAGCCGGTGCAGGACAGCGCGCCTGTAGGTCAAAGTTTTGAGCGGCCCGATCTTGACGGGTCATTCGTGGCACCGCGCAACCGTATCGAAGAACGGCTGGCGGATCTTTGGCAAAATCTGCTGGGTGTCAGCCCTGTGGGGGTCGAGGACAGCTTTTTTGATCTTGGTGGGCATTCCCTGATCGCGGTGCGGCTTTTCGCCAGCATCAAACGCGAATTCAAGGTGGAGTTCCCCATCTCCGTTCTGTTTGAGGCTCCGACAATCGCCAAATGTGCGGCACTAATCGCTGCTGAAACAGGCGACGCGGGCGATCTTGCGGATGGAGAAGTCACCGCTGCGCCGGTTGAACGTTTCGAGTTCCTTGTGCCGCTCAATCAAAGTGACCGCACAGATGCACCGCCGCTGTTCATTGTGGCGGGTATGTTTGGCAACGTGCTGAATCTGCGGCATCTGGCACTGCCTTTCAGTAAAGAGCGCCGGGTGTATGGCGTGCAGGCCCGCGGACTTATCGGCGAAACTGACCCACACCGTGATGTGAGCGCCGCCGCCGCCGATTATCTGGCAGAGATTAAGCGGGTCCAGCCACAAGGCCCCTATCTGGTGGCAGGATATTCCGGTGGCGGTATCACCGCCTACGAAATGGCGCAGCAATTGCGCGATGCCGGAGACGCAGTTGGTGCTGTGATCTTGCTTGATACCCCGCTGCCTGTGCGTCCGTCGCTGAACAGACCGGACAAAGCGTTGATAAAGATTGCGGAGATGCGCAGCAAAGGGCCGCGCTTTTTGCTGGAATGGGCGCAAAAGCGCTGGGCGTGGGAAAAGCAGAAACGCAGCCAGACGGGTGATGTGCCAACCGTCGGCACGGGGGCGGAGTTCAACAATCTCAAGGTGCAGGACGCATTTCTCGAAGCGGTCGGCAAGTACAAGACACCGAAGTGGGATGGACCGCTTGCGCTTTTCCGTCCCGCGCTTGACCGTCATTGGGCGGTCACCGGCGGCAACTGGGTAAGTCAGGAACGCGAGTATGTGTTCGAGGACAACCAGTGGCGCCAATTCGCGCCACAGCTTGAGGTGATCGAAGTGCCGGGCAATCACGAAAGCATGGTGCTCGCACCAAATGTCACCACGCTGGCGCAAGAAGTTGGCGAAGCTATTGCACGAGGCTTGCAGTCGCAAGGCGCAGAAGCGCCCGATGTCTGGTCACAGGCGACAGCGGCGGAATGACTTCGATGACCTCTCCCCGCGTGCTTGTGGTGCTTTTGAATTATCGCACGGCCCAGATGACCCTCAAGGCGGCACAGGCCGCTTTGGCGGACATGCCGAAGACCGCAGAGCTTGTGATTGTCGATAACGCTTCGGGCGACGGGTCCGCTGAAGTCTTGGGGCAGGCCATCAAAGATAATAATTGGGACGCAGGCGATCGTGTCCGGCTGATCCTGTCACCGGTCAATGGCGGCTTTGGCGCGGGCAATAACCTTGGCATGCAGGCTGGCATGTCGGACGGCACAAAGCCCGACTATTTTTATATCCTGAATTCCGATGCATTTCCCGATGCCGGATGTCTGGCCGCGCTGATTGAGCATCTACAGGCCAAGCCACAGGCAGGGTTTGCCGGCAGCCACGTGCGCGGCGAAGACGGCGTGGCCCACACAACCGCATTCCGATTTCCTTCCATTGCGGGTGAATTTGAGGGCGCTGCCCGTTTCGGGCCGATTACACGCATGCTTAAGTCCTCTGTCGTCGCTCCTGATTTGCCGAGAACAACCACGCAAGTGGATTGGGTCGCGGGTGCATCTGTGCTGGTTCGCGCTTCTATGATTGACGCCATCGGCGGATTTGATGAGACCTTCTTTCTCTATTTCGAAGAAACCGATCTATGCAAACGCGCGGCAGATGCCGGATGGGAATGTTGGTATTTACCAGAGGCGGGCGTTGTCCACATCGGCTCTGTCTCTACGGGGATGAAGGAATGGCAGCGGATGCCAACCTACTGGTTCGCTTCGCGCCGTCACTATTATACGAAAAACCATGGCGCGCTCTATGCGGCCGCGGCGACGGTTGCACGTCTGGCCGGCGGCGCGATCCATGTGGTGCGGTGCAAACTGACGGGACGGCCGACACATGATGCGCCACGGTTCCACCGTGATCTGATTGCATTTAGCCTGGGATTAAGCCCACGAGTCCGAACTGTTGAGCCCCGCCGGGCCTTACCGGAGAAAAACACATGACCGCCACCTTTAGTCCCCAAGGGTTCTCTGCACTGTTGATCGGTGATGAATCCCTGACCATCGCCTGCGGTGACATGATGTTGTCGGGCGGCCACCGGCTTGAGGCTGTTATTACGGGCGATGCCACGGTTAGGGGCTGGGCCGAGGGGAAGGGTATCACCGTACTGGCGCAACCGCGTGATGCAATCGGGGCAAGTCTGCATGCGGACTGGTTGCTGAGTATCGCAAATTTAAGGATGATCCCTGACGATGTGCTGGCGCTTGGACGCAAAGGGGCGATCAACTTTCACGACGGCCCTTTGCCTGCGTATGCCGGACTGAACACGCCTGCTTGGGCCATTATCAATGGCGAGACCACGCACGGTGTAAGTTGGCATATGATGGAGGGCGGCGTGGACGAGGGCGATCTGCTGGCCCAACAGATGATCGATATCGCGCCACAGGAGACTGCCTTCAGTCTGAACTCCAAATGCTATGCGGCAGGGATGGAGAGCTTTGGCACCGTGCTATCGCAACTGGAGGCTGACACGCTGGAGCGCAGGCCCCAAGACCTGAGCGAACGCAGCTATTTCGCCCGCGATGAACGCCCCGAGAATATGGGCGTTCTGGATTTCCACAAACCGGCGTCGAAGCTTGATGCGCTGGTGCGCGGGCTCGATTTCGGCAGCTATTGGAATCCGCTGACCACAGCGAAACTTGCGGTGCCGCATGCTTTCTGGCGCATCGGGTCGCTGGAGGTCGTGACCGGAGAGACTGCCGATGCAGGACAGGTTCTGCGCGTTGGCAAAGATAGTTTGGTTATCGGTACAGAAAGCGATCCGGTGATGTTACGTGGTCTCACCGATCTGGATGGCACTGATATCGACCCGAGCGTCGTTTTCTCTGCTGGTGATGAAATTGCGGGTGCCGATCTCCCTGCATTCAATGTCTCATCCGAACCGCGCTGGCGGCGCAGATTGTCAGCGGCTGGTCCGGTCGATCTGGTGTTTTCCCATGCGGCCATAGGGGACACTGACATGCAGTCGGTCAATGTGCCTGTACCGGCGCAGATGTCCGCTTCCGATCTTGCGGCAGTTGCCGCACTTTCCTTGCTGGGCAGCGGTGACAGCACGGACGGGTGCATCGCGCTTGCAACGACCCAAATTCATCCGCTTGCTACCGACTGGGGTCCTTTGCGCGTCACCGCTGTGGGTAAAGACAGTGCCAAAGCAAGTGTTGCGCGGATAACAAAGAACGTATCGGATGCGAAAGACGCGGGCGGCATCGCACGTGATCTGATGCTGCGCGATCCCGATCTCGGTAAGGGGCATGTGCCGCAGATTGGTCTGTCGTTCACTTCAACCCCGATCATGTCGCTTGCAGCGACCGTCTGTGTCAGTGATGGCGTGGCTGCACTGCATTTTGACGCATCGCGTCTGGACGCCCCTTCCGCCGGTCTGCTCGCTGCGCGGATTGAGGCGGCGCTGAACCTCTTTAGTGATGCGCGAACTTGCGATGATCTTTGGGCCATGCCGCAAAGCGAACTTCAGCTGCTGCGCGACTGGAACGCAACCGACCGCGCCTACGACGCCACCCCGATCCACGCAGCGTTCGAGGCACAGGTAGCCCGCACGCCAGATGCAGACGCACTCGTGTGCGAAGGGAAGACGCTGAGTTACGCAGCACTGAACGCTGCCGCGAACCGTCTGGCGCATGTGCTACGGGGCGCGGGTTTGGCACCGGGCACGCCGGTCGGCCTTTATATGGCGCGCGGGGTTGACCTTTTGACGGGTGCGCTTGGCATCCTCAAGGCGGGCGGTGCCTATGTGCCACTTGATCCCGGTTATCCGGCTGACCGGATTGCGCATTACATCAGCGACAGCGCGGCACCCCTGATTGTCAGTCATTCGACGCTTGCCGCGAACCTGCCCGATCATTCCGCACAGGTGATCGAAATTGATACGCAGCCCGATCTTGGACAGGCCAGCCCTGACAATCCTGAACCGCGTGCGACTGCGGATGATCTTGCTTATCTTATCTATACTTCCGGCTCCACCGGCACGCCCAAAGGGGTGATGGTCAGCCATGGAAACGTCGCGAATTTCTTTGCCGGTATGGATGACCGGATTGACCACGAAGCAGGCGCTGTCTGGCTTGCCGTTACATCACTCAGTTTCGATATCTCTGTGCTTGAACTCTTTTGGACACTGGCTCGCGGGTTCAAGCTGGTGCTTGCAGGGGACGAAAGCCGTACGTTGGTCTCGAACGGGCCGATTGCGGTCTCTGACGCCAAAATGGATTTCAACCTGATGTACTGGGGGAATGATGATGGTGTCGGGCCCAAGAAATACGAGCTTTTGCTTGAAGGGGCGAAGTTCGCGGATGCAAACGGCTTTAACGCGGTCTGGACACCGGAACGGCACTTCCATGCCTTCGGCGGTCCTTATCCCAATCCATCGGTAACCGGTGCTGCGGTTGCGGCAGTGACGCAGAATTTGGCCGTGCGGGCAGGGTCCTGCGTGGCACCACTGCACCATCCGGCCCGCATTGCCGAAGAATGGGCTGTTATCGACAATCTGACCAACGGACGGGTTGGGCTGGCCATTGCATCAGGCTGGCAGCCTGATGACTTTGTGCTGCGGCCAGAAAATACGCCGCCCGCGAACAAACCTGCGATGTATGCCGCAATCGACCAGCTGCGCAGTCTGTGGCAAGGCGATGCCGTCGAATTCCCAAAGGCGGATGGCAGCATGCATGCGGTCGTCACCCAGCCGCGTCCCGTGTCGAAAAAGCTGCCCATCTGGGTGACCACGGCGGGCAATCCTCAAACCTGGAAGGAAGCGGGCGAAATCGGCGCAAACGTACTGACCCACCTGCTGGGGCAAAGCATTCAGGAGGTCGGGGACAAGATCAAAATCTATCATCAGGCCCTGCGTGAGGCAGGCCATGATCCAGCAGATTTCACCATAACGCTGATGCTGCACAGCTATCTGGCCGACACGCGCGAAGCCGCTGAAGAGGTGGCGCGTGGCCCGATGAAAGACTACCTGCGCTCTGCTGCGGCACTGATAAAACAATATGCTTGGGCATTTCCCGCATTCAAGCGCCCCGAAGGCACATCAAATGCCTTTGATCTGGATCTTGAGGGAGTGTCCGACGAAGAGCTAGACGCGATCCTTGAGTTCGCTTTCCAACGCTATTTCAACGACAGTGGCATGTTCGGCACCGTGGCTGACGGCGTGGCGCGGGTCGAAGCGCTCAAGCAGATCGGCGTGACCGAAGTTGCCTGTCTGATCGACTATGGCATTGATCCGGCCCTGGTCATGGAAGGGCTGAAGCCGCTGGCCGAGGTTCATAAGCTCAGCAATCAGGGCGCGGCGCTGGCGGACGATGATTTCTCGCTTGCGGCCCAGATCATCCGGCACAAAGTCACCCATCTGCAATGTACCCCGTCTATGGCCCAAATGCTTGTGACAAATGATGAGGCGCGTATGGCATTGGGTCAGGTGTCACACCTTATGGTAGGCGGCGAGGCGCTGCCGGGATCGTTGGTAACCGCGTTGCAGTCAGCCACCCGCGCCAGCCTGCAGAACATGTATGGCCCGACTGAGACAACGATCTGGTCGACCACCCATAAGGTTACGGATGGCACGGCGGCAACGGCACCCGTTGGAACGCCGATCGCGAACACAGAAGTCTTCATTTTGGATGACAACATGGGCCTGCAACCTGTTGGTCAAGAAGGACATCTTTGGATCGGCGGGGATGGCGTGACACAGGGCTACTGGCAGCGCGACGTGCTTACCGCAGAGCGTTTTGTCGACAACCCGTTCGGCTCCGGCAAGATCTATGCCACCGGAGATCTGGCCGTCTGGGATGCACAAGGCTGTCTGCACTTTGCGGGTCGGGCCGATGCACAGGTCAAAATACGGGGCCACCGGATCGAACTGGGCGAGATCGAGGCCCGCCTTGCCGAGTTGCCCGGCGTCACACAGGCGGTCGTTAGCACGGTCGAAGCGCAGGGCAGCACGCATCTGGCAGGCTACGTCACAGCGACACATGAGATTGACCCCGACACCGCCCGCGCTGCTTTGGCCAAGGTATTGCCCGATATTATGGTGCCCAGCTACTTGATGACGCTAGATGCGATGCCCCTGACCCCGAACAAGAAGATCGACCGCAAAGCGCTGCCGATGCCCGAGCGCCGCCGCGCCTCACGTGCACAGGCACCGGCCACGCCACAGAGCGGCACACAAGGTGTAATCGCACAGGTCTGGTCGACGCTGCTGGGTTTGTCCGATATCCGTGGTGAGGATAACTTCTTTGCGCTGGGCGGTCATTCGCTGCTCGCTGTGCAGGCCCACCGTGACATCAAGGCAGCGCTTGGCACAGACAGCCTGTCTATCACCGATATCTTCCGGTTCCCCACGCTGGACGGACTGGCCGGCCACATCGACAAGGCGTCCGGCAATCAAACAGCGACTGCGGCCACAACGCCGGAGCCCGCAAAGTCCGAGACAATTTCAAAGCGTCGCGCCATGCGGGCAGGGCGCAGCAAGGCAGGCACCTGATGGGCATGCGCGACCCGAAGATGCACGCAACTATCGCGCCACAGATCGCAGCGCTTTATGATCTTCCTGTCGCGGTCGGTGTCACTGACCCCCGCGTGGCGCAACCTGAACCGATGGGCCGTGAGGCGCGCCATTTGAGGCGTGCATTTCCGGTCCGTAAACGAGAATTCGCAGCAGGGCGAACGGCGGCCCGTCAGGCCATGACCGCGCTTGGCCGATCCCCCGAACCGATACCAGCACATCCAGATCGCGCGCCGCACTGGCCAGAGGGGCTGAGTGGCAGCATCTCGCACACAGGGAAGTTGTGCGCGGCTGTGCTGACCACAGCGCCGTTTCATCTGGGGCTGGATATGGAAGAGAATGCCGATCTGGAGGTTGGTCTGCTGGCGACCATCTGCTCGGACCGCGAGCTTGCACACATTGATGGACCTTACAGGTTGCGACTGGCCAAGCTTATTTTCTGCGCAAAAGAAGCCGCCTATAAAGCCCAATATCCGATCACGCGTACGCTTTTCGGGTTCGATCATATTGAGATATCGCTTGATCTGGCGCAGCAACGCTTTACCGCAGCATTTACAAAACCTGTGGGGTGCTTTGCTGTGGGCGATAAAATGCCGGGCAAGTTCGACGGGATTGAGGATCATCTTGTCACAGCGGTCTGGACAGATCACGGTGGCTGCAAAGGAGCCTGATCAGATGTCACGATGGACCCGCCGTGCGGCGATGGGGGTGCTGGCGCTCACCGGAGCCTACGCAGCCTACGCTTATGTCACAGGGCGGCGAGGCAAAGATGTTGCCGATGCGCTTTATTCCAATCCGTTGCCGCGCCCCGAGGGAAGTCTGTCGGTTTACCATCTGGGTCATTCTTTGGTGGGACGCGACATGCCCGCGATGCTTGCGCAGCTTGCGGGCGACGGCCACGAATATGATAGCCAGCTTGGCTGGGGGACCTCGCTCAAAGAACATTGGGAGCCTGATTTGCCCGTTAACGGGTTCGAGCAGGAAAACGATCGTCCTCGTTTTCGGGCCGCCAAAGAGGCGCTTCAGTCAGGTGGATATGATGCGGTTGTGCTGACGGAGATGGTCGAGATTGCCGATGCTGTCCGCTACCACGACAGTGCAGAATATTTGGCAAGATGGGCAGGTCTGGCGTGGGATGCCAACCCGAAGGCGCGTATCTACCTTTACGAGACATGGCACCACACCAATGACAATGCTGGCTGGCTTGAGCGAATTGATAGTGATCTTCGCACGTATTGGCAGGGACGCGTGATCTACCCCGCACTTGCGGCGGGGGATGCGCCTATTCATCTGATCCCTGCGGGGCAGGTGAAAGCGGCATTTGTACGCAGCATTGAGGAACGCGGTGGCGTGGCCGAAGTCCAAGGTGTGAACGATCTTTTTGCCAAGCGTGACGATGGCACGCCGGATACCATTCACTTTAACGATCTGGGTGCCTATCTGGTTGCGCTTACCCACTACGCTGTTCTTTATCACCGGTCGCCAATCGGTTTGCCGAATGTTTTGATGCGTGCGGATGGGACGCCCGCGACGGCACCGTCACCCCAGGTCGCTGGGTTGATGCAGCAGATCGTCTGGGATGTTGTGCGGGCGCATCCCGAGACGGGAGTAGCGGCATGAGTGGTCTGAACGCGCTCTATGCGGTGTTGATGGTGGGTCATAGCCTGTTTGGCACGACCGGCCCGACGATGCTTGAACAGGCGTTGCTCGCAGGGACTGGTGATGCGCAGGTCGCCGCGCAGATCATCAACGGCGCGCCACTGCGCTACAACTGGGAAGAATCCGACGCTGCCGAAGGTGTCGACGCCCGTGCCGTTCTGCCGGAAGGTGGCACAACGCACCTCATTCTCACCGAAGCGATCCCGCTTGAGAACCATACGAAATGGTCCGAGACTGAAGTATATGCACAAGCCTTTGCAAATCTCGCGATCTCCGCCAATCCATCTGCCAAAGTCTATGTACAGGAAACGTGGCACAGCCTGAAAAGCGGCACAGGTGAGTCGGTCGAACATGACGAGAAGGCCGGTACGCCGTGGCGTGAGCGGCTGGAGCAGGACCTGCCTGTCTGGGAAACAATCGTCGCACAGATTGCCGCCGCCAACAGATCGGACAAGGCGACTGTTGCATTGATCCCCGCGGGGCAGGCAATGGGCCGCCTTCATGACGAGATCGCGGCAGGCCGGATCACAGGTCTGTCCGGAATTGATGCGCTATTTGCTGACGACATACACCTTAACGACACCGGCCACTATTTCGTGGCCATGGTGCAATACGCCGTAGTCACAGGGCTCGATCCATTGGGTTTGCCTGTGGACTTCAAAGACCGCTTTGGTAAGTCTTTCGACACACCCGATCAGGATCTCTCCCGCGAGCTGCAACGCGTGGCATGGGAAGCGGTGCAGGCATACGGAGGGGCGACAGTAGCCCCAGTACCGCCGGCACCTTTGGCCCGTAAAGTGACAGCGCCTGCTGCACCAACCGGGCCGCCTGACCGTCCTGTCGGCGAGTTGGTGAAGGTGCCGGAAGGGGCTGTCGAGGGAACGAACGCGGTTGCGATTGGTCTGGCTGGCATCGCCGACTGGGGTACCCAGAACCCGTTTCTCGACCTGATGAAGACCGCCCGTCCTTGGCTGGGTCATAAGCCCGGACAATTCGGCGGGATGGAGTATGACGCACTGTTATCGGGCGGCTTTCTGGACGCAGACGGCTGGCCGGTTAAGATGCCGCGCAGCCTCAGCAGTATCGGCACGCTCATCCTGACAGATATGCCACCCGAGGCGGTCTCTCTCAAAGGGCGCTACAGGCTCAGCTTTGACGGAACAGGCGTAATCGAGGTTGGCGGGCTGGCGCAGAACGTGCGCTACGGCAAGGGAGAAGTGACGTTCGATTACACGCCCGGTCCGGGCAGCGTCGACATTCGCATCCAGCGCATCAACACCACCAACCCGCCGCGCAACATCGCCGTTGTTCACACCGACAACATCCGCCGGTTCGAACGGGGCGCGAAGTTCAATCCGTCGTGGACTGCGCGGATCGGCCAGTTTCGAGCGCTGCGTTTCATGGATTGGTCGCAGACAAATGATTCAAAACTGTCAGCTTGGGGTGATCGCCCGCTTGTGGGTGATGTTACCTATGCGACGGGTGTTCCCTTGGAAGTGATGATCAGGCTTGCCAATGAATTGGAAATGGATGCTTGGTTCAACATGCCGCATCTGGCAGATGACGACTTCGTGCGCGCCTATGCGACCATGGTGCGGGATCAGCTTGATCCGCAATTGACTGCATATGTCGAGTTTTCAAATGAAGTCTGGAACTGGCAGTTCGAACAGGCCCGTTGGGCAGATGCCATGGCGCTGGAGCGGTGGGGTCAGAAGGACAAATGGATGCAGTTCTACGGCATGCGCGCAGCCGAAGTGGCCCGCATCTGGACGGATGTGTTCGCAGACGCGACGGATGGGCGGTTGGTGAATGTTGCGGCAAGCCAGACTGGCTGGCTGGGGCTTGAGACTGAAATTCTAGAGGCACCGCTGGCGGTCGAAGATGGCGCGGCTGCACCCAAGACGGCCTTCGATGCCTATGCCGTCACCGGCTATTTCGGTGGTATCCTGGGGCTGGAAGACCGCGGCCCCATGGTCAACGCTTGGCTGGAGGAAAGCGAGGCCAAAGCGGTTGCAGATGCGCAGGCACAGGGCCTCAAGGGGGATGCTGAAACACGGTATGTCGCGCAGCACCGCTATGACTATGCCAGCAAACTGGCGGGACGTGAGTTGATGGACGGTGCCGTCAGCGGCAATCCGGCCGACACGTTGTCTGACCTTCTGGGTCGCGTCTGGCCCTATCATGCTCAGGTTGCCCGCAGCCATAATATGGACCTCGTCATGTATGAGGGGGGCAGTCATGTGGTCGGAATTGGACCGCAGGTCGATGACGCAGCGCTGACCGCCTTTTTCCAGCACTTTAATTATTCGGCGGAGATGGGTGCGCTCTACGGTACATTACTTGAGGGTTGGAAAGCGGTGGGCGGACAGCTCTTTAATGTATTCAACGATGTCTACGCACCCACAAAATGGGGATCTTGGGGCACGCTGCGGCATCTGGATGACAGCAACTCCCGCTGGGACGCGGTACTGGCATTTCAATGAAAACAAGCATTCTGATCCCCGCGCATAATGAAGCGGCTTATCTGCCCGCCTGTCTGGAGGCGGTGATCGCATCCGAGCCGGTTGCAGGTGGGGCGGAAGTGATTGTGATCGCCAATGGCTGCACCGATGACACGGCGCAGATTGCGCGGGATTTCGCGGTCAAGGCCGAAGCCGCAGGGTGGACGCTTATCGTGCTGGACCTTGCGCAAGGGGGCAAGCTGAACGCCTGGAACCAAGGCGAAGCAGCCGCAAGTGGCGAGGTGCTGATCTATCTTGATGCGGACGTTGTTGTCTCGCCTCCGCTTATGACGCAGCTCAGCGCCACACTTGATGTGGCAGGTCCACGCTATGCAAGCGGCTCACCAAATGTGACCATCACCGGAAAGGACGCATTGACGCGGAATTATACCCGTTTCTGGCTGACCACGCCTTTTATGGTCCACGGTGTGCCGGGTTTCGGCGTTTTTGCGATGAACCGGGCAGGGCGCGCGCGCTGGGGCGCTTGGCCGGATATTATATCGGACGACACTTTTGCGCGGCTTAACTTTGCACCAGAAGAACGCCACCGCGTTCCTGCGTCCTATGACTGGCCGATGATCGAAGGGTTTGCTGCCTTGGTGCAAGTTCGCCGCAGGCAGGATATTGGCGTTGCAGAGATCGAAAACCGCTATCCTGAACTGATCGCCAACGACGACCCGCATGATCGCACGGTGCCCTTGTGGAAGCGCGCTGTCAGAGATCCGGTGGCCTTTGTTACCTTCGCACTGGTGCGTTCCGCCATCCGCCTGCCAGTGCTGAAGTCGGATAACCGATGGGTGAGGGGGCGTTAACCGCCCTGCATGTATCTCACGAGCTTGGCGGCCTCTACATCAGTATCATGCCGCTCCAGCACGCGGGCGCGGGCAACGTCGCCCATTTGTGACAACTTCTTGAGAGGGGTTGAAGCGCAGGCGTCCATGGCACCGGCGAGTGCTTCAACATCTCCGGCAGGAACCAGCCAACCGTGGGTGCCGTCCTGGACCAACTCGGGCGTTCCCGCGATATAGGTTGCGATGACAGGACGGGCGGCCGCCATGGCCTCCATGACCACCATCGGAAGCCCTTCGGCAAAGCTTGGCATCACGAGCGCATGGGCGCGGGAAAGTTCGTCCTTGATCCGCGCTTCGTCCACCCAGCCGGTAAGCGTGACGCGGTCTGCCACACCAAGAGTGCGCATCAACGTTTCGATCTCGCCGCGCAGCTCACCGTCGCCAATCAGGGTGACATGTATGTTTTCGCGGGTCTGTGCCAATGCGCGAATAAGGGCAAGCTGGCCTTTCTGCTCCACCAGACGTCCGATCGCGACCAGACGGCGGGGCCCTTGGGGCATGGGAGCGGGCGCATCGAATTTCGCAGGTTCAATGCCGCAGTGCACCACCTTTATGCGCCCCCAATCGGCGGGTGCGGCCCAGCGGTAAAGTTGCGAGCGGCCGAACTGGCTGATGGCGACGGTAAAGTTGGACTGTGCGACCTTGGTCCCCAAGGACAGTGCCCGGGGCGCATCGAATTCTTCGGGGCCGTGTACGGTAAAGCTGAATTTCGGCCCGCCTAACATCTCTGACAGCATCGCGACCGCCGCCGCGTTGGTGCCGAAATGCGCGTGCGCATGGGTCACGCCCTCGGCGCGGCACCGCATGGCGACAAAAGCGGCCTCTGCCAGATAGATCAAATGGCGCGGCACACCGTTCTCTGAAGCGCGGCCCATGGCAATTGCAGCACGCGCTGCTTTGTGTAGTTGACCCGGATCGGCTTTGAGTGCCTGCAACAAGGCGCCCGCCAGCACCGACTTGCGCTCGGACAGAACATATTCTGTCTTGTCGCCTTCGGCCCTATCCTGCGCATCCACGAGAGGCACCTCTGCGCGGCGCATCGCCATGCGCAGCACGTCGTGGCCTTGTCGTTCAAGGCTACGGATCTCGCGGCGGATAAAGCTCTGGGACGGTTGGGGATAGGTGTTGAGGATATAGGCAATCTTCACGAGGTGCGGCTTTCGGGTCCAGTGGGCATCGGCAATCGTCTTCCAAGGGCATAGACCATCGCGCGGCGGTGTTCTATCACCCTTAGACGGCAGAAGTGAGGCGGGGATACAGTGTTCGCAATTTTGTCCCGTCTTCTGGGCGGCAACCGGTTGATGGCACGGGTGGCGCGGTCCGCTTCGTGGATCGTGCTGGGGTACGGGGCATCACAGGCCATACGGCTGGCGTCGAACCTGATCCTCACACGGCTCTTATTCCCCGAAGCCTTTGGCTTGATGGCGCTGATTTCGGTTGTGACAGTTGGGCTGACACTGTTCTCGGATGTCGGCATCGCGCCGTCGATCGCGCAGTCGAAACGGGGTGATGATCCTGATTTTCTGAACACCGCGTGGACCATCCAGATCATACGCGGTTCCATTTTGTGGGTGGTCGCCTGTCTCTTGGCCTATCCGGCGGCGTTGTTTTACGATCAGCCTGACCTGATGCAATATTTGCCTATCGCGGCGCTGTCGTTGCTGATCGCTGGCTTCAACCCCACACGGATCGAGACCGCGCACCGGCATCTGCTGATGGGGCGTCTGACGGCGCTTGATGTACTGAGCCAGATCATCGGTATTGTCGTCATGGTGGTACTGGCACTGATCTGGCAATCAGTCGCAGCATTGGTGGTGGGTGGCGTAGCAACGGCGGTGGCCAAGCTTGCACTGACGTGGTTCTACCTGCCCGGAGACCGCAACCGCTTGACGTGGGAAAACACCGCGGTTACCGAGCTGGTTACCTTCGGCAAATGGATATTCCTTTCAACAGTATTCTGGTTTTTCGCCAGTCAGGGTGACAAAGCCATTCTGGGCAAGTTCCTGTCGCTTGAGGCTCTTGGTATCTACAACATCGGGTACTTTCTGGCGAGTTTTCCCTTGTTGCTGGGCCTTGCCGTTACCGGACGGATTATGATCCCTGTCTATCGCGAGAAAGCTGATCCGGTACGGATCAAGCGCTTGCGCTACGGCCTGAGTATCGGGGTTGTCGGTCTGCTGGTCGTGATGGCGCTTGCCGGTCCATGGCTGGTGGATGTGCTTTACGATGCGCGGTACGTAAGTGCGGGGGCGATTGTGGTTTTGCTGGCGGCAGGGTTGATCCCACAGGTGATTGGCATGACCTACGATCAGGCCGCACTTGCGGCAGGCGACAGCAGACGTTTCTTTATCTATAACGCCATCCGGTCCAGTCTGCAGGTGGGGATGCTGCTGGTCGGTGCGGTCTATGCTGGCCTGATTGGCGCGATAATCGGCATGGCCTTGGCAATGGCACTGGCCCACTTGGTGTTGATCTGGCTGGCGCGGGCCCACGGCATATGGGACGCCCGTCATGATCTCTTGTTCTTCGTAGTAGGCGGGATCGCAGCGGCAGCATCGCTTTGGCTTCATAAGGACGCCATCGCGGCCATGATTGCGGCGACGCAATAGCGCGTTACTGGTTAGCTGTGTTCAGGGTCGCCACTAGATGTGTTGCGGGCAAGCCGCGCAGCACGGCCTTGCAAACCAGCCTCACGCCTGTCCTGCCAAAGCTTTGACAGACCTTTGCGTTTGCGGGGAGGGCGGGTTTCAGGGATGGAAACCACAGGAAGCAGACCTGTCTCACGTTGCATCTGGCGGGCGGTCCGGATGACCGGGCGGCGCAGTTCCAACAGAAAGGCGAGGGCCAGTCCGATAACTCCGGATGCAAAAACACCCATGATAACGCGCTTCTTCCGGCTCATTGAGGTTGCATACTCTGGCACGCGCGCCTCTTCGAGTGTGATAAACCGCTCGCCGCGGGAGGCATCCTCCAACGTGTAGCCGACTTCGGCCTCGTTCCGGCGGGTAGAGACAACGTCAAGCTGACCGCGCAACTGTGTCATGCGTCGCTCGAACTCGGCCAGAGTGCGCTCAACCTCGGGACGGGTTTCGATGCTGGCACTGAGGGCCGCACGCCGGTCTTGCAAAAGCTGACGCTGAGTGGTCAGCCCGTCCATAAGACGTGTCAGTTCTTCTTCCTCGCGCTTCACCGTAGCTGCACGGGTGCCGCCGCTGCGGTCGATGTTCTGGATGGCGAGTTGTGCTGTAATGATCTCGCGGTCCAACTCCAGCATCGCATCGTTCAGGCTGCTCAGCTCCGAACGGCGGAATTCCAGACCACCGTCGATAGAGATGTCGTTTTGGCTGCGAAAGGCTGCGAGGTCTGCTTCCTGCTGTGCTATTTCAGCCAGCAAGGCATCCTCTTTTTCCTGAAAGAAATCGAGCGTTTCGCGGGTTTGGGCGCGGCGTTGGTCTGCGGCCAGCTTGCGGGTTTCATCCGCAATTGCATGGGCCAGTGCCTGCGCCTTATAGGCGTCATAGGTGGTCGCAGTGATGGTCAGAACGGATATGGCACCGTCATCGGCAAATCCTTCGCGGACCGCGGCCAGACCGGTGATTGATACCGAACGACGCAGCAAATCGACTTTTTCATAGGGCCGCAACGCGGGCAGATTGGAATAAAGATCCAGTTCTTCAATGAGGCGTTCAAGATTTGATCGCGCCATGACCTGCTGCTGGATCAGTTGCAAGCGACGGGCGGCAGAGCCTTCTACGGTGGAGCGGGCCAGTTCATCTGATATGGTCGGCTGTTCGACCTGAATAACTTCGGTCGCCTGATACTCGTGCGGCACCGACAGCGCCCAGTAAACGGATACAAAGCAACCCATGATGATGGCAGCCGAAATGATGCCCACCCTACGGCGCACCATATCGAGAAAGTCAGCCAATGTATAAATCGGACCCATCAGTCTTGCTTATCCAAATTTCACGGTTCCCCGTCAGGCGTTAACCTTTTGAGGCTTCATGCTCAAACCACCACAATAGGGCCATTATAGGGCATATTCCGCGAAAAAGACGAGCGACGCCCTGTCGCAGTACAAATCAGTTGTAATGTGGGATCGAATTGGGGCGCGCACGGTTCAGGACAACACCAAGCAGCGGAACCTGACCGTCAAGAATGCGCTCGCATTCGACCAGCTCGCGGGCCATGGTTTGTGACCCGTCAGAGACCAAAAGCACACCGTCAAGTTGCGGCAGGAAGGCCGAGACATCGTCGTGGGCCAGCATTGCGGGCATGTCATATAGAACCAGTTCCGGCTGAAGCGCTGCCCGCATCCGCTCAATCGTGTGGGCGGTTTCGGCAGCTTGCAGCGTTTCGGCTGCGTTTTCGTCTACCGTGGTGTTCAGTCCCAAGGCCAGTGTATCGCTGATGCGTACCATGTGATCGCCAATTGGCATCTGGCCGGCAAGAAAATCGCTCATGGCACCGCGTGCGGTCACGTCTACCGCCTGTGCCACACCGGGGTTGCGCAGGTCGAAATCCATCAGGACCGTGCGCGACCCGCTGATCCGCGAGAGGCTCAGCGCCAGATTGACCGCGGTGAAAGTGTTGCCACAGCCCGATGTGGGGGCAGTGATTGCGATGTTTGACCAGCCGTGTTCCTGAGTGGTCTGGCGCAGACGCGTGCGCAGCAGATCAAAGGCACGCACTGTCGCACTGTCGCGAGATGCATCGACCACGGGCAATGCTGTTGTTCCGGCCTTTTTGCGGGCACCGGTCTGAACCAGTTCCAATTCATGCCACCGCGGCAGGGAAGTATCGGGCACGTAGGCAGGCGGAATGGCGTTCAGTTCGGTGGGATCAACGGGCAATTCGCGCCGTGCTACCGCAGGCGTGGTGGAAGGGTGTGTGATCAACGCCCGGCGCGGACGGATACTGTGGCGCATGCCCAAGCTTGACCCGACCGCAGTCTGTTCGATCACATCATCACCGAGTGCATCTGACCCATAGGTATCACGCATCCCGGTCTCCTTTGTATGTCTGGCCATAGGACCTGTTTACACCCGTTCGTGCCATCTGGACAACGTTCCCCATGATCAATGACCTGTCGGGCGCAAAACCACGCCGATGGTCTTGAACAGGATCAGTAGGTCCAGCTTCAATGTCAGTGACCGCTCGTAAGAACCGTCTACCTCGTTGCGGTAAGTGAACCGTGAATTGTTTCGCGCTGACACCTGCCACAGACCAGTGATGCCTGGTTTGACCGCGTTGTAATGCTTGGGGTCACCGTACATTTCAAGCTGTTCTGGCATCATTGGGCGCGGGCCAACCAGGCTCATGTCGCCAATCAACACGTTAAACAGCTGCGGTAGCTCATCCAGTGAAGTTTTGCGCAGCAGATGTCCGATGCGGGTAACACGCGGGTCATTGCGCAGCTTTTGCAGCTCATCCCATTCCTGCCGCATGGCTGGATCGGACGCCAGATATGTTTCAAGCACCTCATCGGCATTTCGTACCATTGTGCGCAGCTTGAGGATCGAAAACCGTTTGCCACCTTCGCCAAGACGGGGCTGCGTGTAGAACGGGTTGCCGCCCTCAAGCCACAGCGCGATGGCGCAAATTGCGATAATACCAAGGGAGAAGGGCAGGGTGACAAGAACGAACAGGATATCCATCAGCCGCTTGCCAAGATCGCGATACAGGTAAACCGGACCATGCTTGGCCGCGAGCGCGGAATCCCAGACATAACTCGGTCGGGCATAAAGCGCCCCCGCCGGATCTGCCCTGTGCGAGCCAAACCGAAGCATGCCGAAACCGGCCGCCTGATCAACAGTATCTTTCATTCCAACCCCCCAGGGCCAAAAAACTCAATAACCAAACACGCATTCTGCGAATGCATGAAACACAACCACTGCTGCTGAAAGGAACTGTTTGTCCGGCAGCACCCGAAACAGCGTCACTTTACAGCATATCCAGACACGCCTGCAACAAATGCCTTGTCACATTGATGTCATATTTCAACACGCCGTTGTCCAATACAGCGGACGTGCTCCAATCTTGCCCTATCAATATCATTTTTTTGTCGCATTTGCCGAGATTTGGGCGAAACAGTCTGTTTTTTTCTACTTTGGAAAACAGTTCCCTTGCAGGGGAGCTATTGTTCATGTTTCCCCACCTTTGAACGCCATAATTCCCGCCTAACGAGAAGGATTTTAGGCCTTGTTTTCATGCTTTTCGGCGAAATTTGGGCTGGCAGTGCCTTTTTTCTGCCGGAATTGAAAGAATCAGTTTCAATCTGAAAATGAGTATTGGCGTTCTGGCCTTTGGGCAGATTGGTTTTTTCAGCCGCAAGCAATCTGCGATGGTGAAATTGCCGTTTCATTTCAAAAGCGAGCAAAAAGGCTAATTAAACAGTGATGATATTTTGCCTCTTGCGGCCGGTTGCAGTAATAGGGCGCGAAACGGATCGGCCCGAAGTGGTACGGATCGCAAGTGAGAAGGCGAAGCTATGATTTTGTGTTGCGGTGAAGCGCTGATTGATATGATCCCCGTAGCCGGGCCGGACGGGCAGACAGCGTTTGTACCCCATTGCGGCGGTGCTCTTTTCAACACAGCCATTGCTCTTGGCAGGCTCGACGTTCCGGTTGGCATGCTAAGCGGTGTTTCGCGTGATCGTTTCGGCGTGCAACTTGCTGATGCCCTGTCCGAAAATAATGTTCAAACCGACATGCTGGTGCGCAGCGATCGCGCAACGACACTGGCGATTGTCCATTTGGTTGACGGACATGCAACATATGCCTTCTACGACGAAGGCTCTGCGGGCCGCATGGTACGGCCAGCAGACGTGCCGGATATTCCTGAAGCTGTGGAGGCCCTGTATTTCGGGGGTATCAGTCTGGTCAGTGAACCTGCTGCGGATACCTATGCCCACGTCTGCGCGACCGCAGGCGGCTCGCGGTTGGTCATGATGGATCCCAACATCCGCACCTCGTTTATCACCGATGAGCAAGCCTACCGCGCACGGCTGGACCGGATGATGCCCCATTGCGATATCGTAAAAGTGTCGGACGAGGATTTGGCTTGGATGACAGGCGGGTCCGGCAGCATTGCAGATCAGGCAAAGGCCGTGCTGGCCAAGGGCCCCAAGTTTGTCATTGTGACCAAAGGGGCAGAGGGCGCCATGGTGTTTAGCGATGGGGGCCATGCCAGCGTGCCGGCAGGCAAGGCGGTTGTGGTGGATACCGTCGGGGCGGGCGATACCTTTAACGCCGGCGTCTTGGCGGGGCTGACGCAGCAAGGGGCGCTGTCCAAAGAAGCCGTCGCCACGCTGTCGGCAGAAGATCTGGTGCCAGCGCTGAGCTATGGCGCGAAGGTCGCGGCGGTTACAGTATCGCGTGCCGGTGCCAACCCACCGTGGAAAAACGAACTCTGACAGCCGGATGGGGTGCTGCGGATAGGTGCTTAGAAAGTGCTTGCTCTGGGCCCTCCGGTAGCCGTCTTTAGGTATTGGTTGGTGCAGGTTAGTGCGTTGGAACAGCATCTCGCGCGCCAACGCCGACGTCGCTCAACAAAAAGCGCCAGCAGGCACGGAACTGATTTTCCAAACGGGCAGAGCTGCGAACAAAAGACGGTGTGCGCATCGCTGCGGTTGATTGCGCTTCCTGCATAATGATTGCGCTCATATTCTCGGTATCAGCCGTGTTAAGCATCACGCCACCACTTTCGGCATGATCGCTTAACCCGTCAATGTCGTGGCATAGCAAACGGCGGCCGGCGGCAAGCGCCTCGATGGCGACCAGACCATAGGCCTCCCAACGGGACGGCATCATTACGATATCAACGCTACGCAGTGCCTCTATCGGGTTGGCCTGAAATCCTCTGAAAACAATCCGGTCGTCGCCCAGTGCAAGTGACCTCAGAAACGGTTCCTGCGCCCCTTCGCCGATGATGTGCAGTTCGATATTCGGATCTTGGCACTGACGAAACGCCTCGATCAACGTGTCGAACCCTTTTTGGTCGTCAAGGCGACCAATGGCACCGAACACATGTGCGGGCCCAGCAGGGGCAGGGATCGCGCGGAAAGCTGTCAGATCAACACAGGACTGGATTGTTGACAGTTTGTCCGCGTGAACCAGACGCTCGGCGACCATCCAGTCGGCCTGTCCATTGCTGACGCAGACGACGCGGTTGAAGCAGCTGTATGCTGTTTTCAGTAGTGTTCTAAAACGCCCACGATGGCGCACGTTATGTGTCACGAAGCAACCGGTATAGCTGTGTTCGACATGGATCAGCGGCGTCAATGGATGCATAGCCCGCAAGGCGACCAGCGAGGGAAGGCTCCGCCAGGAGACGGCAAGATGCGAGACAATCGCATGGGCGGGGCCGAGATTCCCGATAATCCGGCCGCGATTGACCGAGACAACCTCATGATTTGCGGTCTTCGCCAGCTCGCTATCGGATTGCAGAAAATCCAGCACACGCATCACGCCGCCTGCTGTGGTATCGTCAACAAGGTGGAGTACTCGGGGAAGGTCGGTCATGTCGCGGCTCCTCTGCGTGCCATCAATGCGTCCAGTGCGAGAGGGCCAGCATAGCGCAAAACCAAGGCGGCAGCGATGGTTGTCAGTGATTTCACAGGCTCTTCCCAGAGGGGTGACCAAGACTGGCGGAACGACTGCTTCAGCAGCTCAATGGCCCGGCCTGTATCTTTGTCGCTGATTGCGCGGCGGGACAGATAGCGCAGCTGATAGGAACGGGCCGACTTGGCGTTCTTGGAGAAAAATGACGGGGCAACCTGCGACAGTTTCGCAATCATCCGCTCCCATGCAGCAAGCTGGAGGTCGGTGGCGGCAGACAGTCCGCCCGCATTGATACGGTAGTGTGTCAGATCACCCGCAATGCCTTCGAACTGCCAGTTGGTGGTCAGTGCGATGCGCAACCAGCACTCGATGTCTTCTGACTGCCGGAAGGTTTCATCAAAATACCAGTCGCGTGTCTTCTCGGAGGCGGGGCGGTGTGCAATCGCATCAAAGACGGCTTTGCGGATCACTGGTGCTGAACCATTACCAATCGGATTACGCTTGAAAATATGTGCTGCGGTAATGTTCGTCAGACGCGGGGACTGCGCCATGCCGAGCGCGTCACCTTCATCGTTGATAAGGGCGGAGCCTGAGAAGCTGACACCGACGTGAGGTGCCGATTGCAGGTGTGCTACGTGAAGCGCGAGTTTTTCCGGCACCCAAAGATCATCCGCGTCGCAAAAGCCGATAAATTCACCGCGGGCCAACGAGATTCCGGTGTTGCGCGCACCGGCAAGGCCGCGGTTACGCTGGGTGATGACGCGGATCGGAGATATGTTGGCGTATTCTTGCAAAAGCGTTGATGTCGTATCGGTTGAGCCATCATCGACCACGATGATCTCGTAATCATCAAATGTCTGGGCAAGAAGTGCTTTCAGCGTGGCGGGGAGGGTATCTGCGACATTGAAGGCGGGAACGATGATGGAAGCGATGGGCATTGGAGGGATCCTTGAAAGAGTTAGCGAGAGAAGAGAATTTCGGAAATTCGCGAGGGCAGGATGGGAGCGAGGCACGCACCCGCCAGAGTGGCAAACCCGCGACGCGGGACGCTGAAAAATCCTGACGGGCTGCGGGCAACGCCCTGCAAAGCGAACGACAGTGGCAAAAGCCGCCCCTGACCAAGGCGCAATGCACGGCGGCTGAGGTAGCGCAGAAAGATTGCATCGGCAGACCGATCGGGGGCATGGCCGTAACGGGCGGCTGTCCGAATAGCTGCTGTTCTGCCTTCCAGCATCGCCTGAAGGTTTGCCGACAATCCGTAAGGGCTGGTGCGATACCAGGTCTGGCAGCTGTCGATGCCGATAACTCTGCTGCCGGTGCCGACCAAGCGGATCAGCCAGTCCAGATCTTCGTTGTGGACCATGGTCTCGTCGAAACCGCCGGTGCGCAGAAACGCGTCGTGGCGCACCGCAATGTTGGACATGGTGCACACCGGGTTTTCGCCAAGCAGCATCGGGATGCTGAGCGGCGTTGCCGGAATGCTTGATACGGCCGAGACGATTGATGGGTCGTCGTGGAAGAACGCGATCTTGCAGAAAGCGGCATCAACGGATGGGTCTGCAAAACAGGTCTTGAGCTCGCTCAGCTTGTTCGGCCCCCAAATGTCATCGGCATCGCAGAAAGCGATGATTTCGCTGCCAGCAAAGAACAACGCACCCAGATTACGCGCGCAGCTCGGGCCTTTGCCCATATTCTGGAACACGTGGATACGAGGGTCTTCAGCGCGTAGGTCGTGCAGCAGACCGAGCGTATTGTCCGTTGATCCATCATCGATGCAGATGACTTCCCAGTTGTCGCAGGTCTGTGCCTGAATGCTGTCAAGCGTCGCGCGGATCGTTTGGGCGGCGTTGTAGCAGGGGATGATGATAGAGAAGTCGGTCATGACTGCACCTGTGGGTAGGAAGGAAAGAGATCGGTATGGAGGGTCGCGAAGGCACCGATCACCATCAGTAGACTGGTCACGACAAGATAGCCGACAGCCATCGCAAAGAGGCCGAGAGGGGCGAGGACAGCGGTGCTGACAAGAACAGCGGCGGCCAGTGCGCAGGTCATCCAAAGCTCGACCTGCGGTTTGCCCTGAACGCGCAACCATCCGGCAGCGGTCGCCCAAAGGGTGGTCGGAATTGCGACGAGGCACAAGATCGATACCAACGGGGCGACCGCGTCCCAGCCATCGCCCAGGAGCAGAGGGACATAGAGCGGCGCAAGAGCAGATTGCAGGATCACCACAGGCGCGATGAGAGAGAGACCCACGATGATGCTTTGACGCATGGCTGCGGCAGGATCGGATGATTGGCTTAGATGGGGGAAAAGTACGGTCGAGAATGCAGTGGCAAAGGCTGTCGACAGGCTGAGGCCCGCGTTGAAAGCCATGAAATAAAGACCAAGCGCCTGCGGGCCCATTGTCAGACCAACCACAATCTTGTCACCCTGCAGGCGCAGCACCTTGACGACTTCGATGCCCAGCACGGCCCACCCGTAGGTGATGAACGGGCGCAGAGGGGCAGGCGTAATGCCGGATTTTGGATTCCAGGGATGCAGGGCGCGGACGGCGAACAGCCAGATCGGCGCGGACAGAACACGTGGCAGGATCAGCGCGATGGCGGATGGGTAGATCAGCACAAGCATGATAGAAAGCAGGTTTGCGCCGACCACCTGTGTGCCACCAATGGCCGCTGTCTGGCGCATTTTGCCAGCGCGCATTGCCAGTGCCACTTGGACCAGACCCGCAGGCATGAAAAGATACTCAAGACCCATCAAGAGGATCAAACCTGACAGCATCACACTGCCACCTGAAAAGTACATTGCACCGGCGATCAGGGTTTGCAGCACACAAAGGCCAAGGCACCAGACCCAGAAAATGCGGCGGGCGGTGGTGCAGGTCTCTTCGAGCGTGTCGTCACTTGCCGCGATGATGCGCTGCCCCACACCGTTTTCTGTCAGTGCCTTCAGCAGATCACCCGCGGCCATCGCTGATGCGGCGATGCCGATCTGTGTCAGGTCCAGCGTCCGTGCCACGGCAACCACTACCAGCAGGCGTGATGCCTTTGCGGCCACTTCTGACGCGCCGTATGCGATCAGGTTGGTAGCGAGTGATTTGGTTGCGTCCGAGAAGGGCATGTCGTGGGCTTTCGTTGATTTCCACCAACCTTACCCCGCACACAACCACCGTGTCCCAGACGCCACGGGACAGGTTACCTGCGCAAATGGAACACACCCTATCCATCAGTATAGCTTCGTCATCGCTTGTACCGTGGCGCCAACACCAACATGCGGCTAATGTACCCCAAACCTGTTTCTGGAGCTTACATGTCAACCAGACCCATCCTGACCGGCGCATTGGCGTCATTGGTGCTGACAACCGCCTGCGCACGCTTTGACACGCCCGACAACCTTGAGCCTGTGGCCGAAGGTGATGGATATCAGGCGCAATACCGCGAACCGGATGTATCCCGCGAGGATGCAGGATTGCTGAATTCGGAACGTCTAAATGCGCAAAAGTGCCTGCCCCTTGGCGGGTCCGCCGGTAAAGGTTCCAGCATCGCGGCAACTGTTTTGCGGGGGGAGCGATTGTCACGCAATGACCTGCTGGATGTGCGGATCGCCGAAGATGATACCTTTAACGGCAGCTACGTAGTGTCGCGTGACGGCATGCTGAAACTGCCGTTCCTGTCGCCAATCCGCGCGCAAGGGCGCAGCACCGATGAGGTCGAGGCGGATATAGCCCGCGCTTTGCTGGCGGATGATTTCTATCAAGATGCGCCGCGCATATCAGTGCGGGCGGCTGATTTTGCCTCTGTTTCCGTAGGGGTGTCGGGGGCGGTCTTTGAACCCCATGCGGTTGAAATCGGCGGCGTGCGCGGGGACACGGTGGACAGTCTGCGTCAGGTGGCGTCGGGTGCGTCTACAGAAGGGCGCAATCTGTCTGCTGCTTTGCGCGCGGCAGGTGGTGTGCGCCCGGATGCAGATATCTCTGCGGTCGAGGTGCAGCGCGCAGGCAAGACGTACCGGCTCGATATGCGCGGCGTCTTTGAGGGGCGGAATTCAGTCGATATCATGCTGCTGACAGGTGACGAGGTCCGTGTGCCAAGCCGTCAGTGCTTTCAGGACGATCTGATGCGGCCCAGCCCGATCAGCCCGCCGGGCATCAGCCTCTACCTGTCCAACCTCACACAACCTGCATTTAATAACGCGGCCTCTGCCATTGGGCAAACTGTGCGGCAGGTGCCTTATGGATCACGCTATATGCAGGCTGTCATCGACGCAAACTGCGTAGGCGGGCCGCGATCTACCAGCGCTGACCGCTCCGCGGTGCTTTTCTCGCGCAATCCGATGACAGGTGTGTCAGTGGTAATCGAACGTGACATCGAAGACCTATTGCGCCGGGCTGACCGGGATGACTACGATCCCTATCTGCTGCCCGGCGATGCGATGGCATGTTATGACAGCACCATCACCAACATTGCCGAGATCGGCCGCGTTCTGGGTACCATCGCCTTTATTCCTTAAGCGTGATTTCGGTCAGCGCCTTTTTACTGTCCTTCCACAAATCGGGCAGGGTGGTGATGGCAGACATGACAACCGCGTCCTCGCCCGCCTTTGCGGCGTTTTCTAGCTTCAGCAGCACATCGCGGAAACCGGTGGCCCCGAACAGGGCTGCATTGCCTGCGATCTTGTGAGCCTCAGCAGCGATGTCGTTGCGGTCGAGCCTTTCGTCACCTTGAAGCCATTCGATGAAGTGCTCGACCTCGGCGTTATAGCGGCCGAGTAGCTTTGGAAAGTTTTCGGCGCCTATCACATCATAAGTCTCAAGCGTGTGGGCCTCATCGATCAAGGCAGATGCTTCGGTCATCGGTTCATGTCCCTTCTGCCCGAGGGCGATCCTCAGGTCCGATTTCTTGAGCGGCTTTGTCAGGACATCATCCATGCCGTTGGCAAGAAAATCTTCCCTCTCTGACGGCATTGCATTAGCGGTCAGCGCGACGATGCGCGTTTTCTTCGATGCACCGTGGCCCTGTCTGATAAGTCGTGTGGCACTGCGGCCATCCAGAACGGGCATGCTGATGTCCATCAGGATCAGGTCATAGTTATCGGCTTGTGCCATATCGACACCTTGTTGACCGTCATGGGCCTCGTGAACTTCGTGACCATCTGCCTGCAACATCTCACGCACGACGAACCTGTTGATTTCATTGTCTTCTACAACAAGTACCCGCTGTGGTGTGACAACGGCGCGCCGTTCTATCAGATTGCCAGCCTTGGCGGGCTCAGAGGTGGCTTTGGCGGGTACGGTGACGCGGAAGGTACTGCCGATGCCAAGTGTGCTGGCCACCATGATGTCACCGCCCAACATATCGATGAAACGCTTGGCGATGCTCAATCCCAGACCTGTGCCACCCACTTCGCGGTCATAGGCTGCGTTGCCCGTGACAAAATCCTCGAAGATACGGTCTTGCAGTTCGTCCGGTATGCCGACGCCGGTGTCTTCGATTTCAAAGCTGATTTCGTCGTTATGCCAGCTGACAGTGACGGACACGCGGCCGCGTTTGGTGAATTTGACTGCGTTACCGATCAGGTTCATCAAGACGTGCTGCAAGCGATCACAGTCGGAACTGATCCAGTGTTGTGCAGGACCGTCCCAACCCCAATCCAGAGCCGTTTCCTGATTGGCGGCCATTCCGCTTTGATTGTCGATGATATCTTGCAAAAGATCAGAGACATTCATCGGCTGAAGGTTTGCGCTGACCTTGCCGGAATCGTAGCGGGTGATGTCCAGAACGTCAGAGACGTGGCTGAGCAGCAGGCGGCCGGATGTCTCCATGTTGCGCATATAGGTATCTTGTTTGCCGGTGAGCGTCGTGTCGCGCAGCAGGCTGAGATTGCCCAACAGGCCGTTCAGGGGCGTGCGGATTTCGTGGCTCATGGTGGCAAGAAACTCCGAGCGGCTTTTCTCGCCGGCGATGGCCTTGTCCCGTGCATCGACAAGTTCAGCTTCGTCTGCTTTTTGTTGGGTGATGTCACGCAGGAAGGCGATAAAGATGTCTCCGGCTTCTGTAACTGCCGATTGAATGGCAAGCTCCACCGGAAAAACCGTCCCGTCGGAGCGTTTGGCTTCAAGCTGCACACGTCCCTTGCCTACGACGCGTCTCTCGCCGCCCTGGCGCATCCGCTCCATCCCGGCGTCATGGCCCGCGCGCAGGTGGTCCGGCACGATGATGGCACCCAATTCATGTCCGATCACGTCCGCTGCCTTATGGCCAAAAATCTCTTCGGCGGCTGGACTGAATTCCATGATGTATCCACGGTCGTCGCTGATGATGACCCCATCCAGTGAGGTATTGATGACGGTATTCATGCGAGCGCCGGTCTGTCGTTGAGAGCGTTCCTGAGTGCGCATCTGCTTATTAAGGCGGAACAAATATACCACAGCCAGACCAAGCGCACCGATCAATGCTGCTAGTGCCAGCGCCAGTTCTGTCAGTGTGGAGGCCACATCCGCACGCTGTGCATCCGCGTTACGTGCAAAGATATTGAGGCCTGAATTGGAGAGTTTGCGCACCGATGGGCGGATATCCTGGACCAGTGACATGAGCCTTGGAATGCTAGCTGTCAGCTCCACATCTGTTGCATCAATGTAGGGGACAGTGGTGTCCAGCCAGTTCTTTATGTCGCTCAGGGTCGCGGCAAAGTCTTCGTCCTTGCGCAATTCCTCGAATACCTGCGCCGTCGAGACCGTTTCGATCCTGCTATAGAAAATATCGAACCGACGGCGGATGCCTGCCAGGTCTGCACCCACTCTGATCCGGTTGGAAAATTCCTGAAATTCGACTTCTGTCTGGGACAGGGACCATTGAACATTGTCCGAACTGGCCGAACTCAGTTCTGCGATTTCACGCCTCACGTTCCACGTCAGGAAAGCAATGGCCAATACAATGACAAGACCGGCCAGAACAAGAAATGTCCGGCCGGTTTTCGCACGCGTGTTGAGGAAGTCTACCACATCAGCTCCTGTACTCTACGGGATCTTCTGAAGGGGTTACTCGACCGCTTCTATCCTGTCGAGTTGCCATATGCTGCGCGAATAGATGACTTCGGACCGGTAGTCGGCATTCGCATCGTAGGGATAAACCACCCAGAGCGGACCTTTGTCGCGCAGGGACATCACCTTACCGTTCATCCTGGTGGCAACGATCGGGCCGCCTTCGACCGCGTCCGTGACAGGGATCTCGACCGTATAGTCGTTGATTGCTGTCGCCAACAAAGTGCCGCCCTCAACGCCTACTTCTTCTGCCAATCGCGCCAGCGAGACACCTTCAAAGGTTTGCGTGCCTTCGGTCCAGATGGTTGTCGTCTCGATTGTTTCGGTGCCAAGCGCTTCAAGTGCGGCCAGATCGAAGGTTTGCTCGCGGCCTTCATGCGTCAGGGTCAGGACCGTGTCGCTGGCATTTGCCGTGGCACCAAGTCCGAGGACCAGCCCCAATGCGACAACGAATGTGTGAAACCGATTAAACATGACGTACTCCTACAAGTGTTTGAGCTACCATGTCATGAAGAGCCAGTTGGCGCATTGGGGTATCGGGATAGGACCCTATCCTTTCGGATAGGGTTTGGGTTTATCAGGCTGCTTTCTGCTGTGCTGTCCGCGCTTCGATGAAGGCAGAGAAGTCGATGCCAAGGTCTTCGCGGGCAAGAGCAAAGGCCGCGGTTGCCTGAACAAAACCTTGCACTGAGCCGCAATCAAAGCGTTCGCCGTCAAAGCGGTAACCTGTTACGCCAGCCGTGTTCACATCCGCATTGATCGCATCGGTCAGTTGCAATTCGCCGCCAGCACCCGGCCCGAGCGCGTCGAGGCGGTCAAAAATTGAGGGTTCAAGGATGTAGCGACCGACAATCGCTTGGGTGGAAGGTGCCACATCGGGGCGGGGTTTTTCGACCAGACCACGCGCCTGAGAGATGCGGCCCTTTTGCTGGCTCACGTCCAATACACCGTAAGACGAAACATTGGCGCGCGGCACATCCATGGTGGCAACCATGTGGCCACCTTGCGCACGGTGTGCTTCGACCATCTGTGCCAAAGCACCGGCTGGATGCATGATGACGTCATCGGGCAACAAAACCGCAAAAGCCTCGTCTCCGACCAGACGCTTGGCCTGTCGCACGGCGTGACCCAAACCAAGAGGCTTTGCCTGACGCAGAATGCTCAGCGCACCTTCCGGCATCCGTGTGGGGGCAAGCGCGTCTAGGGCTTCGGTTTTGCCTTTTGCCTTCAGTTGCATCTCAAGGGCGGCGGCGGTGTCAAAGTAATCTTCCAGCGCGCCTTTGCCGGCGGCGGATACAAAGATGAATTGCTCGATACCGGCCTTGCGTGCCTCGTCTACAGCGTACTGGATGAGGGGGCGGTCAACCAAAGTCAGCATCTCTTTCGGGACGGATTTGGTTGCGGGCAGAAAACGTGTGCCCATGCCTGCGACGGGGAAAACAGCTGTACGGATATGTGTCATGTTTTGGGTTCCTTGGGAATTTATGAGTTTGAAGCGAGGAGGTGGGTTAGTGTGCGCCACGGCCGGAGATGACCGCGCGGAATGTCATGCAGATGAGAATGACGTCCAGCAGCACACTGCGCGAGCTTGCATAGGCCAGATCCATCTCGACCATCTGGTCGAAGCTGACATCGGCCCGACCTGATACCTGCCAGACACCGGTGATGCCGGGCTTTACAGCCAAACGGCCAAGGGCGCGTTGGGGATAGACTTCGACTTCGCAAGGCAGGGCGGGACGCGGGCCGACGATGGACATCTGACCGCGCAGCACATTCAGGATCTGAGGAAGCTCGTCGATCGAGGTGCGGCGGATAAAGCGGCCGACCCGTGTGATGCGGGGATCGGATTTTGATTTGAAGCAGATACCGTCACGGTCGGATTGCTCCAGCACGGAGCTGCGCAGCGCTTCCGCGTCGCTGACCATTGAGCGGAACTTGATCATCGTGAAGGGGCGACCGTCTTTACCGACGCGGGTCTGCGTGAAAAGGGCAGGACCCTTGCTTTCTGTTTTGATGGCAAGAGCTGTCAGCAACAGGATCGGGGAGAGAAGAACCAGGGCGCAAAGTGCAACAGTGATATCCAGCAGACGTTTCGCAACGGAGGCAGGTGTCCAAGTGGCCATCGACTGTTTGGCGGCGCGGGCAAGAAAGCTGAAGTTGCCTTCGAGATAGCGTTTGGCCAGACGACGTGGCTCCATCGCCAGACGCCAGACCCACTCGCTCTTTGCTTTGCGGACCCATGCAGGGGCGCGAACGACGTTGCCTGCAAAGAAATCAAGTGCGGCACCCACACCCATCGTTAGGTCGGCATCAAGATAAGGTGCGTTGCGGTGCAACCAAAGTTCTTGCATCGGAACGCCCAGAGCAACCAACACGATGTCTGCGCCGCTTGCATTGATGTCGGCAATCACTTCCGCTTCGTTTTGCGCTTCGGCATAACCGTCACGGGTGCCTGCAATTTGAAGGCCCGGAATTTTGTGAATGAGGTTTTGTGCGGCGGTGTCGGCTGTGCCGGGCGTGCCACCGAACAGATAGACTGATTTGCCGTTTTTCGCTGCCTGCTCAAGCAGGGCCGGGATGAAGTCGGTGCCGTTCAGGTTTTCCTTCAGCGCCTGACCCGTCATTTTGGCCGCAAGGGCGACACCAATACCGTCTGGTAAAAGCAAATTAGCGCTTTTTACTGCCGCTGCATACTGCCGGTCGCGGGCCATTACGTTGAAGCAATGTGCATTCATAAAGTTAATGCGGCGGCGGCCGGGGGACAAAAGTGTTGCGATCGTATCGGTTGTTGTCGCGTCGACCAGTCGTGCACGCAAACCGGGAAGGTATGTCTGGTTCAGTGTGTTTACCGCGGTTACGGGGCCGTCGAAGGTTGTGAGATATGTCATGGCAGCAGTCCTGTGTGATCAAATTTGTTGGACTACTGATCAACGAAAACAACTGCTTGGCGCAACGGAGCGGGCGGACAGGTTCGCGGCTCGGATGGCTTGGGGACTAGCCCATCCGGTTCCCTGACCGGGCGCGTTTGCGGCGTACCCTATCCCTTTGGAGGGGAACAAATAGCCTATTTTTCCCATCATTTGCGCCTTTGAACCAACACAATCTAGGGGTAGTGTGTATTTACGTTCAAAGGACACGTTATGAGAGTATTAATAGCTGACGACCACGATCTGTTGCGTGACACACTGGTGATGTTTCTCGAAGGTGAGGGCCGCATGGAAACAGCAAGCGTCGGCACATTTCAGGATGCGTGCGCGCGTATTGAAGGTGATGCGCCTTATGATCTGATCTTGCTGGACTATAACATGCCGGGCATGAACGGTCTTGAAGGGCTGCGCCACGCGCTGTCGCTCAAAGACGGACAGCGGGTCGCGCTGATCTCGGGTGAGGCAACACGCCAGATCGCCGAAGATGCGCTAGAGGCCGGTGCTGCCGGGTTTGTGCCCAAATCTCTGCCTGCGAAATCGCTGGTCAACGCGGTGAAGTTCATGGCCATGGGAGAGCAATACGCGCCCATTGATTTCATGACTGCTGTGGAAGAAGAATCGACCAATGCGCTGGCCGAGAAACTGACCCCCCGCGAATTGCAGGTGCTCAAAGGTCTGACCGAAGGCAAATCCAACAAGGAGATTGCCCGCGATCTGGATATCACTGAGCCTACGATCAAGCTGCACGTGAAAACGCTTTACCGTAAAGTCGGGGCCGCAAACCGGACGCAAGCGGCATTGATTGCCCGCGAGGCTGGCCTGTTTTAGGAAACATCAACTGTTGTATGACGCGCAAGCCTATCCGAAGGGATAGGTACGCTCCCGAAAGTGCCCTCGTGCTGCCCCTCTGCCCAAATGATTAAATCTGCACAGTAAGATAGGTCATCGGTAAAGGAGCCAACCGATGACCACACTTTCACTGCCTTTCGCCCCGAAAAAACGGAAAACCACCGGCGGCGTCGCCAAGCGCGTCCTGATGGGCGGCAGGCTGAGCGATATCAAACGTCTGCCACGCTATGTCGCCACCGGCGTACTGGGCGCAACGTTGATCTGGGCACCGCTGCTTGGCTACCTCAAGACCGCGCCGCTCAGCTACCGTTCAACCACATCGCTGATTATGCCAGGCTCCGGCGCATCCGCTTCGATGAATGTGAACGGTATCGGTCAGGCCACATCTTATGCAAACTCTGCTTTCGCCAGCAACGCGGTCAGCCCGACAGAAACATACAAGCGCCTTTTGGGCGCGGACCGGATTGTGGATGCGGCAGCGGCCTCTCTGAACATAGAACGGGCGGAGCTGGGCCAGCCGCGGGTGCGTCTGGTGGACCAGACCAGCCTGATCCATTTTGAGACGACAGGCCGCACACCGCAGGCTGCCCAAGAGCGTGGCGATGCCATTCTCGCGGCGTTCTTTACCGAACTGGATGCCTTGCGCGCAGACGAAGTTGATACCCGACAGGACAGCGGTCTGCAGGCCATCTCGGATTATCGCGCCTCTGTTGCAGATACGCGTGCCCAGATCGAAGCCTTGCAGAAATCCACTGGCTTGCTGTCTGTCGATCAATACGATGTGCTGCTGGACCGTCACCTGACGTTGGATGAAAAGATCCTCGACCAACGCGCCGAGCTGAATGATCGTCTTGCTGCGACATCAGCGCTGGAAGCCCAACTGGGGCTGGACGCCAGCGTTGCCGCAGCGACGCTCAAGCTGTTTGCGGATGGTGCCTATATCGCGTTGCTTGAAGAGATCGGTCGCACTGAAGTGGCCCTGACCGAAGCGAGCGCGCGTTATGGTGTCCGCCACCCCAAGGTGCAGGCGGCACAGTCTGCCCGCGATCAGGCCCATACCGCCGCTCTGACGCTTGCCCAGTCCATCACCGGTCTGGACGCCGAGGCACTGGGTGATTTCGATCTTGCCCCTGACGGCGCGCGGGCCAACCTGCTGGCGGAACTTGTGCGTATGCAGGTGGAGGTGTCCGGCGCAACTGAGCAGCTGGCCACACTTGAGGCACAACATAAGGACGGACAGAAAAGGCTGAGCGGTTTTGCCCCTGCCGCCGCGAAAATGCAGGATCTCGAGCGGGACTTCTCCGTGGCCGAAGCATTGTTTGCCTCTGCCATCGCGCGGGCGCAATCAAGCAAGTCCGACGTTTATGCATCCTATCCTCTGGTACAGGTTCTGGAAAACCCGTCCCTGCCTGCAAAACCATCGTCTCCTAACCGCAAGCTGGCGCTGATGGCCGGTATCGCGGCAACCATGATGCTGTTCATTAGCCTGGCAATGGGTTGGATCAGAATTGCACTCATCTCGCGTCTGATGAAAAAGCCTGGTACGCCGTTGTGATTGTCGAAAACCCAATCGAGCGGCTGGTCTACCGCACCTTCGTTCTGACCTGGCCATTCTACGCCGTGGGCGCACTTTATATCGTGGGTCCGGTACTGGCGTGGGTTCTTGGCGGGTTGGTCGTGCTGGTGCTGTACCTCGGGCCAGCGGTACGCGAAGACATGCGTGCCACAGGGAGTATTCCTCCGGTCATCTGGGGGTGGTTTGTCGGGATGTTCGTGATGTTGATCGCACTTTGGGTCGGGCATCTTGATTGGGGACTTGGGACCGGCAAAACAATCAAGTCCTCTATCGGCTGGGCCAAAGGCTGGGCATTGCTGGCACTTTTCCCGCTGGCAGGGGCCGTGCTGCCGATCCGCCGCGAAACGCTTATCAGAGCGCAGTGTGTTGTTGGCCTGTGGACCTTGATCCTTACCCCTATCCTGATCGCGGCACCTTATATCGGTCTGCCGGAGCGCATCTTTACCTCACCGCTCAAGGCGGTTGGTGGGCCGGGGCCTGAGTACTTTTCGGTCTATTTCTTTACGTGGGACCCCTCCAGCTGGACGCCGCGCTGGCAGTTCTACGCACCTTGGTCGCCTTTTGCCGCATTGCTTGGCACTGTCATGGTGCTCTTTGCGCTGGAAGAGAAAGACATCAAATGGCGCAGCATCGGTATTGCGGCAGGGGCGGTGATGATCTTTGCCTCCAAGTCGCGCATGGGCCTTGTCGGTCTTGTCGCCTGCACAACTGTGCCGCGCTTGCTGCCGCTGATCCTGCGCGGTTGGGCGTGGCAGGTTCTGGCGGCATTCACCGCGTCCATGTCGGTCTTGGGGACTGCCATCGCTACCGCTGCAACCGACGCCATATCAGCTTTCAAAGGGGCACGCGCCGACAGCACACGCGTGCGCGAAACCCTGCAACGGATCGCAACAGAGCGGTGGCAGACGGACGGTTACTGGTTCGGCCACGCAACCGTTCAGCCGGGCAGTCACGCGGTAGAGTATATGCCCATCGGAAGCCACCATACGTGGTACGGCCTGTTGTTCGTTAAAGGTTTGGTCGGTTTTCTTGCGCTGCTGGTCCCTTTTGTGTGGCAAACTGTGCTGGCGTTGAAAGACGCAGCCTTGGGTCCGCGTGGACGGCTTCCGCTGGGAATCATGATGACGCTTACGCTTTTGTCTTTTGGTGAGAACATCGAGATCGAAGCCTACCTTTTGTGGCCAGCGCTGATCGTTCTGGGCATCCATGCACGCGAGCTTCAGGGGCCTTACGATCTTGAGCAATAGGTTTGGCTCCGTTCCCGCAGTTTCGCGAAGGTATGTAATTTAGGCGAATTCCCCATGGATTAGGCAGTTTTCGTATCGCGCCTTTCCACCCTTTGCGCGAAAGCTGTTCATCACCTCGCTAAGCGGAGGGTGGTATGTTAGAACGCACATGTGAAGACAAGGCATGAGAATTGAGACCCATGGAAGTACCGACGCGATCTATCGGCCCCAAATTGTCGTCCCTTCTCAGGCAGATATACCCTGATCTTGATGTTGATATATTGTCCAGTCTGGTAATCGATGCCTTTTGGCCGGACGGCACCCGCAAGCGCCAGCGCGGGCGCATTCGCGGCAATTCCCTGTGGTCGCAAAAAGACAGTATGCTGATCACTTACGGCAATTCGATCATTGATGGCGCCCACAAACCGCTGGACCTGCTGTCGGATTTTCTGAGCACCTATCTGGATGGTGCTCTCAGTTCCGTCCATATCCTTCCGTTCTTTCCATATACCTCCGATGACGGATTTGCGGTTTCAGATTTTCGCGCCGTCAATCCACAATTGGGCGATTGGGCCGATATTAATAGGATTTCGGAACACTTTAACCTGATGTCCGATCTGGTTCTGAACCACGTTTCCAGTCAGGGCCAATGGTTCAATGCCTACCTGCAAGGTCAGGCCCCCTATGACAAATTCTTCTTTGAAGCGTCACCTGATGATGACCTTCGCGATGTGGTGCGGCCCCGGACAACACCCCTGCTGCGTGAGGTCGAGACGTCAAACGGGACGCGCCATGTCTGGTGCACCTTCAGCCATGACCAGATTGATCTCGATTTTCGCAATCCCGAAGTCCTGCTGGAATTTCTGCGGATCATCCGGCTTCACGTGGACAATGGCGTACAGATCATCCGGCTGGATGCAGTGGCGTTTCTCTGGAAAGAGGTCGGCTCGCCATCCATCCATCTGCCACAGACCCATGCGATCATTCGCTTGATGCGTCTGCTGTGTGATTACGCCGATGAAAAGATCATTCTGCTGACCGAGACCAACGTGCCCAAGGCAGAGAACCTGAGCTATTTCGGCACCGGAGACGAAGCGCACGCGATATACAACTTCCCGCTGCCGCCGCTAATCCTGCACGCGTTGATGTCCGGCGATGGTCAGTATCTGCGCCGCTGGCAAAGGGGTATGCCGCCCGCACCGATGGGCTGTGCTTATCTGAACTTCACCGCCAGCCATGACGGCATAGGGATGCGACCTGCCGAGGGGGTGCTGCCCGAAGAAGAGAAGCAAAAGGTCATAGAGACCGTGAAGGATATTGGCGGCCTTGTATCAATGCGTGCGCTGCCCGACGGCGGCGAAAGCCCCTATGAGTTGAACACCACATTTTATGACGCGCTTTCGCGAACGTTCGACGGGAAGGATACGCATCACCATGAGCGTTTCATCTGTTCGCAGACTATCGTGATGTCCCTGGAGGGAATTCCCGCGTTCTATATCCATGCGATGCTGGCGACAGCAAACGACCACGAAGGTGTGGTGCATCGTGGCATGAACCGCGCCATCAACCGCCACCGCTGGGACTATCCGAGCCTGCGGGAACTGCTGAGCGATCCGTCGACACCACAGGCCCGCGTTATGCACGACCTTTCTGCGCGGCTGAAAATTCGCAAGAAACAGGGGGCGTTTCACCCGAATGCAACGCAGTTTACGGTCAATCTGGGCGATGATCGTGTGTTCGGGGTCTGGCGTCAAAGCCTCGACCGCCACCAGTCGATTTTTGCGCTGCACAACGTCAGCAAAGACCCCGTCACAATTCCCGCCGCTGCGCTAAATCTGATCGAAGATCAGGCTTGGATCGATCTGCTGACGGGCACGGAGATCGATGCAACAGCAGCTGATATCACCATTGCGCCGTATCAGTGCATGTGGATCAGCAACCGGCTTTAGACGTATTCAGCCTCATCTGCGGCAGCGGCGGCATGTAGCTCTGACAGGAATTCAGGGTCCGCCGAATGCACCCTGTTCCATGTCGGAATGAACGGTGTCTCGTGCGGGTTATCGAGAAAGGAATTTCCTGCCCGCATGAGGTTTTCAGCGAAAAGCTCAATCGCACGTTCTTCCTTGTGGCGGTCGATGGTCAGGCCATTCATCTTGGCATCGCTGTAATAGGCCTCAAGCACGTCAAGGGCGCAGCGGTAGTAGGTCGCCTTGAGGGTACGGAATACATTTGGCGTAAAGATAATACCCTCTGCTGCCAGCTTGCGGAACACAGCCTTGCAGATATCCGTAGACATGCGGCTCAATCCGGCACTGGCGTCTTCTTCGCTAAGGTCCTGATGCTTGTGGTCGTATTGATCGGCGATTTCCACCTGACAGACGGCCCGAGGCGCCAGATTACGCCATGCCTCCGAAAGGATACCGATCTCCAGCCCCCAGTCGGACGGGATACGCAGATCGGGAAGGATTGTGGTGCGCATCGCGAATTCCCCTGACAGCGGATAGCGGAAGCTGCGCAGGTAATCGATGTAGTCGCGATCACCTACGACCTTTTTCAGCGCGATCAAAAGCGGGCTGACCAGAAGGCGGGAAACACGACCGTTCAACTTGTTCTGGCCGACACGCGCATAATACCCCTTGGCAATCTGATAGGGGAAATTGACGTTGGCGACAGGGTAAATCAGGCGTGCCAAAAGCTCGTTGGTGTAGGTCACGATATCGCAATCATGGATCGCCATGACTGCGCTGTCCTCACAGGCGATCAGATACCCGATGGAGGTCCAGACGTTTTTTCCTTTACCCGGCTCTGACGGCGCAAGTCCAAGCGCTGAAAGTTTGGCCCCCAGTGCAAGCATTCGGGGGCTATCGTTCCAGATGACGATGTGATTCTGGTTTAGACCTTTGAAGAATTCCTTGGCGTGGCGATATTGTTGCTCATCCGCGCGGTCCAGACCGATAATGATCCGGTGCAGATAGGGCACCTTGGCCAACTCGCCCAGAATGCGCGGCATCGCGGCGGTCTCAAGCTCGGAATAAAGACATGGCAGCACCAGCGACATCTTGCGATTCTGCGAAAACGTCTCAAGCTCGTAGGTCAGTTCATCAAGTGACCGTGTACGCAGGTTATGCAGTGTTGCGATGTTACCATTTTGATGGAAGTCAGCCATAAAGTCTCTTTCATATCACAAATGAAGACGTGCCAGCAGGCTCAGCATCGCCTCGTTCCATCCTTCGGGGCCTGACCGGTCCGTGCGCAGGACCCGACCGGTATCTTCTCCCTTCAGCAAGGGTAATGGCGTGCGGTGGGGATTTGCAACAATGATCCCGAAATCAGCGGCTTGCAGCATCTCAATGTCGTTGGGCGCGTCCCCCAGTGCCACTGTATTGTGCGGCGTGTAGCGGGTGATGATCCGTGCCATCTGATCTGCCTTGGTCTTCCCGAACGACAGGGTCAGGAACCTCCCCCCTTCGCGCGCAAAGATGCCACGTGCCTTGAGATGCGCCTGAAAGGTCTCCAGCTCTTTGGTGGCGCCAGACCACGTTCCCGGCTCCGAAAAACGCCGTCGGGCAGCAAGGGTTGCTGACGCTTCGGCCAGACCTGTCACTTCCGCGATCTGCGAAACACTCATATCACCGAAGCCCCGGAAGAATTTGCGCAAAGCATCAGGTAAGCTGTCCAATTCGGCGCGCAAACGGGCGTAGTCGTCGTGCTGGGCCCTTGCGTTGTCGCGCTTGTCCAGCAGACCCGCGCCGTTTTCGACGATTGCCGGCCAATCGCTCAATCCGGTCTCTTGTTGCAATACCTCGATCTCGGGAGCTGTCTTGCTGCTGGCCATGATGACACCTGCACCGATAGTCTTGAGCCGCGTCAGAGCAGGCAAAGCTGCGCGCCAGTCGTAATCTTCATGGGAAAGCAGTGTCCCGTCCAGATCGGTAAAGACGAGCAGGGGCATCGGTTTTGTCATGCGAACATTATGGCGCAGTGGGTGTGCTGTGAGCAAGCTAGGTTCGCGGTCTTTAAGCAGGACCTCACGGATTGCGGCAGCTATTCAGAAGCGGTCGCCGACCAAGGGCAACAAGCCCGATATCGAGCAATCTAAAAGGCACCGCTCGGAAAGTTTCCGACTCTTCGATGGGAGAATCGCAAGCCTAAGGACAACACACGCGTCGCATCGGTGCGCCCACCGGACGATGAGTTCCAAATCTTTATGGAGATCCGAGTGGCAGCCCGTAGGGGAATCGAACCCCTCTTTCCAGGTTGAAAACCTGGCGTCCTAACCGATAGACGAACGGGCCACTCTCTCGTGAGCGGTTCTCTAAGGAATGCGCGGGAGACGCGCAAGAGTAAATTTCACAGTCTTTGAGAAAAAGTTGGACTAGGCCCGCGCGGCGTCCTCCAGACGCAGTTGAACGGACCTCCGCCCACGCCAGTCGTTGATGTCCAAGCGCCCCGCTAGATGGAACCTCGAGCCGCCGTGTCCCTCAAGCGCCGGGCCAAGATCGCTGTCATACGCGCCGAAGGCTATTGCATCCAGTTTGCCGCCCAATCCATCGCCAAAGCTGATCTTGAGGTGGCTCTCTCCGACACGCTTTGCAAAAAGAATCTGCATATCGGCAAAAATATATCGCGGGGCAGGGGCGGCGGCCCCGAAGGGACCCGCCTGTTCCACCATCTCGGCCAGCTCCACTGTCGCGGCACCGGGCATCAAAAGGCCAGTCACGTTCAGGTCCGCTGGACCCCCAAGATGTGCGCCCTGCTTGGCCAACAGCTCTGACAGCCGCGCCATCGCAGCCTCGATCTTGTCGGCCTCGACGGTCAGGCCAGCAGCCATTTTGTGCCCGCCGCCCTTGATCAGCAGACCCTCTGCGGCAAGACGCTGGATCGGGGCACCCAGATCGATACCACTGACCGATCGGCCTGACCCTTTGCCGATTCCATCCTCGACGCCAATGACGATCGACGGACGGTTCGATGTCTCTTTCAGGCGTGATGCCACAATGCCCACCACGCCCGCATGCCATCCGGGGCCACTCGCCCAGACCAGCGGTGCATCAAAGCCGCGCTCTTCTGCCTGCGCAAGCGCTGCGGCGCGGACAGATGCCTCAACCTCGCGACGCTCTGTGTTGAGCGCATCCAGTCGTTCTGCCAATGCTGCCGTCTCATGCGGATCGTTTGACGCGAGCAATCGGGCACCAAGATCCGCCTGACCGATGCGGCCGCCCGCATTGATACGAGGCCCCAGAAGAAACCCGAGGTGGTAGGCCGTAGGAGCGGTTTCCATCCGGGCTACATCAGCAAGCGCTGTCAGACCTACACGTTCGCGCCGCGCCATCACGCGTAAGCCCTGCCGCACAAATGCGCGGTTGACCCCGTGAAGCGGTGCCACATCCGCAATGGTGGCCAATGCCACCAGATCCAGCATCGACATCAAGTCAGGCCCCTTGCGGCCTGCTTCTCGTAGTTGTCGCCCTGCTTCCACCAACATCAGGAACACGACAGCAGCGGCGCACAGGTGGGCGGAGGCGCCATCTTCGTCCTGCCGGTTGGGGTTCACCACGGCAAAAGCAGGGGGCAGTGTCTCGCCCCCCAGATGGTGATCAAGCACGACCACCTCTGCTGCGGCTGCCGCAGCGATCGGGCCATGCGAAAGAGTTCCGCAATCGACACAAACGATCAGATCATGCTGTGCAGCCAGTGCGGCCATTGCTTCGTCGTTGGGCCCGTACCCTTCATCGATACGGTCCGGTACATAAAGACTGGCATGACACCCCATCTCGCGCAGCCAGATCAGCAAAAGCGCGGCAGAGCTGCCACCATCCACATCGTAATCGGCAAAGACGGCAATCCGTTCGCCATTTGACACGGCTTTGAGGAATCGCGATGCGGCTTTTTCCATGTCTCTGAGACTGCGCGGATCGGGCAACAGATCACGCAAGGAAGGTGCGAGAAAGCTCTCGGCATCTTCTGGGGCCACCCCGCGTCGGGCCAATACCTGACAGACCGCAGAAGGCAGCGTGGTGCGCTGCACCAATAGCTCTGCTGCGCGCTCCACCTCGACGCCGGGCCCAACCCAGCGCCGACCCGTCAAAGATGCTTCAACGCCTAGATAGGACACGCGCCATCCCCCGCTTCACTTCGCCTATAGCTTCGATCCCGCTGATGTAGCGGGTGCGCCGCTCAGTCGGAATCGACGGGCGTGCGGTAGTTAATCCGTCGCACAGAACCGGTCTTTGAGCGCATGATCAGCGTTTCAGTCGTCATCCAGCCCGGCTCGCGTTTGACACCCGGAAGCAAGGCACCATCAGTCACGCCCGTCGCTGCAAAGATCACGTCTTCGGTCACCATTTCATCACGGGTATAGATGCGGTCAAAATCAGTGATGCCCGCCTTGGTTGCGCGGCCACGCTCGTCATCGTTGCGGAACAGCAGGCGGGTATACATCTGGCCACCCATGCATTTCAGTGCCGCAGCGGCCAGCACACCTTCGGGTGCTCCACCCGAACCCATGTACATATCGATGCCGGTCGCAGGATCGGCGCAGTGCATGACGCCTGCAACATCCCCATCGGTGATAAGCCGGATGGCAGCGCCTTTGGCGCGCACTTCGGCGATCATGTCTTCGTGGCGGGGGCGTTCCAGAATGCACACCGTGATGTCGGAGGGCGCGCAGCCCTTGGCCGCAGCAAGCGCATCCACACGCTCGCCCGGAGACATTTCAAGCGTCACCACGTCCGTTCCATACCCCGGCCCAATGGCCAGCTTGTCCATGTAGGTGTCAGGCGCGTGCAGCATTGAGCCGCGTGGGCCAATTGCAATCACCGTCAGCGCGTTCGGCATGTCTTTGGCCGTCAGCGTAGTGCCTTCGAGCGGGTCCAGCGCGATGTCCACGCCCGGACCGTTGCCCGTTCCCACTTCCTCACCGATAAACAGCATCGGGGCTTCGTCCCGCTCGCCTTCACCGATTACAACAACACCCGCGATATCCAGCATATTCAACTGTTCACGCATCGCGTTCACGGCGGCCTGATCAGCGGCTTTTTCATCGCCTTTGCCAACAAGCTTGGCAGAGGCGAGGGCCGCAGCTTCGGATACACGGGCAAGCCCGAGAGAGAGCATGCGGTCTTGGAAATCGGCTTTGGCGGTCATGGGGCTGGGTCCTTGATGGCAGATGTTGCGTCTCGTCTAGCGTCAGGTGCCGATTTGCACAAGCATATGGATGTTTTGATCCCGGCGTTGATCCGTTCAGATCATGAAGCCGTCAAAGAACGCAGCAATATCCGCGTACGCGGTGAGGGGTAGGACGGCGGCGACAAACTGGTCCGGGCGCACGATCAGAAGGGCACCTTTATTCCGGTCAATTCCGCGCAGATCATAGATATCCGGGGAAGAGCGGAGATCGGAACAGAACACCTTTTCGTAGTCTGTCAGCCCATAGCGCCCCTTGGACGGGCGCAAAAGCGGAGGGAGCGCGGAAAAATCCATTTGCCGGTGTGGTTTCTGGAAGACACAGCGCAGGTCGATCGCAGCGTCTAAATCGGCATCTGTCGGCGTGTAACGGCACACAGGGCTTGCAGGATCGTTTTTCAGAAAATGGCATAGTGCAGCAATCTCACTCTCCGAGGTACCGGTGTCTTGCTGACCGGCAAAGGCGAACAATCGCCACCTCCCGTCCGCCCGCAGAACTTCGGCAAGCTCCATCGGTCTGGCGTCGCCCAGACGGATCACCTTGGCGGAATGGAACCGTTTGCCAACGATCATGCCGGTTGCCAGCCCCTGATGGGCAGCTTCCGAAGTAATTAATGAAGGATCGTACCGCGTTTCTACACCAGCGGTGTAGCGACCGTGCTGCTTGAAATATTCCTGAAACCGCGCCGCCTCTGCTGCATTGCGGGTTTTTGCGCTAAACAGGCGGGCCATGTCGCGATCAAAGTCGATCAGCTCTTTGGCTTTTGCCTGACGTTCTTGCGAATAGCTGTGCAGGAGCGCAGGGTTTGCCTGCCCGCGCAGCACCGCCGACAGCTTCCAGCCAAGGTTGAACGTATCGGCCATCGACACATTCATGCCTTGACCGGCCTTGGGGCTATGGGTGTGACACGCATCGCCAGCAATAAAGATGCGCGGCGTCCGTTCCGCGCGTTCGGTCTCGGGCACATCATCGAAGGCATCACAAACCCTTTGCCCGATCTCGTAGGCGGACCACCATGCGACTTCCTTTGCTTCAAAATCAAACGGCGCAAGGATCGCACTGGCCTTGGCAATCAACATTTCGGGCGATACTGCCCTGTCGGCAGCCCGCTCATCACCATGCAACGCGTCTAGTTCTATATAAAGCCGCACCAGGTGCCCACCCTCACGCGGAATGATGAGAATGCTGCCGTGCGCCGCTGACTGGATCGCGCACTTGAGCCGAATGTCGGGAAAGTCGGTGACCGCCAGCACATCCATAACGCCCCAAAGCTGCCGCGCGGCTTCGCCTTTCAATCTGTGGCCAAGAGATTTCCGCACAGTGCTGCGCGCACCGTCGCAGCCGACAACATATTTTGCCCGGATGGTCTCAGTCTGTCCGGTTGCCCCAAGACAACGGAAGGTCGCTGCGACCGGATAATCGGGATCCTCCGTTAAGGTGACGTCCACTAGCTCCCGATTATAATCCGGCGTCATACGATGCGAGGAGTTTGTCATCACCTCAAGATAGAAGTCGTGAATACGCGCCTGACTGAGGATAACGTGGGGCATATGCGACAGGTCGTCCTCCACATCCTGAATGCGGTCAGCGCGGTGCAGGCCCACGCCATCCTGCTGGGGGCGCCAAAACGCCACCTCGTTCACGTGGTAGGATTCTTTCAAGACCTTCTCTGCAAAACCGAATGCCTCGAACATCTCGATAGAGCGGCATGCGATGCCGTCCGCCTGTCCGATTTCCAGTGGACCGGATTTTCGTTCGGTGATGCGCGTTCTGATATCAGGGAAGGCGGCAAGTTGTGCGGCGAGGGTAAGACCGGCAGGACCGCAGCCGACGATCAGCACGTCAACCGCGTCAGCCGGATGGTCAACAAATGCGGATGCTTGCTGCACAGACGGATCACCGCTTCGAAATCCGTTCAGATGGTACTGCACTGCCATCACTCCTTATTGTAAGTATGCATACTAAATAGGGCGGCGTGTTGCAGGATGTCAATGTAGTATGCATACTTACTAAAAAGGAAAGCTTATGTCGTCGAAACCGAATCTTGACCAGATGCCTGGTCACCTGATCCGCCGGTTGCAGCAGCAATCCTCCTCGGTCTTTCAGGACAAAGTAAAAACTGCTGGACTGGATGTCACTTCGGTCCAGTTTGCGGCGTTGGACACTTTACAGGCGCAACCGGGGCTGGATCAGGCAGGGCTGGCCAAGCGGATTGCCTATGACCGCGCGACCATTGGCGGCGTGATCAAGCGGCTGGAGGCCAAAGGCCTGATCCGTCGCGTGCCTGACAAGGAAGATCGCCGCGCCTATTGTCTATGGCTGTCAGACGCGGGGCAGGACTATCTTGCGAGACTGCGACCGCTTGTAGAGACGGCGCAGGACGACATTCTTCCCAACTTGGACCGCGAGGAAAAGATTCAATTTCTCAAGCTCGCAAAGAAAGCGCTGGAGGGATAGCGGAGGCTCTCAGACCTCTTCTATGCGCAACGCCACAGGCTCGCCCGCCATCACGCCGGTGCTGTCCATCGCTGCAATAGCCGTCTCGATTGAGGCTTGTGTTGTCTTGTGGGTCACGATCAGGACCGGTGCCGAAGTCGCCTCGTGGGCATACTGGCGCATCCGGTCGATGCTGACGCCTGCTTCGCCCAGAACGGTGGCAATCTTTGCCAAAGCACCGGGTTTGTCGACCAAGCTCATTCGCAGATAATAAGCGGCCGGCAGCTTTGTCAGTGCTGCTGTTGCGGATTCCAGTGTCGACGCGGGCTGGCCAAAAACGGTGCCCCGAACGCCACGCGCAATGTCGCAGATATCGGCCATCACGGCACTTGCGGTTGGACCTTCACCTGCACCGGCACCGCGCAGCACGATCTGGCCTACGGCATCGCCTTCCAGCACGACCATATTGGTGCCACCTTCAAGCTGACCCAAAGGCGAGGTATCCGGCACGAGGCAGGGCTGCATACGCTGTTCCAGTCCGCGACCGGTCTTTTGCGTCACGCCCAGAAGCTTGATCTTGTAGCCCATGTCGGCGGCAGCTTTGATGTCTTCGATGGTGACCCGCTCGATCCCTTCCAGCTGGATGCCGTCGAAGTCGACTTTCGTGCCGAAAGCGATGGACGACAGGATCGCAAGTTTGTGCGCCGCATCAATACCACCCACATCAAGCTGCGGATCAGCTTCGAGGTATCCAAGGCCGTCGGCTTCGGCAAAGATATCCTGATAGGTTCCGCCAGAGCTTTCCATCCGCGTCAGGATATAGTTGCACGAGCCGTTCATAACACCCATGACGCGCTTGATCTCGTTGCCTGCAAGCCCTTCAAGCAGCGCTTTGATGACAGGAATGCCGCCTGCAACGGCCGCCTCGTACCGGATGACCCGGTTTTTCGCCTCTGCCAGTTCGGCCAGCGCCTGACCATGGATTGCCAGCATTGCCTTGTTGGCGGTTACCACGTCCTTGCCTGCGTTAAGCGCGGCCTCGGTTGCGTCCTTTGCAGGGCCTTCGTCGCCGCCCATCAGCTCGACAAATACGTCCACGTCATCGCGTGTCGCCAGCGCGACCGGATCATCTTCCCATGCGTAATCCGACAGGTTCACACCACGGTCTTTGCCTTTCGACCGGGCGGATACTGCGGAGATTGTGACCTTGCGGCCTGTGCGCGCTTCCAGCAAGGCGGCTTGCTGGCGGATAATACGCACGACCCCGACACCGACTGTGCCCAGACCTGCAATACCAAGGCGGAGGGGAGCAGACATCGCGTCAGACATGGGGGCAGTCCTTTTCAAAGATTGTGTTGCTGGCGATGTAACGGGTTCGGTCCAAGGGCGCAACGCGGCAAGTGCTATCGCAGGCCTGCGCGCAAACGCTCTTTTTCGGCGTTGGTCAGCACAGTGCCGCGCAGGCCATTGGCGCGTGCCCGGAGGGCTGACAATCTTGCATCAAGCGCACCCTGCGTCTGAACGGGATCGGGACCCGTCGTCTGCGCTTGCGCCAGCAGTGGCTCCAGCGGGACAAGGGCAGGGTAGGCCGCCGCGTCAATCTCCGCCGTTTGGGTGCTGTCTAGATCCGGAAACTGCGTGCAGGCCCCCATACCAAGGCCAAAACAAGTGATCAAAATCTGGGCGGTTGCGCGGCTCATGAGAATGTTCTTGCACCAGCAGGGGGACCCGCGCAAGCAGGCTTTGCTTTTGAACGTTTGTTCATTTATTTGATCTTCATGGCACGTACGACCGGATCACATGCAGGGATCACCGGACCCAAGGTAAGGCAAACGGCATTGAAGTTGTTTGCGCAAGACGGCTATGCGGCTGTCTCGATGCGGCGGATCGCAGGGCAGGTTGGGGTGCAGGCAGGCGCACTTTACAATTACACACCTGACAAACAATCGCTGCTGTTTGAACTTATGCGCGATCACATGACCGATCTCCTGGACCAGCCGGTAGAGGACGGCGACGGCCCGCCGCTTGAGCAGCTCGAACGCTTTGTCTCTTTCCACATCCGCTATCACGCGGACCGTCCTGACGAGGTGTTCATTGCCTATATGGAGCTGCGAAACCTGACGCCCGAAAATTTCGCAGAGATCGAAAAATTGCGCCGGCAGTACGAAGACCGCTTGGAAGCAATCTTGCGCCGAGGTGTCGAAGCAGGCGACTTTGGCGTGGCCGACCCGAAAATTGTAACTCTTGCCATCATTGCGATGCTGACCGGGGTGAATACCTGGTTCAGAGAAGGTGGCCGGCTATCGCTTGATGAAGTGGTTGCACAGTATTGGGATATGGTCCGCAAGGCGGTTGCCGCCGACCGACGCTAAATGCAGCGCAGTCTTCGAAAAGCATAGCATGAACAAATCTGCGCCAGGTTCATGCATCGCCAGTTCAATATAGCCCGCGCCGCAGAATCTGCCGCATCGGATCAGAGATACGGAAAGATGGCTGGTTGTTGCCGGTCCGACCCAAAGCAATGGAGATACCGGCCCGCAAAGTTGTATCGCCGTCGGCACTGTTTGCGCCAGATAGCCAGTCGCGTGTGGCTTCTGCAAAAACCGTTGCTGGTGTACCTTTGATGGCCGTCTTGATGCCAAAGGTCACTTCGTGCCCATAGGCGCCGAAAGTCTCTTCGTCGAATTCGGCAATGTCGTAGTGTCCGTAAATCTGCGTATTGGCACCTGCGCTCCAGTGCGCACCGATACCGGCCGTAATCCAGTCGAGGTCATTGTCCGCGGACAGCCCGCCACCCGCACGCAGCTCTATGTTGAAGTCTTCAGCAGCGGTGAACATTCCTACGGCGCTGATTTGACCATAGGTCGAGGACACGTCGTTCTTGTCCGCCATCATAAGCGATAGCCCGTATTTTTGCCCGACACGCGGTGTCATATAAAGTGTGGTCCCAATACGCCCGATGCCGCCGGTACTGCGTTCTTCGTACTGAAGGTCGAACTGGGCACCGTGATAATGCGTGATGGCGACATCGACGGTTCCGCCAACATAGCCGCCTTCGATCTCTTGATTGGAGAATCCCAGCCGCAGGTCTGCGCCGATGATACCCAATCCTGAATCTGTCACGGTTTGTGCCGTGGCGGGCAGGGCTGCAAGGCTGAAGAGAGTGACGGCGATAAAACGGGAGTGGAGCATGGCGGCGGTCCTTTGCAAGATGTCTGTAAATGCCGGCCCCCGACGGCAATTGCCTTCCGCTATGCCTGATCTCCTGCCTGAAATAAAGTTTGACCTAAACAGAAGGTTAAGTGGTTAAGTGGTTAATTTTGCGAGTGAATGTGCCGCGCAGAGAAGGGCTGCTGCGCGGTGGTTTTTTCAATGCGCTGGCTTAATGAACGTGCCGTTGCGCAGCTCTGCAAAAGCAGTTTCAAGCTCTGCGCGTGTGTTCATCACGATAGGGCCATGCCATGCGACAGGCTCCTCAATCGGGGCCCCCGAAATAAGCAGAAAACGAATGCCTTCGGGACCGGCCTGCACCGTGACCTCGTCGCCTGTTCCAAACCGGATGAGTGTACGATCCCCCGACATGTCGCGGATGTTGACTTCTTGTCCCGCAACTTCTTTTTCCAACAGGATACCTGATGGTTTCGACGCATCGGCAAAGGCTCCGGCACCTTGAAACACATAGGCGAACGCCCGTCGATAGGTATCGATGCGAAACGTTTTTTTCACACCTGCTGGGACGGTGATGTCCAGATACTGCGGATCGGCGGCGATGCCATCAACAGGGCCGGTCTTGCCCCAGAAATCGCCGGTGATCACGCGCACATGGGTGCCATCATCGTCGGTCACCTCAGGAATATCGGCAGATGTAACATCCTGATACCGCGGCGCAGTCATCTTTTGGTCGCCGGGCAGGTTACCCCAAAGCTGGAAGCCGTGCATCTGGCCGCGCGCGTTGCCGTGCGGCATTTCCTGATGCAGGATGCCGCGTCCGGCGGTCATCCACTGTACATCCCCCGCCCCAAGCGAGCCGTTGTTGCCCAGCGAATCTGCGTGTTCGACAGTGCCTTCCAGCACATAGGTAATCGTCTCGATCCCGCGATGGGGATGCCATGGAAACCCTTTTTCAAAGTCCTGCGGATGTTCGTTGCGAAAGTCGTCGAATAGCAGAAAGGGGTCCAGTTCGCTTGGGTCCTGAAAGCCGAAAGCACGGTGGAGCTTGACACCGGCACCTTCCATCGTGGGCGTGGCGCGGCGTGTTTCTAGCGTGGGTCTGAGGGACATTCTGGCCTCCTGCGTTGGTTTCGACCATCACATGGTCGGTAGCGGCCTTCCTTGCAATCAGCAGCTACGAACGCTGTCTGTGCAGATTTGCGCAAGGTAAACTAACGGGTGATGATAATTTTGCAGCGTTATGCGGTACCGCTTCCCTTCCACCATTCCGATGGCTTTTTGCGTCCCCCGCGCTTGCGGTCCAGCCAAAGCGCGAGCTTGCGTGCAGGGGAGAGCGCCAAACGCAGCCATAACCTGTGCTTTGCTTTGGAGAAATCGCGGTTGAAGGGGCAGACGCGCATGCAGATAGCGCAATCAGAGGACATTTTCGCCCAGAAGCCGAAACATTTTGCGGCATCGGATGTCCATTTGCGGACGCCCTTGATGGCAGAAATATCATCGCTGGTTTCCGGTGGACCGAAGGGCAGCGCTTTGACGGGGCAGGCATCAGCACATTTGGTGCAGATATCACAAAAAGCCCGCACACCCTGCGGTTTAGGCGTGTCGTGTGAGAGCGGCAGATTTGTGAAAATCTTGGAAAAACGCAGGCGCGGTCCAAACTCGGGAGTGATTACAAGTTGGTTTCGAGCGTATTCGCCCAAACCAGCCTTGATCGCATAGGGGATGACCAGTCCCGTGTCATTCATACTGGCTGTCGCCTCATAGCCCAGATTTCGAATGTAGGCGGCAAGTTGCATGACCACAGCGGCCTCGTGGCTGTATTCCCGACCCGTGGCAGCACTCGCAAGGGCGGAGGGGTAGGTGGCAACAAGGTCCTCTTCCATCTGGTGTCCCATCACGATCACAGAGGTCATACCGGATGGCAGATCATTTGGAGCATCGGACATATCGCGGGTATCGACGCGTGTGGCGTATAGCCAGCGTTCATCCATATCGGTAATGCCGCAAAGATCTGCGCCAAAGAAATTGGCAATCCGTTTTATCTCGGCGGACATTCTTGCGGGATCGTCCACTTCCTGCTGCATTGGTGCGACCGGCGTGTCATTGTCGATCGCGGCTTGAAACCCTTCGCGTTTGCCGCTGGCACCGCCCCTGTCCGAGATCAGATCGGAAATGAGCCAGCTCGCGTTTCTCAAGGCAAAATCGCGTTGAGTGAAACCGTCACCGCGTCTTGGCGTGGCCTCCATCCGGTAGGAGGCAAAGAAAGCATCGGTTTTAGGCGTGCGCACCCTGTCGTCCCAAAAGGCGCGGCTGAAGATGTCATTGCGCTGGGAGAATCGTTCGAAACCCTCAATCACTTCGATACCGGCGGCGGCATCGTCCGGTCGCGGCTTAATGTGGTTTTCGGGATAGGACATGGCAGGAGTTGATCGTCTGTGAGGTCTTCACGCAAGGCTTTTGCGAAAGGCGCGCGTAACTTTTTGAGAGAAACCTGCAACTTCAGTGAGACGAAGGTCGCATCCGGGCGCGACATGTCGGCAGCAGACCCGATTGATGCACAGAGCACAAAAAAGGAAGAGATATGAAAATTGGTTTTATCGGTCTGGGGAATGTCGGCGGCAAGCTGGCAGGATCGTTGCAGCGCAACGGGGTAGACCTTGCGGTCCATGATTTGAACGCCGACTTTGTTGCCGCCTTTGTCGCGCGCGGTGCGCGTGACGGGGGATCGGCAGCGGCACTGATGCAGGATTGCGAAGCTGTCATCACCTGCCTGCCCAGCCCGGCGGCCTGTGCGGCAGTGATGGCCGAGATGTTGCCCCATGTAGGTCCCGGTAAAATCTGGATGGAGATGTCGACAACAGATGCGGACCAGATCAAGGCCCATGCTGATGCGGTGATCGCGGCGGGCGGTGAAGCGGTGGATTGCCCTGTGTCTGGCGGCTGTCACCGGGCGGACACGGGTAATATTTCGATCTACGCAGGCTGTACGCGCGACACATTCGACCGCGTTCTGCCCGTGCTGACGCACATGGGGCGGCGTATTCTGCATGTGGGCGACGTCGGGGTCTCAAGCACGTTAAAGGTGATGACCAACTATCTGGCAACGATCAACCTTTTGTCGTTGTGTGAGGCGCTGACGGTGATGAAGGCTGCCGGTATGGATCTGGGCGTGACCTACGAGGCAATCGCTGCATCTTCGGGCAATTCATTTGTGCATGAAACCGAAAGCCAGCTGATCCTGTCGGGATCGCGTGACGTGAACTTTACGCTGGATCTGGTCCAGAAAGATGTTGGTCTTTTCCAGAAGTTAGCTGACGATAATAATGTGCCGCTTGAACTGTCACCCTTGATGATATCGATGCTCACGGACGGTCAGAACCGGTACGGTGAACGGGCGCAGTCGGACCGGATGATTGAACGTCTTGAGGAGGCAACAGGGCTGAGCATCACGGCAGCGGGGTTTCCGACCGAGCTGGTAGATGATGAGCCAGAGGAGCGCGGGTATGAGGTGCCGGTGCGCGGGTAGAAAAACCTTCTTTTTTCAGGTTTCAGGCCTTCGCGCCGATGTACTTGCTGCATTGGCGCGACGACTTTCGCTATATCATCAGGCCCTGTCCGACGGTCCAGACAGGAGTAGTTAGGCAAGTAGCGGCGCAATATTGCATCCCAGAGCAAATGGGCGAAATCCCATAGAATTTGGTCGAAACAGCAAGATCGTGTATCTTTCGGCTATTCAAAAAATTCTATTGTTTACCGGAGATGCGAAATGAAACGCTTGTTCAAGATACTGCTTATTGTTGCCCTAGTGATTGGTGTGATCGTTGTGGGTGTAATGCTGATGACCGCAGGGGACAGAACCATTGCCCGGCAGTTTATGACGGACGTGAGCACTGGCTCTTTCGACGCGGCGCTTGCTGCCCTTCATCCGGAGGTCGCCAAAGAGATGCCGCTGGAGCGCATGCAGAGTGTTTTTGCCGATGTTGAACCTTACACCGATGTGAGCTTTTCCAATGTGCAGGCAAGCGGCGGGCGGACCACACTGTCGGGCACAGCGTCCACAGAAACGGGATGTACCAGCGCGGTGGACTTCATGATCTTGGGTGACCAGATCGCCATGTTCAACATCGAACCATTGTGCCGCAAACCCTGACGTGCGCCCGTTTAATCCGGCGTTTTGGTGTGCCTAGCAATTGGGAATGTTGACCGCGAGGCCACCAAGGGACGTTTCTTTGTACTTTTCAGACATGTCCGCGCCGGTCTGCCGCATCGTTTCAATACAGGCGTCCAGCGGGACAAGATGAGTACCATCGCCACGCAGGGCCAGCGAAGCGGCAGACACTGCTTTAATCGCACCCAGTCCATTGCGTTCGATACAAGGGACCTGCACCAATCCTTTGACCGGATCGCAAGTCATGCCAAGGTGGTGTTCCAGTGCGATTTCCGCCGCATTTTCAACCTGTTCAGGTGTGCCACCCATGACGGCACAGAGGCCCGCGGCGGACATGGCCGCGGCTGACCCCACCTCGGCCTGACAGCCCGCTTCAGCCCCCGAAATTGATGCGTTGAATTTGACCAGACCCCCGATGGCAGCGGCCGTGAGCAGGAAATCTTCGATATGGCTTTGCGATGCGCCCGGCACATGGTCAAGGTAGTAACGCAGGGTCGCGGGAAGCACGCCGGCGGCACCGTTTGTGGGGGCGGTGACCACCTGTCCTCCGGCGGCGTTTTCCTCGTTCACTGCCATCGCATAAACGCTCATCCAGTCATTGATCGTGTGAGGCGCACTGAGGTTCGTGCCACGTTCCGCGATAAGCGCGTCGTGAATACCCTTGGCGCGTCGCCTGACCGACAGTCCACCGGGCAGGATGCCATCGGTGGTCAGTCCCCGATCAATGCAGTCGTTCATCACCTCCCAGAGCCGTCTGGCCCCGTCACGCAGGTGGATTTCGCCGTTGCGGGCGACTTCGTTGGCGCGTTTCATCTGGGCAATCGACTTGCCCGAAGCTTTTCCCATCTCCAGCATCTCGGCGGCGGATTTAAACGGGAAGGGGACAGGCGTGCCTTCGTCGGTGTCCTTGCCTGCGGTCAGTTCGGCCTCGGTCATCACAAAACCGCCACCGATGGAATAGTATGTCTCGCGAAGGGTCACGTCGCCTTGGGCATCGGTGGCCATTAGCATCATGCCGTTGGCATGGCCGTCGAGCTTGGTGTCATAGTCAAAGATCAGGCTGGTCTTTGGATCAAAGGCAAGCGGCGGCAGTCCCTCTACGGTGATCTGTCCAGTGTTGGTAATGTCTTCCAGCGTGCCCTCCGCCTTGGCCGCGTCGTAGGTTTCGGGGGTGAAACCTGCCAGCCCCAATATGGTAGCGCGGTCCGTGGCATGGCCGACACCGGTAAAGGCGAGCGAGCCATGCAGCGAGGCCCGCAGACCTGCAAACTGGAACGGAGACCCGCGCATCAGGTCCAGAAAGCGCGCGGCAGCCACCATTGGTCCCATAGTATGCGAAGACGAAGGGCCAATGCCTACTTTGAACATGTCGAAGACAGAGAGAAACATGCGCTGGTGCCTTGTATGGGGACCGGTGATCCCAGTTTGCTTGGCACAAGGCTTCGTCCCATTGCAACCGCGTTGCGCGTGTGAATGCGACCATTTCACATCGTCAAGCGGAAGTGGTGAAAAAAAGCGGTCTCCTGCACTCGCACACTGACGGGAATCTCCCTATAACGCCCGCCAGACCCCAATCTACGGAGCTGCCCCATGGCCGGAGAACTTTCCCCCATCGACAAAGCTAAATTTGTCGCTGCGAAACGTGCGTCACAATATGTCGAAGACGGGATGCGTGTGGGGCTGGGAACCGGCTCGACTGCGGCATGGCTGGTGCGCTGTCTGGGCGAAATGGTCCGCGACGACGGTCTGCGGATCAAAGGCGTGCCGACGTCCTCCCGCACAGCGATGCTCGCCCGTGATGTTGGTATCGAAGTGATTTCGCTGGACGAAGCCAAGTGGCTTGATCTGACCATTGATGGTGCAGACGAATTTGACGGTGACCTGAACCTGATAAAAGGCGGCGGTGGCGCGCTGCTGCAGGAAAAGATCGTGGCAACCGCATCCGATCAGATGATTGTGATCGCTGACATCGGCAAAGAGGTCGAAAGCCTTGGCGCGTTCCCCCTGCCGATTGAGGTCATACCGTTTGGCTGGCAGACCACACAAGCGCTGGTGGAGGAAACGCTGATCTCTATGGATGTGCTTGGCCGTACGTCTACGCTGCGGATGAACGGGGACGTGCCGTTTGTTACGGATGAGGGCAACCACATCCTCGATTTGCATCTTAACCGCATCGGTAATCCGCGACAGCTTGCCCTCGTCATCAACCAGATGCCGGGTGTGGTTGAAAACGGGTTGTTCATAGATATCTGTGATGCGGTGGTTATCGGATACGGCGACGGTCGGGTGGAAGTGCGTGACATAAACGAGGGGACAAGCTCGACAGAACGGCTTGATTTCGTCGAGACCGATAATCTTTTCTCCGACCTCTCAGACTAAGGACTGGCCCCATGGCAGATAAATTTGATTTCGACCTTTTTGTCATCGGCGGGGGCTCTGGCGGGGTGCGTGCTGCACGTGTAGCAGCCGGTGAATATGGTGCAAAGGTGGGGCTTGCCGAAGGAGACCGTTATGGCGGGACCTGCGTTATTCGCGGCTGTGTGCCCAAAAAGCTGATGGTTTTTGCGTCCGAGTATTCGAGCGTGCCCGAAGAGGCCGCGGCCTACGGGTGGGACGATATGCATGCCGGTACGTTCAACTGGCACGGTTTCCGCGAACGGCTGAACGGGGAGCTGGACCGGCTCGAAGGGATCTACCGCAACCTGCTGTCGGGTGCGGATGTCGAAACCTTCGACCAGCGCGCAAAGGTCAAGGATGCCCATACGGTGGAACTGGCGGATGGCACGACGAAATCGGCCAAGCATATTCTGGTCGCGACAGGCGGCTATCCCGTGCGGCCCGATATCCCCAATGCCGATCTGGGCATTGTGTCTGATGATATCTTCCAGCTGGAAAAACTGCCCAAGTCGATCCTGATTATTGGCGGTGGCTATATCGCTTGTGAATTCGCTTGCATCTTGAATGGCTTGGGCGTCGAGGTAACGCAGTATTACCGTGGCGCACAAATCTTGCGTGGCTTTGATGACGAAGCACGTGGTTTGGTTGCGGAAAGCATGAAAGAAAGCGGCGTTGATCTGCATGTCGGCAGCGATATCGTCGAGATGTGCCTTGCCAAAGACAAACACGATGGCCCGCAGCCGACGGCCTCTGATGCGTCTATGGGCATGTCGGATAAAGAAGCCGAAGCGATGCGCTCCGAGACAGACGGTGCCGTGGCAGGGCAGCAGGGACCGATCTGGGTTAAGGCCAGCACCGGTACCGAAAAGGTTTTCGATATGGTTCTGTTCGCGACAGGCCGGATGCCTTCGACCAATGACATGGGTCTGGAGGACGTGGGCGTCAAACTTGGCCGCAAGGGCGAAATCGAGGTTGATGAGTACAGCCAGACTGGCGTGCCGTCGATCTACGCCATTGGTGACGTTACCGACCGCGTGAATCTGACACCCGTGGCGATCCGCGAAGGCATGGCCTTTGTGCAGACGGTGTTCGGTTCTGATCCGACACCTGTCGATCACGACTTGATCCCCAGTGCGATCTTTACCCAACCAGAGATGGGTACAGTGGGACTGAGCGAAGAGCAGGCGCAGGATCAGGAAGAAATCGAGGTATACTGCACGTCGTTCAAACCGATGCAGACCTCGTTCGCGGGCAAGTCGAACCGTGTTATGATGAAGCTGATCGTGAGCAAGGAAAGCCGCGTTGTGCTGGGCTGTCACATCGTCGCACCTAACGCGGGTGAGTTGATCCAGATGGTCGGGATTGCGGTCAAAGCAAAGCTTACAAAAGAGCAGTTTGACGCCACCTGTGCGGTTCACCCGACCATGTCCGAGGAGCTGGTGACGATGCGCAAACCCGCGCGGACAGCTTGATTTTGAGCACTAAGACCACACATGCGTATAACAATATAGAACGATGGCCGCAGGCTGCGGTACGAAGAGGGGAATACAACTAGATGGCTGGTAACAACGGCGGCCCATGGGGCGGCGGCGGAAATTCAGGCGGTAACAACGGCGATGGACGTAAAGACACGCCCGGCAACCGCGGGAATAACAATGGCGGCGGACGCGGCCCCGGCAATGACAAACCACAAATTCCGGAAATCGACGAACTTGTCCGCAAAGGACAGGAGCAGCTTCGCGTTCTGATGGGCGGCGGCAATGGTCGCGAGCGTGGTAATGGTAGCGGCGGCGGCGACAACAATGGTCCGCTCCTCACACGCGGCACTGTCGGTTTGGGTCTGGTTGTTGCAGTTGTTGCTTGGGCTTTTGCCAGCTTCTACACGGTCCGTCCCGAACAGCAGTCGATCGAGCTGTTTCTTGGCGAATTCAGCGAAGTCGGGACTGAAGGTCTGAACTTTGCGCCATGGCCGCTGGTGACAGCGGAAGTGTTCGACGTCACCACCAACCGCACCGAAGAGCTGGGTGTGCGCCGTGGAAACAGTGACAATGACGGACTGATGCTGACCACGGACGAGAACATCGTCGACATCGACTTTCAGGTGGTCTGGAACATCAAAAACGCGCGCGACTTCAAGTTTTCGTTGCGCGATCCCGAAGCATCTGTGCGGGCGATCAGCGAATCTGCGATGCGTGAAGTCATCGCCCAGTCGGAGCTTGCACCGATCCTGAGCCGTGACCGTGGTGCGGTTGCCGATCAGGTGAAGACCTTGATCCAGACAACCCTCGATAACCGCGAAACAGGGATCAACGTGCTCCGTGTCAACCTTAACAAGGTTGACCCGCCAAGCCAGACTGTCGTGATCACCAACGCAGACGGCACAACGACCCAAGGGTCTGTTGTGGATGCCTTCCGTGACGTTCAGGCCGCCGAGCAGGAACGTGACCGAGTTGAGCGTCAGGCGGATGCCTACGCCAACCGGAGAACTGCCGAAGCACGTGGTGAATCAGCAGAGCTTCTGGAAGCTGCCGAAGGCTACCGCGCCCGTGTGGTGAACGATGCCATTGGTGAAGCAAGCCGCTTTGAGGCGGTTCTGACCGAATATTCCGCCGCACCCGAAGTAACACGCAAGCGTCTCTATCTTGAGACGATGCAGAAAGTTCTTGGCGATGTGGATAAAATCATCCTTGAGAGCGGTGCCGGTGGTGCCGGACAGCAGGGTGTCGTGCCCTATCTGCCCCTGAACGAGCTGCGTCGCAGCGGAGGATCAAACTAATGAAAAAGATGGGATTTTTGCTGCCTGTCGTGGTGGTTGCAATCGTTGCTGTACTGTCTGCGATCTTTGTTGTTGATGAGCGCGAAAAGGTGCTTGTGCTGCGCTTTGGTCAAATCAAACAGGTCGTGACCGAGCCGGGCATCGGTTTCAAAGTACCCCTTCTGGACGAAGTTGTCCGTTTTGAAGACCGTATTCTGAGCCTTGAGACAGAGGTGATCGAAGTCACGCCTGCGGATGACCGCCGCTTGGAGATCGACGCATTCGTGCTCTACCGGATCGACGACATCGTTCAGTACCGTCAAGCGATCGGTGCAGGCGGCGAACGTCAGGCTGTTAATGATCTGGCCGGTATTCTGGAATCCCAGATCCGTGCAGTTCTGGGTTCGCAGGGTGTCACGTCAAACACCATCCTGTCGCCTGAGCGTTCCGCCCTTATGGAGCAAATCCGTGTGCGTGCCGACGCCCGCGCTGATGCTTTGGGCCTTGCTGTGGTCGACGTGCGCCTGCGCCAGACAAACCTGCCTGAGCAGAACTTTGACGCAACCTTGCAGCGTATGATCGCCGAGCGGGACCGTGAAGCCACAGACGAACGTGCACGTGGCCGCGAAGCCGCGCAGCGTGTCATCGCTTTGGCTGATCGTACCTACGAAGAAATCCTGTCGGAAGCACGTCGGGACGCTCGTATCATCGAAGGTGAAGCCGATGCAGAGCGCAACAAGATCTTTGCAAACGCCTACACCAAGGATCAGGAGTTCTTTGAATTCTACCGCTCGCTGACCGCTTACGAAGAAGCCTTGAAGGGCAACAACTCCACCATGGTCTTGTCGCCGGATAGCGAATTCTTCAACTACCTGCGGTCCGATCAGGGCAGCCGCTCTGAAGAGGGTGAGCGCAATTGAGCCTGTTGCTTCTGGCAATCGGGCTGGTGATGATCTTCGAGGGGCTGGTGTACGCACTGGCCCCTTCGCTATTGGAACGTATGCTGGAAGCCCTGCGCGCGATGCCTGAAGGGGCTGTCCGCCAGATCGGTGCGCTTGTCATTGTTGCAGGTTTGGTTTTCGTCTGGATTGCGTTTCAGATCGGGGTTTGATCACCCTGGACTGCGCCGCCAGCGAAAAATCTGTTCATCAATGCTGTTTCATCGCGTAATCCGCATTTTGCGCAGGTCCAACCCGTTGAAAACCGCGTGATCAGATACATCTTTGATATTGCGGCAGGGGAGTTCGCGATGCACTCTGCCTTTAAGAGATGCGTGGCTACCCGATGGCCCCGCCAGAACAAAGCAGGAGATCACCCATGCAGTCACAGGCCAATGTGAGACAACAGCGCGCAGGACAGGCCCAAGTCAGAGCACGCCAGATGCGTGACGGGACCGTCTTCAAGGCGATGATGCTGGCGATGCTCGCCTTGGCGTTGGTGATGGCACAGTCGGTTGTCGCATTCGCCAAGCCCGAGAGTTTGGCACCCCTCGCTGAAAAGATTAGCCCGTCGGTTGTGAATATTACCACCTCGACCGTGGTCGAAGGTCGGACAGGACCGCGTGGAATTGTACCCGAAGGGTCCCCGTTTGAGGATTTCTTTCGCGAGTTTCAGGACCGCAACAACGGTGGTGACGGCGAAGGTCAGCGCCCGCGGCGGTCGTCTGCTCTGGGGTCCGGCTTTGTAATCTCCGAGGATGGTTTTGTCGTTACAAACAATCACGTGATTGAGGGTGCGGACGAAATCACAATCGAATTCTTCTCTGGCGAAGAACTGAAGGCGGAAGTCATCGGGACAGATCCCAACACCGATATTGCGTTGTTGAAGGTCGAGGCCGAGACACCTTTACCCTTTGTGAAATTTGGCGACAGCAATGCCGCTCGGGTCGGGGACTGGGTTATTGCGATGGGTAACCCGCTGGGGCAGGGCTTTTCTGTTTCCGCTGGTATCGTCTCCGCACGTAACCGCGCGCTTTCAGGAACGTATGACGACTACATCCAGACCGATGCCGCAATTAACCGCGGTAACTCTGGCGGTCCGCTGTTCAACATGGACGGCGATGTGATTGGCGTTAATACCGCGATTCTTTCTCCCAATGGCGGGTCGATTGGTATCGGGTTTTCCATGGCTTCTAATGTGGTCACGCGTGTTGTCGATCAGCTCAAGGAATTTGGTGAGACACGCCGCGGTTGGCTTGGTGTACGTATTCAGGATGTGACGCAGGACGTTGCAGATGCCATGGGCCTCGCGTCTGCGACGGGCGCACTGATCACGGATGTACCCGATGGCCCTGCGAAAGAAGCAGGTCTGCTGACCGGTGATGTCATTCTGTCATTTGATGGTGTCGAAGTCGCTGATACCCGCGCGCTGGTCCGTCAGGTTGGCAACAGCCCCGTTGGTGCAAATGTGCGCGTCACCGTGATGCGGGAAGGCAAAAGCCAGACGATCAAGGTCGCTTTGGGCCGGCGTGAGGACGCCAATGGTGCGACATCCGGTGACGAAGATACACCAGATCAGCAATCCGAGCCCGAGACCAAGGATCTGTTGGGGCTGACGCTTTCCCCCCTTACCGATGCGATCCGCGGTGAGATGGGACTTGATGCAGATATGATGGGCCTTGCGGTGACGGCTGTCGATGAAGGGTCCGAAGCCTTTGAGAAAGGTCTGCGCACAGGTGATGTCATCACTGAAGCGGGCCAGCAAAAGGTCACATCCATCAGCGAACTGGAAGCACGTGTGGACGCTGCTAAGGATGCCGGCCGGAAGTCACTGCTTTTGCTGGTGCGTCGCGCAGGTGACCCGCGTTTTGTGGCGTTGACACTGGGCTGATCGTACCTGTCACTGTCGAACAGATTTTCATGGGGCATCCGCTAGCGGGTGCCCCTTTTGCCATTCCGTTATTCGGTCGGTGTGCGGGGAACTGCGATCAATCCCAGATCGCGCGCAGATGCGACTGTCAGCACTGCACTGTCTCGTCCGTTGCTTTTCTGAAAGGCCTGCACCGCATCGCGGGTGGCTTGATCCAGCCTTCCTGTAACGGCCCCACCATAAAGACCACGTGCTGACAAGGCACGCTGCAACGATGAAACGAACTCCTCGGTCAGCACATCAGGGCAGGGCGTCTCAAACCAATTGTCCCTGCGCGGTGACACGATTACCTGTTCTTCCTTGGTGCGGTAGACCGGCGGGCTGCCGATGGTGCCGTCAGGGTTCACCTTGGCGGCTTTGATCTGCACGCGGCTGCTGACGACCTCGACCACGGCGGGGCTGACCGTTTTGCCCCAACAGGTGCCGGGCGCTGCACCGGGCGGACCATTACGTGTCGGCTCAAGCACGCCGGGTTCGGGCGGTGCGTCATCAGTACCTGGTGTTGTCTGGTCGCACGCCAAAAGGGTAAGTCCCGCCAAAAGGCAAAGGGACACGCGCAGCTTGCGCGGAAAAACGGATCGTACCTGTATCATTGCCCGTGCCTCCGGGTCTGGATTTTGGGGCTTTGTAGCCTGTTTCGACCGCTGTGCCTAGAAGCCCGCGTCGGAAACGACCTGCGGCGAAAAGGGACTGGCCGATGTGCGCCACCGCCGCTAGAAACATGCGAACACTTTTGAACAGGAAAGCAGACATGGCAAAAATCACTTACGTAGAGCATGGCGGCAAAGAGCACGTTGTGGACGTGGCCAATGGCATGACCGTTATGGAAGGCGCACGCGACAACAATATTCCAGGCATCGAGGCCGACTGCGGCGGTGCCTGTGCGTGCTCAACCTGTCATGTCTACGTCGATGCGGCTTGGGTCGAGAAGATCCCAGCAAAGGACGATATGGAAGAAGACATGCTTGATTTCGCTTATGAGCCAGATCCGGCACGCTCGCGCCTGACATGCCAGATCAAGGTCACGGATGCGCTGGACGGTTTGCGTGTTCAGATGCCAGAGAAGCAAATCTGATGTGGCGTGCGGTCCTTTTCGGGACCGTGCTGGCCGCTCCGGCGGCGGCAGAGCAGATAACAGCAGCGCACTTTGTTGAGCCGACAACACGGTACGCACACGCCGTTCTAGGCGACGCCATCGAGTACGGTGCTCTGCGTATCGAGGTGACAGGGCTCGGCTCTGTTCTGGTGCGCCTGCCGAAGGATCACGTTTTCGAGGATGTGGCCCCCCGTCTTTGGGACGTGGACGGCGACGGCAATCCGGAAGTGGTCGTGATCGAAACGGATGTTACCCAAGGTGCTGCGCTGGCGATTTATGGGCCGGAGGGCAAAATCACAGAGACCCCGCACATCGGACGTCCAAACCGCTGGTTGGCCCCGATTGGTGCTGCTGATCTGGATGGGGACGGCCTTATTGAACTGGCCTACGTCGACCGGCCGCATCTGGCCAAGACCATCCGCGTCTGGCGTTTCGAGGCGGGGGCGCTCAAGCCGGTTGCAGATTTAGCTGGCTTTACCAATCACCGGATTGGCGAAGATAACATTGCCGGCGGCATTCGCACCTGTAACGGCGGTCCCGAGATGATTGTGGCGACCGGTGACTGGACGCGGCTGTCAGCCGTCAGCTTTGCAGAAGATGCTTTCACGGTGCAAGACATCGGGGCACACGATGGGCGCGGCAGCTTTGCCACCGCGCTGCGCTGCGATTAATCTAACGCACGCCAGCCGATGTCCCGGCGGCAGAACCCTTCGGGCCAGTCAATCTGATCGACCATCGCATAGGCGCGTTTCTGCGCCTCAGCCAATGTTTCGCCTCGCGCGGTGATGTTCAGCACGCGCCCGCCTGTCGCAGTAATCGCACCTTTGTCAGACGCTGTGCCGGCGTGAAATGTCATGTTCTTGCTGTCTTCGGGCAGGGCATCCAGCCCCTTAATGACAGACCCTTTTTCGTAGGCACCGGGGTAGCCGTTTGCGGCCATAACAACTGTGACGGCATGATCGTCAGCCCAGTTCACGCGCATTTCTGACAGACGACCTTCCGCAGCGGCATGCATCAGGTCGAACGCCTGTGCACCAAGCCGCATCATTAGGACCTGACACTCGGGGTCGCCAAAGCGCGCGTTGTATTCCACAAGCCGCGGCTCACCATCTTTTATCATCAAACCAGCATAGAGGACGCCTTGATAAGGCATGCCGCGTTTCGCCATCTCTGCCATCGTCGGGCGGATAATCTCGTTCAATGCTTTTTCCGCAATCGCATCGGTCAAGACAGGCGCGGGGGAGTATGCCCCCATGCCGCCGGTGTTCGGACCAGTGTCCCCGTCGCCCACACGTTTGTGATCTTGCGCCGTGCCGATAGGCAGCACGTTCTCACCGTCGCAGAGCACGAAGAAAGACGCTTCTTCGCCTTCCATGAATTCCTCGATCACCACTTCGGCACCTGCATCGCCAAAGGCACCGTCGAACATTTCGTCGACTGCTGCGGCAGCTTCGTCATTCGTCATGGCGATAATGACCCCTTTGCCTGCCGCCAGACCGTCCGCTTTGATCACAATCGGCGCATCGTGCGTGGTGAGGTATGCGCGGGCATCGGCATGGTTTGTGAAATGCCCGTAAGCGGCCGTTGGCGCGTTGCTCGCGTCGCAGATGTCCTTGGTGAACGCTTTGGATGCCTCAAGCTGTGCGGCGGCGGCGGAGGGCCCGAAGACGTTGAAACCAGCGGCACGCAGATCATCGGCCACACCCACGGCAAGCGGTGCTTCTGGACCGATAATGATGAAGTCGATGCTGTTTTCTTCGCAAAATGCGATGACGGCCGCGCTTTTCATAATATCCAGTGCCGCGCAGTCGGCGATCATCGCGATGCCCGCATTCCCGGGGGCCACGATCAGCTTGTCGCATTTGGGATTTTGCAATGTGGCCCAAGCCAAGGCGTGTTCACGTCCACCACTGCCTAAAATGAGGATGTTCATGGTGCGCACTCCCTTGGACTTTGTTGTGGGGCGTTCTAAGCTGTGGGATGCGCGGTGACAAGGTGGCACAATGGACCTGATAGACGATCCCATGGAAGGGCAGAACAGCCCGGAATTCTCCGTCACGGAGTTGTCAGGTGCGATCAAGCGCGTGATTGAGGGTGAATTCAGCCATGTGCGCATCAAGGGCGAAGTGGGCCGTGTCAGCCGCCCGCGATCGGGGCATATCTATCTGGATCTTAAAGATGACAAGTCGGTGATCTCCGGCGTGATCTGGAAAGGTGTTTCGGCACGGCTGGAAACGCAACCCGAAGAGGGTATGGAGGTCGTCGCCACAGGCCGCATCACCACCTTTGGAGGGCAGTCGAAATACCAGATTGTCATCGAAGACATCAAGCCGGCAGGCATGGGCGCTTTGATGGCCTTGCTGGAGAAGCGCAAGAAAATGTTGGCGGCCGAAGGTCTGTTCGATGCGTCGCGCAAGCAAACTCTTCCTTACCTGCCAGAGGTCATCGGGGTGGTCACCTCACCTTCGGGGGCTGTTATTCGCGACATCCTGCACCGCCTGCGGGACCGGTTTCCGCGCAAGGTGCTGATTTGGCCCGTTGCTGTGCAGGGGGCAAAATGTGCGCCCGAAGTGGCCCGCGCTATCGAAGGCTTTAACGCCATGACCCCCGGCGGCGCATTGCCGCGCCCGGATTTGCTGATCGTTGCCCGTGGTGGGGGATCGGTTGAGGACTTGTGGGGGTTCAACGAGGAAGTCGTCGCACGGGCGGCGGCTGCATCGCAAATCCCTCTTATCTCTGCCGTTGGGCACGAGACTGATACAACCCTGATCGATTTCGTCTCTGATATGCGTGCGCCGACGCCGACGGCCGCGGCGGAGCTTGCGGTGCCTGTCCGGCACGAGCTTGCCGCGTGGCTGGAAAACCAATCCGCGCGGATGCGGCAGCTTTTGAGCAACGGTTTGACAGCAAGAGGCCAGCGATTGCGCGATGTCTCGCGGGCTTTGCCGCGTGCAGACACGCTGCTGGATGCCCCACGTCAGCGCATGGACCGCGCAGGCGAACAGCTTGGCCCGGCGCTGATTGCAGGTGTTCAACGCCGGCGGGTACGTCTTGCGGATGTTTCAGGATCGTTAAGACCTGCCACCCTGCGTCAGCGGATCGCCAATGACCGTACGCGTCTCAACGGATTGGCGGCGCGGCTGGGGCCAGCACTGTCGAGAGGTATCGCGTCCAAACGGGACCGGTATGAGAGCCGCGCAAAGGGCTTCCGACCCGCCGCGTTGCAGCGTGACCGCGATGCGAAGGCTGAGAGTTTCCAGCGCCTTGTCACCCGATTGTCCGGCGCGGCGCAGAGACAAATGATGGATTGGCAAAAGCGGCTGGCCGCGATGGAACGTTTGCGCGAAACGCTGAGTTACAAATCAACCCTTGCGCGGGGGTATGCGGTGGTGCGCGGAGACGGAGCCGTGGTCACCGGAACAAAAGCTGCGAAAAAGGCGGCGGTGCTGGAGATCGAATTTGCGGATGGCCGGATGGTTGTGGGCGGCAAAGCTCCCACCAAGAAAGCGGCCCCACCAGCGAAGGATCAGGGTTCCCTTTTTTAGGGGATGCCAGTTTCGAGCAAAGTGTGAGCGTACCGACAAAATGAAGCGGGGAGCCCGTGTTTTCAGGCCACGTGGTCAGACACCGATTTTGGGCCCGAGGCAGAGCATTTTTTCGCCGATGTCTTGGGCTTCATATAGTTCGGTGGTGGTCGGGTTGTTCTCAAATCGTGCGATCAGGCCATTGGCACCCTGGGAAAAGCTCCAGCATTGCGGGTCCGGGTTGTTTTCATAGACAAAACAGATCAGTCCGGCGTCTTCATACCATTCGCCTTCCTTGCATTCGCCATCAAGGAACGACCATTCAACACGGCGGTTTTCATGATATATTTCAGCGCCATATGCCTGACCGTTCTTGCCGAAGTACAGCGTTTTGCCGCGTGTATAGGTGTCGAACTCTTCGGCGGTCATCAAATCCTGTGCCGCAACCGGCATGGCAAGAAGAAAGAGGATCGGTGCAAGTGCTTTCATAAAGCGAGACTGGCAGATAATCCGCGCAGGGGCCAGCCGTTCAGGTGGATTTTCGCCATTTTGCCACACGCCTGTCCATCAATCTGCGCCAAAGCGGCGGGAAGAGCGCGATGACCGCCATAACAGGTAGCGAGTGGGGCAGGACAGGCATGGTGTCGGGCGTGACTTCCAGCGCGGGAAAGGCGCGGGAGGGGCGCATGTGGTGATCCGAATGTTTTGGCGCATTCAGCATCATGGCGCTTGAATACCACTTGGGGGCGTTCCAGCTGTGATGCGGTCCCATTGGCTCTGTGCGTCCATCCGGCTGCACTTCGCGGCGCAGACCATAGTGCTGCACATAGTCCGACAGCAGCAGTTGTAACTGGGCGTAAAGCGCGATCGCCAGATAAGCGATGAGACCTTTGCCCCCGGCAATCATAAACGCGAGCAGCAGCATAACCGCAGCCCCGACCACATAGCCGACATAGGGATGGTTCCAGATGGCAGGCTTTGTGCGCGCGCGGACGCGGTGCGCATTCTCGGCCTCCAGCCCTTGCATGAATTCGCCTTGAAAGACCCGCACGACGTAAGCCCAAAAGCCTTCACCGGTGCGGGCTGAGTTGGGGTCCGCATCTGTCGCAGCATGGACGTGGTGCACTCTGAGATGGGCCGAGACGTGGTGGCCGTGCAGCAACGAGACATATATCGCCGAGCCGATCCTGCGTGGCCAGCGCGAGGTGGCATGGATCAGTTCGTGCGCGTTGGAATTTGACACCTGTCCAAAGTATAGCCCCAGCCCCGTGAACAGGAGCAGCTTCTCCAGAGTGTTGAGGCTCATACCGCCAAGCGCCCAGACACCAAGACCCAAGAGCGGGAAGTGAACCGCTGCCAGAATGAGGCTCAACCGGCGACCGGATTCCTCGGTATTGGGTAAGCTGCCGGAAAGCTTGTCGAGAAGGAATACGACCACAGTAATCGACAGCAATGCGAGTACCGCGAAGGGGCCGCCAGTGAGGGCGGCAAGCCCAAGAAGGACCGCAGGGGTCAGGCTGGCGACGGCGTACCAAAACATGCTTCGGGTTCCTAAAACTAACGACAGGTTTCTTATAGGCGAAATGGAGCGCGGCAAAGGTCACATCGTGACGCAGACCGCCACCGCTGTACGCGCAAAGGAGGGCGGAATTGTCGTTTTTTGCGCGTGGAGCCGGAATGATTATTGGTAGAACGAAACTTACATCGGCTGAAGGGAAGAGATCATGGCGCTGGATCACGACAACAAGACGGGTGAAAACGCCGGTTCCGGAAGCGCGCCGCGTAAAGGCGTTTGGAAGTCGGGTAAGGGCAAGGGGCGTCACCACACCAAAGGACGCCAGCTGACCGACAGCGCGTGGGAAGATGTGCGCGGGTTGCTTGGTGACAGGCCGCGCCGTGCCGATCTGCTGATCGAATTCCTGCATTTGATACAGGATGCCTTTGGCCATCTGTCAGCAGCACATTTGCGGGCTTTGGCGGAAGAGTTGCGCCTTTCGATGGCCGAGGTTTTTGAAGTTGCGACGTTTTATGCGCATTTCGATGTGGTGAAGGAGGGCGAGGTCCCGCCGCCCGCACTGACAATTCGCGTGTGCGATTCCCTTTCGTGTGAGCTGGCCGGAGCGCAGGCGCTCAAGGCTGCCCTGGAGGACGGACTGGATCCCGCCGAAGTCCGTGTTCTGCGTGCGCCCTGTATGGGCCGCTGTGATACCGCGCCGGTGCTTGAGCTTGGTCACAACCACATTGACCATGCCACGCCTGAGAAAGTCATGCAGGCCGTGGCCAATGGCGACACCCATGCGCATGTGCCCGATTACGAGACATATGCCGATTATGCTGCCGAAGGCGGGTATGAAACGCTCGCAACCTTGCGCACTGAGGGCGATTGGGAAGCCGTTCAGGACAAGATACTTGACGCAGGTCTGCGCGGGCTGGGCGGTGCGGGTTTCCCGTCGGGCAAGAAATGGGGCTTTGTGCGCGGCAACGCGGGACCGCGCTATATGGCCGTGAACGGGGATGAGGGCGAACCGGGCACATTCAAAGACCGCTACTATCTTGAGCGGGTGCCACATCTGTTTTTCGAAGGCATGTTGATCGCCGCTTGGGCGGTCGAGGCGGATCGCATCTATCTTTATATGCGTGACGAATATCCGGCAGTGCTGGAAATCTTGACGCGCGAGATCGCGGCGCTGGAAAAGGCAGGTGTCGTGGAGGCCGGCTATATCGAACTACGTCGCGGTGCCGGCGCGTACATCTGCGGCGAAGAATCCGCCATGATAGAAAGCATCGAGGGCAAGCGTGGTATTCCGCGTCACCGCCCGCCCTTCGTGGCGCAGGTCGGAGTGTTCGGCCAACCGACTTTGGTGCACAACATCGAGACCCTGCATTGGATCGCACGTATCTGCCGCGAAGGCCCGCAGGTGCTGTCCGGAACAGAGAAAAACGGGCGAAAGGGTTTGCGGTCCTATTCGGTTTCAGGACGGGTGGCGCAGCCAGGTGTCTATCTGTTGCCGGCGGGATCAACGATATTGGATGTGATCGAGGCTGCTGGCGGCATGGCGGCAGGCCATGAATTCAAGGCGTACCAACCGGGAGGACCATCATCCGGGCTGCTGCCCGCATCGATGGATGACATTCCGTTGGACTTTGACACGCTGCAGCCGCATGGCAGCTTCATTGGCTCGGCGGCGGTGGTCGTACTGTCACAGAACGATTCTGCACGCGATGCCGCACTTAATATGTTGCGGTTCTTCGAGGATGAAAGTTGCGGCCAGTGTACGCCTTGCCGTGTGGGATGCGAGAAGGCTGTCAAGCTGATGCAGGCCGATCAATGGAACACGGGATTGCTGGAAGAGCTGAGCACCGCGATGGTCGATGCATCGATCTGCGGGCTGGGGCAGGCGGCACCGAACCCGATACGGATGGTAATGAAGCATTTCCCCGAAGAGGTTTAAAGCCATGGCTGGAATGCACGGGGTCTAGTTCTGCATCACTCGGCAGCGGCATCCCTTGCGGCGCATCGTATCGCATAGCTTTTTCGCACCATCACGGCTGTTGCGGCCGAAGCGGGCAAAGAAATAGCCCTTCTTGGTCGAAACTTTGTGCGGTTTATAAATCAGTTCCGCTTTCTCATTGCCCAAAACACTTCTGCACGAACGGGTGGTTGACCGCGCAGCGGCCTGCGCTGCTTTCTTGGATTGGGCAAAACCGACCTGCACGCCCCATGGCTTGAATTTCGGCGCGGGCGGTTTGGGGCGGGCCAGCGGTGTGATGCGGCGCTTTTGTGCCATCGCATAGCAGGCTGGCAAGAAGCTTTCTGTTTTGGACAGTCGCATGTCCTGTTGTTTGGGTTTTCCATTGCGCCAGTCTTCGGCGTTAAGCCCCGTGATGATTGGCACATAGTTGACCGTCTCTGGGGCCAAACCCTTGCCCACCAGAAACCCTTCGGCACGCCTTTCGCCGCCGTTATAGCCAATCGCCGCCATGCCTTCGTTGCCGTAGCGCCGGACCATCTCTGCAAGGTATTGCGCTGAGTGCTCCAGCGCGTCGGCCGGGTTGTAAGGGTCCGTAAGTCCCCGCAGTTTGGCAGTGGATGGGATGAACTGTGCAATGCCACGGGCGTTTGCATGGCTCAAAGCGTTGGGGTCAAAACGGCTTTCCTGCCAGATCAGACGGGCAAAGAAATCGGTGTTGAGGCCGTGACGTGTGGAAAAAGTCTTGATCGCATTGCAAGTATCATAGACGAAATGGGACCGCCTGATGCACAACTGATGCCCCCATTTCGAGCTTGAACACATTGTACCCGGCTCTGCCTGTGCAGAGGGAGCCGTAGCAATGGCGACAACGGCAAAAACAAGGCTCAAAAAGATCCGCATGGCCCTTTCGTGCAGGGATCAAAGGCTTATGTCAATTGCCACGGCCACACTTCCCTCTGGCGCGTGGAGGGGGTAAGTCTGATCGAAACTGGTGCGGAGACCCTCCTTGGCGTTTTTCAAAAAACTTAAAGACCGTTTGTTCAAATCCTCGTCCAAAATCGACGAGGGTCTCGAAGCAATTGTAAGCGATGGGGGCGAAGAAGAGGCCGCTGTTGATGAGGTGATGATCGAGGCTCCGGCCGCAGCGGTAGAGACCGAGGACCGCGCCGCGGCCGAAGCAACCTTGGCGGATGAGGAAGCGGCACGCGAAGCAGCGCGCGCCCAAGCCGAAGAAGAGGCGCTTCGGGAAGCGGACCGCGTGGCAGCGCGTGAGGCCGAAAGGCTGGAGGCGGAACGGCTGGCGGCAGAGCAGGCCGCCCGGGAAGATGCCGCACGAAAGGCAGAGCAGGAACAGCGCGAGAGAGAACAGGCAGAGGCCCGTGCAGCCGAAGCAAAGGCCATTCAGGACGCCGCCGACGAAGCCGCACGGATTGAGGCCGAGACAGCTGCGCAAGAAGCTGAAATGGCCCGATTGGCCGAAGAAGACCGCGCCGCTGAAGAAGAACGTCTGGCCGAAGAGAAACGGATAGCGGATCAGTTGCGTAGGGAAGAGCAGGCAGCAGCACGCGAAGCCGAAGCTGCACGTCAGACCGAAGAAGAACGCGATATGGCGGAGGCCGCAGCGCATAGTGCCGCCGAAAAAGCAGCGCAGGAAGCCGCTGAAGAGGCGGCAGAGCAGGCCAAAACCGAACCACTGCGCACTACGTTGACGCCGGTGGCACCCGATCTGGCCGCAGCCACACAAAGCGCGGCCAAGCCGGGTCTTCTGGGCCGTCTTATGGGGCGTAGCACGCCCAAGACCGTTGTGCGCCGCACACTTGATGATGACATGCTTGAACAGCTCGAAGAGCTGCTCATCACAGCAGATATGGGCGTAGATACAGCGCTGCGCGTGACTGCGAACATGTCCGAAGGACGCTTTGGCAAAAAGTTGTCGGTTGCCGAGATCAAAGAACTGATGGCGAGCGAAATCGCCCGCATCATGGAGCCTGTTGCGCGTCCGTTGCCCTTGTATCCAAAGACACCACAGGTGGTGCTTGTCGTTGGCGTCAACGGCTCCGGCAAGACCACGACCATCGGCAAACTGGCTAGCCAGTTTCGCGCTGCGGGCAAGAAGGTCGTCATTGCGGCGGGGGATACTTTCAGGGCTGCGGCGGTAGAGCAGCTACAGGTCTGGGGCGACAGGGCGGGTGTGCCGGTTCTGACTGCAGCGCAAGGCTCCGATCCGGCGAGCCTTGCTTTTGATGCCATGACCAAGGCCGAGGCTGATGGTGCCGATCTGTTGTTGATCGATACAGCGGGCCGGTTGCAGAACCGTGGTGACCTGATGGAAGAACTGGCCAAGATCGTGCGTGTCATCCGCAAGAAGGACGAGACAGCACCGCACAATACGTTGTTGGTGCTGGACGCGACCACGGGGCAGAATGCGATCAATCAGGTTAAGGTCTTTCAGGAAATTTCGGATGTATCCGGTCTGGTGATGACCAAGCTGGACGGCACGGCCAAAGGCGGTGTGTTGGTGGCGCTGGCGGATAAATTCGGTCTGCCCATCCATGCCATCGGTGTCGGCGAACAGATTGACGATCTGTCCCCCTTTGATCCGCAGGAATTTGCAGATGCGCTTGTGGGTTACGAACGGTGAATGATCTTTCCGCATGACTGACTGGCTCCTTTCCATCGAGGGTACGGAAGCGGGGCACAACGCTGCGCTGATATTGGCGCTTATGGCGGCATTTCTGCACGCGGCGTTCGGCGCATTGCAAAAAGGGCGGCATGATCCGTGGCTGACACGCGGGGCGATTGATTTTTCCTATTGCGTCATGGCGGCACCCTTCGCGCTGTTTGTTGTCCCTTGGCCCGAACCGCATATGTGGATCATCTTTGCGGGCGCGTTCATTATTCATGTGATCTACAAGCTGCTACAGGCATGGGCCTATACCAAGGGTGCCTATACGGTTGTTTATCCGGTGGTGCGGGGCACAGGGCCGCTTTTTGCCGTCATCGGGGCCTACGTGATATTCGGAGAGCGTTTCACCGGCATCCAGTGGCTGGGCATGGCCGTGCTGTTGAGCGGGATCTTCGGTCTGGCGCTTTATAACATGAAATATCTGGTGTCAGAGCGGGACACATTGAACGCGGCGCTTGGGCTGGCCGTGCTGACGGGGCTTTTTGTAGCACTATATACGACCTACGACGCTTACGGCATTCGGGCGACGCAGAACCCCTTCACCTTTCTGGCTTGGTTCTTCATGCTGGACGGTCTTGTGATGCCGGTTATTGCGGCGCGGCGCTGGATCCGGATGGAGCAGGCACCGGATTTGGGTCCGCTGATGCTGCGCGGTGTCATTGGCGGGATCATCGCGTTCTTCAGCTTTGGCGCGATCATGATGGCAACGCGGCTGGACAAAGTGGGAGAGGCGGCAGTGTTACGCGAAACTTCTACCGTGTTTGCCGCACTTATCGGCGTTGTTTTTCTTAAAGAGACGGTTGGCCCAAGAAGGGTAGCCCTGATGGCATTGATCGCAGCGGGCGCTGTGATAGTTGAGTTTGGCGGATAGGAGAGACCCATGGACGAACCCAAGACGATCAACCCGATCCTCAAACAGGTCCTTGAGCTGGGTCCGCCCTTGCTGTTCTTCGTGATCTATCTGCGCATCCGCGATGATGTGTTTACGTGGGGCGGGGTGGAATATACCGGATTTATCGTGGCCACGCTCATCTTTGTGCCGATCCTACTGATCGCCATGGGTATCTTGTGGATTTTGACCGGCAAGTTGAGCCGGATGCAGATTTTCACCGCCTTTATGGTGATCTTTTTCGGCGGTCTGACGGCGTGGTTCAATGACGAACGGTTCTTCAAGATGAAGACCACCATCGTCTACGCCTTTTTCGCCGCTATTCTGTCGATCGGCCTTATCCGCGGGCAAAGCTATCTTGCCTACGTGATGTCAGAGATGATCCCGATGAAACAGGAGGGCTGGATGCTGCTGACGCGGCGGTTGACTGTGTTTTTTATCTGCCTTGCAGTCGCGAACGAAATCGTGTGGCGCACGATGTCGACAGATGCATGGGTCAAGATCGAAACGTTCGGCTTTCCGATCCTGATGTTCCTGTTCCTTTGGAGCCAGATCGTGGCGCTGGAGCGATATACAGAAATTGATGAGCCAAAGTAATCCGGTGCTGTAAGAAGCCCGAACGTCTTTTCTCAAAAAACACGTACCGCTCTTTAGCTCTTGCGCAGTTCCGCGTGAAGCGCACGACCGCGCTGCACACCTTCACGCGCACCCATCAGCTCAAGCCAGCGTGCCATATGCGGCTTGTCATCAAGCGTTTGTTGCTGGCCTTCCCACAATGATGCCCATCCCCAGATCGAGAAGTCGGCGATAGAGATGAAATCACCCGCGACAAATTCGTTTTGAGCCAGCTGTCGGTCAAGCACGCCGTAAAGCCGTCCCGTCTCCGCACGGTAACGGTCTTTGGCGTAGGGCACGTCCTCTTTGGCGAATTTCAGAAAGTGATGCGCCTGTCCTGCCATCGGACCCAGCCCGCCCATTTGCCACATCAGCCATTCATCTACGGCTATGCGCTCGCGCTCTGTCGTGCCGCCAAACTGGCCGGTCTTTCGTGCAAGGTATTGCAGGATCGCACCTGATTCGAAGACCGACACCGCCGCGCCATCCGGCCCTTCTGGGTCCACAATGGCAGGCATCCGGTTGTTGGGCGCAATCTTTAGAAACTCTGGATCGAACTGGTCGCCTGCACCGATGTTGATCAGATGTGTTTCATAGGGCAGCCCCATCTCCTCCAGTGCGACAGAGATTTTCCAACCGTTTGGCGTGGGCCAATAGTAAAGCGCGATGGGGGCGGACATGGGCAGGCTCCTTTGTATCTGCAGCCATCATGCCGATACCGGCACGGATGCCAAGCATGATTGACGAGGCAGGCCAAGAGGCGTAAGCCACTCCCTGTGGTGATTTGTTACCGGATTGCGGGCCACGTTAAACAATCTGCTAAAAGGTCAGGATGAAAGCCCCCTTTCGCTTGACCGCGTCTGGGGTTTTTTATTGCCCGGTTTGGACCGGGGCGGAAGGAAAAGGTCATGAGCAAGGATTGGAACAAGAGCACCAAAGCGGTGCACGCCGGTACGCGGCGCAGTCAGTATGGCGAAGTCTCCGAAGCGATCTTTATGACGCAGGGCTTTGTGTATGACAGTGCGGAAGATGCCGAAGCGCGGTTTGAAAGCGCGGGACCAGACGAGTTCATTTATGCCCGTTACGGCAATCCCACAGTTGCGATGTTTGAAGAACGCATCGCTGCGCTCGAAGGGGCGGAAGATGCCTTTGCAACTGCATCTGGCATGGCTGCGGTCAACGGTGCGATGATGTCGATCCTCAAGGCTGGTGACCATGTTGTATCGGCCCGCGCGCTTTTTGGGTCATGTCTGTATATCGCAGAAGAGATCTTGCCGCGATTTGGCGTCGAGGTAACCTTGGTTGACGGTGCCGATCTGTCCCAGTGGGAAGCCGCGATCCGGCCCGACACGCGGGCCGTCTTTTTTGAATCCCTGTCCAACCCAGCGCTTGAGCTAGTGGATATCGAAGCTGTCGCGAAACTGGCCCACGCCGCCGGCGCGCTTGTTGTCTGCGATAATGTGTTTGCAACGCCGATCTACTCAAAGGCTGTCGCGCAAGGCGTTGATCTTGTGATTTATTCTGCGACCAAGCATATTGACGGGCAGGGTCGTGCTTTGGGCGGTGTGATCCTGGGCAGTCGCGATCTGATACGCAAAACGATTGAGCCTTACATGAAGCATACCGGCGGCTCCATGAGCCCGTTTACCGCGTGGATCATGCTCAAGGGGTTGGAGACCATGCGCCTGCGCGTGCGGGCCCAAACAGATGCAGCGCAGAAGATCGCGCAAGAGCTTGAAGGACACGCGGCGCTGAAGCGGGTCATTTATCCCGGTCTGCCCAGCCACCCGCAGCACGCGCTGGCGATGGCACAGATGGGCGCAGGCGGCACGATGCTCGCGATTGAGCTTAAAGGCGGCAAGGAAGCCTCCTATAAATTCCTGAATGCATGCAAGGTGGGTCTCATCTCGAATAACCTCGGGGATGCCAAAACCATCCTTACGCCGCCAGCCTTTACGACACACCAACGCCTGCCGCAGGACCAGAAGGACGCCTTGGGTATCACACCGGGATTGGTGCGTATTTCCGTTGGACTGGAAGATGAAGTTGATTTGATAGAGGATTTCTTACAGGCTCTTTCCAACTGAAAACTGCCGTTTTTCAGCGGTTTACCAAAGCGATGTCAAGCTAAGTCATATCTTAGTTGGTAATCTTTGGGATGCACCCTAAGTATCAAGGGCGTACAAAGTTGGGGGGGCTAAGCCCATGAATGCAATCACTTCTGTTGAAAAGGCACCGGAACGTTCGGCTGCCGAAGAGGCGCTTGCGACCCTCAAAGCATGGGCGGCAGGTGCCACTCGTTCTGAAATTGAAGCGCTTGATCCGGCAGTCGCAAGACTGTTGTCGGATGATGCGGGCTATCCCGAGTTCAACCGGACATATCCTGACGATTTTGCCATTGGCGACAATTACAAAGCGACATTGCCCGACCTCCAAAACGGGCCCTCCAGCCTAATCCGTGGGGCAAAACGTCAGATCCAGCACGTTGGTATTTCCAATTTCCGCCTGCCCATCGGTTTCCACACCCGCGACAACGGTGATGTGCGGCTTGAGACCTCTGTGACGGGGTCGGTCAGCCTTGAGGCGGATAAAAAGGGCATCAACATGTCCCGCATCATGCGCAGCTTTTACAAACACGCTGAGCGGACATTCAGCTTTGCGGTGATCGAAGCCGCGCTGGATGATTACAAAGCTGACCTAGAGAGTATGGACGCGCGTATCCAGATGCGGTTCAGCTTTCCGATGAAGATCGAGAGCCTGCGGTCCGGCTTGTCAGGATATCAGTATTACGATGTAGCTTTGGAGTTGGTGGAAAAAGCCGGCGTGCGACAGAAGATGATCCATCTGGATTACGTATATTCAAGCACCTGCCCCTGTTCGCTGGAGCTGTCAGAGCACGCCCGCGCGACCAGAGGGCAACTTGCCACGCCTCACTCGCAACGATCGGTTGCGCGTATTTCGGCGGTGATTGATTGCGACAGCAATTGTCTGTGGTTTGAAGACCTGATTGATGCCTGCCGCCGGGCAGTTCCGACCGAGACTCAAGTGATGGTCAAACGCGAGGATGAGCAGGCTTTTGCGGAATTGAACGCAGCCAATCCTATTTTTGTCGAGGACGCCGCACGACTTTTCTGTGAGCAACTGCTGGCAGAGCCGCGCGTGAAGGATTTCCGTGTCATCGCCAGCCATCAGGAAAGCCTGCACAGCCATGATGCAATCTCGATACTGACAGAGGGGCCGACGTTCGAAATGGAGAGCATCGACCCCAAGCTGTTTAACACGTTATTTCACGTCGGTTGACGATCACCCGTCACTGACCCGACCGCGCTTTTGCGCATTGGGGTCGCTGGCGGGTGCTTCCCCTAGTGTCGCTTCGGCGTTGTGCCATTTTTCCTGAGCGCCTTTCGGCGATTTTGGATTGTCGTCGCGTGCTACCTCGGGACGGCGGTCTTTGCCTTGGTCTGTTTCGTTGTCATGGTCGGCCATTTTTGATCCTCTCATATTAACGGTTTGTCTGCCCCCTCAACGCATAGGTTCAGTGCCGGTTCCTGCGGCTTATGCATTTGAGAGGGGGCGGCTATGCAGAAATAGGCCTTCTCTGCGGTGCAGCATCGGCCTATCTGAAGCTCAACGAAACACAGGCAAATCGAAAGATTAATTATGGCTTACCAAGAGATTACAGCGGCAAGCGCCGTTCTGAACCACGAAATCGCACTGACCCGCCGCTTCTTTGTTGGCGTTGGAAACTGGTTTTCCCGCGTAGGTGAGAGCATGGCAAAAGGCTCCGTTGGCCAGCGTCGTTACGATCAGGCCGAAGCGCTGAACGCACTGTCCGACGCAGAGCTGGCGAAAAAAGGTCTCAAGCGCGAAGAGATCATCCACCACGTCTTCCGCGATCTATACTACATCTAATTCGCAATCGGGCCTGAATAGGCTTGATTTGAGAACCGGCTCGTCCCCGCTGCAGCTTTTCAGGCAGATCGGGGCGGGCCGTTTTTGTTTGCGCCGCAAGGTGATCGCTTGACACGGCCCAACCACCGCGCCAACGCTGCGATCATGTTGGATTTGCGCCCTGTCGGATATGTGGTTGGTCTGTTGGTGGCCGTGTTGGGCCTTGCCATGATCCTTCCCATGATGGTGGATGTGGCCGAGGGACGGGGCCACTGGACGGTCTTTGCGGAATCGGCGCTCATCACCACGCTCGCCGGTGGAATGATCGCACTTGCCTGTGCGAACGGTGTGGACGAGGGGTTGTCGATCCAGCAGACCTTCTTGTTGACCACTGGCGTCTGGATGATGCTGCCGCTTTTTGGTGCGTTGCCGTTTATGCTGGGTGCCACCGGCTCAGATTTCACGGATGCGTTCTTCGAAGCGATGTCAGGACTGACTACCACAGGATCGACGGTTCTTAACGGGTTGGATACACTGCCTAAAGGCCTGCTGTTGTGGCGCGGTATTCTGCAATGGCTGGGTGGTGTCGGTATCATCGTTGTGGCCATGGTTTTCCTGCCCGAACTCAAGGTCGGGGGAATGCAGATTTTCAAATCCGAAAGCTTTGATACGTTTGGAAAAATCCTGCCGCGTGCGGGTCAGATTGCCACCCAGATTTCCGTCATCTACCTCTGGCTGACGCTGGCTTGCGCCATGGGGTATCTTGCCGTCGGGATGAGCGTTTTTGACGCGAGCGTTCATGCCCTGACTACCATCGCGACAGGCGGATTTGCCAACTACGACGCATCATTCGGCGCGTTCACGGGTAACGCCGAATACGTGGCATCCTTGTTCATGATCCTCGCGGCTTTGCCCTTTGTGCGGTATGTTCAACTGCTCAACGGGAATGCCATGGCGCTGCACCGCGATCCGCAGGTGCGCGGGTTTCTTTTAACCTTGCTGATCATCATCATTGTTACGGTCATCCTGCTCCAGCAGATATTCCCGCACAGCTGGGAGCAGAGCTTTCGCGAAGCGCTGTTCAATGTGACGTCCATTATATCCGGTACCGGCTATGCCTCGGTCGACTATATGAAATGGGGATCGTTTGCGGTTACCTTATTCTTCTTCATCGGTTTGATCGGCGGCTGCGCGGGCTCCACCGCATGCTCGATCAAAGTCTTCCGCTACCAGCTGTTGTTCGCGTCCATTCGCGCCCAGTTGATGCGCATCCGTTCGCCGCACGGTATTTTCACCCCGCGCTATGACGGGCGGCCGGTTGGGCCTGATGTTTTATCCTCCGTCATGTCGTTTTTCATGTTTTTTATCGTGACACTTGGTCTGGTCGCTGTGGCGCTCAGCCTGACTGGTCTGGACTTCATCACGTCTGTTTCAGGGGCAGGGGCCGCTTTGGCAAACATCGGTCCGGGGCTGGGTGATATCATCGGGCCTGCGGGGAACTTCAGCAGTCTCAATGACACTGCGAAATGGATACTGGCCATTGCCATGCTGGTCGGTCGGCTGGAGTTGCTGGCCGTCTATGTCATTCTTACCGTCAAATTCTGGAGAGCCTGATGGCTGAACAAATCCGCCCCCTTGGCGCACAGATATCCCATATGTTGAAAGATCGCGGGGTAGATGTCATCTTTGGCATTCCCGGTGTGCACAATCAGGAAATGTACCGCGGCATCGAAGAGGCGGGTATCCAGCACGTTCTGGCCCGCCACGAGCAGGGCGCAGGGTTTATGGCCGACGGCTATGCGCGGGCGACAGGCAAGCCAGGGGTGGCTTATGTGATCACCGGACCGGGGGTGTGCAACATCATGACGCCGATGGGGCAAGCCTATTCGGATAGCGTGCCGATGCTGGTAATCTCGTCATGCTTGGATGAAGTCGCGGCCAAGCGCGGGCAATTGCACCAGATGAAGGACCAGCGCGCCGCGGCCGAGACAGTATGTGACTGGTCCGAAGAGGCGCGCACCCCGCAGGCGGCCTATGCGTTGATCGACCGCGCTTTTATGGAGTTTGAAACGCGGCGTGCCCGGTCCAAGCATGTGCAGGTGCCGATCCAGCTTTTGGAGGCTGAGGCCGCGCCCGCGCCCGAAATGGCCAACGCTGAACTTGCCGGAGAGATGCGACGCGATGCTTTGGCGGTGCGCCGTATCGCGGATGCGCTGATGTCGGCGCAGCGGCCCGTCATGGTGCTTGGGGGCGGTGCCACTACGGGTGCATCGCTCTATCCAAAGCTGGCCGAACAGGTGGGGGCTGCCGTCTTCACCAGCTACGCCGGACGCGGCATCATGCCGCCAGAGCATCCTCTGTCCTTCGGTGCCGTTCTGGCACGACCGGAATCCGAGCGGGTAATCGCGAGCGCTGATCTGATACTCGTGGTCGGCTGTGAACTGGCCGAAGTGGACCTGTGGCGTGACAATCTGGGCGGTGATGCACCGATCATCCGGGTCGATATTGATCCTGCCGTGCTTGCTAGCCAACAGCGCGCGCAGGACAGCGTTGTGTTGGGCGAGGCCTATGAGACGATGGAGGCGGTGTTGGATGCCGTTGAAGGACATGAGCCCGCAACCGGATGGACACCGCAGGAAATCACCAAGACCCGCGCCCGTTGGCGTGCCGAGACAGATGCCGAGCGGCCCGGTATCGTGCCGATTTGCGATGCGCTGCGCGATGCAGTGCCAGCCGACACCATGATCTACTCCGACATGACACAGTTCGCCTATGTGGCGAAAGAGGTATGGGATATGGACCGCCCCGCACATTGGCACCATCCTTACGGCTTTGGCACGCTGGGCTATGCGACCCCTGCCGCCATTGGCGGGGCAGTGGCGCGGCGCGGCAAACCCACGATGGCGATCATCGGGGATTACGGGTTTCACTATACTGTGCAGGAACTTGGCGTGGCGGTCGAACTCGGGCTGAGCCTGCCAATCATCCTGTGGGACAATGGCAAGCTGGGCGAGATTGAGGACAGCATGGTGCGGGCACAAATTGCGCCCAATGCAGTGGTGGCGCGCAACCCTGACTTCGTGAAGCTCGCAGAGGCCTTTGGTGCACGCGCGGCGGCACCGCAGACGCTGGAAGAGATGCAGACGGCGGTTCGGCAGGCGTTCGACGCGGAGGGTCCGACGCTCATTTATCTGACGCCGGCACTCACCGCGTAGTCGTTTTCTTCGGAAGAAAACGGTCGGAAACTTGTGAAGTTTCCGATGTCCGTCACTCCCAGCAGCTGACCAGAACTGTCATGCCCTGCGCTGCAATGCGCAGATCGCGGGGGGCAGCAGCTCCGGTCTGCGCAGCAGCCGTCAACGATACGCCCGCCTGATCCGCAACTTGCGCAATGGCTGACGCATCAAGCGCAAAGCTCACATCTTCGGGCAATTGAGGGCCTTGATCCGACTTGGGCATCAGCATGCCGATCACGTTGCCGCTGGCGTTGAACACTGGACCGCCGGTGTCACCCTGCTGGGCCTTGAGGGACAGACGTTTGAGGTTTTCTTCTCCCTGCAGCCCGCGCACATCGGCCAACGCACCAAAAGTGAGGGTCGCCGCACTCAGCACGCCTTCGTAGGAGTAGCCGGCCACCGACACTTCAGACTGCAGACGCGGGGGCGTAAGGTTAAAAGCGGCAACCGCCAGCGGGGCAAGGGGGCTGTCCGGGCGCAGCAGGGCCACACCCGTGGAAGTGTCCTGTGCCACAACCTGCGCCTCGGTGTCGCCGTCCACGGTCAGGCGTGAGCAACTGCCCACAACTTCCGATGTGGTCGCCACGGTGCCATTGCTGTCGATGAAAAAGCCCGAGCGTGACAGCTTGGGCTGGCGCACCTGAAGGCCGGACACGAGATCGATTGCCTGTTCAGCCTCCGATCCCGCCGCAGGGTCAAGTACACCGTCAATGCGGGCAAAGGACTTAATCATCTCTGCCAGCACACGGCGGCGGCGCTCTTCGTCACCTGCGGGCCAGATGAGCGTAAAGCCTTTGACCTCACCGTTCTCAAGCGACACGCGTGTCTGGCTAATGATCGCGCCATTCTCGCCTACCAGTTCGAAAGACCGGCTTTTGCGCTCGCGCGGGCCATTTAAGGGCACGATTTCCAGCGTTTGCATGATATCGTACAACCCGTGCAGCGTCGCCTGATCACCTGCCTGAGAAATCAGCAACACGCGTGCGCCGATATCGCCGCTGCTCTCGTAATGGGCAAAGGGTGCTTCGTAATGGGAGAACGCTACTTCGGCGGTGGGCATCATCATTTCGATCCCCGCAGAAGTATCGCGCACCATTTTCAGGCCAAGACCATCCAGTACAGAATTGTACTGCTTTAGCAAAGTTGCCCGCTGGAGTGTCGTCAGAACGCCTGTAGTCTCAAAGTTGTTGGCTTCCTGCCATGCGGCCATCGAGCTGCGGGTGCCACGTCCGTAGGAGCCGTCTATAGCTGCATTGTAGAAACCGGCCCATTGCAGCGCGATTTGCAAATCCTTGCGCTCTTGCGCTGTCAACGTCCGCTCGCTGCGCCGCGCTTCGGCGAGTGTCTCGTCAGACGGTTCAATGACAGGCGCTTCGGGCTCTGCATTAGGTGTTTCAGGTGGGGACGTTTGCGGGGTTGCTGTGGTGGTCTGAACGCCTGAAGGGGCATCCAGAACGCCGCGGTTCAGAACATTGGCCCCGACAGGCCAGAACTGCTGTCGAAACGCCTGCGACAACTGGATAAAGCTGTCACGTGGCACAATGCGCGAGCGTACATAGGTGCGCAGCACCTGCTCTGCATCCGCCCTGCGGTAAGGACCAACTGCAATGCCGTACCAGCCGCCACCAAGTGAAAAGCCGTTCACGTCTTCCAGTTGGGCGGCATATTCTCTCGCGCGGGCAGTCGCCTCGGACAGGCTGGGCTGCGCTTCGATCTGGACCCAGACCACGTCTTCGGGTGACTGTGCTTGTGCGGTAGCTACAGTGAAGAAAAGGCCGGTCAAAATGGCCAGAAAGCCGAACAGAATACGCGTCATGCTAGAAGATACTCGTGTGATTTAAAGCTCAGCGCAGATAAGCAGCAAACCGCCTGAAACGCCATGGGCGCTGCGGCGATTTTGAGCCATTGATGTAATTGACGCGCAACAGTGTGGCCCGTAGGTAAGCCCTAACGCCAAAGAGAGGCCAAAGAGATGTCGCAGACCGCCGAAAAACCACGTTCGTTCCAATCTATCATTCTGGCATTGCAGAATTATTGGGCCTCTAAGGGGTGCGCGATTCTGCAGCCGTACGATATGGAAGTCGGGGCAGGCACCTTTCACCCTGCCACGACGTTGCGCTCGCTTGGCACCAAACCTTGGGCCGCTGCCTATGTTCAACCCTCGCGCCGTCCCACCGATGGCCGCTATGGCGAGAACCCGAACCGCTTGCAGCACTACTACCAATATCAGGTGCTGATCAAACCAAGCCCGCCCGATTTGCAAGAGCTCTACCTCGGCTCGCTTGAGGCCATCGGCATCAACATGGACCTGCACGATATCCGCTTTGTCGAAGACGACTGGGAAAGCCCGACGTTGGGTGCTTGGGGCTTGGGCTGGGAAGTCTGGTGTGACGGTATGGAAGTCAGCCAGTTCACCTATTTCCAGCAGGTCGGCGGGCATGACTGCCATCCGGTCTCGGGCGAGCTGACCTACGGTCTTGAGCGTCTGGCGATGTATGTGCTGGGCGTCGATCATGTGATGGACATGCCGTTCAATGATCCCGGCTCCCCGATTGAGCTGACATACCGCGATGTTTTCAAGCAAACCGAAGAAGAATACGCCCGCTGGAATTTCGACACCGCCAATACGGATGTATTGTTGCGCCAGTTCGAAGAGGCGGAGGCCCATTGCAAGTATATTCTGGAGCAACCGGCCGAAGACCCGAAAACCGGCAAGCGGATTATCATGGCGCATCCAGCCTACGACCAGTGCATCAAGGCCAGCCACATGTTCAACCTGCTGGACGCACGGGGCGTGATCTCGGTGACGGAACGGCAGGCTTACATCGGGCGTGTGCGGGCCTTGGCCAAGATGTGCGCGGATGCATTCGTGCAGACGGGCGCGGGTGGCTGGACCGAGGACGCAGCGTGATGCGGGGTGCATCAAAACCGCACCTTTCGGGATGTGGCAGGGCGCATGCCCATGCAGCTTTGATCAAGGGCATGTGGTCATGAACGGCAGAATTGCAGGAGTTGTCATCTTGATATCGGCAATCATCGCGGGCGCAGGTATGTATTATCTGCAAGTTTATGGCTTTTATGAAGCGGTCTACGAAGAGGACGTGCAGCTTGTTTCGCTCACCTCAGAGCAACCCGAGACGATCGTCTTTGACAACTTCCAGGCGATCGATGCCGAAAGCTCTCCGATCCGCTACCGTGCTTGTTTCACAACCACCCAGAGCCTTGCCTTCCTCACGGAATCCTATGTGCTTGTGGACGATGTCGATCCGCGCAATGCACCCAATTGGTTTGATTGCTTTGATGCGGCTGCAATTGGCGCAGAGCTTGAAGCGGGAACCGCGCTCACGTTTCTGGGGGCCAAGAACATCGAGTTCGGCGTTGACCGGATCGTGGCGATCACAGATGACGGGCGGGGCTATGTCTGGCACGAGCTGAATGATTGCGGTGACAAGGCTTATGACGGCACAATCGTCGGGGAAGAATGCCCCGGACGACCTGCTGACGCGTCTGAATAAGAATCGCTAGACGGGAACCAATGGTCGCTCTCAAGCGCTCACTCTAGGTGAGCCGTGTTGAGGAGCGACCATTGGAAACGACATCACAGAAAACGCTGAAGTGGATCATGCGGGCGGGCTACGGCGCGCGCGGCGCGATCTATGTGATAGTCGGTGTGCTGGCGCTTTGGGCGGCAATCGGGACAGGACAGGCCGAGGGCACGCAAGACGCACTTGTTCAGTTGCGGGGGGCACCGCTGGGCCGTCTAGCGCTATGGATAATCGGACTGGGACTATTTGCATATCTTTTCTGGCGCGCGGTCGCGGGTATTTGTGACGTGGAGGATGAGGGCACCGACTTCTCCGCGTTCGTCAGCCGCACGCTGTGCGTGACAACGGGATTGATCCACGGTGCCATCGGCGTTTCGGTCATCGGATTGGCGCTGGGCGTTGGCGGTTCGGGTGAGGGGGCCCAAGGCTGGACGCAGACGGTGCTGGAATTGCCAATGGGGCGGATGATTGTCGCTATCGGCGCCGCAGTGCTCGCAATGGCGGGGCTGTATTACGGGCGCAAAGGCTGGCTTGGCACCTACAAAGACCATCTTGCTGCTTCCAAACTGACGACAAGAACCGATCCGGTGCTTAAGGCAGGTCTGATTATCTATGGGGCCTTGCTGGTTCTGGTCGCGGCCTCATACGGTTTTGCTGCATTCCACGGGGATGCGGCCCATGCAGGCGGTCTGGGTGCAGCGTTGACGGAACTGCGCGGTATGATTTTTGGTCGTCTTCTGCTTGGTGGTGCGGCACTTGGGTTGCTTGCATTTGCTATTTATAACTTTGTCGAAGCCGCCTGCCGGGTTGTGCCCAAAATCAGCGGTCCGGACGTAGAGACATTGGCCGCACGGCTGAAATCCGCAGGCTAGGTCTGGACGCTTGCGGGCAGGGCGGCTATCCCACCTCGCAACGCCGCGCCGATTTGCGCGCCTACCAAGGACACCGCCGTGCCAGACCTGCTGATTGAATTGTTTTCCGAAGAAATCCCCGCCCGCATGCAACGCCGCGCGGCTGACGATTTGCAAAAACTGGTAACCAACGGGTTGGTCGATGCCGGACTGACCTATGCATCTGCCGCGGCCTTTAGTACGCCGCGCCGTCTGACCCTGACGGTTGAAGGGCTGCTTGATGCCAGCCCCGCGATCACAGAAGAGCGTAAAGGCCCCAAGGCCGATGCGCCCGAGAAAGCGATTGAGGGTTTTCTGCGTGGTGCAGGGGTGACGCGCGAGCAGCTTGAAGAACGCGACACGCCCAAAGGCAAAATCCTGTTTGCCATGATCCACAAAGAGGGTCGTCCGGCAGCCGACATCATCGCCGAGGTGCTGGAACAGACCATCCGCAACTTTCCCTGGCCCAAGTCGATGCGTTGGGGTGCCGGTAGCCTGAAATGGGTGCGCCCGCTGCAATCCATCCTATGTCTGCTGAGCGCCGAGGATGGCGCAGAGGTGGTCGCGCTGGATGTGGATGGCATCAAGGCCGGCGATACCACCTATGGGCACCGCTTTCTGGCACCCGATGCGATCAAGGTGAACAGCTTTGAAGATTACGAGGCCAAGCTTGCCCGCGCCCACGTTGTGCTGCGCCCCGAAGCGCGGTCGGAGACGATTTGGCACGATGCCACAAACATGGCCTTTGCCAGCGGAATGGAAGTCGTCGAAGACGCTGGATTGCTGGCCGAGGTTGCCGGGCTGGTCGAATGGCCGGTTGTGCTGATGGGGCCGATTGCCGATGATTTTCTGGGCCTGCCGCCAGAAGTGCTGCAAACCTCGATGCGCGAGCACCAGAAGTTCTTTTCTGTCCGCAACACCAAGACGGGCCGGATCGAGCGTTTCATCACCGTGGCAAACCGCACCACGTCGGATGACGGAGCCACGATCCTTGCAGGCAACGAAAAGGTGCTGTCTGCACGTCTGGCAGATGCAAAGTTCTTTTGGGAGAACGATCTGCGCGTTGCTAAATCCGAAGACGGAATGGGCGCTTGGGTAAAGGCGCTTGAGAATGTCACTTTCCACAACAAACTCGGCACACAAGCCGAGCTGATTGAACGCATGGCCGTGTTGGCACGCGAGCTTGCTCCAATGGTCGGGGCCAATGCCGATGAGGCAGAGCAGGCGGCGCGGGTCGCCAAGGCCGACCTGTCATCTGAAATGGTCTATGAATTCCCCGAATTGCAGGGCCTGATGGGCCGCTACTATGCACAGGCAGCGGGCCTGCCGGATGCTGTGGCCGCCGCAGCAGAAGAGCATTATGCGCCTTTGGGGCCGTCCGACGATGTACCAACTGCGCCTGTCTCAATTGCGGTGTCGCTGGCCGAGAAATTCGACAAGCTGACCGGCTTCTGGGCAATTGACGAAAAGCCGACGGGGTCGAAGGATCCCTTTGCGCTGCGGCGGGCGGCGCTGGGGGTTATTCGGATATTGGTTGAGAATGATCTGTCTGTGCAATTGAGCACCTCGCTGTTTGGGAGCATCTTCGCTGAGAAAGATCCCTCATACCCAAAGCTACTCGAATACCTTGAAGAAATTCGGATTACTAAGGCAATGATGGAAACAGCTCCAGAATTGAAGATTGATAACCTCTCATGGGAGAAAATCAAAGAAATGGGCACGACTTTTCAGGCAATCGATGAAGCGGAAAAAAAGAAAAAGCCGATGCTTGAGGAAATAGAAGCGATAGACAGCCGGATTGCTGCGAAGAAGGCTGATCTGTTTGCATTTCTCCAAGACCGCCTCAAAGTCTACCTGCGCGACCAAGGCGTCCGTCACGACATCATCGACGCCTGCATCGCGATGGAAGGCAACGACGACCTGACCCTCCTCGTCAAACGCGCCCGCGCACTCAGCGAGACATTGAACACCGACGACGGTGAAAACCTCATCCAGGGTTTCAAACGCGCCAACAACATCCTCACCCAAGCGGAAGAGGCCGACGGCGTCGAATACTCCTATGGCGCGGATGTGAAGTTCAGCGAAACCGATGAAGAGCGTGCCTTGTTCAAGGCACTGGATGAGGCCGAGGCCATCATCAACCCCGCGATGAAGGAACAGGATTTCACTACGGCAATGTCCGCCATGGCTGCATTACGCGAACCAATTGATGCGTTCTTTGATGCGGTTCAGGTGAACTCTGATAATGGCACCGTGCGGCGCAATCGTTTGAACCTGCTAAGCCGGATTCGCACAATCTGTACCTCGGTGGCTGACTTGACGCGCATCGACGGGTAAACGACCGGCGGGCAAACCAGCCCGCCGGTCGCTGTCTGCGCTCTTGTCAGGCATCGAATAGACCCTATGCTGCACCGGAACGCAGAAGGTGCCGCAGTGCAGAATGATCCCAATACCACGCTGGTGACGCAGACCGCGCCCATCGCCAACGCAACCCATGGCGGGCGGGCAAAATGCCTGCAACGTCTGGTCCGGCTCGATCTGCCTGTGCCGCGCACGGTCGCGATTTCCTTTTCTGCCGTCCAGAAGATCGCCAAGGGCGAGATGCCCGATGTGGCAGGCATTGTTGCGCAGATGCCGTCCGGCGCTTTGATGTGTGTGCGACCGTCCAGCGAAGACCCCGATTGGGGCGGGCCGGGGGCTGTTCTGAACATCGGGATCAACAACAAACGGTTTCAGGAATTATGTACCGTCATTGGAGAGGATGCCGCGGCAGCGCTTTATACCCGATTTGTGCACGGCTACGCGATCAACGTGGCACGACTTGATCCCGATATGTTCGATGAAGTCAGCGGGCAGGGCCGTGCCGCGCTGGAGGAATCCTTGCGGGCCTATGAGGCCGAAACCGAAGAAGAGTTTCCTCAGGACCCCACGGTTCAGCTGGCCGGTGTGTTGCGCTCCATGGCGCGGGCCTGGGATGGCACGTCGGCGCGGCTGTTGCGGCAGGCAAAAGGGGCACCTGCAGATGCGGGTCTTGGGCTGGTCGTGCAGCAAATGGCCTTCGGCGTGGGGGTTGGGCAATGCGGGTCAGGTGTCCTGCAACTCGTGGACAGTGACACTGGCCTGCGTCAGGTCACGGGGCGTTACCTCAGTCAGTCTCAGGGTCGCGATGCGATGCAGGGCGACAGTGCATCGCTTTATCTCGGGCGGGATCCGCGCGGTCCATCGCTTGAGGAGCTGGCACCAGAAGCCTATGCAAAGCTGTTGGAGCATGCAGCCCTGATGCGCACCCGGTTGCGCGCCGAGATGCAGGTGGAATTCGTCATCGAAGGCGGAGAGTTGCATATTCTGGACGGCATGCGCGTGGCGCGATCCTCGCGGGCAGCGGTACGCATTGCAGTCGCCTTGGCCGACGAAGGCATCATTCCACGCGAAGAGGCTTTGATGCGGGTTGAGCCGCGCACCCTGACCGAATTACTCCACCGTCAGATTGATCCGCGCGTAAGGCGGGACGTGATCGGGCGCGGGATCGCCGCCAGCCCGGGCGCGGCGACCGGCAAGATCGTATTCTCCGCCAATGACGCCCAAGCCTATGCCGCACGCAATGAACCCTGCGTGCTGATCCGCCGCGAGACATCACCAGAAGATATTCGCGGTATGCACGCCGCCAAAGCCGTTTTGACAGAGCGTGGCGGCGTCACCAGCCACGCAGCCGTGATCGGGCGCGGTCTGGGCCTGCCTTGCGTGGTCGGCGTGTCGAATATGAAATTCAACCTTGTGCAAAAGCAACTGGTCACCAAGGACGGGCGTGTGTTCAACGAGGGTGATGAAATCACCGTGGACGGCTCAAGCGGTCAAATTCTTGCCGGTGCGGCACAGATGCAAGAGGCGGCACTGGACGAGAATTTCAACCGGCTGATGTCATGGGCCGAGGATGCGGCGGATATCGGGGTGCGCGCAAATGCAGATACGCCGGCCGATGCGCAGACGGCGCGGAACTTCAATGCACATGGCATCGGATTGTGCCGCACCGAGCATATGTTTTTTGAGGCGGGTCGCCTGACCGTGATGCGCGAAATGATCTTTGCCGAGACCGGTGAGGACCGCCGCGCGGTTCTGGAACGCCTGCTGCCGATGCAGCGCGACGATTTCAAAGAGCTTTTCCGTATTATGCAGGGCCAGCCGGTTTGTATCCGCCTGTTCGATCCGCCGCTGCATGAATTCCTGCCCATGCACCGGGCAGGGCAGCGCGAACTTGCAGAAGCTCTGAACCTGCCGCTTTCCGATGTGACGCGGCGGATTGAGGCGATGTCGGAATACAACCCGATGCTCGGATTGCGCGGCGTGCGTTTGGGCGTCACGGTTCCCGAAATCTACGAGATGCAAGCGCGGGCGATTTTTGAAGCCACCGTAGAAGCCAGCCGCAGTGGCGAGCCGGTGGTGCCGGAGATCATGATCCCGCTGGTGTCTGCACGGCGCGAGGTTGAACTGGTCAAAACGGCGATTGATGCGGTTGCCTCTGCGGTGCGCACCGAACAGGACGCCAGCTTTGAATACCGCCTGGGGATCATGGTCGAGACGCCACGTGCCGCGTTGCGTGCGGGAGAGATCGCGCCGCATTGCGCGTTCCTGAGTTTCGGAACGAACGATCTGACCCAGATGACCTACGGCCTCTCCCGTGATGACGCGGGACGCTTTATGTCGGACTATGTGCAGCAGGGTGTATTCTCCGAAGATCCGTTTCACATGCTTGATACCGAAGGTGTCGGAGAGCTTTTGAAGCTGGGGTCGGAACGCGGGCGGGCCGCGCAACCGGGCATCACAATTTCGCTCTGCGGGGAGCACGGCGGCAACCCCGAATCGATTGCTTTCTGTCGGGATGCGGGATTTGACTATGTTTCGTGCTCTCCATTCCGTGTTCCGGTCGCACGATTGGCTGCCGCGCAATTGGCGATCAGACACAAGATCGGGTACTAAACGGCTCTAATCGCGCAACCTATGGCAGCAATAGGCGGGTTTCGGCAAAGCCGGATGTGGCAGGGTTTACCCCGTGAAACTTTGCGGCTAGGCGCTGGCGCAACAGAAATGACCCATGAGTTCTTTTATGCTGCCGCTTCGCTCCCGTTTGCTTGCCCTGATTTTGGGCTCTTTGTCCCTGGTCCCGATGACCGCACATGCCTCCTCCGAGACCGCTCAGAAGCTGGCACGGGTAGAACAGTCCGGGCTTGAAGCCGCAGGCAAGAAACGGGTCGAAGAGTTGCTCGTGCAACCAGCCGCAGCAAAGACCGGTGTCGAATTTTCACGCAGCTGGATTGATTCACAACCCAAAGCAAGCGGTTCGGCGCAGTGGCGCTGTCTGGCCGAAGCGCTCTATTTTGAAGCGCGGGGCGAGACGGTCAAAGGCCAGTTTGCTGTTGCAGAAGTAATCATGAACCGTGTGCAATCCGCGCGTTTCCCCGGTTCGCTGTGCGCGGTCATCAATCAGGGGACGGGCAAGAAATACCAATGCCAGTTTACTTACACCTGCGATGGTCAGGCGGAGGTGATCTCGGAGCCGCGTGCGTTCGCTCGTGTGGGTAAGATCGCCCGGCTGATGCTGGATGGCAAAGTCCCAAAGCTGACCGAAGGGGCGACCCACTACCATACGACTGCTGTCAGCCCACGCTGGGCGCGGGTTTACACCCGCACGGCGAAAATCGGTGTGCATCTGTTCTATCGCCATACATGGCGCACGGCATCTAACTGACGCAATAATCGTGCGCGGTGCCGGAACCGGACTGGTCAGACAGGTGTGATCTGCTAGACCTGTATCTGGAACCGACCCAGTAAAGAGACTGCCCATGACCAACGAAGTCCGCCTTGCCTTCGCGCATCCATCAGAGCGTGCGGCGGCAACCGCAGGGGCGGAGCCGCTGGATCGTATTTCGCTGCGCGACCACACCGTAGAGGTCGAAATCGGTGCCTTTCAGGCGGAGCGCGGTGTCACACAGCGTATTTGTTTTAATGTGGTGGTCGAGGTGCAGCCGCTGACAGGTCCCATCGATGACGATGTGGACCGCATCCTCAGCTATGACCGAGTGACCGAAGCCATCGCTACAGAGCTGGCGGTCGAGCGCTTGGCGCTGCTTGAGACGCTGGCGGAGCGTGTGGCCGAACGGATTCTGCTTGAACCACAGGCAATGCGGTGTTTTGTGCGGATCGAAAAGCTGGATCGCGGGCCTGGTGCGTTAGGGGTCGAGATCGTTCGCGCGAGGGACGGGGATGTTGTGGCTGAGGTCGCGCCCGAAGACACACCGCACCCGGCACTTGTATATTTAAGCAATGAGGCCATCGCAGCACCGTTTCTGACCGGTTGGCTCGACCAGCTTGAGGCGCAGGGCAAGCCATTGATCCTTTGTGTTGGCGCGGCGGACGCGCCCGCGCCGCAAGTCCCGCACAAGATGGCGCAACGTCGTATCGACCTGCTGGCAATAGAACAAAACGCATGGGTGCTTGCCGCCTGCGACGACCGCTGCGTCGTTGTGCAAACCCGAACCGAGCTCGACTGGGCGATGAAGAACGGCCAGACTTGCGTTTGGGCACCGTCCAAGATTGTGCTGGATTCGGTGGACACGCCTTCTGCACAACCGCGTGACGCTGTGGCATTGGCCGCGTGGTTCGCCGGTACGTTCGAAGCGAGCGATATGCTCGTGGTCGGCGCAGAGCTGCCGCAGAAAGCCACCGTTGCGCTCAGGTCGATGCCTGTCACGCAAGAGACACTTTGAAGATGAGAGATACCTATTACCGCCCGATAGTTCAGACCGGTCCGGCGCGCCCCGCAGGTGCGATGCGGTTGGCGGGCGGGTGGTGCTGGTTCAACCACATCGAAGTTCTGGGCAGGGGGCGTATCCCTTCGATTATTCCGCTTGCCAATGCGCCGGATGACATCCTCGACGCGATACACGCGCCGCGCGCTGATGTTGGAGCGCTTTCGATGGATCGACCGCGTGTCATGGGGATCCTCAACGCCACGCCGGACAGCTTTTCCGACGGCGGGCTGCACGCCGCTGCCAGCGATGCGGTTGCTGCCGGGGTGGCCATGCGGGATGCTGGTGTCGATATTCTTGATATCGGCGGAGAAAGCACGCGGCCCGGTGCGCAGACCGTTCCCGTGCCGGAAGAGACCAACCGCGTCGTCCCGGTGATCGCAGGGTTGCGAGACGCAGGCGTGGACACGCTGGTTTCCGTCGACACGCGCAAAGCGGAGGTCGCTCGGGCGGCGCTCAATGCGGCAGAGAGTAAAGGCGCTGGCCTTATCAATGACGTCTCCGGATTTACCTATGATGCGGCCCTCGCGCCACTGGCAGCAGAAGCGCAAGTGCCGGTATGTGTGATGCACGCGATGGGTGATCCGGCGACCATGCAGCAGGACCCGCAATATGACGATGTGCTGCTGGACGTTTACGATTTCCTTGAAACGCAGATTGATGCGCTGACCCGCGCAGGCGTTGCGCGCAGCCGCATCATCGCGGACCCGGGTATCGGTTTTGGCAAAACATTGCAGCACAACCTGACATTGCTGTCCCGCCTAAGCCTTTTCCACAGTCTTGGTGTGCCGGTTCTGCTGGGCGCGTCGCGCAAGCGGTTCATCGGGACGATCGGCGGGGAAGAGCAGGCAAAGGCCCGCGCACCAGGGAGTATAGGGGTAGGATTGGCCGCACTTTCCCATGGCATCCAGATTCTGCGTGTTCATGATGTGCCCGAAACAATACAGGCAATTGCCCTATGGCGTGCAGCCATGGCAGGAAGACAGATATGACAAAACTATTTGGTACAGACGGCGTGCGTGGCACGGCAAACACCCATCCAATGACACCTGAAATGGCGCTGCGCATCGGGGCCGCTGTCGGACGGCACTTCCGGCGGGACCACAGCTCGGTGCACCGTGTCGTGATCGGCAAGGACACGCGTCTGTCTGGTTATATGTTTGAGAACGCGCTGACAGCGGGCCTGACGAGTACAGGCATGAATGTGCTGTTGCTGGGCCCTGTGCCGACACCTGCCGTTGGTCTGCTGACGCGGTCCATGCGTGCTGATCTGGGCGTGATGATTTCCGCCAGCCACAACCCCGCGCATGACAACGGGATCAAATTTTTCGGACCGGATGGCTACAAGCTGTCGGATAAGGTTGAGGCAGAGATTGAAGCACTGGTCGCCAGCGGCGTAGACCCTGCACCTGCCTCCGAGATCGGGCGCGCCAAGCGGATCGACGACAGTCGGTTTCGTTATATCGAAAGGGTGAAGTCCTCGTTCCCGCGGCGGATGCGTCTGGATGGTCTGAAAGTCGTAATCGACTGTGCCAACGGTGCGGCGCACCATGTGGCCCCGATGACACTTTGGGAATTGGGTGCGGATGTTATTCCGATGGGGGTGGCACCGAACGGACTCAACATCAACGAAGGCTGCGGATCAACACATCCAGCCGCCGCAGCCGAAATGGTCGTGGCACACGGCGCGGATGTCGGCATCTGTCTGGATGGCGATGCGGACCGTGTGATCCTTATCGACGAAAAGGGCAACGTCGGCGACGGGGACCAGTTCATGGCGCTGATGGCTGCGCGCTGGGCAGAAGAAGAGCGCCTGAAAGGTGGTGCTCTCGTCGCCACGGTGATGAGTAATCTGGGACTAGAGCATTTCCTGCAAGACCGTGGGTTGCGGCTGGAGCGGACGAACGTAGGCGACCGCTATGTGGTGGAGCGTATGCGTCAGGGGGGCTTTAACCTTGGGGGAGAGCAATCCGGTCATATCGTGATGACAGACCATGCAACGACCGGTGACGGCCTGATGGCGGGCTTGCAGTTCCTTGCCGAAATGGTCCGGTCTGACAAACCGGCGTCTACGCTGATGCACCAATTCGAAAAGGTGCCGCAGTTGCTCAAGAATGTGCGTTTTGCGGCCGGTCAAACGCCGCTGCAAAACAAATCTGTTATCACCGCGATTGCACAGGCTGAATCCGATTTGTCTGTTGGCGGGCGTCTGTTGATCCGCACGTCAGGCACCGAACCTCTTGTGCGCGTCATGGCGGAGCATGAGGATGCCGCGCTCATGAACAAAGTGGTCGATATTGTCGTGGCAGCGGTCGAGGATGCGGTGGCCTAAGACAAACCTTATCCCGGCTTATCCCGCTTTGCCAAACAGCCGCCGCAATGCGCCGTACTGGCTCAGACCTAATCCGGCAAGGATCAGCACCATCGCGTAAAGCAACGTGGGGGGCAGTGGTTCGGACAGGATCAACGCGCCCAGAACCACGGACCAGACCGGCACCTGGTAATTGACCAGAGACATAAATACAGGCCCCGCGCTGCGCACCACCAATACCCGCAGAAAGTTTGCTGCCGCTGTAGGGACCAGCCCCAAAAACAGCAGCACCAGCAATATGTCCGTTGTGGGCATCGGGGGCGGGCCGTCCGCGATCAGCGCAAGCGGGATACTGTAAAGAGATCCGATAAGGAGCAGTATGGTGGCGAGGCCGATGGCATCTACGGCGGGCAGGCGACGCATCAGGATGGAACTGAGCGCATAGCAGCTTGATGCACCAAAACAGGCTATTCTACCCGCTGTTTCTAACGTCCCGCCGTTGGTTTCGAAAGCCTGACCACCGATCAGGATCGCAACACCGATAAAGCCGACGACAAACCCTAAAACCCTGCGCCATGTCATGCGCTCTCCGGGGACCAGAAAATGCGCAAGAGGCAGGATTATCAGGGCGGTGGATGCCATGGACACGCCTGCAAATCCGGACGTTACATGCTGTTGGCCCCACGCCAGCAACGCAAATGGAATGGCACCGCTTAGCCCGCTAATTGCGAAAGTCGTGAGCAGATCAGCCCGCGAAGGGCGGGTGTCAAACAGCAAAAAGCCGCGCCAGGCCCAGATGACAAGCATTACAATAGCGGCAAAGCCGATCCGTGATGCTGCAATCCAGAAAGGCGGCATGCCGGTGAGGGCGACTTCGGTCACCAAAAAAGTCCCACCCCAGATGAAGGCCAGCGCAGCGATCATCATCCAACTTGCAGCGGTTATTCTGGGGGCGTCATTCATTCGCTGGGCTTAGGAGGCGCGACCGACAGGGTCAATGTACATTCCGCCGAGTTTGGGGCGATCTTCCGCAGAGCGGAACAAACAGCGTTGTCGCGGCGTTTATTCCCCAAGTTTATTTACACAGGAGACCAAACCAATGGACTGGACCTTCCTTATCGGCATCCTTGCCGCCTTCACACTTTTGATCTGGGTCGTGTTTGCATTTGCAAGCAAGCAAATGGTCGAAAAGCGTATTGATAACCCGAATGCGCGTAAATCTACGCTCGCTTCAGACAAGTCATCCCACGGTAAGCCCGCGGACGTCTAAGTAAAAAAAGGCCCGGATTTTTCCGGGCCTTTTGGTTGTGTCAGACCGGGTCTGGCTTAGTTCTTGGCTTTGTCGACCATTTTGCCATCGGAAATCCATGGCATCATTTCGCGCAGCTTTGCACCGACCTGTTCGATCTGGTGTTCGTCGTTGATACGACGCGTACCTTTGAAGAATGGCTGGCCAACAGTGTTTTCCTGCATGAAGTCGCGCACGAACTTGCCGTTCTGGATGTCTGTCAGAACTGCTTTCATTTTTGCCTTTGTTTCGTCGTAAGGCAGGATGCGCGGGCCTGAAACGTATTCACCATACTCGGCTGTGTTCGAGATGGAGTAGTTCATGTTGGCGATACCGCCTTCATAGATCAGGTCAACGATCAGCTTTACTTCGTGCAGACACTCGAAATAGGCCATCTCGGGTGCGTATCCAGCCTCGACCAGTGTTTCAAAGCCCATACGGATCAGCTCAACCAAACCACCACACAGAACGGCCTGCTCACCAAAGAGGTCGGTTTCGCACTCTTCGCGGAAGTTCGTTTCGATGATGCCCGAACGGCCGCCGCCGATGGCGGAGCAATAGGACAAACCGATTTCCAGCGCTTTGCCGGACGCGTCGCGGTCAACCGCAACCAGGCAAGGCACGCCGCCGCCTTTGGTGTATTCGCCGCGCACGGTATGGCCGGGGCCCTTAGGTGCCATCATGATGACGTCGATGCCTTCTTTCGGCTCGATCAGGCCGAAGTGCACGTTCAGGCCGTGGGCGAACGCGATGGCGGCACCCTCGCGGATGTTGTCGTGAACGTATTTTTTGTATGTTTCCGCCTGAAGCTCGTCGGGCATTGTGAACATGATGACATCAGCCCAAGCAGCAGCTTCGGCGATTTCCATAACCTTGAGGCCTTCACCTTCCGCCTTGGCTTTGGAAGCAGACCCTTCGCGCAGTGCGACGACAAGGTTCTTTGCACCGGAATCGCGCAGGTTCAGGGCGTGAGCGTGGCCTTGGGAGCCGTAGCCGAGGATTGCGACTTTCTTGTCCTTGATCAGGTTTACGTCGCAGTCACGGTCATAATAAACGCGCATGAATTCGTCCTTTGGTTTGAGTGTTTTTCATTCTTGGGTGTTCTGCGATGCACCATATGGATGTTTGCGCTTGTGGCCATCGGTGTTCTTTGGGTTTATAGGTCAACCAAAGAATAGTTATTCTCCAAAAGTGGAAAAAGTGGAAAAATCATGCTTGATGATCAGGATCGTCGCTTGTTGCGCTATTGGCAGGCGGAACCGAGCCTTAGTCCCGGAGAGTTGGCGGAGCGGTGCGGCATGACGCCGGGCAGGGCGGCGAGGCGGTTGGCGCGGATGGAAGAAGAGGGAATTGTCGAAGGGGTCGGCGCGGTAGTGAACTGGCCCGCGCTAGGCTATGCGGTTGAGGTGTCCTTGCGCGTTACGCTGGACAAGACCCAAGGCAACGCGTTCGACAGCTTTCTGGAAGCGGCGCGCAAAGTGCCGGAGGTGATCGAAGTGCAGACCTTTCTGGGGCGGGTGGACGTCCGCTTGTCCATCATTGCGCGGGACATGGCGCATTATCAGCAAATCTATCGCAGCCAGATCCTCAGTCTGCCGCATATCGCTGACATTGAGGCACTGATGCATGTGGCGCGGATCAAGTCAGAACAGACATTGCCGTTATGACGCCGCTTGATGATATCGATCGCAAACTGGTGATGGCGCTCGCCCGGGATGCGCGACAACCGGCCAGTATATTGGGAAAGCGGCTTGGGCTGTCGCAACCTGCAACATGGCGGCGGATCAGGCGGCTGGAAGAGGCAGGGGTGCTGTCGGGCAGACGACTTCGACTGGATGCGGCAAAGCTGGGCTTTGGCGTCACCGTTTTTCTGGGGATCAAACTGGCCACAAAGGGGCGCGTTAGTCTTGAGGATTTCGAGCGAGCCGTGTCAGGCATTCCGGAAGTGCAGACCGTGGAGCACGTGCTGGGGCTCTATGATTACCGCTTGCGCGTGGTTGCCCGTGACCTTCCGGATTTCGAGCGGGTCTTGCGGCGGCGGATTATGACATTGCCCGGCGCAGGTGAGGTGGAAGCGAATGTCTTGCTAAGCGAAGAGCGGCTCGCGGGGCCCCTCTAGCAGTGCTCGCGCCAACGCTTTAGGCGACGTGATACAGCAGCGATGCCTCAAATCCGCGCAACGTGTAGCGTGATAGTGGATCGAGCGTGTCTTTCAACTCCAGCTCGGGGAAGAGTGTAACGATTTCCTCTCGCGCGGCGGGGTCGACGGCGTTTAGCGTTTCTGTGCCGGGGTAGAGCGTTTCAGTAGGGCATCCTTCGGCAAAGACAATCTGGTGGCTGTCACACAGAAAGTGGTAATACCAGACGAAGGCACACGGTTTGATACGAATGGTGCGATCATTGACCAGATGCTTGGCGGCAACCAGAACTTCGGACTGACCAAAAAGCAATTCGGACGTAGGGCCGGTCACCAGCATTCTGTGATTTTGGGAAACGGCCATCGGCCTTATGTTTCCGAGTGCGCCTGCCGCGATATGAACCGGTGCATTGTTGCCCGTTCCGGCCACCTTCCGACCGGCGATCCACCGGATCTGTTGCGGTCCGTCATCCAGCGTATTGACCAGATCACCCTCTTTCAGACTTTCGATATAGCGCGGACCCGACGGTGTTTCGATCAGTGTCCCACGTGTGAAACAGACAAAAAGCAAATCATTGAGATCATCCGAAAACGCGCCGTCAGCTTCTTCGTCGGGCGAAATGACACCGTCGTCGTTGACATCAATGTCTTCGTTTGTCGCGATCCTCAATGGGCCGTTTATGGTTGCAAGCGTGCCGAGGATGTCGATACCTGCGGCGAGTGCAAGATCGCCGAGAACAGGAGCGTTCGCATCGGTCGAGGTCAGCCCGCTGGCATCGAATTCCAGATAGCGGTCGCCCATATTATTGCGTCCGGCGTCGATATCTGCTGTGCCGGTATAGGTGTAACTGGCTGTCTCGTAGTAGTAGTCTGTCGCGTTGTCGTAGACGGTAATGCCGGTGATAACAGACTGACCGGTCAGAACGCCATCTACGGTGACACTCGTGACAGTAAAGGCAATGATATCGTCCCCTTCAAACACAGCATCACCGTTGTGTATGAAAAGGTTACCGCCACTTCTGGCGTTTGTATTCGTCTGTGGGTCGCCTATGATGCTGAAACCATTCAGCAAAAGCGTTGTTTCTGCCATCAGCCTGTTATCAAATCTGCTCTCGAATTGTTCGACCCTCTGTGTGGTCGTTAAGAGCACCCTAATCTAAAACGCGGTGCTTGGTGGCATCCTTAGGCTTTTGTTAAGCCTATAGATGAAAGCAGAGTCTTTTGCGCAACAGGCGCTTGGTGCTGGCAGGGGGCGAGGTGTAGGGCAGGCGGGCCGCTTGATTGTATACAAAGATAGACTTTGCACATTGTCCGTCGGGCACATATTCAAGCCAAAACCAATGTGGAGGAAACCCGATATGGCATTGCTCAATACAGTCGACCCAACAGGACTTGAAGAATTCTCAGTTGTATTCACGGACCGTTCGCTCAACAGCATGAGCGGCGCTTTCCAACAGGTGATGCGCGATATCTCGGAGATGCTCAAAGATGTGTATCAGGCCGATGCTGTGGCCGTCATCCCGGGTGGCGGGACCTATGCGATGGAAGCGGTTGCGCGGCAGTTTGCCCGTGGTGTCGATGCTTTGGTCGTGCGCAATGGCTGGTTCTCTTACAGGTGGTCACAGATCATCGAGACAGGCGGCCTTACCGCGAAGACGACGGTGATGAAAGCTCGCCAGCAAGGCAATTCAGCCACATCTCCTTTCGTGCCCGCAGACATTCAGGATGTGGTGGCTGCCATCCACGAGGAAAAGCCGCAGGTTGTTTTTGCACCGCACGTAGAAACAAGCGCCGGTGTTATCCTACCGGATGATTATGTAGCCCAGATGGCCAAGGCCGCCCATGATGTGGGTGCGCTGATGGTGCTTGACTGCATCGCGTCGGGCTGCGCGTGGGTCGACATGCGGGCGCTGGGTGTGGATGTGTTGATCTCCGCGCCGCAAAAGGGGTGGTCGGCGTCTCCGGCAGCCGGGTTGGTAATGATGTCAGCACGCGCCGAGGCGCGTCTGGCCGAGACAACCTCTGACAGTTTCTCGATTGATCTGGGCAAATGGCGTGCGATTATGAAAGCCTATGAAGACGGCGGCCATGCGTATCATGCAACAATGCCGACGGACGCGCTGCGCATGTTCCGGGACACGATGATCGAGACCAAGGAGTACGGGTTCGAGCGGCTAAAAGAAGCGCAGTGGAAGCTGGGTGACGGCGTGCGCAAGATGCTGGCCGACAAGGGCGTGCAATCTGTTGCAGTCGAAGGATACGGCGCACCGGGTGTGGTGGTTGCCTATACCAGTGACCCCGATATCAAGACCGGCAAGAAATTTGCAGAGCACGGGATGCAAATCGCGGCAGGTGTGCCGTTGCAAGTTGGCGAGCCGGACGGGTTCAGCACCTTCCGGTTGGGTTTGTTCGGTCTCGACAAGCTTTATGATGTGGACGCCACGCTTGGACGCTTGGCATCGGTTGTCGACGAAGTTCTTTAAATGAATGGTTCGGGGGTGGGCGGCTGCCCACCTTACAACCCGTCAGCGCATGCCTAGCCCCATCTGCATCAGCAGTTTGCGCACAGGGGCCATCGCATAAAGCGCATCCAGTCCGGTTGCACGGATATCGCGGGCCAGCGGGCTGCTGGCCTGCGAGACGCGGTTGAGCATATCGATACCGTTTACCCGCAACTGGATGTCGCCATAGCGGGCCTTGTGATACGCCTCCAGCATAGTGGCACTGCCTAGATCTTCGGGGCTTTTCTGTGCCAAACCGAGCAAGGTGGAGACGTCTTTCAGGGACATATTCAACCCTTGCGCCCCGATAGGGGGCAGCACATGCGCGGCCTCAGCAATCAGCGCCACCCGCTCACCGTTCAACCGTGCGGCATGCTGGCTGATGATCGGCCAGCAGTTGCGTGGACTGGCGAGGGTAAGTGGCCCGAAGAGACTGCACGAACGTTCTGTCATCTCTGCTGCAAAAGCGGTCACATCCATCTCGGCTCGCGCTTGCGTCAGTGGGCCATCGTCCATCCAGACAATCGCAGAGCTTGGCATTCCGTCGCGGTCCGGTAGCGGTACCAATGTAAACGGCCCGCCCGTCCGATGAATCTCGGTTGAGACATTCTCGTGCGGGACGGGGTGCGTGACGGCAAAGGCCAGCGCCTTCTGACCGTAGCGGCGGGTTGTCACATCAATGCCTGCGGCCTCGCGCATCGGACTTCCACGTCCATCCGCGGCGATCACCAATGGCGTTGTGATGCTGGTGCCATCCGTCAGTCCGACTTTGGCTGAGGCGGTTCGGGTGAAAAGCGAACGGGTGCCGGTCCCGGGGCGGAAATCCACGTTCGTTAACGCCTTGAGCCGAGCAACAAGCGCATGTCGCAACAGCCAGTTAGGAAAGTTCCAGCCGAAAGGCTGCTCGGATATCTCGGATGCATTGAATTCCCGCACCACACGCGGTTCCGCCACTTCTCCCCCCGCATCAACGATCCGCATGATCTGCAACGGGGCGGCGTGAGGGGCGAGTTCATCCCAGACGCCGGCGTTTTCGAGAACTTCACGGGCGGGTTGTAGCATCGCGGTTGAGCGCATGTCGGCGCCTGCTGCATCGCGTTCGGTCACAGGCGGTGCCGGATCCACACAGATAACGTTGAACCCGGCGGTGCCAAAGGCTGCTGCCGCTGTCAGTCCGGCAATGCCGCCGCCCGAGATCAGGATGTCGCAATCAAATTTCATGAAACATATCTAGTCGACAAGCGCGGCAAGGAAACGGGACAAATCGTCCGTATGATACTCAATGTGCGGCGCGCTCAACGGCTCGGGGGCAACATGCACTGTCCGCATGCCCATCTGGTGCGGGGCTGCCAGATTTCGGGGATCATCTTCGAACATGGCGGCACGGTCTGGTGTCACCCCGTCCAGTGCAAAAATCCGATCGAAAGCATCACGATCGGGTTTTGGCAGAAAATCTGCATGTTCAACGCCGTAGACGGCATCAAAGAGGCCCGAGAGACCGCGCGCGGCCAGCACACGCTCTGCATAGGGTGCGCAACCGTTGGTATAGACGATGCGGCGACCGGACAGGTTTTTGATGCGAGAAGCAAGGTCGGGATCCGGCGCGAGGCTGTCCATCGAGATGTCGTGCACATCGGTCAAGTAAGGCGCAGGATCAACGTCATGCTCGCGCATCAGCCCTGCGAGCGTGGTGCCGTGGGTCTGCCAATAATGCAAACGCAGGCGGTCCGCTTCGGTCCGGTCCACGCCAAGCGCATTCATCACCCACGCGGTCATACGGACTTCGATCAGGTCAAAAAGTCGCGCGGACGGCGGATAAAGCGTGTTGTCCAGATCAAAGACCCAAGTATCAACATGTGAGAAGGCATCGCGTGGCATGGCCGCCGTGATAGGCGCTAGACTGGACCGGCGCAAGCGGCTGGCTGGCGGGCGGGTGGTGCTTGCGCAAACGGGACGGGTGGCTAAGGTGTGCCCGACACAACGGGACGAGAACAGCTTATGCCGATGACGGGGCCGAAACCTGGCAATACCGATGCCTACTCCATGATCCTTGATGCGATCGATGGGGGCACTTACCGTCCGGGGGACAGGTTGGTCGAAAGCGAGCTGGCGGAGCGGTTTAGCGTTTCGCGTACGCCCATCAGGGAAGCATTGCAGCGGCTCGAAACGCAATCCCTGTTGGCCCGCCAGGGACGAAGCCTGATTGTAGCTTCGTTGGATCACAACCAGACAGCAGAGCTTTATGTTGTGCGCGGCGAGTTGGAGGGGCTGGCGGCACGGTTGGCCGCGCGCCATGCCACTGCCGAAGAGGTTCGGGTTCTACGTGAGATGGTCGAAGCGGATGACGCGTTGATAGAGCAGCCACATGCGCTGTCGCGCAGCAACCGGCGGTTTCACAAACAGGTCCATCTGGCATCGCATAACCGGTATCTGGTACAGCAGCTGGACCTTGTTTACCGTTCAATGGCCCTGATGGCGACGACGTCGCTTGCGGCCGAAGGGCGGGGTGAAATTGCACAGGCGGAGCATGCCAAGATCGTGGCGATGATTGAGGCACGTGACGAAGACGGCGCTGATGCCGCCTTGCGTGAACATATCTCTGTGGCTTTCGTGACACGGCTCAAGCAAGAGGCTGCGCGGCTTGAGCGGGAAGGATAGTATCGGACGTTGGTGGCGTGACGCCGTGCTCTGTCTTGTCCCAGAAAAAGGGGCTTACCACGAATTCGTGTAATCCCTTGAACGCGGCCAATGCACCCAAAGGGTAATAGAACGGCGTAGTGAAGACCCACCACATCAGATGCCTATGCTCCTTGCCGGAGACAGCGAGGATCGACAGGCCAAGGTTCAAAGTCGAAGATAGGATAAAGACGCCCACCATGGACCACAGGACCGGTGTGCCAAGCGTTGTCTCAATCGGGTGACCAAACCCCAATGCCGCAAGCCAGAACGACCATAACAGTGGCGCGCAGGCGAATTGCGATACCGTGGCCAGTAGCATTGTCTGAAGCCCCAGGAAACGCAACCACCCTAGATCGGCCAGCAATTGCATGGGGTGGCGCATGTGGACACACCACGTAATCAAAAACCCTTTGAGCCAACGGGAGCGTTGCCGCACCCAAGGCCACAGTCGGCAATTCGCTTCTTCATGTGTGACAGTAGGGAGCAGTTCCGTGACATAGCCGCGGCGGGCCAATCGCACGCCGAGGTCCGCGTCTTCTGTCACGTTATGCGCGTCCCACCCGGCCAGCTCTTCAAGGATCGCGCGGCGAAAGAAAAGCGTTGTGCCGCCCAATGGAATGACCAGCCCCAGACGTGCCACCCCGGGCAAAAGAACCCGCCACCATGACGCATACTCGATGGTAAAGCAGCGCGATAACCAATTGGATTCGCTATTATAATAGTCAAGGATGCCCTGAAGGCAGGCAACATTTTCCGGCGCTTTGTGAAAGCGGCTGACGACGCGTTCGAGCTGGTCCGGATCAGGCGCGTCTTCCGCATCCCAGACACCGATGATGCTGCCTTTGCAAAAATCGAGCGCGTAGTTGAGTGCGCGCGGTTTGGTTGTCAGTTTGTCAGCCTCGGGCACCTCGACCACGCTGATCCACGGCGGCAAGGCCGTGCGTGCTAGTGTCTCGTGAGTAGTTGTATCGCCTTCCTCAAGGACGAGTACGACATCCAACAGGGATTTGGGGTACGTCAGCCGCGTGAGGCGGGCAATCAAGGCACCGGCGATTTCCTTTTCCTTAAGCAGGGGAACCAGCATAGAGACACGCGGTAGACGGTAGGGCATGGCATGGCGGGGAAAAAGCGCAGGCGGCGTTTCGGTGGCCTTGTGCGCGATCTGTGACCAGAGTGCTGCCGACTTAAGTGTTGTGGTCATCAGCAAAGTCACAAAGGCCCAGAGGATTGCGACGGTCAGGGTCCAGAGCGGCGCTATGACTAGTAGCGCAATGAGAAACGCGATTATTGCCAACGCCCATATGGTCCGGCTGTGGCCCGTGATCTTCCAATTGCGACAGCTGATGGCGGCAGGCACCCGGCGGGCAGCCTGCTGCGCCAGCTCCGCCCCGTAAAGGCGGGTAATCTCGTTCTGGATTTGCTGTTCGTCCGCGATGACCGGTAAGATTGCGGGAACGCGGTCGCCCAGGGCTGTACGAAGGGTTTCGAATTCATGTGGCCTGCTGGTTGCAACCAGAAGCACACCCGCCATATCCATCCATAGCACCGCGCGAAACTGAAGACACAGCCCCACAGGCAAGCGCGCGGCGAGGCTGGGGCGCGCCGGATCATCACGTAGATCGACGATCTGTGTGTTGTGCTGACGGCTCAGCGCTTCAAGAACGTCGCGGCGATCTGCCAGACCCTCGGCGATAAGGATCTCGCCTAAAGGCGCATCGACATGACGTTGAAGATCCAGCGCATGCACCAGATCGCTGCTGCTGATAATACCTGCCTCTACCAGATACCGCCCCAAGGGCATGGGGGGATCAACGCGGCGGGCAAGTTGCGGGTCCAGAAGGTCTAGCCGCAGGTTACTCATAGGAACGGTGCCTTAACTCAAATGTAAGGCACCTTAATCACAGCGTGGTTAATGCAGTGTTAATGTTCGGGCTGGTCGCAATTGCGATCAGGCTGGCGCTTTGTTCTTTTCTGCCATTGCGGCTGCAAACCGTTCGAACAGGTAATAGCTGTCTTGTGGACCGGGGGAGGCCTCGGGATGGTGCTGAACCGACCAGACCGGGCGGCCTTCCATACGAATACCGCAGTTTGAGCCGTCAAAAAGCGAAACATGCGTCTCAACCACGCCTTTTGGCAGCGTTTGTGCATCGACAGCAAAACCGTGGTTCATCGAAGTAATCTCGACCTTACCGGTGTCGTTGTCTTTTACCGGATGGTTTGCGCCATGGTGGCCGTGGCTCATCTTGATGGTCTTGGCCCCCAGTGCGAGTGCAAGCATCTGGTGTCCCAGACAAATGCCAAACATCGGCACATCCGTCTTATCCAGAACGTCGCGGATCATTGGCACGGCATAGGCACCTGTCGCGGCTGGATCGCCTGGACCATTGGACAGGAATACCCCGTCAGGATTGTGCGCCATCACGTCTTCAAAGGTGGCAGAGGCGGGCAGTACCGTCACTTCGCAACCGGCTGACGCGAGACACCGCAAGATATTGCGCTTGGCACCGTAATCAACTGCGACAACCTTGTGCTTGGGTTCGGTTTGGCGGGAATAGCCGTCAGGCCACGCCCAGCGCATCTCATCCCAGCGGTAAGATTGTGCACAGGTGACATCACGGGCCAGATCGACACCTTCAAGACCGCCAAATTCGCGCGCAGCCTTGATCAATGCCTCGATATCAAAGTTTCCGTCAGGATCATGGGCCAATGCCACATGTGGCGCACCTTGATGGCGGATGGCGCGGGTCAGCCGCCGGGTATCAACACCACCGATTGCGATACGGCCACGCGCAGCAAGCCATTCCGACAGGGGCTGCACGTTGCGCCAGTTCGACGGGTCGGTAGGCATCCACTTTACCACCATACCTGCTGCAACCGGATCACCGGTTTCGTCATCCTGCGGATTGGTGCCCGTGTTGCCGATATGCGGGAAGGTAAAGGTCACAACCTGACCCGCATAAGACGGATCGGTCATAATCTCCTGATATCCGGTCATCGCAGTGTTAAAACACAGCTCGGCGACGGTCATTCCCGTGGCCCCAAAGCCCATGCCGTAGAACAGGGAACCATCCGCGAGGGCAAGGCAGGCGGTAGGGCGTGTCGGTGCGTTGGAAGTGGCAGACATCGGCGCAGTCTCCGGCAGCTGGAAAGGGATAAACGATGCAGTAGATATCGTTCGGCCATGGCAGGGTCAAGGTGTGAGCGAAAATGAGATTTTATTATATATCATGGGCTTACGTCGGGCGAGGGGCCATTGCACCATGGCTTGCCTTTGTCTATGTTCGGAAACTCGGATTTGAACAATGACAGGATACCCCCCAGATGGTTCTGCGCACACGCATCTCAGAAGCTCTCAAACAAGCGATGAGAGACAAGGACGCTGCACGTCTGTCCACTTTGAGGCTGATCAACGCCGCAATTAAGGACAAAGACATCGACGCTCGTGCCGGCGGCAGCGACGAGGGTGTGCCAGAGGCAGATGTACTGTCGATCCTCGGCAAGATGACCAAGCAGCGGATGGAATCCGCACGCGCCTATGAAGAAGGCGGTCGCCTTGATCTGGCGGAGCGGGAACGCTCGGAGATCGAGACCATTGAAGAGTTCCTGCCACGTCAGTTGAATGAAGAAGAGACCAACGCAGCTGTCGATGCAGCCATTGCCGAAATTGGGGCGGACAGCATCCGCGACATGGGCAAGGTGATCGGGAGCCTCAAAGCAAAATACACCGGTCAGATGGATTTCGGTAAGGTCGGTCCGATGGTGAAAGACCGCCTAAGCTAAGATTGACGGTTTGTTTATCGATGGGCCTGGGTTCCCATCGGAGTAATTTATTTAATTACATCAAGTTCTTGCCGGCCTGTCTTGATGTATCACGTCAGCGCCTCCTGACGGACGGTTTTGCTCTCGAGAAGCATAGCTGAAAAGCGATAACCCGCATCATTCAGGTCCCGCGCAAAAGACTGCGTTGCAATTCATCGTAGAGCGCCACGCGTTCTTCCTCGCTCAAAAAACTGCCGATTTCGACCTCGCGGCCTTCTCCGCGCAGGGTGACATAGTGCGGCACAGGCCCGTCGCGTTCGTACTTGAGCACCTGCGTCCAATACCGGTTGCAGTGCCATTCTTTCACTTCGCCTTTCGGGTTTGTGTGGATCAGACGCGCGCTGTCGGCATCCAGCGTCAGTACCTCTTCGATCTGGCGGGATTTGTAGTTTGATTGCAAAGCGAGATAGATCCCCCCCACGGCCATCAGCACAAAGGGCAGCATCCCCCACAACAATACAGTTCCCAGTAAGGTGAAGATCGGGATCAGGATCAGCGTAAAGGTTGCCAGAACGAAAGCTGCAAACCCTCGCGCGGGCAGGGACTGATGCGGCCACAGGCGCATCTCTTGCAACTGGGCATCAGGCGCGGTTTTCCATTCGTAGGGCATGAGTGTCATCCTTTGGATGGCAAAGGATAGCGCGCCTATGGTGCGCTGCAATGCGACAGGATGCGGCAGGTCAGGCGTACTCGATCAAATCCCATCGATTGCCGAATTTATCGGCAAAGACAGCGACCGTTCCGTAAACTTCTTGGCGGGGTTCTTCCTCGAATGTAACGCCGGCTTTGGTCATGCGGGCGTGATCGGCCGCAAAGTCCTGCGTTTGCAAGAACAACCACACGCGGCCCGCGCCTTGGGTTCCGATCGCACTACGCTGCGCCGGAGTAGAGGGCTCCGCGAGGATGATCCCGGTCTGGGCATTGGCAGAAGGGGCAATGCGGACCCAGCGTTTGCTGCCCTGATCAATGTCGTCGATCAGCGTGAAGCCAAGGGTCCGAGTGTAGTAGGCGATGGCCTCATCATAGTCGGGAATGATGAGCGTGAGGGCGGAGAGTTGCATAGCGGTCTTCCTGTACTGTCGGGATCTGCATAACATCTGCGGCGGCGGGCAGGAACAGTTCGCGGTTGGGACTCCGATGCACCGCGTGCAAAGCTACCCGCACTTCCTGATCCATCGGCACTGCTCCCTAGGGAGCAGTGCCAGATCATGCTCAGGTCAACCTCCGGCGAAGCCGTGGCAGCCTTGAGAGGACCAGCGTGTCCAAAGCGAGGACGGTGAGCAATGCCAAACCCGCCATGGGGAATGCCATAGATACGGCCAGGCCCACCAGAACCGCGCCTTGCCACAGGGGCAACTCTTTCGGCATTGGCGGCGCAGAGAGGCGTCCGGCGTTGACCGGTCGGCGCTTCCACCACAAGACGACTGCACTCAGGCACAAGAACAGAACAGAGAGACAGACCACAGTATTAGCCAGTACGCTCCAGAACCCAAGTGTGCCCATGTGCAGCGCGATGCCAACGGCCATCGCCTTGCCTGCAAGCGAGTAATCTTCAAACCGGACATCCGCCAGTATCTTGCCAGTAAACTGATCGACGTGAACAGTCCGGTCCGACATCGGATCAGTGCTGTCGGTGTTCATTGAATCCCGGCTTAGCGTCCAGACACCTGTGTCCGACTGCGGCACATTCAACTGATAGCGGGCGTCAAACCCGATCTCACGCGCAAGCATATCTACCGTATCGATGCTAATCGTAGCCGCAGTAACACCTTCCGTGCCTACATTGCTGCCAGATGCAGGCATAGGGGTTTGCTCAAGCGCCCAAGGCACCTCGCGACGATTGTGGTTCATGCTTGCGTGGGTTTCATCAGACAACGGTACATTGTCCCACTTCGCCGCCGGAAACTGGCTCCATGCCTGCACCATCTTGCCGCCCCAGATACCGGCCCAGGCCAGCCCCGAGATCAGGAAAAACACGAGGAAGAGCGAAATCCAGATACCGACAACACCATGCAAGGATTTCCACAGCGCGCGTCCTTGGCCAAAGCGGGGGATCAGCGCCCTGCGCCAACCGGCTTCGCGCGGCCACCACATGTAAAGACCCGTGGCAATCAGGACCAAGGTAAGCGATGCCGCTGTTTCCAGCATGCGGTCACCGGTTACGCCAAGCATCAGTTCGCTATGAATATTGTCGACAAAATCGTACCACCCGCTGCGGCGCGGGAAAGTCTCGATCACCTGAGCGGTGTAGGGATTAACCGCAACCATTATGGCATCTCCGTCCGCATCTACGCGGAACAAGGCAGCAACGTCGTCAGTGCGCGGTGCGACATATTGCTTCAACTCGCCGTCCGGCACGGCTGCGACGGCCGCTTGTGACTGAACCGATACCGGCTGCACGATCTCTTGAGGGACCACAGCAGTGCGTTCACCATCCCGCCCGTCAATCCATGCGATCCACAGCATCGACATGCCGGTAATGGCAAGGATCGTAAGAAACGGCAGGACGACAAGCCCCGCATAGAAATGCCAGCGCCAAGCGGCGAAATAGAGTTTGTTCACGCCGCCCTCGGGCTGCGCATTGATGTTCGTAGATGTCATGTGTCGGCTCCAAGCCTTGAGACCCGCGTGAATGCGGGCAAAATTTGAACTTTGGTTTGTGATAAGTTCAGGCTTGGGGTGGGGCGCGGGTCTGGCGTGCAGGGTCAAGCGGTCGGCTGTTGTGAAGCCGTTTCGCGACGAAGGTCAGGATACGCGTCTGATCGCAGCGTGCCACCGGAACGCCATGCGCATCGCGTGGCAAGAGAGCAGCGCCAATCAAACGGCAGGCTTCGCATTTCTGACCTTGTGTTCCGTCCTGCTCTCCTGCTGTGCCGCAAAGCTCTGCCAAGGTCCCGCCGGCAGCAACATAGGCCTCAAGTTCCGGTGACAACGCAGGCCGCGCACCGGTATGCGCAAATGCGGACACCGCCATCGCCACAATGAGGGCGAAAGATATAAGAAGCTTGCTTATCATCCGGGTCGTGCTGCGCATGGGAAGTCGATTATATTACTTCTGGGCATGGCACGAGAGGAATTTTAGCACGCGCGGCATTTCAAGCCAGACTACTTTGCGGCAGTAAAAGGTGGAGCTGCTTTCCGCAACGAAAGCGGAAAGCGAGCCAGAATTCGTGCGGGCCTCGCCTTACTCCAGCTCTACAAGCAAATCCTTGGCGTCAATCTGACCACCTGCTGTCACATGCACAGCTTTGACAACTGCGTCGCGCTCTGCATGGATGCCCGTTTCCATCTTCATCGCTTCAATCGTCAGCAGCAGATCGCCTGCATGAACCTGCTGGCCGACTACCGCACCGACGGAGGCCACGACACCCGGCATAGGCGCACCGATGTGGTTTTCATTGGCGGGGTCTGCCTTTGGCCGCTGGATGGTGGTGGCCTTTACCAGACGGTTGGGCACGCGGATCACACGAGGCTGGCCGTTGAGTTCAAAGAAGACTTTGACCTCACCATCTTCATTCGTGTCGCTTGCGGCCTGCATGCGGATTTCCAGCGTCTTGCCGGGGTCGATTTCAGCGCTGATTTCTTCGGAAGGCTCCATACCATAAAAGAAAGTCTGGGTCGGCAACGTGCGCACCGGCCCGTACTGGCGGTGGCGGCCCATGTAATCGAGGAACACCTTGGGATACATCAGATAACCAGCGAGGTCTTCGTTATCGATTTCCAGACCTTCGAGTTTCTTCGAAAGTTCAGCGCGGGTTGCTTCAAGATCGACAGGGGCAAGGTGCTTGCCGGGGCGTTCGGTATTGGGCTTTTCATCCTTTAGCGCCTTACGGATGATTGTATCAGGAAAGCCGCCGGGAGGCTGGCCGAGGTTGCCGCGCATCATGTCGATCACTGAATCGGGGAAGGCCACGTCGGTTTCGGGGTCTTCGACATCCGCCCGGCTTAGCCCTTGGGACACCATCATCAATGCCATGTCACCGACAACTTTCGAGGACGGCGTCACTTTGACGATATCACCAAACATCTGGTTCACATCCGCATAGGTGCGTGCGACCTCGGGCCAACGGTCGTCCAGACCAAGTGAGGACGCCTGCGCCTTGAGATTGGTGAACTGACCACCGGGCATCTCATGGAGGTATACTTCTGAAGACGGAGCCTGCATGCCGGTCTCAAACGCACCGTACTGGTGACGGACCTCTTCCCAATAATCGGAAATCTCGCGCACCGCATCCATATCAAGGCCGGTATCGCGGTCGGTGTGTTTGAGCGCTGAAACAACGGAGCCCAGAGTTGCCTGCGAGGTGTTCCCTGACAGCGCGTCCATCGCGCAATCAACGGCATCAACGCCTGCTTCGGACGCGGCAAGGATCGTGGCGCAGGCAATGCCGGCAGTGTCGTGCGTATGGAAGTGGATCGGCAGGCCCACTTCTGATTTCAGCGCCTTAACCAACACGCGCGCCTGAGCAGGCTTCAGCAATCCGGCCATGTCCTTGAGACCGAGCACGTGGGCACCTGCGGCCTTCAGGTCTTTGCCCATCTGGACGTAGTATTTCAGGTCATACTTCGCACGGTCGGGGTCAAAGATGTCACCGGTGTAGCAGATCGTGCCTTCGCAGACTTTGTTGGCGTCAATCACGGCGTCCATCGCGACGCGCATGTTTTCGACCCAGTTGAGGCTGTCAAAGACGCGGAAGACATCAACGCCGGATTCAGCGGCCTGTTTTACAAAGAACTGCACCACATTGTCGGGATAGTTGGTGTAGCCCACACCGTTTGAGGCGCGCAAAAGCATCTGCGTCATCAGGTTGGGCATGCGTTCGCGCAGGTCGCGCAGGCGCTGCCACGGACATTCCTGCAAGAAGCGATAGGCGACGTCGAAAGTCGCACCGCCCCAGCACTCGACGGAGAAAAGCTGTGGTAGGTTGGCGGCGTAGGCGGGGGCCACCTTGATCATGTCATGGCTGCGCATTCGGGTGGCCAGCAGGCTTTGGTGGCCGTCGCGCATTGTGGTGTCGGTGATGAGCAGTTGTTGCTGGGCCTGCATCCAGTCGGCCACGGCTTGCGGGCCTTTTTGCTCCAGCAGGTTGCGGGTGCCCATCATCGGCTCTGCACGGCTTTCCGGTGGTTTCGGTTGGCGCACGGTCGCGGGCAGACGCGGGTGGCCTTTGGTCTCGGGATGGCCATTCACGGTGATGTCCGCGATGTAGGTCAGGACCTTGGTACCGCGATCCTTGCGCTTGGTGAACTGGAACAGCTCAGGCGTCTCGTCAATGAATTTGGTGTGGTAGGTATTGTCGAGAAAACTCGGGTGATGCAGCAGATTTTCAACAAAGGCGATATTGGTCGATACGCCTCTGATGCGGAATTCGCGCAAGGCGCGGTCCATACGGGCGATGGCAAGCTCGGGCGTTTGTGCCTTGGCGGTTACTTTTACCAGCAGGCTGTCGTAGTAGCGCGTGATAACGCCACCTGAATAAGCGGTGCCGCCGTCAAGTCGGATGCCCATACCTGTGGCTTCGCGGAAAGCGGTGATGCGGCCATAGTCGGGGATGAAGTTGTTCTGCGGGTCTTCCGTCGTGATGCGCGTTTGCAGGGCATGACCTTGCAACTGGATGTCGTCCTGTGACGCCTTGCCCGTCGCTTCGGCGATGGTCTTGCCCTCTGCGATCAGGATTTGCGCTTGCACGATGTCGATGCCGGTGACTTCTTCGGTGACGGTATGTTCGACCTGCACGCGCGGGTTCACTTCGATGAAGTAGAACTTGCCGTCGGCCATATCCATCAGGAATTCGACGGTGCCTGCGCATTCGTAGTTCACATGGGCGCAGATCTTGCGGCCAAGATCGCAGATTTCGGTGCGCTGTTCTTCGGTGAGGTAGGGGGCGGGAGCGCGCTCAACCACTTTTTGGTTGCGGCGCTGGACGGAGCAGTCACGCTCGTACAGGTGGTAGATTTCACCGTGCTTGTCGCCAAGGATCTGCACTTCGACATGGCGCGCCTTGAGGATCATCTTTTCAAGGTAACCTTCGCCGTTGCCGAAAGCGGCTTCGGCCTCGCGGCGGCCTTCGAGGACTTTCTCCTCCAACTCGCTCTCTTCATAGATAGGTCGCATGCCGCGACCGCCGCCCCCCCAAGAGGCTTTGAGCATGAAAGGATAGCCGACTTCTGCGGCTTCCTTGCGGATGGCATCCATGTCATCGCCCAGCACTTCAGTGGCGGGGATGACCGGAACACCGGCTTCTTGCGCTACGCGACGGGCGCTGGCTTTGTCGCCCAACGCCCGCATGGTTTCAGCCTTGGGGCCGATAAAGGTAATGCCGTTATTTTCGCAGGCGTCCACGAACTCGGGGTTTTCCGACAGCAGACCGTAACCGGGATGGATCGCGTCAGCACCGGAGGCTTTGGCGACGCGAATGATCTCTGGGATGCTCAGGTAGGCGGCAACGGGGCCAAGGCCCTCACCGATGCGGTAGGCCTCATCAGCCTTGAAGCGGTGCAGGCCCAGTTTGTCCTCTTCGGCGTAAACGGCGACGGTTTTCTTGCCCATCTCGTTGGCCGCGCGCATGATGCGGATCGCGATTTCGCCGCGGTTGGCGATGAGGATTTTCTTGAAGTCGGGCATTTGGTTCTCCGGTCTTTGCTGTCGCGCACTCTAGGGACGCCGCACTGCGGCACAATACCCAATACCCCGCAGTTTGTCACATTCGTGAAACAATTGACCCGCTGTGTGGCGTGGCGGGCGATGTCATCCTAGTTTCAGCGTATCGGGAAGTGATCCGAGGTCTGCGGCACCAAGCTGGCCCATATTCGCCGCCATATCTTTGGCCAGAATATCGATCAGGTGATCGACCCCCTTCGCGCCCATAGCGCCCAGCGCAAAATGGAATGCACGCCCCAGCATGACAAAGTCAGCGCCTAGGGCGAGGGCGCGCAGGATATCGAGGCCGGATTCCACACCACTGTCGAAAATCAGCGGCAACTTGGTGGCTGCGCGGATGGCGGGGAGGGCCTCAATGGACGCGGGAGACGCGTCAAACTGACGGCCTGCGTGGTTCGAGATCCAGATGGCATCCGCGCCCATTGTTTCGAGCCGTGTAGCGTCTTCGCCGCGCATCACACCTTTGACCACCAAAGGACCGTCCCAATTGTCGCGCAGCCAGGTCACATAGCTCCAATCCGGTGAAGTCCGCAAAAGATAGCCGACATGGGCGGTGGGCGGCAGGCCTTCGGTCGCGGCGGATGTGTATTTGTCGATCCCGCGCATGTAGGGCATGCCACGTTTTGCGGTCTCCATTGCCCATGTGGGACAGGTTGCGATCTGGGCCAAAATCCGCGGAGTGATCTTGGGCGGGTTGGTAAGGCCCGAGCGGACCTGCCGCTCCCGGCGCGAGGATGTCGGCACATCAACTGTAAGAACGAGCGTGTTAAAACCTGCATCTTTGGCTCTTGCCAGCATGTCACGGCGAATGTCGGGATCACGTGGCGGATAAAGCTGGAACCACGCGTGCTCGCCAATGTGGGGGGCCATGTCTTCGGGGCTGCGCGTGGCCACGGTCGAGATGCAATAGGGGATGTTATGTGTGGCACCGGCCTGTGCAAGTGCCGGCTCTGCTCCGGGCCAGATCAGGCCGGACATGCCGATGGGCGCGATCCCGAACGGCAAGGGGTAGGTCTGGCCCAGAAAAGACGTGGTGAGATCAGGAGTGATATCGCCATGCAGAATCGAAGGCGGGAAACCGATTTTGTCCAGCTCGGTCCTGTTGCGGGATTTCGTCGCTTCGTTGCCTGTCCCGCTGTCGAGGTACTCCCATACAAATTTTGGAATGCGCCTTTTTGCAAGACGGCGGAGATCGGAAAGTGCGGGATAGCGGCTGTGTAAATCCATAAACGTATCTGTGCCTAGTGGGCGCGGATTGTCCAGTAAGAGAGGTTCGGGTTTATGCGCCAAGCGCAGCCGGGCACCGTGGGCAAAGCGGTGAAAATTCTTTGTGAAGACGTGAGGAACATCTGTGGAACATGGGTTTTCCTTTGATGGATACCTCGCTAGGTTAGCGTCATGAGCGATTTTGATGAAATGGACGCCTTTGAAGGCGCATCTTTGTCGGCACGTGCGATGGCAGCACGGCCACAGCCGTATCTTGACGGGTTGAACCCTGCACAACGCGCCGCCGTGGAGCAGATGGACGGCCCTGTGTTGATGCTTGCGGGGGCTGGTACTGGCAAGACAAAGGCGCTGACCACGCGTATTGTGCACCTGATGCAAACGGGGCGGGCGCGGCCCAACGAGATTCTGGCGGTGACCTTTACCAACAAAGCCGCGCGGGAGATGAAGAATCGCGTGGGGTCCATGTTGGGGCAGCATGTTGAGGGAATGCCGTGGCTGGGCACATTCCACGCCATCTGCGTGAAGTTGCTGCGCCGTCATGCGGAACTGGTGGGGTTAAAAAGCAACTTCACCATTCTGGACACTGACGACCAGCTGCGTCTGCTCAAACAATTGATCCGTGCCGAGGATATCGATGATAAACGCTGGCCGGCGCGTATGTTGTCGGGGATCATCGACGCTTGGAAGAACAAGGCGATCACACCGGATAAGGTGCCGGTCGCGGATGCGGGTGCCTATAACCACCTTGGCCCTAAACTCTATGCCGCCTATCAGGCGAGGCTGACCGAGCTGAATGCCACAGATTTCGGTGATCTGTTGCTGCATATGGTGACGATATTCCAGAACCACCCCGACGTGCTGGAGCAATACCAGCGCTGGTTCAAATACATCCTTGTCGACGAGTATCAGGATACCAACGTCGCTCAATACCTGTGGTTGCGGCTGCTGGCGCAGGGGCACAAGAACATCTGCTGTGTGGGGGATGACGATCAGTCGATCTATGGCTGGCGCGGGGCCGAAGTGGGCAACATCCTGCGGTTCGAGACGGATTTCCCCGGTGCCCATGTGGTCAAGCTGGAACAGAACTACCGCTCAACCCCGCATATTCTGGCAGCTGCGTCCGGCGTGATTGCCGGTAATCAGGGGCGTTTGGGCAAAACACTTTGGACCGAACGGGACGAGGGCGAAAAAGTGCGCCTGATCGGCCATTGGGACGGCGAAGAAGAAGCCCGCTGGATCGGGGACGAGGTCGAGGCGATGCAGCGCGGCACGCGCGGGATGGAACCTGTGTCGCTGGATCACATGGCGATCTTGGTGCGGGCGTCGCACCAGATGCGCGCCTTCGAAGACCGGTTTCTGACCATCGGATTGCCGTATCGCGTAATCGGCGGCCCGCGTTTTTACGAGCGGATGGAGATCCGCGATGCGATGGCCTATTTCCGCGTTGTCACCAGCCCGGATGATGATCTTGCGTTCGAACGGATTGTGAATACACCAAAGCGGGGCCTTGGCGATAAAGCGCAGCAAAAGATACAGGTCACGGCGCGGCAACACGGGGTTAACCTTGTGGATGGTGCACGCATCCTGCTGTCCGAGGGCGGCCTTACTGGCAAGGGGGCCGCACAGTTGCGGTTGTTGATCGACGGGATCGAGCGCTGGAACAGCAAGCTGCGCGGACCTGCGATGCCGGTGGATGTTGAAAACGCTGTTCTGGATGATGAGACCGGACCAGTGCGGCAGGAATACGGACCGCCAGAGATGTCCCATATGGAGCTGGCAGAGATTATTCTGGACGAGTCCGGCTATACCGGCATGTGGCAGAACGACAAGACGCCCGAAGCGCCGGGGCGGCTGGAGAACCTCAAGGAACTGGTCAAGGCGCTGGAACAGTTCGAGAACCTGCAAGGGTTCCTTGAGCATGTCAGCCTGATTATGGACAACGAAAGCGATGACGGCGGTGCGAAGGTCAGTATCATGACGCTGCATGCGGCCAAGGGTCTGGAATTTCCGGCAGTGTTTCTGCCCGGGTGGGAAGACGGGCTGTTCCCTTCACAACGCTCTATGGACGAGAGCGGGATCAAGGGATTGGAAGAAGAACGCAGGCTTGCTTATGTCGGCATCACGCGGGCCGAGGCGATTTGCACGATCAGCTTTGCCGCGAACCGGCGGGTTTTCGGGCAGTGGCAATCCTCCATGCCGTCACGGTTTATTGACGAATTGCCAGAGGATCATGTTGAGGTGCTGACGCCACCGGGTCTGTATGGCGGCGGATTTGGCGCGGCTGGTATGGCGTCGTCTGCCTCCGTGCGCGAACAAGAGATGATGGGCTCGAACCTGCACAACAAGGCGGCAGAGGCGAATGTCTATAATTCACCCGGTTGGCGGCGGTTGCAGGCGCGGGCAGGGGAGCGGGGCATCTCGCAGCCTGCGGAATCCCGCAATATGACGATTGATATGAACGCGGTCAGCAGCTTCATGATGGGGGAGCGCGTGTTCCACCAGAAGTTCGGCTATGGCGCGATCATCGGTATCGAGGGCGACAAGCTGGAAGTGGAATTCGAGAAAGCGGGGACCAAAAAGGTCGTGTCCCGCTTCCTCACCGGTTGTGATGATGTGCCGTTCTAGAGCGCGTTACTGGCTGGGCGGCGTGTAGGTGTCAATGACGCGGCAAGTGGTCAGGCCGTTCGCGCGCGCCCACCTGCGATCTTCGATGCGGATATTTGTCATTTCCTCGGCCACTTCAGCCTCGCAATAGGCGATGGCGGTTGCGCGGGCTTCGTCCATATTGGGCCAGCCGTGGGAATAGCCGTGATCGCCTGCACCTGAAATGGCGAATGCGCCATAGCCTGTGGTGGTTTGCATGTCGCGGTAGACGCCCTGTAGATCATGGGCGGTGATGGCCCCCAACCCGCTGGCGAATGTCTCGTTCGGGTCCACGCCTTCGGGCACGGCAACGCCGTAGAAGGTGCAGGGACCATTTGCGTAAGCCTCGCAGCCGCGTTTGGCGACGGCCTTGGCCGTGTTCAGGTTGTGATAGCTGTAGCTGTAGAACGATCCGTCGCCTTCGGCGGCGGCATAGAAGGCACCGAAGTAGGCCTTGCGGTTCTTGAATTCATTGTAGTGGCGGCGCTGTTCGCGGGTCAGCGTGACATCGGCAACCGATGCATAGGTGTGTTCGGGCCCGTAGACCCGCGGCTGTTCGGCGACCAGCGGCAGGGCAAGGAACATCGACAGGGCAGCGGTGAGAGAAAGTGACGTTTTGGTCATGATATGCATCCTGTTGAGAGAATCGGTATGATTGTTTATTGACCAAAATATAGATTTATGGAACAAAAAATTATCGTAAAGCAGTAATTTTGGAATTCCCATGCACCGTATTCGTAATCTGTCGACCCTTGCCATGATCATTCTTGTGCCGATGCTGGTCTATTATCCCTACGAGGCTTTGTCATGGAACCTTGAGCTGTCATTTCTGGACTGGGGCAAGTGGACGCGCAACGACAACTGGGTGCATCCGGATGCGGAGATCGCCCTGCCTACGCGCATTGTCTTTTTCACGGTCTGGCTGATTCCGACGGTGCTTGGTTGGCTGGCCTATGCCACGGGTTTCAGCATTCTGTGGTTGCTCCGCAATGGAACGGTTTTTGATGTGCGGATCGCCACCCGCCTGAAGTGGATGGGCGGGTTGATCTTCGGATCGTCTACTGCGGCTTTGGTCGCGGGTGCTGTCAGCCCGATGGTCCGGTCGTGGCATAATCCCGACGGGCCGCTCCCGCTTCGGTTTTGGTATGAAAGCACCAATATTGGCATGACTTTCTGCGGGCTGGGTTTTCTCTTCTTGGGTATCGTCATGCATGAAGCGATCCGGATCGCGCGTGAAAACGAGGAATTCGTCTGATGGAGATTGTTGTCAGGCTTGATGTGATGCTGGCCACCCGCAAGATGAAGTCCAAAGATCTGGCTGAGGCGGTGGGGATCACGGTTCAGAACATGAGCCTTTTGAAATCGGGGAAGGTTAAGGGGGTCCGATTTGAGACCCTCGCAAAGATTTGCGAAGTGCTCGAATGCCAGCCCGGTGATCTTCTGGAGGCCGTGAATGTTTAAAAAGGTCGGAAAGGTAGCCGCCTTCTGCGTTGCATTCCTCGCCGCGGGTGCGATTTGGTCCACTCGCGATATCGACGCGAGGCATCCGGTTCTGAAAGCCGCTGATCTCCCGCCCCTGATCCCGACACGGACCTTCTATGCTGATCCCACGTTTGAATGGGATTTCGTTGTTTCAGGTGACGCGCAGTACGCGACGGTACAGAAATCCAGCCTGTTGGGCCGGAAGTTGGTGGTGCAGAACCTGAATACCGGTGAGGAGATCGCGGAGCTGCGTCCGGGCATCAGCTTTTTGCGGTGGCACCCAAGCAAGCCGTTGATCCGCTTTATCTATCAAGGTCACGACTGGGAAGTGGACCCGCTGATGCCGCAGCGTGCCAACTGGAAGCGGATTAGTCCGGTCAAATTGCCAAGCGGCTGGGTGAAAAACCAAATCGCGACTGATCCCGATATGCCAATTCTGACATGGGGCAAGACCTCGACGCGGGCACCGGCGCATATGTGGCTGGTGTCACAAGACGGCCAAACAGCGCAGAAGGTGGCGGAAGGAACGCAAGAGACGGTCTATTGGGTGTTTGATGAAGACACTGCACCGGTCCTGCGCTTTGATACACTCGACCCCGCGACAGGGCAGTTGTTGCGCAAAACGGCGGAAGGGTGGAAGCCTCTGGTAGAGATCAGCGTCAATGACCTGTTCCAACCGCTTGAGAGCGTCGCTGCTGATGGCACGATGCTGGCGCGATCCTCACGAGGGCGGGACAAAGCAGCAGTGGTGCGATTTGACACGCATACCGGTGATGAAACCGTTTTGCATATGGTGGCGGAAACCGACATCGGCATGGTGACATCGCTTGCACCTGACGGGAAGGCGGATGTTCTGCGCCTGCGGCAAGACACCCAAGAGCGTATAGCGCTCTCTGATCGGGGCCAGATTTTTCTGAACCAGTTGGCAAAACTCCCCCAACCGGTGACGCTGGGTCAAACGCTGCACAGTGCTTCGGGACGTTATGTGACGCAACTGGTGTCCGGTCCAGGCCTCGCGCCGCAGACGCTCCTGATCGATCTGGTGCAGGGTACGTCCAAGGTAATTTCTGATGGTGGGGGGCTGTCCAAATACAAAGAACACCTTGTGCCTGAGGAAGCTGTGCGCTTTTCGGCGCGGGACGGGCTTGAAATTCCCGGGGTTATGACTCGCCCGCGGGGGGTAAAAGGCCCAATCCCCTTTGTGATCCATGTGCATGGTGGGCCTGCGCTGCATGTATCGATGGGACAAAACCCGTTTACCCAGCTGTTGGTCAATCGCGGTTACGGGGTTTTATCCGTAAACTTTCGGGGATCGACCGGTTTTGGAAAGGACTTTCAGGCGAAGGGCTTTCGTGAATTCGGCCGCGCGATGCAGGACGATATTGCAGATGCCGCGCTTTGGTTGGTGGAAAAAGGTATCGCCGATACCGATGCCCTGATTGTAATGGGTGAAAGTTATGGTGGCTACGCAGCCGCGATGGCAATGACGCGTGACCCGGGATTGTTTGATGCGGCGATTGTTGAATTTCCTATGCTGGATGTCGAATTCCAATCTAAACACTACCCCTACACTTGGAAAAATGAGCTCGAAAGCTGGTGGCGTTATTTTGGCCGGATAGAGCACTCCGAAGACCTTGAAATGATGCGGAAATACTCGCCGACGAACCGTGTGGAACAGTTGCACGGTCCGGTGCTGGTGCTGGCGGGCGCGCAGGACCAGATCACTGCGGTGCAGCAAGTGCATGATTTTGAAGAGAAAGTGAGAGCCACAGACAAGGATGTGCGGTTTCACTATTTTGAGAACACAGGCCACGGTGCCGTGCATTGGCGCGACAGACTGCGTCGCGCGCGCTTGATCGAAGAGTTTCTGGCAAAACATGCCGGCGGGCGCACGGGTGGCTTCGAATTTGCGGAGCGTGCTCCGGCGTTCATCGACTAGATATCCGGCATCCCTTTAAATGAAAAACAGCTGCACCTTGGGAGGAAGGTGCAGCTGCTCTCATGTCGGCCCAAAGCTTCAAGGGAGGATCGGCTTTGGGTCTTGCTGTGCAGCGGGCTCAGGGAGGAGGAAACGCCCGGCTGCGCAACTCAGACCTACCGCAGGGAGGAGCGGCAGGTCCGATCTCTGTTAGTGCGTCGCGTTGTACGCTGATTCCCGCGCGATCTGGCGAAGGTTGCACCGGTGGAGGCCCAGGTCCGCAAGGTCGCGGTTGGACAGGGCGCTAAGACCGTCAAAGGTTTCATTATAGATGCGACGCTGCCGGATGCGGGTCGCAATATTCTGAAAAATTGCTGCGGCGCGGAAACCAAAGGTTGAGCCCTGTGCCGCGGAAGTATTCAGATATGCCATTGTGGCGCCTCTTTCTTGAATTTGCTGTTTGTCTGTTTTCGATGGGGGGTATGTACGCCTTATGTTGGCGCAAACAATGGTCATGACAGCAAAGCCGTTATGCGGTTTTTGCATGGGCGACGCAGGGTCAATACACTGTTTCCAAAACGGAAATTACCTTGGGTCAAGGTGTCTGACATAGAAGATGGCCGGGGATAAAAAAAGGGCGACGACATCAGGGAGGAGGAAGATGTCGCCGCCTAAAATGCAGACTTACTCGGGAGGAGGATGAGCTCGTCTGGTCTTCTTGGTGAAGCAGCATAACCGCTTCGATGGATTTAAATTGCCATTTATGCTGCGGATGCACAATAGGAAAAATTTGCAATGCTGCTATGCAGCAAAAACATGGGGTCCGTGATCTATCGTTGTGCGGCGTGCCAACAAATTAGGCAATTGAGCGCACCCCCTTGCGCAGCGGGCGGAAACTGTGATGTCAGCAGGGGAGATATATTGTAAGGAGCCGCGCCATGTCCGTGACCAAAGCTGAAATCGAAGCCGCGCTTTCCCGTGTGACCCTGCCGGATGGACGCAATGTGCTGGAACATGATTTGGTGCGTGCTCTGACCGTTGAGGGAAGTGTTGTCCGGTTTGTCATAGAGGCACCTAACGCGGACGTAGCCCGGCAGATGGGCCCGCTGCGCGATGCGGCGGAACAGGTTGTCACGGAACTTCCAGGAGTCACGCAGGCGACGGTCGCGCTGACAGCGCATGGACCGGCTGCGAAATCTGCTACGCCGCCACCCAATTTGAAAATCGGCGGACACCCCAAACCGCAAGACGGCCCGACCAAGCCAAGCGGTGTGCAGCGCATTCTCGCGATTGGGTCCGGCAAGGGAGGTGTTGGCAAATCTACCGTCAGTACGAACCTCGCGGTCGCTTTGGCGCGTGCAGGGCGCAAGGTCGGTTTGCTTGATGCTGATATCTATGGGCCAAGCGTACCGCGCATGATGGGCATCAACAAAAAGCCGGCGAGTCCTGACGGTAAGACAATTATACCTCTGCACGCGCATGGGGTCACGCTCATGTCCATCGGGTTTATGATGGAAGAGGGTAAGGCGGTTGTCTGGCGCGGGCCGATGTTGATGGGCGCGCTTCAGCAAATGCTGGGTCAGGTGGAGTGGGGCGAGCTGGATGTGCTCATCGTCGATCTGCCGCCTGGCACTGGCGATGTTCAGTTGACACTCTGTACCAAGAGCGAGCTTACAGGCGCGATAGTGGTCAGCACGCCGCAGGACGTGGCATTGATCGACGCGCGCAAGGCGCTGGATATGTTCGCGACGTTGAAAACGCCGGTGCTGGGCCTGATTGAAAATATGTCGATGTTCGTTTGTCCCGACTGCGGCTCCCAGCACCAGATCTTCGGGCAGGGTGGCGTTGCCGCCGAAGCCGAAGCTCTGGGTGTGCCGCTTTTGGGTGCATTGCCGATTGATCTGGAGACGCGGCTTGCCGGTGATGGCGGCACGCCTGTGGCAGCAGGTGACGGTCCGATGGCGCAGGCCTATGCGAAGATGGCGAAGGGCCTGATCGATGGCGGCATGGCTTAGGCCGCTGGGCCTATTGGCCCAATGACCGTCCTTCGACCAGATGTCCATAAAGCGTGGTAAGGACAGAGATAAAGACCAACCCTTCGATGATGAAGATCGCCGTCTGAACCACAACAGACAGCACGTCTTCCGAAGGAAGGATCGGCCCGGTCACAGCGGTAATCAAGACATTGAGGCCGGTCAGGAGTAGTGCCAGGCCAAGCAATGGCCAGCCGGACTGTCGGGTGAGTGCCCAGCTTTCCATCACCCGCATCCCGCGGCCCACAGCGGCACTTGGAAGTACAACGCTCAGTCGCAATGCCAGCCACACAAAGGCGACGCTGCCGAGAATTGCGAAGATCAAGCCTGCAAGACCTGACGGATTTCCGTTCGAGGATATCGTCATGCCGACCAGCCCCAGTGCGATCGTGACGGGGATCATCGCGATCATCTGAAGGATGCCCACAACAATGGCGCGCCATATATAGCCAAAGAACACGCCAGCATCGGGGCGCAGGGCTTCTGTCTTCTCTGCTCCGTTCAGCAGCACATGCCGGTGCCACAGGATGGCCATCAACGCGTAGCCAAGCAGTCCGACGATACCTAGGCCAAAGAATACCAGCAGGCTTGAGGACGGCGGCGGCGTTATGGCTTCTGGCTCTCCGGTAATAAGCAGAAGCGCATCGGGTGACAGCATGGCGATTGCCAGACTGCACCCCATCACGATGCCCATCGCAGGTAACAGGACCCTGATCGTCGTGGGTACATCAAAGAGGAGCATGCGCAAGGCATGGGCAAGTATGGCCAGCGCGGTGTTCATGGGACCCCCAAGTGGACGTTAAATCACTTTTTGCCGTTTTGAATAGAAAGAAGCAAGACGGCTCCATGTCCGGCTATGGGGATGTGCTTTTGGGAAATGGCTGGTTCCTTGTGCCCCGTTCTAAACGAAAACCCTGACCAACGCGCACATTTGACTGCAAGAAACCTCCCATCTTGGGTGGATCAGGGAATTTATGGGTCTGTTTATGGGAAACGATGGGACGAATGGGGTGGGCAGGGGAGGAGGAGAGGTGGAAATCCGAAGATTCGAATCGCATTTTCGCTAATTTCGGAAATTTGGACTGGAAAATAGATCCGAAGAATGAGAACAAGAAAAGAACATCGCCTGTGGATAACTTTGTGGGTGAAAAAAGTTGGGAATTGATGGGATTTCGTAGGGCGTCAAGGTGCGACACTATATGTTGTGTCTATTGGGCGGTTAGGGTCAATTTGAGCTAAAATCCGCTTACTGGTGACTACTAAATCTTGCTTTTCGCACCTGTGTAAAACAAGATATTGGGTATAAATCCCAAAAAAAATGTAGACGCCCACGATTTCCCATGGCATCCCTAGTGCATCGGATGAGAACGGGACACGGGGCAGCAAACGACCCCAAATAAAAACAAAACCTAGCAGGTTTCATACAGGCACCTCGCTTTCATCAGACCAAGAGATCCGGCGCGCGGGCGAGCAGACATCCCCCCAGGTGGCGCGCGCAGTCGGACTTCCCCGCAAAGCGGGATCGAAACGGCGGGTTGATCAGTGGCAGCAGATCAGACCCGCCGTTTCTACATCCAACACCATGTTCTCCGCGGGGGCGGACAGCAAAAAGCGCAAAGGCGCAAGTAGGGACGCGATACAGTGAGCCGCAGGTTCAGAGGCGAAAGCCACCACAAAGTCGATACGAAGGGGCGGGTGTCTATCCCAGCCTCTTTTCGGCGTGTGCTGGAGGCGGGCGACCCGAACTGGAAAAGCGGCGAAAACCCGGAGTTGGTCATTGTTTACGGTGACAAGCGCCGCAACTACCTTGAATGCTATACCATGCAGGCGATTGACGAGGTTGATGCCAAGATCGATGCCCTGCCACGCGGCAGTATGGAGCGTAAGATGCTTCAGCGTCTCTTCCATGGCCAGTCCTTCCCTACAAATGTAGACGAGACAGGTCGTCTGGTGCTGCCTGCCAAGCTGCGTCAGAAGATCGATCTTGAGAACGAAGCCTTCTTTATCGCAGCGGGCGATACCTTCCAGATCTGGAAGACGGAAACCTACGACACGATTGAACGTGCCAAGGAAGAGGAATGGCTGGACGAACTGCCGGAAGACTTTGATCCTATGGCGTTCCTCGACGGTTTGCCGGGGGAATAACGCGATGGCTGCTGCGGCCCCCACATCAGATAAAGATGCTGCCCCCCATACACCTGTCTTATTGCGCCCCATCCTTGAGGCTGTCGCACCTGTCGAGGGTGTATGGCTGGATGGGACGTTCGGCGCTGGCGGCTATACGCGCGGTTTGCTGGATGCCGGTGCTGCGCGTGTCATAGCCGTGGACCGGGATCCGTTGGCATTCGAGATGGCAGCGGACTGGGTTGGTGATTACGGTGATCGTATCGTGATGCAGCAGGGCGTGTTCTCGAAGATGGACGAATACGCGCAGGATCTGGACGGTGTGGTCCTTGATCTGGGTGTCTCTTCCATGCAGTTGGATATCGCAGAGCGCGGTTTTTCTTTCATGCGCGATGGTCCGCTGGATATGCGTATGTCGCAGGACGGGCCGTCGGCGGCTGATATCGTGAATGGCGCAGACGAGGACGTGATTGCCTCTATCTTGTTTCAGTTTGGTGAAGAACGTGCATCCCGCCGCATAGCAAAGGCAATCGTTCGCGCCCGCGATGAGGCTCCGATTAAAACCACGCTTGAACTGGCACGGCTGGTCGAAGGCTGTCTGCCGCGCTCCAAGCCGGGGCAGAGCCATCCGGCAACCCGCAGCTTTCAAGCGTTGCGCATTGCGGTAAACGATGAATATGGCGAGCTGTTCCAAGGGCTTATGGCAGCTGAGCGGGCATTGAAACCTAGTGGTCAGCTGGCTGTTGTCACCTTCCATTCGGTCGAGGACCGGATGGTAAAGCGGTTCCTCACAGCGCGCTCAGGCGGCGGTGGGAATGCTAATCGCTTTGCGCCCGAAGTCGAACGGGCCAAGCCGCAATTTGACGTCAAAAAGCGCAAGGCGATCGGACCGGACGCGCAAGAATTGGCAGAAAACCCACGGTCACGCTCTGCAAAGTTGCGCGTGGCGATCAGAACGGATGCGCCCAGCGGCGCGGTAGATGCAAAATCACTCGGCATGCCGATGGTGAAGGGGCTTTGAGATAGATGCGGGCGATACTTCATATCCTGACGACAATCGCGGTGATTGCATTGGCTTTCTGGGCCTACCGCGAGAACTACGCGACGCAGCAGGCGCTGTCCGAGGCGGATAAGCTGCATGCAAACATCCGTGACGCCCATTCCCGCCTTGCAGTGCTGAAGGCTGAATGGGCCTACCAGAACCGCCCCGAACGTCTGCGCGACTTGGCAGAGATCAATTTCGAGCGTCTGGGCTTGTTGCCCTTGCACCCGGACCAGTTTGGCCGTGTGGACGAGGTGGCCTATCCACCTGCACCGCTCCTGCCGATTACCAACCCTGTCGATGTTTCCAGTGCCGCCGCTGATGACGAGGACCCGCTATGATCCGCACGCCCCTGCGCCCGCTTGCCCGTATCCTAGAGGCCCGCCAAAAAGGCGAAAACCCCGATGCGATCGAGAACGAGAACAAGCGTATCCGGCATGAGCAGATGCGCGATCAGTCGCGCCTTCGCGCGGAAGGCCGGCTTCTGGTGCTTGGTGCGTTTTTCTTTTGTGCGTTTGCCGTTGTCGGTGCGCGCATGGCAATGTTGGCAAGCACTGATCCGGTTGAACCACGGGCACACGCCCCCGGTGCCGTCATTTCGGCCAGCCGTGCAGACATCGTAGACCGCAACGGCAATCTGCTGGCAACGAACTTTGACACACACGCGCTCTATGCCCAGCCGCGTCACATGGTTGATCCGATAATGGCGGCAAAAGGATTGGTCAAAGTCTTTCCCGATCTGAATGAAGAGCGGCTGATCAAAGACTTTACGGGCAAGCGCAAGTTCCTGTGGATTAAAAAGAAAATCAGCCCCGAGCAAAAACAGGCAGTCCATGACATCGGTGATCCAGGCTTGCTGTTCGCGCCACGCGATATGCGCCTGTATCCAAATGGCTCACTGGCCGCGCATGTGATGGGCGGGGCGTCTTACGGCAAGGAAGGCGTACATGCTGCGGAAGTAATTGGTGTAGCAGGGGTCGAGAAATACTTCGACGATTACCTGCGTGATCCTGCCAATGCGGGTAAGCCGTTGCAGCTTTCGCTGGATCTGACAGTGCAGGCCGCAGCGGAGCGTGTGCTTTGGGGTGGCATGAAGCTCATGAACGCCAAGGGCGCGACCAGCGTTCTGATGGATGTGAAAACCGGCGAAGTGATTTCCGTGGTCTCTCTGCCGACATTCGACCCCAACAACCGCCCACGGCCCGCTGTTGAAGGCGATGCATCAGACAGTCCACTGTTCAACCGGTCGGTGCAGGGCGTCTATGAATTAGGATCTGTCTTCAAGATTTTCACCGCCACGCAGGCGATCGAACTGGGGCTGGTCAATGCAAATACGATCATCAACACGGGCACCCCGCTCAAGGTTGGCGGGTTCAAGATCGGCGAATTTCAGGGCAAGAATTACGGCAAGCTGTCGGTGCAGGACATTATCGTAAAGTCGTCGAACCGTGGAACGGGCCGCATGGCCTTGCAGATCGGTGTGAACCGCCAGAAGGAATTCTTGCAGAGCCTGGGCTTTTTTGAGGCAACCCCGTTCGAGATCGTCGAAGCAGGTGGCGGTAAGCCGTTGTTGCCCAAACGCTGGACAGATTTGTCGACAGTAACAATTTCTTACGGGCACGGTTTGTCCACATCACCGATGCACTTGGCCGCCGGTTATGCGGCAATTGCCAACGGCGGCTACAAAGTGAAGCCCACGTTGCTGAAGCAGGACAAGCCGGTGCAGGGCCCCCGCGTCATGTCAGAACGTGCAGCGCGCGACGGGCGCAACATGTTGCGTGCCGTGGTGGCCAAAGGCACGGCAAGTTTTGCGCGCGTTCCGGGATACTTTGTCGGTGGCAAAACCGGCACTGCCGACAAGCCAAAGCCGCGCGGTGGCTACTACAAAAAGAAAACCCTTGCCACATTCGCGTCGATCTTTCCCTCCCATGATCCCAAGTACGTGCTGATCGTCACGCTGGATGAGCCTTCTGAGAATTCGGGCGAAAAGCCACGCCGGACTGCAGGTTGGACGGCGGTGCCCGTTGCGGCAGAAATGATCCGCCGCGTTGCTCCTTTGTTGGGGTTGCGACCGACTGTTGAACCCGTCAGCGAGGCCGTGGTAACGCTGACCAGCAGCAGCAACTGAGCAAAGAAGACAGCCATGTCCACCCGCACCGTTTCGCTTTCATCTTTAGGGCTTACGGGTCGGGGTGGCGGGAATCCCGACATCACCGGTATTGCCGTGGACAGCCGCGAAGTGCGCGATGGCTATCTTTTTGCCGCGATGCCTGGAAGTCGCGTGCACGGTGCAGAATTCATTCAATACGCTCTGCGGCAAGGGGCCGTTGCAGTTCTGACTGATGCTGAAGGTGCTGCAATTGCAGCTGACCTGATGGCTGAGGCGGGAACGACCGTTGTGGTATCAGACGCGCCGAGAGAGGCGCTGGCGCGTACCGCCGCGCTTTGGTTCGGTGCGCAGCCCAAGACCATGGTGGCCGTGACCGGAACAAACGGTAAGACATCCGTGTCGACCTTTGTGCGCCAGATCTGGATTGAAATGGGGATGCAGGCGGTCAACCTTGGCACGACCGGTGTCGAGGGGGCCTGGACCGCACCGCTGGCCCATACCACGCCAGAGCCGATTACCCTGCATCGCGCTTTGTCGGAGGCGGCTGCAAACGGTATCACCCATGCCGCGATGGAAGCATCTTCGCACGGTCTTGATCAGCGGCGCCTTGACGGTGTTACGCTGAAAGCGGCAGGTTTTACGAATTTTACGCAGGACCATCTGGATTATCACGAAACCTTTGAGGCTTACTTTGACGCCAAGGCGGGGCTTTTTGCCCGTGTCTTGCCCGAGGACGGCACAGCGGTGATCAACATTGATGATCCCAAAGGCGTCGAGATGGCAGCAATTGCACGGGCGCGTGGCTGCGAAGTTATGACAGTGGGACGCGATGCAGGCGACCTGCACCTCGCGGCGCAAAGGTTTGATGCGACGGGGCAGGATCTGCGGTTCTCCTACCGTGGCAAGGAATACCAAAAACGGCTGAACCTGATCGGTGGGTTTCAGGCGGAAAACGTGCTGCTGGCTTGTGGACTTGTGATCGCTTGTGGTGCGGATGCTGCGGATGTCTTTGATACGCTGCCGCACCTCACAACGGTCCGGGGCCGCATGCAACTGGCTGCGACACGCGATAATGGCGGGGCGGTCTTTGTGGATTATGCCCACACGCCAGACGCGATTGCGACAGCGCTTCAGGCGATGCGCCCTCATGTAATGGGCCGACTTGTAGCGATCGTGGGGGCAGGCGGCGATCGGGACGCAGGCAAGCGACCATTGATGGGAGCTGCTGCGGCGCAACATGCCGATCTGGTGATTGTGACCGATGACAATCCGCGCTCCGAAGACCCTGCAGCAATCCGCGCCGCGGTGTTGGAAGGCGCGCCAGAGGCCAGAGAAGTCGGCGACCGCGCCGAAGCGATCCTGCGCGGCGTTGATATGATCGGCCCCGGTGATGCGCTTCTGGTGGCCGGCAAGGGACATGAAACAGGGCAGACCATCGGTGACGATGTGCTGCCTTTTGATGATGTGGAACAGGCAAGCGTTGCGGTGGCGGCACTTGACGGGAGATTGGCATGAGCTTGTGGACAAGTGAGCAGGCAGCTGCGGCAACCGGTGGACGCGCCGTAGGACAATGGATCTGCGAAGGTGTGTCGATTGACACCCGTACGCTTGAGAAGGGCGATTTGTTTGTTGCGCTGACAGATGTGCGTGACGGACACGACTTCGTCGCGCAGGCGCTGGAGAAAGGCGCAGGTGCTGCACTTGTGTCCCGCGTGCCAGAAGGTGTGCCGGAAGATGCGCCGCTGTTGATCGTCAAAGATGTGCTGACCGGACTGGAGGCATTGGGCGCCGCAGGGCGCGCACGGACCGCCGCCAAGGTGGCTGCTGTCACAGGCAGCGTCGGCAAGACCTCGACCAAGGAAATGCTATTGGCGATGCTCTCTGATCAGGGCCGCACCCATGCCTCGGTGGCAAGTTATAACAACCACTGGGGTGTGCCGCTGACGCTTGCGCGGATGCCGCAGGACACGGAATATGCTGTCATTGAAATCGGAATGAACCATCCGGGTGAGATCGCGCCGCTGGCACGCATGGCGCAGCCTGAAGTGGCTATGGTGACAACTGTGGCGGCAGCACATCTTGAAGCTTTCGAGAATGTCGCAGGCATTGCGGTGGAAAAGGCGTCGATTTTTGAAGGCGTAGCGCCCGGTGGTGTGGCTGTTATCAACGCCGATATCGAACACGCCGCAATCCTGATGGCCAAGGCAGTCGACCGTAAGCTGCGCGAGATCGAGTTCGGCGAGAACGGCTTCCAATTCAAGCTGTTGGAGGTTGATGTTCAGGCTGATGCGACGGTGGTTCAGGCTGATGCAGACGGCACACCTTTGTTGTTCAAGATTGCCACGCCGGGGCGGCATTTCGCGATGAACGGTCTTGGCGCACTGGCCGTGGTGCAGGCTTTGGGGGCCGATCTGGCGCTGGCCGCGCAATCATTGGGACGCTGGACCCCATATGCCGGGCGCGGCGTCCGCGAGACAATCGTGCTCGATCCGGTCGAAACCCATCTGACACTGGATCTGATTGACGACAGTTACAACGCCAACCCGACCTCGATGGCGGCGTCGCTTGAAGTGCTGGCGGCAAGCCCCGTAACCCACGACATCGGCAGGGTCAGCAAGGGAAGGCGCATTGCTTTCCTTGGTGACATGAAAGAACTTGGCTCAGACGAGATCGCCTTGCACGCGGGTCTGGCGCATCTGGACGCGACCAAGACCCTTGATGTTGTACACTGTATCGGGCCGCTGATGCGCTCGCTCTATGATCTGTTGCCCGAACACCAGCGTGGTGACTGGACCGAAACATCGGAAGAGATGTTAACCGGTCTGCGTCAGAAACTCGACTCGGGCGATGTGGTGCTGGCCAAGGGATCTTTGTCGATGAAATTGGGCAGAATTGTTGACGCCATCCGCAAAATGGGCCATCGCAGTGACGATACATAGATGGGTGTGCGGCCCACTACATGATGATGAGGGACGCATAAGATGCTCTATTGGTTGACCCTGCTGTCGGATGGTGGCGATTTCTTTAACCTATTCCGCTATATCACCTTCCGTGCGGGCGGGGCGTTTCTGACTGCGCTTATCTTCGGGTTCCTGTTTGGCAAACCACTGATTGCTGTGCTGCGCCGCCGTCAGGGCAAAGGCCAGCCCATTCGTGATGACGGCCCCGAAGGGCATTTTGTCAAGGCGGGGACGCCGACAATGGGCGGGCTGTTGATCGTCGGGGCGTTGCTGACTTCCACATTGCTGTGGGCGCGGCTCGATAATCCGTTTGTCTGGCTGGTGCTGTTTGTCACGATGAGCTTTGCCGCCATCGGGTTTGCTGATGACTACGCAAAAGTAAGCAAGCAGAATACCAAGGGCGTTTCTTCTAAGGTGCGGTTGTTATTGGGTTTTCTGATCTCTGCCATCGCAGGGTATTGGGCCGCGCAATACCATCCCGAGGCGCTGCAATACCAGCTGGCGCTGCCGATCTTCAAAGACACGCTGATTAATCTTGGCTTCTTCTTCGTTCCCTTCGCGGTCATTGTGATCGTTGGGGCCGCGAATGCGGTAAACCTGACGGACGGTCTGGACGGGCTGGCGATTATGCCGGTGATGATCGCCGCCGGCACGCTGGGTGTGATTTCTTATGCTGTCGGTCGGGTTGACTTCACCGAATATCTGGATGTGCACTATGTACCCGGCACAGGTGAGATCCTTATTTTCACTGCCGGTCTTTTTGGCGGCGGGCTCGGCTTTCTATGGTACAATGCGCCACCTGCGGCGGTGTTCATGGGCGATACAGGCTCGCTTGCACTTGGCGGCGCCTTGGGTGCGATTGCGGTATCCACCAAGCACGAGCTGGTGCTGGCCATTGTCGGCGGGCTTTTTGTCGTCGAAGCACTGTCGGTTATCATTCAGGTGCTTTACTTCAAGCGCACCGGCAAGCGGGTGTTCCTGATGGCACCGATCCACCACCACTATGAAAAGAAGGGTTGGGCAGAGCCGCAGATCGTCATCCGTTTCTGGATCATCTCGCTTATCCTCGCCATCATCGGTCTGGCCACGCTTAAGGTCCGGTGAACTCGCTTAGAAGATCGACCAGTTCATTTTGCGGGCAAGTGTCGCAAGGGCTTCGGTGCCTTTGAGGCTGTTTCCATAGCGATTGAGACCGGGTGACCAGACCGCGATAGCAGCGGTCCCCGGCACAATTGCCAGAATGCCGCCGCCAACGCCCGACTTCCCCGGAATACCCACGCGGTAGGCAAAGTCGCCCGAGCCATCATAATGCCCGCAAGTCAGCATCAAGGCATTCAAGCGGCGGACCCGTGCGGTAGACAAAAGGCGCGGTCCTGTCGCGGCATCCATCAGGAACCGGCCTGCCATCGCAAGCTGGGTGGTCGTCATCTCAAGCGCGCAGTGGTGGAAATACGTGCCAAGTGTCATCTCCGGCGCGTTTTTCAGGTTGTCGAACGACGCCAGAAAATGCGCGAGGGCGAAGTTGCGGTGACCATGTGCTGTCTCGGAGGCGGCGACGGCCTCGTTGATGTGGATGTCATCGGACCCTGCTGCCGTGCGAATAAACTGCACGATTTCCGCCAGCGCATCGCGCGGCGCACGGCCGGACAGAATCTCATCGGTCGTGACGATGGCACCTGCATTGATGAATGGGTTTCGCGGGCGGCCGCCCTCGTGTTCAAGCTGAACAATGGAGTTGAAGGCCAGACCGGAGGGTTCGCGGCTGACCCGCTGCCACAACTGGTCACCCGAACGCCCCAAAGCGATGGCGAGCGTAAAGACCTTGGTCACAGATTGCACAGAGAAGCGGGTGTCGCTGTCGCCGGCGCTGTGAATTTTTCCATCGGCGGTGACAACGGTAATCGCGAATTGCGCAGGGTCTACGCGGGCAAGTTCGGGGATATAGCTGGCAGGCGTGCCCCAATTGGCATCGGTGCGCAGGTCAGCGTCAAGTTCACTCAAAAGCGTATCAAGATCGGGAATGGGCCTGCTCCGGCTTGTGAATAGGGCGCATCGGCATCATGGTGCCGCTGACAACTAACAGGGGTAAGGCAATGATTCCAGTGCAGGGTTTGGCAGGCGGCAAAGTGGCTGTGCTGGGGCTGGGGCGGTCCGGCTTAAGCGCTGCACGTGCCCTTCGCGAAGGCGGTGCGGAGGTGGTGTGCTGGGACGACAATCCGGCAGCACGCGACGCGGCCGCAGCAGAAGGTTTCGACTGTGAACCGTTCAAGACGCCGCAAGCATTTGAAGGTATAGCACGGCTGATCGTCAGCCCCGGCATCCCGCATCTCTATCCGCATCCCAATGCCATTGTTGCCTGCGCATTAGAAGCCGGTGTGCCGGTCGACAACGACATCGGTCTCTTTTTTCAAAGCTTTGCGACCTCTGCCTGGGGCAGTTTCGAGACGATGCCGAGGGTTGTGGCCGTGACGGGCTCAAACGGCAAATCCACGACCTCTGCGCTGATCCACCACATTCTGGAACACGTGAAACGCCCCTGCCAGTTGGCCGGGAACATCGGGCGTGGTGTGCTTGATATCGAACCTGCGGTGGACGGAGAGGTTGTCGTGCTGGAACTGTCGTCTTATCAGACAGACCTCGCGCGGAACCTGACCCCAGATGTTGCCGTATTCACCAACCTCAGCCCCGATCATCTGGACCGGCATCACGGTATGGGTGGTTATTTCGCTGCCAAAAGGCGGCTTTTTGCCGAAGGCGGGCCAGACCGTGCGGTGATTGGCGTGGACGAGGACGAGGGGCGGTTTCTGGCGGGACAGTTAAGCGAAGGGCCAGCAGATGACCGCGTGATCCGTGTCTCGGTCGAGCGCAAATTGACGGGGCCGGGCTGGCAGGTCGCTGCACGAAAGGGATTTTTGTCCGAGTACCGCAAAGGCAAGCAGGTGGCATCCATTGATCTGCGCAATGTGCCGGGCCTGCCGGGTTCGCACAACCACCAGAACGCCTGCGCCGCTTATGCCGCTTGTCGCAGCCTTGGCCTTGCACCCAAGGTCATTGAGACCGCGTTCCATTCGTTCGGGGGATTGCCGCACCGGAGCCAGACCATCGCTGAGCATAAGGGTGTGCGATACGTCAACGACAGCAAGGCCACGAATGTCGACTCTGCGGCAAAGGCTTTGGAAGCGTTCAAGAATATCCGCTGGATTTGTGGCGGACTTGAGAAAGAGGGCGGGCTGGAAGGCTTGGAAGGGCCAAGCGCGTCCGTTCGCAAGGCCTATGTAATCGGGCGAGAAGCGGCGGCTTTTGCAATGCAGCTTCCTGTCGAAGCAGAGGTTTGCGGCACGATGGATATCGCGGTGCGCCGCGCGGCGGAAGATGCGCAAGAGGGGGACGTCGTTTTGCTGGCACCAGCGGCGGCCAGCTTTGACCAGTATGACAGCTTTGAAAAACGCGGCGAAGATTTCATCGCGCAGGTTCAGACGGTTATTGCCCGCTGATCGCCCGCGCCGCTGCCATGCCGGATGACCACGCCCACTGGAAGTTGTAGCCGCCCAGCCATCCTGTGACGTCGACCGCTTCGCCGATAAAGTACAACCCCGGCACGTTTTTGGCCTCCATCGTCTTGGAGGACAGCGCATCGGTGTCGATACCCCCAAGGGTCACCTCGGCGGTGCGGTAGCCCTCTGTACCGTTGGGATGCAGCTCCCATGCAGCAAGGGTGTCAGTAAGATCGGTGAGACGCGCATCAGACCAATCGGCGAGGTTTCCAGAAAGGTCCATCTGTGTGCTCAGGTGATCCACAAGACGGGCGGGCAGGTGGCGCGACAGCTCGGTTGTAAAATTTTTGCGGCCTGCTGTCTGGCGCTGATCGCGCAGCTTGCCCAAAAGGTCGGCGGCAGGGATCAGATTAACCGTGATCGGATCGCCTGTATGCCAATAGGACGAGGCCTGTAGAACAGCGGGACCGGACAGGCCACGGTGTGTGAACAGCAAGGCTTCCTCGAATGTTGTACCGTTTGCGGTGACGCGTGCGGGGGTGGCAACGCCGGAGATTTCTGCAAAGCGGTTTTCGGCAAAGGTGAAGGGCACCAATGCGGCAGAGGTATCGGTAACGGGGATGCCGAACTGGTGCGCCACATCATAGGCAAAACCGGTTGCCCCCATCTTGGGAATTGACTTGCCACCGGTGGCAACAATCAAATTGTCGCTTATGATTTTGACTTCTTTGTCAGATGCTTCCAGCGTGAAGCTGAAGTGGTTGTCGAGCTTCTCTATGTTACGGACGCTTGCGCGCAAGCGCAGATCAACGCCCGCGTCCTCCATCAGTTTTCGCAACATCGCAACAATATCTTTGGCGGAGGTGTCGCAAAAGAGCTGGCCCAATGTCTTTTCGTGCCACGGGATATCAAAGCGATCTACAAGGGCGACAAAATCCCACTGTGTATAGCGGGCCAGCGCAGATTTGGCGAAGTGAGGGTTGTTGGACAGGAAGTTTTCCGGTCCTGCATACATATTTGTGAAATTGCAGCGCCCCCCGCCGGATATGCGGATTTTCTCTCCGGGGGCCTTGGCGTGATCGACCACGAGAACACGGCCCCCACAGTGGGCCGCGCACATCATTCCGGCAGCGCCGGCACCTATAATGACTGTGTCATAATGCATGGGGCGGGGCTTGCACCGATGCGGGGGCGGGGTCAAGTTCGTGTGATGCACCTTGCACAAATCCCGTGCGGCATCACCTCCCTTATGAACGCAAATAAAGGAGAGATAAAATGACACTCGCTGCAGGATCTGAATTCCCGAATATCGAAGTGCCGAAGCTTGGTGGGGGCACGCTGGTGCTGGGCGCACCACAGGGCGGGCATGACTGGAAGTTGGTCGTGGTTTACCGTGGTTTGCACTGCCCGATCTGCAAGAAGTACCTTGCTCAACTCGATGATCTCACAGCTGATTTTGCCGATTTGGGTGTGGATGTCGTCGCGGTTTCTGGGGACGGCGAGGAAAAGGCCCGTTCGATGGTTGACGAGAAAGAGCTGAAGCTGCCTTTGGGCTATGGCCTTACGATTTCTCAGATGAATGAATTGGGGCTCTACATAAGTGATCCGCGTAGCCCGCAGGAGACAGACCAGCCCTTCGCAGAGCCCGGCCTTTTTGTGGTGAACGGCGAGGGCAAAATCCAGATCATCGACATTTCGAACGCGCCGTTTGCGCGGCCTGATTTGTCTTCACTCGTGAACGGGGTCAAGTTTGTGCGCGAAAATGACTATCCGATCCGCGGGACCCACAAGCCTGCCTAAGATGTCCGCAGGCCGGGGCGAGCAGGGGGAAGACGCCTTGCGGAAAACCCCTAGCCTGCGGTCAAAAATGCGTTTATGCTGCAAATAACGACCCCAGAACGGGGCGGCCCTTTGGGGCTATCGAGGCAGTGTAAGGCAGACAGTCATGACAGCGATGGCGCATGGCATCATTCCGGTAACGGATGGTGAACCGATTCTTCCAAAGTGGTGGCGGACCGTTGATCGCTGGGCGTTGTCCTGTGTTCTGATGTTGTTTGCGGTGGGGCTCTTGCTAGGGCTTGCGGCGTCTGTCCCGTTGGCAGAGCGTAACGGCTTTCAACCCTTCCATTACGTGCAGCGGCAGGCGGTTTTTGGCAGCTTGGCGATTATGGCAATGCTGTTGACGTCAATGATGTCACCTATCGTGGTGCGTCGTCTGGCCGTAATCGGCTTTGTCGGTGCCTTTGTGGCTCTCGCTTTGTTGCCGTTTTTCGGTACGGACTTCGGAAAAGGGGCAACCAGATGGTATTCACTTGGATTTGCCTCGATCCAGCCGTCGGAATTTCTCAAGCCGGGTTTTGTGGTTGCGGCTGCGTGGATGATGGCGGCTTCACTTGAGATTAACGGCCCTCCGGGCAAAACGTGGTCTTTCGCGCTGTGCATCGCAATCGTGTTAATGTTGACGTTGCAACCGGACTTCGGACAGGCATGTCTGGTCCTTTTCGGCTGGGGTGTAATGTACTTCGTCGCTGGCGCACCGATGGTGCTGCTGGTCGGCATGGCAGCCATGGTCGTAATTGCGGGTACTGTTGCCTACGCAAATTCCGAACACTTTGCCCGCCGCATTGACGGATTTCTAAGCCCTGATGTCGATCCGACGACACAACTTGGTTATGCCACCAATGCAATCCGCGAGGGTGGTCTGTTCGGCGTCGGCGTGGGCGAGGGCGAAGTGAAATGGTCGCTGCCCGATGCGCACACGGACTTTATTATCGCAGTTGCAGCCGAAGAATACGGGCTGATCCTCGTGATGTGCATTATTGCCCTTTATACAGGCGTGGTTGTGCGGTCTTTGCTGCGATTGGTGCGCGAACGTGATCCGTTTATCCGTTTGGCAGGGACCGGCCTTGCCTGCATGTTCGGTGTGCAGGCGATGATCAACATGGGGGTGGCTGTACGTTTGCTTCCCGCAAAGGGAATGACGCTGCCGTTCGTAAGCTATGGCGGATCGTCAGTCATTGCGAGCGGGATTGCGGTGGGTATGCTGCTCGCCTTTACGCGCACACGCCCGCAAGGCCAGATTTCCGATCTTCTCGGGCGGGGGCGCGGCCGATGAGTGCGCCATTGCTCATCATTGCAGCGGGCGGGACCGGCGGACATATGTTTCCCGCGCAGTCGCTGGCTGAAGTTATGCTTGCGCGCGGCTGGCGCGTAAGGCTCAGCACGGACGCGCGTGGCGCGCGCTACACCAGCGGATTTCCTGATGCTGTCGAGATCGTCGAAGTCAGCTCGGCCACCTTCGCGAGGGGCGGGCTGCTCGCCAAGGCGCTGGTCGCCCCAAAAATTGCGATGGGTGTTTTGACGGCAGCATGGCGTATGATGCGTGATAAACCCGATGCAGTTGTCGGCTTTGGTGGCTATCCTTCCATTCCTGCGCTTGGCGCGGCTGTGATGCTTCGCATTCCTCGCATGATCCACGAACAGAACGGCGTTCTGGGGCGGGTGAATGAACTTTTCGCAAAGCGGGTCGATGCAATTGCCTGCGGAACCTGGCCCACCGAACTGCCCGAGGGTGTTGAAGGCACGCATGTCGGCAATCCGGTTCGCGCCGCTATCCTTGAGCGCGCAGGCGCGGGGTACATCCCGCCCGGTGATTACCCGATGGAGCTTTTGGTCATGGGCGGATCGCAAGGGGCACGTATCCTGAGTGATGTCGTGCCGCCTGCCATCGCTGCCCTGCCGATGGAAATGCTCCGCAACATCCGTGTCAGCCATCAGGCCCGTGACGAAGACGCAGAAAGAGTGACCGCCTTTTACGCAGAAAGCGGGATCGATGCGGAGGTGAAGCCTTTCTTTGATGATGTGCCGCGCCGCATGTCCGAAGCACAACTGGTAATTACGCGCGCCGGGGCGTCGACCATCGCCGATATGTCCGTCATCGGCAGGCCCAGCGTGCTGATCCCGCTTGCCGCCGCGATCCGCGACGAACAGACCGCAAACGGTCGCGGGCTGGTAGAAGCAGGTGCCGCGATCATGATGCAGGAAGATGTGGCTACACCAGAGGCCCTGAGCGAACAGATTTTAACCGTGCTGAGCAATCCCGAAGCAGCATTGCTGATGGCGCAGGGGGCGCTGTCGGTCGGCAAGCCCGAGGCCGCCGAAGCGCTCGCACGGATGGTGGAATTTCTCGTGGATAGAGGACAAAGACAATGAACGCAGCAGCCACGAAGCTTCCCACCGACGTGGGTCCGATCCATTTTGTGGGCATCGGCGGTATCGGCATGTCCGGCATTGCCGAAGTGCTTCTGAACCACGGCTACACCGTGCAGGGGTCTGACCTTAAAGCGTCCAAGATCACCGACCGTCTCAAGGAACTTGGTGCAAAGATTTTCGAAGGTCAGAAGGCCGAGAATATCGACGGCGCAGAAGTCGTCGTTATCTCTTCGGCGATCAAGAAGGGCAACGCAGAGCTGGACGCCGCGCGTCTTGCCGGTTTGCCGATTGTGCGCCGCGCCGAGATGCTGGCAGAGTTGATGCGCCTAAAATCCAATATCGCCGTGGCCGGAACCCACGGTAAGACGACCACAACAACTATGGTCGCCGAATTGCTTGTAGCCGGCGGCATTGATCCGACGGTTGTGAATGGTGGCATCATCCACGCCTATGGCTCGAACGCGCGAATGGGGCAGGGCGAATGGATGGTGGTTGAAGCGGATGAGAGCGACGGCACGTTCAACCGTCTGCCCGCAACCATCGCGATCGTCACCAACATCGACCCCGAGCACATGGAGCATTGGGGCGACTTTGATACCCTGCGTCAGGGATTTGTCGATTTTGTCTCTAACATCCCCTTTTACGGTCTGGCTGTGTGCAACACCGACCATGACGAAGTGCAAAAACTGGTTGGTAAGATTACCGACCGGCGTGTGATGACCTATGGTTTCAATGCACAGGCAGATGTGCGGGCGAAAGGTCTGCACTACAAAGCTGGCGTTGCGCATTTCGATATTCATTTGCAGGCAGAAGACAAGGTTATCGAAAACTGTGCCTTGCCGATGCCGGGGGATCACAATGTCTCAAACGCCTTGGCCGCTGTCGCGGTATCCCGGCATCTGGGCATGAAGATTGACGAAATCCGAGAAGCGCTTGCGGCCTTCGGTGGCGTTAACCGCCGCTTTACGAAGGTGGGTGAAGTTGACGGCGTGACAATCATTGATGACTACGGCCACCATCCGGTTGAGATTGCCGCCGTGCTGAAAGCGGCGCGTCAGGCGACCGAAGGGCGCGTCATTGCCGTGCATCAACCGCACCGGTATTCGCGTCTTAGCCATCACTTCGATGAATTCTGCGCGTGCTTCAACGATGCGGATGTCGTTGGTATCGCGGATGTTTTTGCCGCAGGCGAAGACCCGATTGAAGGGGCGTCCCGCGATGATCTGGTTGCCGGTCTTATCCGGCACGGGCACCGTCATGCGCGGTCTGTGACTGGTGAAGAAGACCTCGTGCGGCTGGTTCGTGAACAAGCGGGACCGGGTGACATGGTTGTTTGTCTGGGTGCCGGTACGATCAGCACCTGGGCAAACGGATTGCCGGAAAAGCTGGCGGCTCTAAAAGGTGCTGCCGCGTGATGCAGGGACTTGCGATATCCGCGCCATGGTGCGCCGTCGCAAATTCCGACTTTGGGGGACCATCGAAGGCGAAGGGTGCTTGCAACATCCGACACTTCATTAACTCCGGTCCGCAAGGCCCTTGGCCTGTGCGACCTCTTAAGAAAGGTATCTCCTCATGACCCTCCTTTGGATATGTGTGCTTTGGGTGTTTGCATCCGCTGGCATTGCCGTTTTGCCGTTGCGCCAGCAATTTTTGCCCGGCGCGTTCTTGTTGCTGACGGGTCCTTTGCTGATCCTGCTGATCGCGTTTCAGGTTGGCTGGTTCATGGCGCTTCTGGCTTTGGCGGCATTCGGATCGATGTTCCGTAACCCGCTGATGTTCCTCTGGGCCAAATTGCGCGGCCAGAACCCGGCTCTGCCACAGTGAGCCTTTCGCTGACGTTAGCCTGCGTTTGGGCGTTAATTGCCAATGTTCTGGCCATGACGCCCAGTCGCGACCAACATTGGCGCAATGCCTATATTCTGATTGCGCTTGGTATTCCTCTTTTGGGGTATGTCACGGTGCAGCACGGCCCATGGGTCGCGCTTTTGGTGTTGGCGGGTGGCTGCTCTATTCTGCGCTGGCCGCTGATATATCTCGGTCGTTGGGTGCGGCGCAGTGTAACACAGACGGGCGGCCCGGCGGAATGACCGTAACGGTCGGAACACTGGTTGGCCTGCTGGCGTTCTGGATGGCGGCCTGCTGTTTTTGCGGGCTCAAGGGGCGCTACGTCTGGTTTGCAGCGGTCTTGCTGTTTGGCCTGACGCTCAATCTGATCTGGATGATGGTCGGGCTGGATGCCAGCATTCGCGAAATACATGTGCTGGTCGCACAGATCTCTGCCACGATGTATGCGGTGATCGCTTTCGTCATCGGCAGGTTTCTGGGCCGCATCCGTCGTGCGTGGGCAGAAAGTGCAGTTGACGAGGCTGGGATTTGACCTCGGCTTGTTTCGCGCATAATCGGGCAATATGAACGATATATCCCTTCCTCCCGTGCGCGGCACGCTGACAGCACAACGCGCCTTGGACACACTCACATGGTTACGCGTGGGCGGACCGGCTGACTATCTTTTCCAGCCTGCCGATCTGGATGATCTGCGCGACTTCCTAAAGGCCTTGCCGGGCAATGTTTCAGTTTTCCCTATGGGTGTTGGCAGCAACCTGATCGTTCGGGACGGCGGGCTGCGCGCCGTAGTGATCCGCTTGGGCCGCGGCTTTAACGGGATCGAAATCGCTGATGGCGTTGTTACGGCAGGGGCGGCTGCGCTTGACGCGCATGTGGCGCGCAAGGCTGCGGATGCCGATCTCGATATGACATTTCTACGCACCATCCCTGGTAGCATCGGCGGTGCGGTGCGCATGAACGCAGGCTGCTACGGCAGCTACACAGCGGATCACTTCGTTTCGGCCAAGGCCATGCTGCGGGATGGCACACTGGTCACGCTTCATAAAGATGATCTGAATTTCCGGTACCGTCAAAGCGATCTGGCAGGTGAAGCGGTCATCGTTTCAGCCACTTTCGCGCCACCTTCGGGCGATGCTGCGGCATTGCATGCGCGGATGGAGGACCAGCTTGCCAAGCGTGATGCGACGCAACCGACGAAGGACCGTAGCGCAGGAAGTACGTTCCGAAATCCGGCTGGATTTTCCTCTACAGGGCAGGCGGATGATGTGCATGACCTCAAGGCGTGGAAGGTCATAGATGATGCCGGACTGCGCGGTGCTACCAAGGGTGGGGCGCAGATGTCGCCCAAGCATCCTAATTTCCTGATCAACACAGGCGATGCCACGGCGGCAGACCTCGAAGGATTGGGCGAAGAGGTGCGAAAAAAGGTTTACGATTCCCAAGGGATTACGCTAGAGTGGGAAATTATGCGAATTGGCGAATTTGTAAGCGACCAAGACGTGTAAAGGACAAGCTGGCAAACAGCAAAGACCAATAAAAAGGACCATAAAGGTCCGGGACAAAGGCACATCAGTGGGTACGTCGAGCAGACAAACCCCGACAGTAGCGGTTGTAATGGGTGGCCCTTCGGCGGAACGGGAGGTGTCACTGAGCACGGGACGTGCGTGCGCTGCCGCTTTGCGGGAACGGAATTTTAATGTGGTTGAGGTCGATGCCGGCCCCGACCTTTATGCCGTTTTGACGGACCTTAAACCTGATGTTGCACTGAACTGTCTGCATGGCCGCTGGGGTGAAGACGGCTGTGTGCAGGGGTTATTTGAATGGATGCGTTTGCCCTACACCCACTCCGGGGTGCTGGCCTCGGCTCTTGCGATGGACAAGCAGCGCTGCAAGGAAATTTTTCAGCTCCACAATCTCCCCGTAATGCAAAGCCATGTTCTGCCTAAAGCAGAGGTGATGGCGGACCATGTGATGTCGCCGCCTTATGTGATCAAGCCGAATAATGAAGGCTCCAGCGTCGGGGTTTATCTGGTGCAGGAGGGTGCGAACACTCCACCGCAGTTGGATGAGAGCATGCCGGAGTTTGTCATGGTCGAGGCTTTCGCGCCGGGGCGCGAGTTGACCACTACCGTGATGGGCGACCGCGCCTTGACGGTGACAGACATCATCACCACCGGCTGGTACGATTATGACGCCAAGTACAAGGAAGGCGGCTCTAGCCATGTGGTGCCTGCCGATATCCCGCCACATATTTTCGATCTGTGTATGGACTACGCCTTGCAGGCGCATAACGCATTGGGATGCCGTGGTGTCAGCCGAACGGATTTCCGCTGGGACGAAAGCAAGGGCGCTGACGGGTTGATCTTGCTTGAGACAAATACACAGCCTGGCATGACCGCTACTTCGCTGTCGCCGGAGCAGGGGCAAGCGTGCGGCATCTCTTTCCCGGATTTTTGCGCATGGATGGTAGAGGACGCCTCATGCGATCGTTGATGTCGCGCAAAAAACCGCTGCGCTCTGATCCCGCGCCCTCACGCTGGGCATGGCGGATGCAGCGTTTGATGTTGACGCCGGGCTTCCGGCTCGCGTTGCGTGCGGGCGTCCCTTTTTGTCTGACCTTGATGGCCGGCACGATCTATCTATCCAATGATGATCGCCGCATGGCGATCACGCAGGCGGTCGCAGATGCCCGCGCCAGCATCGAAGAGCGGCCTGAGTTCATGGTCAAGCTGATGGCCATTGACGGAGCCGAGGGTGATCTTGCCGCCGAAATCCGCACATTGATGCCACTGGAGCTTCCGCAAAGCTCGTTCGATCTGGATCTGTCAGAACTGCGCGCCAAGATCAAAGCCCTGCCGGGTGTGAAAACCGCTGCTGTACGTATCAAACCGGGCGGTATCCTGCACATTGATGTGGCTCCGCGTGTTGCCGTTGTCATCTGGCGCAATGACGAAGGTCTGACATTGTTGGACGAGGGCGGTGCCCTTGTGGCTTATGCCGATGCGCGCACGGACCGGCCTGATCTTCCTTTGATCGCGGGCGAGGGTGCTGCGCGGCACGTGCCCGAAGCGCTTGATCTGATGCGTGCGGCCACGGCTTTAGGGGAACGGGTGCGCGGCGTCGTCCGCATGGGTGACCGGCGTTGGGATGTTGTGCTTGATCGTGACCAGCGGATCATGCTGCCGGAAAACGGTGCTTTGCCTGCCTTGGAGCGGGTTATCGCGCTGGAACGTGCGCAAGAGGTTCTGACTCGCGATGTGGCGCGGGTCGACATGCGGTTGGGCAAACGTCCGACCATCAGAATGAACGCCGATGCTCAAAAGGCTTGGTGGAGCGTAAAGCAAGAACAAAGCCAGTAAAACTGGCGCAATATAAATAGTAGCGGTCAGTCAAAAGGCCGGGGCAGTGAAGGCAGAACAAGATGAACGATCTCTATGAGAGCCAAAGGTCGATGCGCCATATGCGCAAAGTCGCCATGCAGCGGGGTGTGGTGGCCATTCTGGATGTAGGCAGCTCAAAAATTGCCTGCCTTGTTCTGCGGTTTGACGGTGGCGACACGCTAAGCGATGAGGGCATGATCGGCTCTCTTGCGGGGCAGTCGGGATTTCGTGTTATCGGTGCAGCGACGACACGTTCGCGCGGTGTGAAATTTGGTGAAATCTGCGCCATGGGCGAGACCGAGCGCGCGATCCGCACGGCTTTGCAGGCCGCGCAAAAAATGGCTGGCATCCGCGTTGACCATGTCATCGCTTGTTTTTCAGGGGCCGAGCCGCGCTCTTACGGGTTGGATGCACAGATTGATCTGGACGGTGATACCGTCAGTGAGGACGACGTCGCACGGGTTTTGTCCGAATGTGATGTACCGGAATACGGTGCGGACCGCGAAGTGTTGCACGCACAGCCGGTGAACTTTGCGCTCGATCACCGCTCGGGCCTGAGCGATCCGCGCGGCCAGATGGGCCAATCCCTTTCAGTAGATATGCATATGCTGACAGTCGATGCTGCGGCGGTTCAGCATCTGGCACACTGCATCAAACGCTGCGATCTTGAGCTGGCTGGCATCGCCTCATCCTCGTACGTGTCTGGCATTTCCGCGCTGGTCGAAGACGAGCAAGAGCTGGGTGCCGCCTGTATCGACATGGGGGGCGGGGCCACCGGCGTGTCGATTTTTATCAAGAAGCATATGATCTATGCCGATACCGTCCGAATGGGTGGCGATCACGTGACGCAGGACATCTCGCTTGGGTTGCAGGTGCCGACGGCAAATGCCGAACGGATCAAGACGTTCTATGGTGGTGTCCACGCGACAGGCATGGATGACCGCGAGATGATCGAAATCGGTGGCGATACCGGTGACTACGAGCATGACCGCCGCACCGCCAGCCGCGCCGAACTGATTGGCATCATGCGTCCGCGTGTCGAGGAAATCCTTGAAGAAGTGCGCGTGCGTCTGGATGCTGCTGGCTTTGACCATCTGCCGTCTCAACAAATCGTGCTGACCGGCGGTGGCAGCCAGATCCCGGGTCTCGACGGGTTGGCCAGCAAAATTCTGGGACAGCAGGTCCGGCTTGGTCGCCCTTTGCGTGTCCATGGCTTGCCGCAGGCGGCGACCGGACCAAGCTTTGCATCAGCAGTGGGCCTGTCACTGTTTGCGGCTCATCCGCAAGACGAATGGTGGGACTTCGACATTCCGGCAGACAAGTATCCCGCACGTTCGCTTAAGCGGGCGGTGAAGTGGTTCAAGGACAACTGGTAAAACTGCAACCCGCAATACAGCGTGCTGCATGTCTGCAATGGCGCGGCAGACTGTGCTGGTTCACGGGCGTTGGAGCAGCTAATCTTGCTCCAACTGTACAAACCGAAATGCGCCCATGAGCTTTACGACGATAAAGGATAGGATCTGGGTCTTTTATGATGCCGGTGCCGCTTGGCTTGCGCAGCGGCCTTTGTCCGTCCGTAAACTGGGCTATAGTGTCTTCGGACTTGTTCTCTGGATCGCGTACATCGTCCCACGCAGCAGGGTTCGCGTAACCATGATGGCACTTGCGGCCCACGTCGGTGTGGGATCGCCCATACGGCTATTTCGCAAATATGTGCAGGGCTTTACGCGCGGGTTGGACCGGATCGAACAGGTCCGTCATGGGCGTACAGACGCAATTGATGCGATGCTCGATATCCCGCAAAAGCAGGAACTGGATCATCTGCTTCAACACGGCGGCGTTCTGATGCTTGTGCCGCATGCCCATGCAACACTGGCGATGGGTCGGGGGCTTTCGCGACATTACCCTTATTTAGCCTTGGTGCGGTCAACGGCCAACAAGCGGCGTGCGGCCTCAGAATTGGACATATACCGCAACCTTGGCTGCGCCTTTCTGGACATACAATCCGAAAGCCCGACGACGGTTGCCCGTAGGGTACTGAAGGCGTTGAAAAACGGGCAGCTGGTTGTTGCGATAGCGGATCGTCTGCGCGATGCGCCGCCTCTTCATCATCCTGTCGATCAGGTGAACGATCTGGTGCGTGCGCGTTCTTTCGGGGCGGATGTCGGTGTTCCGGGGTGGCCTGCGCGGTTTGCACAAAAGGCGAGAGTGCCTATTGTCCCCGCGACAATTACGCAAACGGCCACATCAATATCGCTTGAGATCGGATCACCTGTGACACCCTCCACCGATCTGATCGGCACAACGCAAGACTGGCTGACGGAGCTGGAACGCATAATCAAATCAGCGCCGCATGAGTGGACCTTCGCGTTGGATCGGCACTGGTCAAAAGCATTGCTCGGGTCAGGTGACAAGGACTGATTTTTGCGTGACAACCCTTGCGGGCCGATATATCCTTTGTGCAATCGCCAAGGCCATCCACAGAGCCACTATAAAAGGCGAGAGCGGGTCGAGCAGGACCTAACAAAATCTGAGTCGTTTTTCCCGTCCCGGTTGGGCGCGGGCCAAGTGTCTTTTTGTGGTGCGTTTGGCAAATCTTACCAGATTTGGCCTTCTAGGCGAAATCTCGCGTGTTGATTGCTATTATCACGCCATATTTGGTACAAAATTGGCGATTTGTGGGTGACGTAGCGGTTTACTGCCGTTAATGTCACAGAAATCTAAGTCGGAAAGTGCCCTTGGGACATGGGCTAAAACAACAGGCGGACAGCACATGACACTCAATCTATCGATGCCCGGTCAAGAGGACCTCAAACCACGTATCACCGTTTTCGGTGTGGGTGGTGCCGGTGGCAACGCGGTCAACAACATGATCGAAAAAGAACTGGACGGCGTTGATTTTGTTGTCGCCAATACAGATGCGCAGGCGCTTCAGCAGGCGAAGTCGGAAAACCGCGTTCAGCTGGGGATCAAGGTTACCGAAGGATTGGGGGCAGGGGCCCGCGCCACGGTAGGTGCCGCCGCCGCGGAAGAATCTATCGAACAGATCGTCGATCACCTCGCAGGTGCGCACATGTGCTTTATCACTGCCGGTATGGGCGGCGGTACAGGGACAGGTGCTGCGCCAATCATCGCACAAGCTGCACGTGAACTTGGTGTTCTGACCGTTGGTGTTGTCACCAAGCCGTTCCAGTTTGAGGGTGCCAAGCGCATGCGTCAGGCCGAGGACGGCGTCGAGGCGCTGCAAAAGGTCGTCGATACGCTGATCATCATTCCAAACCAGAACCTGTTCCGTCTGGCGAATGAAAAGACCACATTTACCGAAGCCTTCTCCATGGCAGACGATGTTCTGTACCAAGGTGTGAAGGGCGTGACCGACCTGATGGTCCGTCCGGGCCTGATCAACCTCGACTTTGCTGATGTTCGCGCCGTGATGGACGAAATGGGCAAGGCGATGATGGGTACAGGCGAAGCCGAGGGCGAAGATCGCGCCATTCAGGCCGCCGAAAAGGCCATCGCGAACCCGCTGCTGGACGAAATCAGCCTGCGCGGCGCGAAGGGCGTTTTGATCAACATCACGGGCGGTGCCGATCTGACCCTGTTCGAACTGGACGAAGCGGCCAACCGCATCCGCGAAGAAGTGGACCCAGAAGCGAATATCATCGTCGGTTCCACAATGGACGAAAGCCTTGGTGGTCTGATGCGCGTCAGCGTTGTTGCAACGGGCATTGACGCAATGGATGTGAACACAGAAATGCCTGTGCCACGCCGTTCCATGAGCAAGCCCCTGCCACAGCAGACGATCACACAGGAAACGGCCGCACCTGCTGCCGCAGTGGCCATGTCAGCGACAGAGGCGACAACCCAGGAAGAAGAGCAGGCTCCTCTGTTCGAAGAACTGGATGTGCGTCGCGCTGCCGAGCAGGAGCAGGCCGAAGATATCTTTGCCGAAGAGACATCCGATGCGGATGAGCTTCCCGCACCGGCCTATCAGCCGCAGGTCGCAGCGTTCGAACCGCGCCGTGAAGAAGACATCGAAGCAGAGCCAGAAACATTTGTCGCACCGCGCGCACCAGCACCCGGCACACCATCACCAGAGGCGTTGGCCCGTTTGCGCGCCGCTGCACAAAAGACCAACCCCGACCAGCAGCCACAGCAGCAGCGTCCGGCAGCCTCCGCGCCCGCAGGTGGTCAGGCCGGTGGTGAAAAGCCTCGCTTCGGGATCAACTCTTTGATCAACCGGATGACCGGTCACGCCGAAGGCGAAACGCAGCCTCAGCAGCAGCGTCCTGCGCGTCAGCAGCCAAGTGTTCAGCAGCCACAGCCTCGTGTTGCAGCCGCTCCACAGCCCGCACAAGAGCAGGATCCAGATCAGGAACGCATCGAAATCCCTGCGTTTTTGCGTCGTCAGGCGAACTAAACACCTCACAATGTTACAAAAAAGGCCGCTTTCGAGCGGCCTTTTTCTATTGTAGATCAGGGGCTTAAAGCGAGACAGGCGTCTTTGCGCCCATCTGTTACAGTCATGTTTCAGACCGTTGCAAAGATTGAGTTGAGCGGAACCGTCTCAGGCCCTAGATCATTGTCAACTTAGACAGCGATCTATGAACTTGAGGTTAACACACGTGCAGACCACCATTAAATCACCGGTCAGCTTTGACGGCAAAGGTTTGCATTCCGGTGCTCCTGCGACCGTCACAGTACGCCCTGCCGGTGCCCATCATGGAATCTGGTTCAAGCGGACCGATGTGTCGCTGGGCGACCGGCTGATCCCCGCCCGCTGGGATTGTGTGAACCGTTCTCCACTGTGCACCAAGCTTGAAAATGCTGCCGGACTTTCTGTGTCCACGGTAGAGCATCTGATGGCGGCCCTCGCAGGTTGCGGTATTCATAACGCTTTGATTGAAATCGACGGTCCCGAAGTTCCGATCCTTGATGGTTCTGCCGTACCGTTTGTGCGCAGCTTCATGCAGCGCGGTATTCGCCGTTTGGCCGCGCCCGTCATGGCGTTCGAAGTTCTGAAGACCGTGACTGTGACAGAAGGCGACGCAACCGCGACGCTTTCACCTTCCGACACCATGCGTATCGACTTTGAGATCGATTTCGCGGATGCGGCCATTGGCCACCAGAAGAAGTCTTTGGTCATGAACAACGGGTCCTTCGCCCGCGAGCTTTGCGACAGCCGCACGTTCTGCCGTCAGGCGGACGTGGTGGCAATGCAGGCAAACGGTCTGGCCTTGGGTGGAAACTCTGGCGAAAACGCCGTGGTATTTGACGGTGACCGTGTGGTGAGCCCCGGTGGCCTGCGTTATGCGGATGAGCCTGTGCGCCACAAGATGCTTGATGCATTGGGCGATCTGGCTTTGGCCGGTGCGCCGATGATCGGACACTACACCGGCATCCGTGCGGGCCATTCCCTGACCAACACCTTGTTGCGCAAGCTTTTTGCGACGCCGGGCGCTGTGCGTCTGGTCGAATGTGACGGGGCAATGGCGCAGCGTTTGCCGGGCTACGGTCTGGTTTGGGACGAAATTCCGCAGGTTGCGTGACCCTTCGCGACTGAACCTTCATCCGCATGATTGAAACCGGTTCAGTTCAGTTGTACCTATACCGATACCACAAACGTGAACCTTCTTTGCGGATCGCCTGCAAATCGGGGTCAATCGGCGTTTTGCATTGCAGATTAATGTGCTAGCAAGTGGTTAAGAAGGTTGCAAAGACCATAGGTGTGAAGATGCAAGAGGTTCAGGCATGAGCAGGGCGGGATCGGCTGCAAAGGTGATCGGCACAGTGCTTGTCGTCGCAACGCTTGCAGCATGTGGCGGCAACCGCAATGCGGGGCGCGTGGGTGGCAGCTTTTTCAACCCCGAGGAAATCCCGTTGGAGACATACTCCGCCGAGCAGATTTTCGAACGTGGTGAATATGAGTTGAACCGCAAACAGGCGGGCGAGGCGGCGTTCTATTTCTCTGAAATTGAACGGCTTTATCCGTATTCCGATTGGGCACGCCGTGCCCTGATAATGCAGGCTTTCGCCTATCACCGCGACAAAGATTACCCCAACAGTCGGTCCTCAGCCCAGCGTTTCATCGATTTTTATCCTGACGATGACGATGCGGCCTATGCGCAATATCTGTTGGCGCTCAGCTATTATGACCAGATTGACGAAGTGGGCCGCGATCAGGGCCTGACCTTTCAGGCGCTGCAGTCCTTGCGTGAAGTGATCGAGATATATCCTGACAGCGAATATGCGAAATCCGCGATCCTGAAATTCGATCTGGCCTTTGACCACCTTGCGGCCAAAGAGATGGAGATCGGGCGGTACTATCTGCGCCGTGACCATTATACAGCCGCCATCAATCGCTTCCGTGTTGTGGTAGAGGATTTCCAGACCACGACGCACACGGCAGAGGCATTGCACCGCTTGGTGGAAAGCTATCTTTCGCTGGGTCTGACCAAAGAGGCCCAGACTGCAGGCGCGATCTTGGGTCATAACTTCCAGTCGACCGAGTGGTACGAAGACAGCTACAAATTGCTGACGGGCAGGGGTCTTGAGCCTGCCTTCTTCAAGGACAACTGGTTGGCCGGTCTCTATCGCCAGACGATCAAGGGCGAGTGGTTGTAGGCGCGGGGGCATCCCCGCTTAACGGAAACGACAATGCTGCGCGGACTTGATATTTCCGACATGTTGATCATTGATCGGCTGGAACTTGGGTTTCAGCCGGGCTTGAACGTGTTGACTGGTGAAACTGGCGCAGGCAAGTCGATCCTGTTGGATTCATTGGGTTTTGTTCTAGGTTGGCGCGGGCGGGCCGATCTGGTCAGGCAAGGGGCTGCACAAGGCGAAGTGACGGCTTGGTTCGATCTGCCTGCGGATCATCCGGCCCACGCCGTGCTGGAAGAGGCGGGTCTACCTGCCGGGAACGAGCTGATCCTGCGGCGCATCAACAGCGCAGACGGCCGCAAGACAGCATGGGTCAATGACCGTCGGTGCTCTGGCGAGGTGCTGCGCGCGCTGTCCGAGACGCTGGTGGAACTGCACGGGCAGCATGATGATCGTGGTCTTTTGAACCCACGCGGCCATCGGGCGATACTGGATGATTTCGCTGGCAACGGGCCAAAGCGCGACAAAGTCCGGCAAAGCTGGTCTGCGTTGGCTGCTGCACGCAAGGCCGCTGCTGTGGCTGAGGCAGAGCGTGAGGCAATCCGGGCAGAAGAAGAATTCCTGCGCCATGCCGTAGCGGAGCTCGACAAGCTCGATCCGCAAGAGGGCGAAGAAGCCGCACTTGATACCAAACGCCGGCTGATGCAGGGAGCAGAGAAGATCCGCTCCGATGTCGTCAACGCCTATGAGATGATGGGGCAGGAAGGGGCCGAACGCCACTTGAGCGACGCGCTGCGCTGGCTTGATGGTGCTGCGGCAAGAGCCGAAGGTGCGCTGGAAGCGCCGATGGCTGCGCTGAACCGCGCTATGATCGAGCTGGATGAAGCGATGAGTGGCGTAGCCGATGCGATTGACGCGATGTCATTCAACCCGATCGAACTGGAAGAGGCCGAAGAGCGGCTGTTTGCCATTCGTGCACTGGCCCGAAAGCACAATGTTAGCCCGGATGATCTGGCAGGCTTTGCCGGAACCCTGCGCACAAAGCTGGACGCGCTAGACGCCGGAGAGGCCGCGCAGGCGGCACTGGAGGCAGCTGTTCATGATGCTGAGCGCGCCTATGATGCTGCTGCCGAGGCATTGACTGCAGCGCGCACAAAGGCTGCATCAAAGCTGGACAAGGCCGTATCGGCTGAACTTGCGCCGCTCAAGATGGAGCGCGCCGTCTTTGCCACGCAGATCACCGAAGAGGTCGCAGGGCCGGACGGACGCGATGCCGTAAGCTTTACCGTCGCCACCAACCCGGGCGCACCTGCCGGACCGCTGGGCAAGATCGCTTCGGGTGGCGAGCTCAGCCGCTTTTTGCTGGCATTGAAAGTCTGTCTGACCCAAGGGCAGTCGGGTCTGACGCTGATTTTCGACGAAATTGACCGCGGTGTCGGCGGGGCCACTGCCGACGCAGTGGGACGACGATTGAAATCATTGGCCGCTGACGGCCAGGTGCTTGTCGTGACACACTCGCCACAGGTTGCGGCCCTTGGCGGGCACCACTGGCGGGTCGCCAAGGGTGTCGCAAAGGGGATGACCACGTCGACCGTCACGCCGCTGTCTCCGCCTGAACGGGTGGACGAGGTGGCGCGGATGTTGTCCGGTGACACCATCACCGACGCTGCCCGCGCGGCCGCAGAGGCATTGTTGGCGGGCTGATGGTGCAAGGGGGGTACATAGCATGAGCGAACCCGCCCCCTCGTTTCTGTCCCAACAAGTGACGCTGGCTGTCACCTCATGCAGGAACGGTCTTAATGTGATCCGGCACAAAGGACCGGGCAAGATTACATTCTGGTTCATCGCTTTATTGATCGGGATCGCGGCCGGCTTTGCGGCACTGTTTTTCCGCAAAGGCATCTATTGGCTTCAGTCGACAGTTTACGGCACCGAAGATGTCCAGAGCTTACATACATTTATCAGTGGTCTGGAATGGTACTGGGTCGTCTTGATCCCGACTATTGGCGGTCTCGTTGTCGGCGTCATTCTGCATCATTTCACCAATGATGCACGTGCACGTACGGTCGGGGATGTCATTCTCGGGGCAGCGCTGCACGACGGGCGTGTTGAAACAAAAGCAGGTATCGCCTCTGCGATTGCATCGCTCATCACGCTCGGAACCGGAGGGTCTTCGGGACGTGAGGGGCCGGTTGTTCACATGGCCGGTGTCATCTCGACCTGGGTTTGCAAGCGGATCAACGCAGACGGAATCACAGGGCGCGACCTGTTGGGGTGCGCAGTGGCTGCGGGGGTCTCGGCGAGCTTTAATGCGCCGATTGCCGGTGCGCTTTTCGCGCTTGAAGTCGTCCTGCGGCACTTCGCGGTCCACGCCTTTGCACCGATCGTAATTGCCAGTGTGGCAGGCACCGTAATCAACCGTATCGAATTTGGCGGGGTGACCGAATTCGTGCTCCCGACCTATGGTGATTTGCAGTTTTACGTCGAACTTCCCGCCTTTTTGTTGCTTGGTTTGACCTGTGGACTGGTCGCTGTCGCATTGATGCGCAGCATCTTCTGGGCCGAGGATTTCGGCAATTACCTGCAAGCCCGTACCGGTTGGCCACGCTGGTTGCGGCCAGCGGTGGCAGGTGCGCTGCTTGGCATCATCGCATTGTGGTTCCCGCATATTATTGGGGTCGGATATGAGACGATGTCGCTGGCCCTGACCGGAGAACTTGGCCTTTATGAAGTTATTGTATTTGCCATCCTCAAGGTTGCTGCGGTGGCGATCACTCTGGGGGGGCGCATGGCGGGCGGCGTATTTTCGCCCTCTTTGATGACCGGTGCCCTGACGGGTCTTGCGTTCGGTCTGGTAGCCACCGGTGTCTTCCCCGATGTGTCGGGATCGTCCTCTCTTTATGCCCTTGCAGGTATGGGTGCTGTTGCGGCTGCGGTGCTGGGGGCGCCTATATCGACCACGCTGATTGTTTTTGAGTTGACGGGGGATTGGCAGACTGGATTGGCCGTGATGGTGGCTGTCAGTATGTCCACCGCTCTGGCCAGCCGGATTGTTGACCGCAGTTTCTTCCTCACCCAGATCGAACGGCGGGGTATCCATCTGGCGGCTGGCCCGCAGGCCTATTTGCTTGGGATGTTCATGGTGGCGCGCATCATGCGCAGACCTGAAGATGCGCGCGCGGCAGATGAAGAGGCCTGTTGGACCCTGATAGATGAGGGGACGTATATCGATGGGACCGCCACGCTTGAATCCGCAATGCCAATCTTTGACGCGAGCGGGGCGCGGTTTATTCCGGTGGTGACACTCTCGGCCAATGCGCCGCCGGAACTTTTGGGCGCGCTGTTCCACGTTGATGCGCTCAAGGCATATAACAGGGCTTTAGCCGCTACGGCTGCGGAAGAACATTCTTAAGTGTGTCAGTAGGTTGGGTAATGAACCGACTGTCCCGCATATTGTTTCCACCAATGCATCAATTCAGACGATTCTCTTTGTATTTAAAGTAGCTTTGCTGCTTGCAACCGGTATGCTTTGGAAAAGTTAATTCATACAAAGGAGCTTTGCTGCCATGCTCGCTTTCACAATTCTGCCCCTTCTTGCACTTGGTTTGTTGGCTTACCTCTTTGAGGACGATGACGATGATGCGGTATCTCCTCCTCCCCCCGAGGAGGGCACAGACAGCGACGACCAGCTGAACGGCACGGGTGGCAATGATCTGCTGGACGGGTTGGCAGGCAACGATGAAGTGCGCGGCTTCGGCGGTGAAGACACGCTGGCCGGCGGCACGGGCAATGACTTTGTTATCGGCGGCACCGGCAGCGACGACATGCAGGGTGGTGATGGCGAGGATACTCTCTGGGGTCGTGAAGGGGATGACACGATTACCGGCGACGCAGGGAACGACACTCTGCGCGGCGATGATGGCGATGATATGTTGGACGGCGGCGACGGTGATGACGCCATCCTTGGCGGCGCAGGAAACGATATGCTGTTGGGCGGCGCCGGCGATGACCTGATCCAGACCGGCTATGGTGCCGACACCGTTGACGGCGGTGAGGGCGATGACCGGATTTCAGGCTACAACCTGCCCGTAACTGAAGGCGTCCCTGCGGGATCCGATGATGACCAGGCTGACGTATTGAACGGCGGCGATGGCGACGATACGATCACAGGTAACCTTGACGATACCATCACCGGCGGCAGTGGTGCTGACTTTATCCGGAGCCTTGGCATTGACCAGGAAGGCGGCGGCAGTGTCGTAATCACTGATTTCGATCCTGAGGAAGACCAGCTGTTGCTGACGTCGACCAACGGGCCTGAATTAAGCTGGGATGCTGATGATGACGGCTATTCCATCGTCGCAGCTGAAAATGGCACAGACACCAATGTTCTGTACGGTGGCACATTGATGGCTGTCTTGCAGAATACAGATGCCGAAGCACTTGCCGCTGACACATCATGGCTGGCGAACGTGAACGTTGACCCGACACCTGATCCCGTCACCGGCACCGATGGCGATGACACCATTTCCGGTACAGGTGCGGATGACGACATCTCCGGCGCAGACGGCGATGATGAAATTCGCGGTTTCGGCGACGATGACACGTTGAACGGTGGCACTGGCGACGATTTCCTAGTTGGCGGTTCTGGCGCTGACCTGCTGGAGGGCGACAACGACAACGACACCCTTTGGGGCCTGTCGGATGATGATGTCCTGAACGGCGGTAACGGTAACGACGTGCTGCGCGGTGATCCGGGCGACGATCTGCTGAATGGTGAGGCCGGTCAGGATGTGCTTCTGGGTGGTGACGGCGACGACACCATGAATGGCGGCGACAATGCAGATCGGATCGAGACTGGCTTGGGGGCAGATGTTGCCGATGGTGGCGATGGTGGGGATGTTATCGTAGGTTACGATGTACCGCGCGGCGAGAGCACGTCACTTGGGGCCACAGACACAATTGCGGATACGCTGAATGGCGGTGCTGGCAATGATACGATCTCCGGCAACGACGGTGATGTCATAACGGGCGGAGCAGGCGAGGACGAAATCCGTGCCGTCGGCGTTGATCTAGCTGATCAGGAAGTGGTGGTCGTAACCGATTTCAATTTGGCTGAGGACGTTCTGGTTCTGACCAATGGTGCGGGCGAGCCAATCAGTCTAAACGCTGAAGACCTGCGTTTCCGCGCAGCCTCCGCTGGCACGGACACCGAAGTTCTTTATGACGGCGTGGTAATGGCGCTTCTTGAGAATACAGTGGCGGCAGACCTTGCTGCGGACCTTTCCTGGATCAGCAATCCGATCGCGATTTCTGATCCTGCGCCGACACCACCTGAGGCCGAAGAAGAGACCCCGGATGCGGCTGCAGAAGAAGAGGCTCCTGCGACGGGTGTTGAAGAAGAGGAAGCACCAGTCACAGCTGAAGAAGATGAGGGTGAAGTGCCTACAACCGTTGCGGAAGAAGAAACGCCTGTAACGACGACAGGCTCATAAGCAACTTCCAACGGGCCGGAGATATCTTTGCGATACCGGCCCGCTGCTTCCCAGGCTTTTGGGATACACCTTAAAAACTAAAAATGCCGCCTCAAGGGCGGCATTGTTTTTATCAGGCTGTGCATTCAGCAGGTTAAATCTGCTCTACTGCGATTTCGTCCATGTCATAGAATGCCAGATAATCTTTGATCTCGCTGACGGCATCCTTCGGCGCTTCATAAGACCAGACGGCATTGCTGAGCGTTCTGCTTTTTGTGATAACCGAATAATAGCTCGCATCCCCTTTGTGGGGACAATGGCTTGTCTCGTCGCTTGCATCGAGAAACGCCATGGCGATGTCGGAGCGGGGGAAATAGATCACTGGTGGGTAGTCACCTTCCCGCAATTCCAACGCAGCGCTGCTTTCGCCCAGCACGGCACCGCCCGCGCGTACCGTCCACGTACCCGGTGCTTTTGTAATCTTGATGTGACTTGCCATGTTTCTCTTCCCCAATATGGATAGCACACTTTTCTAGATCGGTGCGGTCGCCGCATCCAACCATAGTTTCGTGGCAGACGATAGTCGTGGCCCGATCTTTTCCGCAACCTCTGCGTGATAGCTGTTAAGCCAGTCGCGTGCGTCTTGGTCCAGCAGTTCAGGATCAATCAAACGCTTGTCGATGGGGGCAAAACTAAGGGTTTCCCAGCACAACATCTTGCGGTGGTCGTCGCCGCCGGGCAGGGCAGGTGCCTTGCGCACAACCAGCAGGTTTTCGATGCGGATACCAAAGGCTCCCTCGCGGTAGTATCCGGGTTCGTTGCTCAGGATCATGCCGGGCTGTAGCGGAACCTGACTGATCCGGCTCAGCCGTTGCGGTCCTTCATGCACGCTGAGGTACGCGCCTACACCATGTCCCAACCCGTGATCGAAGTCCTGTCCGGCCAGCCAAAGCGGCATCCGCCCTACAGCCTCGATGTGACTGCCCGCAAGCCCCTCCGGCCACCGCAAGCGGCTCATGGCGATCATTCCCGACAGGACGCGGGTAAAAGCCGCCCGCGCCTCAGCGGGAGGTGTGCCAATGGCAACGGTGCGGGTAATATCGGTCGTGCCGTCAAGGTACTGCCCGCCGGAATCGAGCACGATTAGCTGACCCTCTTCAAGCAGGCTGTCTGTTTCTTCTGTCACACGGTAATGCATGATCGCGCCGTTCGGGCCGGTCCCTGCAATCGTTTCAAAGCTGATGTCTTGCAAGGCATTATCGCGGCGGCGCGCGGCCTCAAGCTGGGAGACAACCTCGGTTTCGGTGACGGTATCGGGAGCCTGCGCGTCAAGCCATGCCAGAAGCTCACATAGGGCCGCCCCATCGCGCAGATGTGCTGCAGCTGAGCCCGAGATTTCGGCCTCGTTCTTGCAGGCTTTGGGCATCGCGCAGGGATCGTCCCCCCACTGCAACCGCTCACCCAGAGCATCAGCCACGATCAAAGGTACAGTTTGTTTATCCAATCTCACGGGGCCGTCCAAACGCTGCAACGCAGGCAGGAAGGCATCCGGCGCGTGGCACCTGACATCAGATCCGAGGTAATCCATGATCCCGCCCAGCTTTTCCGCAGCCATATAGAGATCAACAGTGGCGTCTGAATGCAGAACAGCAAATCCATGAGCGACCGGATTACGCGGTATGTCCGCACCGCGGATATTCAGCAACCAGTTGTGGCTGTCGGGCAGGGTTATCACCGCCGCCAATTGGCCAGCCTCCGCCAAGTCTTTTGCGAGCCGCTCGCGTTTGGAGGCATGGCTTTCGCCTGCAAATTCGATCGGATGAGGTTTAGCAGGCAGCATTGGCGGCGCTGGCTGATCCGTCCAGATGCGATCAACAAGGTTATCGCAGGTTTGCAGGACAATGCCTGTGCCCGCCAGTGCATCCGTGGTCAGCGCAATCTGGCCCGGTGTGTGCAACCAAGGATCAAATCCGACCTTGCCCCCTTGCGGCAACTGTTCTTTTAGCCATTCCGCAAGTGATACTTCGGGCCAAGGGACGGGAGTGAAGTCCGCCGCCACCTGCGCCTTGACCTGCGTGCGGTAGCGCCCGTCGATGAAGACACCGGCAACGTCGCGCAATGCACAACAGAATCCGGCAGAGCCGGTAAAGCCGCTGAGCCACGCCAGCCTGTCATCATGAGGGGCGACATATTCACCTTGATGCGCATCAGCGCGGGGAATCAGAAAACCGTCCAGCCCTTCGCCGATCAGTTCCTGACGCAAGGCCTTCAGTCGGGGCGGCCCCTGTTCCGGTCGTGCAGTGACCTCGAAACTCTGGAACATTGGCCCCTCCTTCGCTTGGTTCTTAGATTTAATACGGTACCCTCAGCCTGCTCGGCGCATGCCCATCACGCGCGCCCGTGCTCTCGGGTCACTGTCAAACAGGGCTGCGAGCTGCTCTGTCATGGCACCGGCCAGCTGGTCCACATCCGTAATGGTAACGGCGCGGTCGTAATAGCGTGTCACATCGTGCCCGATACCAATGGCCAAAAGCTCGACCGCGCGCTTTTTCTCGACCATGGCGATCACATCACGCAGGTGCTTTTCCAGATAGTTGGCAGGGTTTACCGACAGGGTGGAATCGTCCACAGGTGCGCCATCACTGATCACCATCAAAATTTTGCGGGCCTCGTGACGTGCCATCATCCGGCGGTGCGCCCATTCCAGTGCTTCACCGTCGATGTTTTCTTTCAGCAGACCTTCTTTCATCATCAGACCCAGATTGTCGCGGGTCCGCCGCCATGGCGCATCGGCAGATTTGTAGATGATGTGACGCAGGTCGTTCAGACGGCCGGGCTGTACCGGACGGCCCTCGTTCAACCATGCTTCACGGGCTTGTCCGCCCTTCCACGCACGGGTGGTAAAGCCGAGGATCTCAACCTTCACGTTGCAACGCTCAAGCGTGCGGGCGAGAACATCTGCGCAGATCGCCGCGATAGAGATAGGCCGACCGCGCATCGATCCCGAGTTATCCAAAAGCAGCGTCACGCAGGTGTCACGGAATTCTGTGTCTTTCTCGACCTTGAAGCTGAGCGGCGTTGTGGGGTTCGCCACGATACGCGCCAGCCGGCCCGCATCCAGCGTGCCTTCTTCAAGATCAAACTCCCAAGAACGGTTCTGCTGGGCTTGAAGACGGCGTTGTAACTTGTTGGCCAGACGGCTGACCGCCCCTTTCAGGGGCTCAAGCTGCTGGTCAAGGTAGGCGCGCAGACGTTCCAGCTCAACCGGATCGGCGAGATCTTCTGCGCCAATAACCTCGTCTTCACTGTCCATATAGACAAGATAGTTGGGATCGGCGTCTGATACAGGCTGTGGGGCAGGCGGCTCCATCGGGGCATCGCCTTCAGGCATTTCCGCCTCGTCACCCATTTCCTGATCAGCCATATCGTCCATGCTGACCTGCGCTTCGGCGCTGTCTTGCTGTTCTTCTTGGGATTGCTCGGCAGAACCTTCCGCCTCGTCCTCTTCCTGATCGTCCTGGCCGGTGCTGTCAGGGTCCTGCTCCTCTTCTGCACCGTCTTCGGCTTCGTCTTCCATATCCTCGTCCAGCGCGTCGGGGTCGTCGCCCAACTGATCGCCATAGCCCAGATCGGAGATCATTTGTCGTGCGAGCTTGGCAAAGGCCGATTGGTCTTCGAGGATGTCATTTAGATTTTCGAGCGTGCCACCGGCCTGATCTTCAATGAAACCGCGCCACAGCTCCATCGCGTTCTCGGCACCCGCCGGCAAATCGCGGCCCGTGGCCAGATGGCGCACAAGATAGCCGGCCGCCGTTGCAAGCGGCACATCACTGGCCTGCTTGGCCTGATCATAGCCTTTGCGCTGCGCTTCGTATTTGATTTTGACGTCGATATTGGTCGCTGTGCCGGGCATGTCGCGGGCACCAACGGCTTCACACCGCGCGGTTTCCATCGCTTCGTAAAGGTCCCGCGCCATCTCGCCCTGCGGCTGGTAGCGGGCGTGGGTCTGGCCGTTGTGATAGCGTCGATTGAGCGCAAGCGCGTCTGCGGTGCCGCGTGCCAGCAACACCTCTTCGCGGGTCATGCGGCGCGATACCTGCGGCAGTCGCATGGTGTCGCCGGACAGGCCTGACGGATCAACGGAGTAGGAGACCGTAAGTTCGGTATCGTTGGCCATCACTTTAGAAGCTTCGGCCAGCGCCTTTTTGAACGCGTCTGCGGGATTGTCAGATGGTTTGCTCAACTCGGTCTCCCCCGTCGGTTACAGACGCAGACCTCCCGCAGGAGATCTGCCAGATTTCTGATGTGAAATCCGCGCCCCTTAGCCCAAACTCACACTTGCAGCGCTCTCTGGCAGTTCCTCGTCGAACAGACGCTGGTAGAACTCTGCAACTGTCTGGCGCTCCAGCTCGTCACATTTGTTGAGGAAGGACAGACGGAACGCATAGCCGACGTTGCGGAAAATCTCAGCGTTTTGCGCCCAAGCGATGACCGTACGTGGCGACATAACCGTCGACAGTTCGCCGTTCATAAAGGCAGTGCGTGTCAGGTCGGCCACTGTGACCATCTGCTTTACGGTCTTGCGGCCCTTGTCGGTATTGTAGTGCGGGTTCTTGGACAGAACGATCGCCGTTTCCGCGTCAATCGACAGATAGTTCAGCGTCGCCACCAGTGACCAGCGGTCCATCTGGCCTTGGTTGATCTGCTGCGTGCCATGGTAAAGGCCAGTTGTGTCGCCCAGACCCACAGTGTTTGCGGTGGCAAAGATACGGAAATAGGGGTGCGGCTCGATCACTTTGTTCTGGTCCAGAAGCGTCAGCTTGCCGTCCACTTCCAGCACACGCTGGATCACGAACATAACGTCTGCACGCCCCGCGTCATATTCATCAAAGACGATGGCAGTAGGGTTACGCAGAGCCCATGGCAGAATGCCTTCCTGAAAGTCGGTGACCTGTTTTCCGTCACGTAACTTGATCGCGTCCTTACCGATAAGATCGATCCGGCTGATGTGGCTGTCGAGGTTTACACGCACACAGGGCCAGTTCAGAAGGCTTGCCACCTGCTCGATGTGGGTCGATTTACCTGTACCGTGGTAGCCCTGCACCATGACGCGGCGGTTGTGCGCAAAGCCCGCAAGGATCGCCAGCGTGGTATCAGGGTCGAACTTGTACGTGCTGTCCTGATCCGGCACACGCTCGGTACGCTCCTCAAAGCCTTTGACAACCATGTCTGTATCAATGCCGAAAACGTCGCGGACGCTGATTTCCTTGGTTGGTTTTGTGTCGATATCCAGCGCGCCGTCGGCCATTGGGTCGTCCTTTCATTCAAGCTCTGTCGAGAGACTAAAGTCCCCCACGTGGTGCAACAAATCCGTGCCACCTGCAAGGGTAGGCCTAAGGGTTTATTCCCCCTTCAGGCCAGTTATATGGACCTGCCTGTTCGCATGGCAACCTGTGCACAACCGCAGGCGGCGGTGACAGGACGGTCCGCACGTGCTTCTGCCAGATCAAGACGCAGCCTGACGTGCGCAAGCTCTTGGGTTTTGCTTTGTGCGGCCAGACAGTCGTGAAGCCCGCGCAAGGCCCAGACGTTGTCGGGATGCTGACAGGCGCGGGGCAAGCCGGGGGCAAGACCCAGGTCCTGACGAAAGACCTCTTCTGCTTCGGCTGCGTGACCTTGCTCTAACAGCAATGCCCCGAGCGCGTGACGTGTGGGCTGCATCCAGCCCCAAGGCTCGTCGTAGGGCAGGGCATCATCCAGCGCCACTGCATCGCGCAAACGTGCAAATGCCGACACGTAGTCGCCTTTGCGGTACGACAATTCGCCGTCAAGCATGGCGGTCGCGATTTCCAGCAAATCAATGGCGCGCACATTATGCAGCAGACGGCTTTCGGGGACACGCGCCTTTGCCGCGATGAAGACTTTATGCTGTGCTTCAGCTTCCGGCACCCGGCCAAGTGCGGACAATGCCAGCGCCTTTGCATATTCAATCATCGCAACCTTGGTGCAGCGGATCTCATGGTCTTCCGGCAGCGGCAGCTTGAGGATTTCTTCCCACATGCCAAAGCGGATCAGAACATGTGGCTCCATGCTGAGATAGGCCTCGAAAAAGTCCGCCATCGGGGGGGAGGTTATTTCCAGCAAAGCGTCCGGTGTGGTTTCATCCATGCCCCGCACCGCCTCCATGGCGGGCTCGAACTGGCCAAGGAACAAAGCGCCGTAGATCACGAAGTGGTAATTGTGCTGACGGTAGCCGGTGTAGATGTTGAAGGCACCCTCGGCCTCGTAATACTTCAGGTCCGCCTCGATTGCCCGCTCGTTCCAACGCACCACGTTTTCATAATGCCCGCAAAGCACGTCGATGTGACTGGGCATATGTACCAGATGGCCCGCATCGGGCACCAGTGTCCGCAGGACATCGCCTGCTTTCAGTGCTTTTTCTGGGAAGGGCGACATTTCCATCAGATGTACATAGAGATGAAGGATGCCGGGGTGGACCATGCCGCCGGGCAAGGCCATGTGCCGCTCAAGCACGGCGCGGGCTTCTGCCGTAGCAGCGCCGGAAGCGATCGCACCGCTCGGAAGATCCCACATCGCCCATGGGGTCAGATTCATCAGGGCGTCCACAAAGATCGTCGCGATTTCCGCATCATCCGGAAAACTGGCCTGAACGCTCCGCATCCCATCGGCAAAGGATTTATCCCACGGTGCCATATCTTCAACCGGATCGCGCTGTGGGTATCGGGCACTCAGCGCTATGATCAAAGCCGCCTCGGGGGCTGACGCGGTCCCAACATTTGCGAGAGCGGCTTGTGTGGCATCATAAGCTTCAGCAAGCGCCTCTGCGCGCCCTTTGGAATCGTAAAGCACCCATGGCATGTTGTAATTCGGACCAGCGGCATAGGCATGGCCCCAATGTGCCATCGCAAAGGACGGATCAGCGGCAGTGGCGCGCTTGAAACAGGCAATCGCTTCTTTGTGGTTGAAACCGTAAATCCAGTTCAGGCCTCGATCGAACCAAATCTGTGCCTCAGCACTATCGGTCGTCACAACACGCGAAAAGCGCCCTAAATCATATGGATAGTCCAAACCGGGCTCCTTTTCGCGTGTGTACTGCTGCCGTGTACTAGTCTTTAAAACTGCGGCTGCCTTTGATCTGGTCCCACGCCCACATGACCTGTTGCAACTGGTCTTCCTGACTGCGGTCGCCGCCGTTCATGTCGGGGTGAAGCACCTTGATCAGCATCTTGTAGGCCTTGCGGATTTCCGGCTTGGTCATGTTGTCTTTGACCTCCAGAATCTCTACAGCGCGGCGTTCGGTCGGCGGCAGGCGGCGTCCTGCTTGTGGGCCCTTGCCGGGGTTCTGCGTCGCGTTCTTGCCCAGAACCTGATGCGGGTCCTCGATGCCAAGACGTGCCCATGCACGCGCTTCGGGGTCGCCCAGCGGCTTGGTCTTGCGCTCCCAGACCTTGTCCTCGCTCAGCTGCGCGTTCATCTCGGCCTCGGTGGTGCCGTGGAAGAAGTTCCATTTCAGATTGTACTCGCGCACGTGCTGCTGGCAGAACCAGAAATAGTCATCAAGCACATCGGGTGCCTTCGGGGCGCGGTATTTGCCCGCGTCCTCACATCCTTCGTGATCGCATACGCGGGTCGAGGTTTCAGAAGCACCCGACATGCCACGACGGCCGCGCGGGTTCTTCTTTTTCGACGACGACACCGACATGTCGAAACCAAAGGGATCAGATTTGCTCATGTGTTCGACCTTTCCGACTCAGGCGAGTGAGTTTAGACGCTGTGGTGCGAGATTGAAGGGGGCGAGGAGAAAAAAATGGCGAAAGTGCAAGAGATTGAAGAACGGCTTCGCGCGGCGTTGAACCCGCACGAGATGGAAGTGATAGATGACAGTGAAAGCCACCGTGGACACGCCGGTTTTCGAGAAGGCGGCGGCAGCCACTTTAATGTGATGGTGCGGTCCGAGACATTCAAGGGGTTGAACCGTTTGGCGCGTCACCGCGCGGTGCACAGCGCCATCGGTCCTGAGCTTATGGGGCGCATTCATGCGCTCGCACTTGATCTAGACGTTTAAGTTCGCAACCTAAGTTTCTGATTTGGAAGGGTTTCGAGATGCGGCAAGCGCTTTTAGCGTGCTTGACGTGTCGGCGAGGTTATCGGTGTCCTCTACGCCATTGTCGAACGCGCCATCGATATCATCCGCGATGACTTCAGGTTTGATTTCAGATTTTTCGTCCGTATTTTTGCCGCTGCGGGCTGCAGTTTCCGCATCGGCGGTATCGGCTTTCGCGGGCGTGCCTACGTCGTTTTGATCCGGGTTATCATCGGCAGACGGCGGTGGCGGCAGAAGTTCCGGCGCAAACGCTTCTGCGTCATGTTCGCGCAGACGGCGAAACACCAGCACGTTGCGCCACTCGGTTGTGCTGGACGTCAGGCCAGACCGCTCGATCGAGGGCAGGGTCTCGGCCCGCTGGTACTCCCATCCGTATCCCGCAAGCCCGTTCATAAGCTCCTGCACTGCGTGGGCAAAGCGCGCTTCAGCCCCTTTGACACCTTTGGCTTTCAGGCCCTTGGTCGGGGCGGGAACGACTTTGTATTCGTAGCGGGGCATGAATTCTATCTTTCTGTGGTCGCGTGGTTTTAGCCCAAGGCTGGAAGAATTGGAACGGGAACGCGTGTTAGATCAGACATGGTCGGCACGCAGGTCTTTGTGGAGTACGAACGCAGCCGACGTTGGCGGTAACTGCTGAACGCAGACTTAGCGCTTCAAGCCGACCTTACGGCCGATATTCGCAGGGTCCGGCATCTCAGTCTGGGCGGCTTTGTAGGTCGCCAGCGCATCCTGAATGTTCTGGGGCATCGGCGCGACGCGAGGGCCGCTCTGATCCACGTGTAGCGTCAGCCCTTCGGCCGTCGCAGCAAGCCAGCCGTCCTTGTGATAAAGTTCGGAATAGCTGTGAAAGCGTTTCTCATCAAAATCAATGAGATAGAAGAGGGCGTAAACTTCGTTTCCTTCGTGCAATTCGCGCAGATAGCGGATGTGCCACTCGGCCACGTAAGTGGTGCAACCCGTTTCCTTGATATAAGCCTCGCCAAAGCCGATGTGCGGATAGAGCTCATCCACAGACTCATCGAAAAGAACGTTGTAGTAGGCCATGTTGAGGTGGCCGTTGATGTCGATCCATTCTGGTTTGACCATCATCATCGAGGATCGGAAAGGGGTCTGCATCGGGTACTCCGGCGTGGGGGGGGCGGTAAGTGCTCCGCCCTTTATGTGAGGTGAACAGAGGGCTAGGGCGGGGGAAGACCCCGCCTTACTTGAGCTTTGCCGCGACGAGCTGGTTCACCGCTTTGGGGTTCGCCTTCCCGCCTGTTGCCTTCATTACCTGACCGACAAACCAGCCTGCGAGCTTGGGGTTCTCGCGGGCCTTGGCGACCTGATCGGGGTTGGCGGCGATGATTTCGTCCACGGCGGCTTCGATGGCACCGGTGTCGGTGACCTGCTTCATGCCTTCGGTTTCGACAATCTCTGCGGGGTCGCGACCTGTGGTATAGGTGATCTCGAATACGTCTTTGGCGATCTTTCCCGAAATCGCGTCAGAGGCGATCAAATCGACAATCGCACCCAGTTGCGCCGGTGTGACCGGGCTTTCAGAGATGTCCTTTTCGTCTTTCTTGAGACGACCGAAAAGTTCGTTAATGACCCAGTTCGCAGATGTTTTTCCGTCGCGCCCTTTGGCAACGGCTTCGAAGTACCCGGCACTGTCGAGGTCGGCTGTCAGGACCGATGCATCATAGTCGCTAAGGCCGAAATCACCAATAAATCTTGCCTTTTTGGCGTCTGGCAGTTCGGGCAGGTTGGCCGCAATGTCATCAACCCAGGCCTGTTCGATCTCAAGCGGAAGGAGGTCGGGGTCGGGGAAATAGCGGTAATCGTGCGCTTCTTCTTTGGACCGCATGGACCGGGTTTCCTGCTTGTCGGGATCAAACAAGCGTGTTTCCTGCGTCACCTCGCCACCACCTTCAACGATGGCAATCTGGCGCTTGGCCTCGACTTCGATCGCCTGCTGGATAAAGCGCATGGAGTTCATGTTCTTGATCTCGCAACGCGTCCCGAGGTGGGCGAAGTCCTGTGTTTCGACGTATTTTTCGTACTGGCCGACACGGCAGATGGAGACGTTGACGTCTGCGCGCATCGCACCTGACTGCATGTCGCCATTACAGGTGCCCAGATAGCGCAGGATCTGGCGCAGCTTGGCCAGATAGGCGGCAGCCTCTTCAGGGCCACGGATGTCGGGACGCGAGACGATTTCCATCAGGCAGACACCCGTGCGGTTCAGGTCCACGAAAGACATGTTGGGGTCCATGTCGTGGATGGATTTACCGGCGTCCTGTTCCATATGGATACGCTCAACCCGCACCAGGCGTGCGGTGCCATCACCCATTTCCACCAGCACTTCGCCTTCACCCACGATGGGATGATAGAGTTGGCTGATCTGATAGCCTTGCGGCAGATCGGGATAAAAGTAGTTCTTGCGGTCAAAGGCAGACTTCAGATTGATCTCGGCCTTCAGGCCAAGGCCCGTGCGCACAGCCTGTTCGATGCAGTATTCGTTAATGACGGGAAGCATGCCGGGCATGGCCGCGTCTACAAAGGCGACGTTCGAGTTTGGCTCGGCACCGAATTGCGTCGACGCACCAGAGAAAAGTTTCGCGTTTGAGGAAACCTGCGCGTGGACCTCCATCCCGATGACGAGTTCCCAGTCGTGTTTCGCGCCGGCGATGACGCGTGGTTTTGGGGTGTCGTAGGTCAGATCAAGCATGCTGTGCCCTCTTAAGCGGTAGTGTTCTGCTGGTCTTAAGACAGGGCGCGAGGTGCTGCAAGGGTGGCGGCGGTATCAAGCGGCGTGTGCGGGCCCGCATGTGCAGATATTTGGGTTCTGGCAGTGTAAAAGACGTCAGGCAGGCGAAAGCTGTGGTTTCGTTCCTGCTTGCACTATCTTTGTGTCAGATGAAGGTTATCTTTGTCGTAAGGGGCGGATTGCGCGGCCCCCGATCGCATCGCGACTGCATTGGAGTAGACCATGAAAGCTGTTCTTCATTACGTACCAAAGCTGGCAGGAGCACTGCTTTGCTGGAGCGTCATTGCCGGGAGCGTTTGGGCCGCGGATATCAGCGCCTTTGTCGGCACCTATACCGGCTCTGCGGAAATTATCGGAAATGACGGTTCCCCCGCAAAGCGTGATATGTCTGTGAGCATTGCTGAGGACGATGACGGCTTTGTGGTGCAATGGTCGACGGCCACAACGGGTGGCGACGGGGACAGAAAGGTCAAAAGCTACAGGATTCAGTTCGCTCCGACTGAGCGGGACGAAGTTTTCAGTGCACGTATGCAGCGGAATGTATTTGGCAAAGAGGTGCCGCTCGATCCGATGAAGGGCGAACCTTATGTCTGGGCGCGGATTCTGAATGATACGCTTACAGTATATTCGCTGTTTGTGACGTCTGAAGGGGGCTACGAAATCCAGCAGTTTGACAGGACGTTGTCAGAAGGTGGGTTGGAGCTTGAATATCAGGCGGTCAGCAACGGCAACATCGGGCGGCGGGTCTCCACTTTTCTTGATGCGAACTGACCCACGGCCGGCGCTGGTCTGAGCATTCTAGCGGATGCACTTCCACGGGCCTTCACCCTTCGTCGAATACTGCCATCATCATATTGCGGAGCCGGTCAACATCTTCGTCCACGGTTGCGTTCGGGTCACAGACAAAGGGCGGCAATGCATCGATACGGATCGTGCCGCTTTTGGGAACGAATGTGCCGGGCGGCAGCAACCGGTCGGAATCGTGGATGACGATAGGTAGAATGGTGCGTCCTGTGTCGCGCGCCACGACAACGGCACCTGCTTTGAAGGCACCAAGGCTCTCAGACTTCGTGCGCGTTCCCTCAGGGAACAGCACGACAGAACGGCGATCCGGCATTTCGCGCACGGCTTGGGTCAGGGTATCCATCGCGACGGAGCCTGATGCACGGTCAATCGGTATCAAACCGGCGCCGTTAAATCCGGTACTCAAAAGCTTGGCATCGCAAAGTTCTTTCTTGGCCGCGAAGGTAAACCATTTGGCATCCGGAACAGTATCCATCAGCACGAATCCGTCCAAGTGACTGCGGTGGTTGATGACGATGATGCTGCCGGTGTTCGCAGCCAGATCACGCTTGTTCGCGTCTGACATTTGCGTGCGGATGCTCAGTAACCACAAAAGACGCGAACAGGCGCGCTTTACCAGCCGCCAGTACCAGCCGCGAAATCCTTTTCGGCGTGAGCAGATCAAAGGAACAAAGGCGATGCCAAGAAAATAGAAAGGCCCCAGAACGACAAGCAATGTCCGCTTGAGCACTCGAACGGGCATCGGGTCGATCTCATCCGTAGATGTCACGGAGCCAGCGGATTGGTTTTGCATCGGGGCCTGCCACATATTTTGCCGACCCACGTGATCCGCAGGGAGGAGGTGATGCCATGAGGACGGATTATGCAGCGTCATGACACACGCCGGACCGAGGGCTTGGCCGCTCTGCGGCTTCTCTATCTGCGATTGTGCGACAGACCGCAATGATTATTGTTTACGTAGCGGTAAGACAGGGTAGCCGGTATCGGCCCCGCGCGGATCAGCTTGCCTGCGCAATCGGTCCGTTATCGGTGAAAACAATGCGTTTGCCTGATGCAATTTCCGCGCTGAACAGAGATGAGATGATGCGCATTGCATCGTCACGGCCAGAAGCGGCAAATCGTGCGGGGGAATAAACACGAAGGTTGTTGTCAAATCCCCGCGCGGCATGTGCCCAGATCATCGGGTGCAATTCGGTCAGGTGCTCGCGCACAATCCATTGCGCACAATCGGCAATCTGGCTCCGGACCTGATCGGCTTGGTCGTTGCCCGAAAAGGACTGCCCGACAGAGTTCGCGCAATAGGCGGCTAGAAGGTTCGCGTTGTAGGCGTTTGGCCGTCTGGACAGAATATCGTGCAGACCCTCGACGAAAAAGTCGAGATCGAGGTTGGCGCAAGCCGTATCGTCGCAGGAAATTGCGTCGAACTGAACCCACGTGTAGCCGCCAGCGCCCCATGTGTCTGCGGTCCGCGCGGCGGTACGGCGCGCTTCAAGTTCGAGCTCCGCGTAGGAACCGTACCAACGTGGCAGCAGGTGATTGCCCATCGCTCGCATCGGGCGCGGATTCAGCGGGTTCAGGTCGATCAGCGCTTCGTAGCAATCTGCAACGGGGCGTTTGTCTTCGGAGGATCCACCCAAAAGTGCACAGCCGGTGGCGGCCAGCAGCGGCGAATCTACAGTAATTGCGCAGAACGGCTCCATGATGTCGGACGCACGGTCAAAGTGAGCGCAGAATGCTTCGCGGTTGCGTGTGGGTACTTCGATATCCCAACCGGTACCACGCCATGCCCAAGCTGTATCCATGTGTGCCTGTGCTACAATGCAGGCCACGACATAGCTTTCGGAATGCTCTACCAACACATGCTCCAGCGCCTCGATACCGGCCAGCAAAGGCGCGTCCTTTGGGGGGCGTCCATCCATCAATGCATGCTCAACCGCGTGGACCACATCCGAACGTGCACCAAAGGCCATCAATTCAGCGACCGGCATCCCGCCGGGTGTCAGATGACGCTTGAGATCGGCAATGCCGATCGCCGAGATCAGATCTTCCCAACGCTCTTGTCGCACGAGGTGCTGGGCCGAGAGGAGATACTTGTCGCGGATCGCATCTTCTGCCGTAGGGTCAGGGCAAGCGATGTGCAGCAGGTTTTGCGCCACGGAGTTCATGACAGTGCGCGGAGCCCGACGGCGGATCAGCGCGGGCAGGGGAGTGGACGCAGGTGCCGTGTCCTCGGCCTGCGGGGAAAACGGCAGCGGGCTGCCCTTGGGCCGCACATGTTTCTGAATAAAGGCGCTGAGGGCTCTCATGTTGATCGATCCGTGCCATGTTTCGTTAATGGACATTTCCCATTGTAATTGGGCGGAACAGTGGCGGGCGTGCGGAGATATGGCGGAATTTGCACTACGCAGGCGGGAATCCGCTTAAGGTTGTGTGTGCTGCTGTGCTGCTATTGGCAGTGGTGAGTGCGAGAATATTGGCTTTGTGGGCGTATTGTTTCCAATAAAACCAACCGATTGACCGAAAACTTGCAAATTTGTCTAAATCACATTCTTAGTGTGCCGATGAAAATGCAATGGATGATACAGGCTGCGGCAATCGCGCTCTTTGCCGTTCCTGCAGTGGCCGAGAATACGGTCCGGCCTAAGGCGCGTGCGACGGTGGTTGAAGCGTCGCACAGTGCCGATCTTTCCACTGACGTTACACCCTCGGTAGCAGAGGCCGCCCAGGACCTCAGCGTCCTGCCGCCACGATTTGACACGCATCTGCGTCCTCCGGCCAGACGCGGTAACCTTCCCCGCACCCGGTTTCAACACAAAGGCGGTCATGCGCTGTGGACGCGGGCGGCGCTGTCAGCGCTGAAACAGCATGGCAAACCGTTGGTCAATCTGGTGCCGGCAGACATCCAGAACTGGTGCCCCAATTACCCTCTGGCAGATGATGCGACGCGCCGTGCCTTCTGGGTCGGGTTTCTTTCTGCGCTGTCCAAGCACGAGAGTACCTACAAGGCCAGCGCCGTTGGCGGTGGCGGTCTGTGGTACGGATTGCTGCAAATCCTTCCGTCCACGGCACGCGGCTATAAATGCAACGTGGGCACTGGCGAGGCGCTTAAAAACGGTGCGGCGAACCTGAGCTGTGCAGTGCGGATCATGGCGCATACAGTCCCGCGTGACGGGGTCATCCACGGCTACAAAGGCAAACGGGGCCAAGGTGTCACGGCGGATTGGGGGCCTATGCACTCAAGCGCGAAAAGGCGGGACATGGCAGGCTGGCTCAAGCGGCAGAACTATTGCAAGCCGGTCAATGCCACGCGGCCACGGTCGCGGCCCTGAGTTACTGAAAAAGCTGGAAGTGAAAGCGTTTGGTTGCAAGGCCGCGCGCAAGCAGGGCTTGCTCAAAAGCTTCATGGGGCGGTGTTGCCTCGAACGGGAGCCGTAGTTTCGCGCCGGTCTTCAGCACAAGGGTCGCCCGCACAGAGAAATCGAGCCGCGTATCGAGGCGCACGTGGTCGATTTCATCAAAGGCGACGGCACCCCTCCGCTTGCCGCTGAACCACAGGATATTGCCGTCTTCCAGCGTCAAACCACTGAGCGGATTTGTGTAGTGGTCCCACATGGCGGGCAGGGTGCACAGCCCGACCAATGCGACCAGCCAAGGTGCCATATCAAGCAGCGCCCACGCGCTGACGATCGCGGTCCAGATGGCAAGCACAACCACGGCAGTGGTGCGGCTGCGGCCCTGACGGGTGTAGGTATAGGCGGCGCTCACCGTCCGCCGGTGACGTTCAGGGTTGATCCGGTGATGTAGGATGCCTCGTCCGACAGCAGGAACAGCACCGCTTTGGCGACTTCTTCCGCTGACCCGGTGCGCGCCATCGGCACCATATGCGCCAACCGTGCGGCGCGGTCGGGATCACCGCCCTTGGCGTGGATTTCTGTGTCGATCAGCCCCGGTGCCACGGCCATCACGCGGATGCCCTTTGCTGCGACTTCGTCTGACAGTCCTTTGGTGAAGATGTCCATGGCGGCCTTGGAAGAGGCGTAATCGACATATTGGTTGGCCGAGCCAAGACGGGCAGCGGCGGAGGTGATGTTGACGATAACCCCTTTCCCTGCCGCTTCCATCCGCACCACAGCGCCCTGTGCGACTTCGATAGCGCCGATCACATTAACGTCGAACATCTGGCGCAGACGGGCATGGGACATTTGGGTAACGCGTGCGGCCTGATCGACAATGCCTGCGTTATTGACCAGCGCATCTAGGCGGCCGAATTGCGCATCGACGGTTGCATACATTGCCTCGATCGCGGCGGGGTCGGCCACATCACATTGAATGACATGCGTTTTCGCACCGGCCTCACCGGCTGCAACGGCGACAGCCTTGGCTCCGGCGGGATCGGAGTTGTAGGTAAGCGCCACGTCATAGCCGCGCTGGGAGGCAAGCACGGCACAGGCGGCACCAATGCCCGCAGAGGCACCGGTGATCAGGCAAACGGGTCTGGCCATCCTTACGCTCCTTTAATGCGGGTCAGCATTTCGGTGGTGTCACGGCTAAGGTTTGGCGTGGCGAGGATGCGGGTGATCTCTGCCAGCATTTTAGCCTGCTGGTCACTGTCATAGCGTTTCCACGTCTGGAAGGCAGAGCACATACGTGCCGTGGTTTGCGGGTTCAACGGATCAAGGGTGATCAGCCAGTCGGCCAGCAGCGTGTAGGCGTCACCGGAAGCGTGGTGAAAGCCCGCGTGATGCATCACAAGCGCGCCGAAGACTGCACGAAAACGGTTGGGGTTGGTGTGGGTAAAGGCGGGGTGTTCGGTCAGACGGCGCGCCGTGGCGGCGGCGTCCTCCGGCTTCGCCTTGGAGACCTGAAGACCGAACCACTTGTCCATCACCAGGCGGTCATCCTGCCATTGCTTTTCAAAAGCTTGCAGCTTTTCATCGCCTTTGCCCGCACCAACGAGCAGGGCCAGCGCCACAAGCTGTTGGTTCATATTGTCGGCGCCGTCATATTGTGCAGCCGCCTGTGCGCCGTCATCACGCCGCGTGATCATCGCCAGCATGGCATTGCCAAGAACGCGCCGTCCCGCCTGATCGGCGTTCGGCTGATAGGCTTCGGTTACGGTATTGGCCGCATAGATGTCGGCGGCGACGTCAGCAAAGGCGTCGGCGCGCGCTTCGGCCATCGCCTCGCGTGCGGCATATATTGCCGCAGGGTCGGGCGCGGTGCCTGCTTCGTGCAGGACGGTAGCAAGTTCTGCTTCTGACGGCATGTCCAGCATCAGCGCACGGGTCGCGGGATCAAGCGTAGTGTCGGTGGCGACCTTGTGAATGCCCGCAAGATAGGCGGGGTCGGGGTCTGCGCCTTCTGTGATCATGGCAAGCAGTGATTTGCGCGCCAGCATGCGCCCCTGTTCCCAACGGTTGAAGGGATCGGTGTCATGGGCCAGCAGATGGGCGCGGTCCGCATCGCTTAAGTCATGGGTCAGCACCACAGGTGCGGAAAAGCCGCGCAAAATGGATGGAACGGGTTCATCTTCCAGCCCTGTGAAACGGAAGCTCTGGGTGGCTTTGGTCATTTCCAGCACGCGGGTTTCCAGCGCCTCGGTCCCGTCAGGATAGATCAGGCCAACAGCAATCGGGATCACCTGCGGCTGCGGATCGGGTGTCGCCGCGCTGGGCGGTGTATGTTGCGTAAAGGTCAGGGTCAGCGTGTCCAGCTCGAAGCTATGTTCGACCGACAGGCGCGGGGTGCCCGCCTGTGAGTACCAGCGCTTGAATTGGGCAAGGTCGCGGCCTGTGCTTTCCTCGAACACCTTCAGCCAGTCCTCGATGGTGGCTGCATCGCCATCATGGCGCGTGAAATAGAGATCGAGTGCTTTATAATAGGCTTCGTCCCCGACAAGGGTTTTCAGCATCCCGATGACCTCGGCACCCTTTTCATAGACGGTGGCAGTATAGAAGTTGTTGATTTCCTGAAAGCTTTCGGGCCGGACGGGGTGGGCCAGCGGGCCTTGGTCCTCGGCGAACTGGCGACCGCGCAGGTCGATGACATCAGAAATACGTTTGACGGGGGCCGAGCGCATATCGGAGGTGAACTGGCTGTCGCGGTAGACGGTCAGCCCTTCCTTGAGGCAAAGCTGGAACCAATCGCGGCAGGTGATGCGGTTGCCGGTCCAGTTGTGGAAATACTCGTGCGCGATGATTGCTTCGATCCGTTCAAAGTTCAGATCGGTGGATGTTTCCGGCGATGCAAGAACAGCAGAGGAGTTAAAGATATTCAGGCCCTTGTTCTCCATCGCGCCCATGTTGAAATCGTCCACGGCGACGATGTTGAACAGATCCAGATCGTATTCGCGGCCATAGACGTCTTCGTCCCATTTCATTGAGGCCTTGAGCGCCTGCATGCCAAAGGCGCATTTGCCCTCGTCACCGGGACGCACATAAAGGTTCAGATCGACGTGGCGGCCTGACATGGTGGTGAAGCTGTCGGAATGGGCAACCAAATCACCCGCAACCAATGCGAAAAGATACGCCGGTTTGGGCCAGGGATCATGCCATTTGGCGAGATGGTTTTCAGTGACGACCGGATTGCCATTTGAAAGCAACACGGGATGCGGGCCCTCAACCGTTACGGTAAAGACGCTCATCACATCGGGACGGTCAGGGTAGAATGTGATCTTGCGGAACCCTTCGGCCTCGCATTGAGTGCAATACATGCCGTTTGACATATAAAGCCCCTCAAGGGCGGTGTTGTTCGCGGGGTCGATTTCGACCTCGGATTCCCAAGTGAACGGTCCGCCCGGCACCGCACAGGTCAATCCTTCGCCCGTCAGGTCGGGATTGATCGCCGTGCCCTCAATCTGCGCCGAGATCAGTTTGATCTGCTCGCCGTGCAGGAACATGGTGTTCGGGGTCTCGCCGGTAAAGGCTGGATTGGGGGCGAAACGGATCAAGCTGCGTACGCGGGTCGCATGCGGGTCGAGGGTAAAGTGCAAATCGACGCTGTCGACGGTCCACGGATAGGGCGTGTAATCGGACAGATAGATCGTTTTCGGAGCGGCATCGCGCATCGGGAGCACCTTTTGTTTGGAACCTTACGGGTTGCGCCACGTTAAACCCGCAACACAGCACCCTCAACGGGTGAAATGAAGATGCAAATAGGAGATGACGATGTCAGCCCCAGATACAAATGTAGAACGCCAAGCCGATGAACATAAGCCCTCGCTGCTGGGCATACGCGGTGCCATGATCTTCGGGGCGCTGATGATTGTCCTGATGATCGCCTTTACCGCCTTCCGTGGCACCACTCCATCCGAGGAGACGCTGATCGGATCCGAAACTGAAACAAGCACACAGGGCGCTGATGGCGTGGCAATTGATCCGGTCGCACCGGGGACAAACGAAAGCAACTAAGCGATTGTTGGTTGTGACGATGGTACGAAGCGATGTCAGGGAACTGGCATCGCTTTTGCATTGAGTGGAAGGGTACAATGACGCGCATGCGCAAGAAGTCCGATTTGCCTCAGAAGGATTGCGTCACTTGTGGCCGCCCTTTTGTCTGGCGGCGTAAATGGGCCAAGGTCTGGGAAACGGTGAAATACTGCTCTGACCGCTGCAGGAATGAGCGCCCAAAACAGACCTGAAACCTACCCGCGTATCTGGTAATATTTTATGACCAAATGCGCTTGTGCCGCGTTTCCTTTGGCTCTAAGTGTTTCCGAAAGGAAACTTTGCGGGAGGCATTGGACATGGCACGGATCGAAAAACATGGCTTGCAGGTAGACGAGACGCTGGTCTCTTTTATCGAGGAAAAAGCACTGGGTGGCACGGGTGTTGCTGCTGATGATTTCTGGGCAGGGTTCTCTGCTTTGGTCCATGATATGGGGCCGAAGAACCGCGATCTTCTGAACAAACGCGCTGATATTCAGTCAAAAATCGACGAATGGCATAAAGCCCGTTCGAACCAGCCGCACGATACCACAGCCTACATGTCTTTTCTCAAAGAGATCGGCTATCTGGTGCCCGAGGGTGACGATTTTTCTATCGATACCGCGAATGTTGATCCCGAGATTGCCTCTATCGCTGGGCCGCAGCTGGTTGTCCCCATTACAAACGCGCGGTTTGCGCTGAACGCGGCCAACGCCCGGTGGGGCAGTCTTTATGACGGGTTCTACGGCACAGATGCGATGGGCACACAGCCACCTAAAGGGCCCTATAATCAGGGACACGGTGCTCGCGTTGTTGCGCGATCACGTGTGTTTCTAGATGAAGCGTTCCCCATTGAAGGGGTGAGCCACGCAGATGCCACGAAGTATGCGGTGCGGGATGGCGCGCTGACCGTAGACGACCAGCCGCTGATGCAACCGGAGAAATTTGTCGGGTATCGCGGCGACGCGCAAACACCGGACAGGGTCTTATTGCGCAATAACGGTCTGCATGTGGAATTGGTGTTTGACCGTAGCCATCCGATTGGCAGCCGCGATCAGGCCGGTCTGGCAGATGTGCAGCTGGAAAGCGCGGTTTCCGCCATTATGGATTGCGAAGATTCCGTGGCTTGCGTTGATGCCGAGGATAAGGTTCTGGCTTATGGCAACTGGCTGGGGTTGATGAAGGGCGATCTGGAAGAGAGCTTTGTCAAAGGCGGGGCCGAGATGACGCGCCGCCTGAACGCTGATCGTGACTACACCACACCCGATGGCGGGACCACCACGCTCAAGGGGCGGGCGCTGATGCTTGTGCGCAACGTGGGCCACCTGATGACAAACCCTGCGGTGCTGGACCGCGACGGCAACGAAGTGTTTGAAGGTTTGATGGACGCGATGGTCACCACGCTGATTGCCAAGCACGACCTTGGCCGCGAAGGTGGCAATTCAGTTACCGGTTCGGTCTATGTCGTCAAACCAAAGATGCACGGACCTGAAGAGGTTGCGTTCTCGGACGAGATTTTCACCCACGTCGAAAAGGCGCTGGGCCTGCCCAAGAATACGGTCAAGCTGGGCATCATGGACGAGGAAAGACGCACGTCTGCGAACCTTAAAGAGTGCATCCGTGCCGCAAAATCGCGTGTGGCCTTTATCAACACCGGCTTTTTGGACCGGACGGGCGACGAGATCCATACCTCGATGGAAGCAGGCCCGTTCAGCCGCAAAGACTATATCAAGAACAAGCCGTGGATTAACGCCTACGAGATGCAAAACGTCGATATCGGACTGGAATGTGGTCTCTCGGGTAAGGCGCAGATCGGTAAAGGTATGTGGGCCATGCCCGACATGATGGCCGCGATGCTGGAACAGAAGATCGGGCATCCCAAATCCGGTGCGAACTGTGCCTGGGTCCCGTCACCAACGGCGGCAACGCTGCACGCGTTGCATTATCACAAGGTCGACGTCTTTGCCGTGCAAGACAAACTGCGCGAGACAGGGCGGCGGACCTATAAAGAAACACTGCTGGATATCCCGCTGGCGACCTACCAGAAATGGACAGACGCGCAGGTGCAGCGTGAGGTGGAAAACAATGTGCAAGGTATCCTTGGATACGTCGTGCGCTGGATTGATCAGGGGGTCGGTTGCTCAAAGGTGCCTGACATGAACAACGTGGGCCTGATGGAAGACCGTGCGACCTGCCGCATCTCGGCACAGCACGTGGCCAACTGGTTGCACCATGAAATTGTCAGCCGTGATATGGTGATGTCGGCGATGCAAAAAATGGCAGCGGTCGTAGACGACCAAAACGCAGGTGATCCGCTGTATCGTCCGATGTCACCGTCTTTTGATGGCATCGCGTTCAAAGCGGCTTGTGATCTGGTTTTCGAAGGCCGCACGCAGCCATCGGGCTACACCGAGCCGGTTTTGCATGCACGTCGTCTTGAGTTGAAGGCTGCGAGCTAAGCCGATCCGTCAATAAAACAAAGGGTGGCGGGCAGGGCATCTAAGTCATACCCAAGTCCGGCACCGTCCCGGAACAAGACAATTCAAGAAAGGTCACACTGATGACAATCTCATTGCGCAAGGCGCGGACAATCATTCGCAAAGCACTGGAAAAAGGCCGCGAGCTGGAACTGAAGCCGCTTTCGGTGATCGTGTTGGACGCGGGCGGGCACGTGCAGGCGTTTGAACGTGAGGACGGTGCATCCGTCGGTCGTTTTGGCATTGCGCATGGCAAGGCGTACGGTTCCGTCATGATGGGCATGGCCGGCACGGCGCAAATGAAGCGTGCCGAAGATCAGGCCTACTTTCTGGCAGCCGTGAACGGCGTGTTTGGCGGTAACGTTGTCCCTGTGCCGGGCGGTGTTTTGTTGCGTGACAAGAAAGGTGCCGTGATTGGTGCTGTGGGTGTGACGGGCGACAGCTCTGACAACGATGCGATTGCCGCGATGGCGGGGATCGAGGCCGCAAATCTGGTCGGCGAAATCTAAGAATTGCCTGTTGTTTAGGCGAAGACGATGCACAGGCCGCCCGCATGGCGGCTTGTGTGCTTGAGGGATCGGCGCGGCTGGCCTATAAACGCATCAAAGCAGGCAATCTTTGGTGACATATGGCACGACCCGTCGTTGGTATTATCGGCAATTCCTATCTGCTGAACGATCAGTATCCGGTCCATGCAGGTGGACAGATGAATTCTGACGCGGTTGCAGATGTGTCGGGATGCCTTCCGCTTATTATCCCGTCCGATCCGCGCCATGTAAGCGTTGAGGAACTGCTGGAGGTCTGTGACGGCTTTCTGCTGACGGGCGGGCGTCCGAATGTGCACCCCGAAGAATACGGCGAAGCGGCAACCGAAGCGCATGGCGAGTTTGACCGGGCCCGAGATGCGATTGCCCTGCCGCTTGTGCGGGCCTGCGTTGAGCGTGGTCAGCCTTTTTTTGGCGTTTGTCGCGGCTTTCAGGAAGTGAACGTTGCCATGGGCGGGACGCTTTACCCCGAGATACGTGAATTGCCTGGCCGAATGAACCACCGCATGCCTCCCGATGGGACCATGGAAGAGAAGTTCGAACTGCGCCATGATGTGACCTTCACCGAAGGGGGCTTGTTCCACAATGTGATGGGCAAGTCGCGGGTGCGGACGAATACGCTGCACGGGCAGGGGATCAAGGAACCCGGTCCACGTATCGTAATTGACGGGCACGCGGATGATGGAACGCCCGAAGCGATCTACGTACAAGGCGCTGCCGGTTTCACCCTTGCGGTTCAGTGGCATCCAGAATGGAATGCTGCTGACGATGCTGTATCACGTCCGCTGTTTACCGCATTCGGTGATGCTGTGCGTGATTGGTCTGCCCGCGCTGCGCGTCCTGCGTTGAAAGCGGTCTGATCTTGCGCGGTAAGGGGCGCTCTGCCCACCTTTCGAGATCACGAAAGCCTCTGTTCTTCTAGCAACTCGCGTGTTTTTTCGTTTTGCCGCGATAGAGTTGTGTTTCCAGCAAGCTGCGGCGTGCCCCGGTCAAAGCCGAAGGCGGGTGGAATTGGTGCCCCTCGGCGCAGGTCACGGTGCAAAGATGTATGCGGCCAGTCCTGCGGCCGGGGGCACAGGCCCGCGTGAACCGGGCTGAGATAGATCAGGTCGCGGTGACGGTCAAAGTCGGCCGCATCTTGGATCGCATGTTCCCAATAGCGCCTCTGCCAAATGCCCTTTTCTGCGCGTTTGATCTGGGACAGGGTGCGGTGGGGTGGCATGGGACAGCCGCGCGAAAATTGTGATTTCAACAAAGCGATGCGGGCGGGATAGGCGTCATCATCAGGCGGCAGCGTGCAAAGCATATGGATCGTGGCCGGCAGCACGGTAATCGCATCAATGCGAAACGGATAGCGCTCCAGAGTGGCACGCATGCAGCGGCGCAAATGATCAATGCGGCGCAGCAACAGGTCATCGTGGCGCTGTGCGAGACGCAGGGTGAAGATATACGTAGCACCCGGTGTGCGGCGGCGGATGTAGTTTGACATGTGCCGGAGCTTAGGTGCTTTGTAGTTAATCAACGGTTAAGCAAACAGCAGACCCTGTGAGGTAGGCTTCTGCTTACGTTGCAGAGTACAGAGGGAGAGGAAGTTTGGCCAAGTGGCGTGACACGGAGGGTTTGACCTTTTCGCAACTGGTGGATTTGCCGCCTGTCTGGCTCCTTGCTATGCTGCTGCTGACGTGGGCGCAAACGCAACTTTTGCCCGCGCTGACGGTGCCTTTCACCCTGACCAGTGGCTTGGGTGTTGTATTGGTTTTGTGTGGTATTGGTCTCATGTTCTGGGCCGTGGCCGCGTTCCGGCAGCATCAGACCAGCGTGGTGCCGCATCAGACGCCGGACCGTATCATTACCTCAGGTCCGTTCACCCGCAGCCGCAATCCGATCTATCTGGGCGATGTGCTGGTTTTAGGCGGGGCGATCCTCTGGTGGGGGGCGTGGCCCGCGCTTGTGCTGATTCCCGTCTTCGTCTTTGTTCTGACGCGACGCTTTATTGCGCCGGAAGAAGCGCGCATGAAAGAAAGTTTCGGCGAGCTATTCGATGACTTTGCTGAAAAAACGCCACGTTGGCTTTGAAAATGAGGTGGTTAAGCCTCTTTTAAACCTTGCCGCGCTTGTGGATAATGGGTCACCGCGCTACTTGCTGCGTATGCAAAGGACGGTCCTAGACAGGGGCCATCTTCAGGGGACGACCAAACAGGGGGGAAGACCGAGTGAAGATCGGAACGCCAAAAGAAATTTTTAAAGGCGAGAACCGCGTCGCGATGACGCCAGACTCCGCCGTGCAGCTTCAAAAGCTTGGGCACAGCTGCCTCATCGAAGCTGGCGCCGGAGTGCCAGCAGGCTTTGCCGATGCGGATTATACCAAGGCCGGTGTCGAGGTGGTCAAGACCGCCACTGCCCTGTGGAAAGAGGCCGATGTCATCGCCAAGGTGCGCGCACCTGATACGGGCGAGATGAAGAAACTACGTGCCGACCAGACGCTTATCTCCTTCTTCAGCCCCGTTGCGGACGAGAAAAAGATGAAAGCCGCAGCCGACAAAGGTGCGACGGTCATCGCGATGGAGATGATCCCGCGCATCAGCCGTGCCCAGAAGATGGACGCGCTGTCGTCCATGGCCAATATCGCGGGCTACCGTGCGGTGATCGAGGCAGGTAACAACTTTGGCCGTTTCTTTACCGGTCAGATCACGGCGGCGGGCAAGGTGCCTCCTGCCAAGGTATTGGTGGTTGGTGCCGGTGTTGCTGGCCTTGCCGCGATCGGAACATCCACGTCACTGGGTGCGATCACGCTGGCGTTCGATGTGCGGCCAGAAGTGGCCGAGCAGGTTGAATCGATGGGTGCCGAATTTGTTTACCTCGATTTCGAAGAGGAACAGCAGGACGGTGCTGCGACAGGCGGCTATGCAGCCGTGTCCAGCCCCGAGTTCCGCGAAGCACAGCTTTCGAAGTTCCGCGAGTTGGCACCGGAGGTGGATATCGTTATCACCACGGCGTTGATCCCGAACCGCGAAGCACCCGAGCTTTGGACGGATGACATGGTCGCCGCGATGAAGCCCGGCTCCGTTATCGTTGATCTAGCTGCGGAAAAGGGCGGTAACTGCAAGCAGACCGTCATGGACGAAAAGATCGTGACCGAGAACGGTGTGACGATCATCGGGTATACCGATTTCCCAAGCAGGATGGCGGCACAGTCCTCCACGCTTTATGCCACGAATATCCGTCATTTGATGACGGATCTGACGCCGGAAAAAGACGGCGTTATCAATCACAACATGGAAGACGACGTGATCCGCGGGGCGACTATCGCTCATGCCAAGGAAGTCACCTTTCCGCCGCCACCGCCCAAGGTGGCCGCGATTGCCGCACAGACCAAAAAGCCTGCGCCCAAGGAGCTGACCGCGGAAGAAAAACGTGCGGCAGAGGTTGCGGCCTTCAAGCAGCAGACCAAAAATCAGGTTACGCTGCTCGCAATTGGTGGCGCGTTGCTGCTGGCGGTGGGGCTGGTCGCTCCAGCAAGCTTCATGCAGCACTTCATTGTGTTTGTGCTAGCGGTCTTTGTGGGCTTTCAGGTCATCTGGGGCGTGGCGCACAGCCTGCACACGCCATTGATGGCCGTCACGAACGCTATCTCGTCCATCATTATTCTAGGGGCGCTGATGCAGATCGGATCAAGCTCCTTCATCGTGATATTGCTTGCTGCGCTGTCGGTCTTCATGTGTGGGATCAACATCTTCGGCGGCTTCCTCGTGACACGGCGTATGCTCGCCATGTTCCAGAAATCGTAAAGGGGCTGGAATAATGGATTTTGGTTTTACAACAGCAGTTTACGTCGTTTCGGCGATCCTTTTCATACTTTCGCTGGGTGGCCTTTCAGGTCAGGAGAGCGCCAAACGTGCCGTCTGGTACGGCATCGCAGGTATGGCTTTGGCGGTTGCCGCCACGCTGATCGGACCCGGTTCGGGCTACTGGCTCTTGTCGCTTATTCTGATCGCCGGTGGTGGTGCCGTGGGCTACCAACTGGCCACGCGGGTGCAAATGACGCAGATGCCGGAGCTGGTTGCCGCAATGCACAGCCTTGTGGGTCTGGCAGCCATCTTTGTGGGCCTGAACGCGCATTTCCAGATCGGTTATGTGCAAGAGACCCTGCTGAACCCCAACTTTGACGTCAAAGACTTCGGCACCTTTGCGGCACTGATTGCCAAGAAAACAACCGTAGAGATCAATATTCTGCGGGTTGAGCTGTTCCTTGGGGTCTTTATCGGTGCGGTCACATTTACCGGTTCCGTGATTGCCTATGGCAAGCTGGCGGGCCGTGTTAATACAGCGGCTGAAAAGCTGCCCGGTGGTCACATGCTGAACGCGGGTGCGGCGGCATTATCGCTGATTTGTCTGATCTGGTATTTCAACACCGGCGGTTTCTTCCCGCTCTTCATCATGACATTGGCGGCGCTGTTCATTGGCTACCACCTGATCATGGGAATCGGCGGGGCGGATATGCCTGTGGTTGTCTCAATGCTCAACAGCTACTCCGGTTGGGCTGCGGCGGCGATTGGTTTCTCGCTTGGCAATGACTTGCTTATCGTTGTTGGTGCGCTGGTCGGTTCTTCTGGCGCGATCCTGTCCTACATCATGTGTAAAGCGATGAACCGTTCGTTCATCAGCGTTATCCTTGGTGGTTTTGGTGGACCTGCCGGTGAGCAGATGGCCGTAGAGGGTGAGCAGATCGCAATTGAAGCAGACGGTGTTGCTGCGGCGCTCAACGAAGCTGATAGCGTCATCATCATTCCAGGCTATGGTATGGCGGTTGCGCAGGCGCAGGGAGCGGTAAGCGAGCTGGTCAAAAAGCTGCGCGCAAAAGGCAAGAATGTGCGTTTCGCAATCCACCCCGTTGCCGGTCGTTTGCCGGGGCACATGAACGTGCTGTTGGCCGAGGCTAAGGTGCCCTATGACATCGTGATGGAGATGGATGAGATCAACGACGATTTCCCGTCCACGGACGTCGCGATTGTCATCGGCTCCAACGACATCGTAAATCCTGCGGCACAGGACGATCCGAACAGCCCGATCGCCGGGATGCCGGTTCTCGAATGTTGGAAGGCCAAGCAGGTGTTTGTGTCAAAGCGCGGGCAGGGTACGGGGTACTCCGGTATCGAGAACCCGCTGTTCTTCAAGGACAACACGCGGATGTTCTACGGCGATGCAAAAGCATCCCTGGATAAGCTGTTGCCGATGATCGACTGACCATCTGTAGCGCGCTACATCATCAAAATTACACTGAACGCCCTGCCAGAGATGGTGGGGCGTTTTGCTTTCCCGGCCACTGCGCGTTGTCCGCGTAGCGGTGACCATAGCCAGCTTCCGACTCGCTTGGCTACATGTGGCAATATATGGCGCGTTTTGGGCGCGCGTGTGAAGAAAGCAGCCACATTTCCTCATGTCCTAAGGCTTAGGACAGCGCTTTTTCGGACCTAGTCGCCTGAGGTAACTAAATCTTTTCACTTGCCATCATTTGAATGCCAGTCGGCAGAACAAGTGCAGTTTTCGTCAAATCCGTGACAGATTCTATCGTTAACCTTTACGTAACGAAAACCTTAAGACGGGAAGGAGAACAAAGTGATATTTTTCTTTTGCGCAGCCATGATCAGCTGCCATTTTTTCCTGTTGCTTGGTTTTGCCAACACCATCTCGGGGATCAGCCCCGGTTTGGGAATGCCGGTGTTCATGGTCCTCTCGGTTCTGTCCGGTTTCTTCATAATGCGCGTTCAAGCACGGATCGAAATTTTCTTTATCCGCCGCCACCTGAAGCGCAATCCGACGTCCGGTTGGCGCGTGCTGGCTGCTGCGACTAAAGCGGAGAAGAAAAAGCCTTTGAAAAGATCTGACGTGCAGGACCGTGGGCTGCTCACGAAGGCCGCTTTCTACTGGGGTGCGGATATTCGCGAGCTTTTGCCCTCAAAGCTGCGGCGCGGATTGACCTGAACAGACCGCAAGCACTGGTCTTGCGCATTGGAGCGCTCGACTACTCCTTGTCATCGCTTGGCGCGGATGACCTAGCTGCGGGCAGGGATCAAATTCAACGGAAATTTGATAAACACGTTGTCAGTCTTCAGCAGATCGGTGCCCCGTGCCGAAACAATCGATGCCCAGCCCGCAATGACATTTGCGAGCACAGCTGCTGCCACAATCCCCGCATATCCCAACGTCATCGCCCCGATCCATGCCAATGGCAGATAGATGACAAAGATGCGGCTCAAACTTAGGCTCATCGACCAGACGGCCTTGTCCCGCGCGTTCATTGCCGCATTTGCCGTCACCACCAAACCATAGCCGAACAGTGAGGCCCCTACAAAGCGCAGATAGGTTGCGGCGTAGCGCGCATCGTCTTCGCCGGAGGCAAAGATCGCGGCAAGTGGCTCAGCGAATACCCCTAGCACCACGGCGATCAAGATCCCGTAGCCGATACAGAACCAGAATGCGTTCGCGGTAGCCTCTCTGGTGCGGTCATGTTTCTCAGCCCCCCAGTTCTGGCCGATGACAGGGCCGATGCCTGAGGAGAGCGCAAGCAATGGCACCAGCGCCATAGACTGGATGCGCGTGGCGGCACCGAATCCGGCCACTGCCGCTTCTCCGACGGTTGCGACCGCAGCTGTGACCAGTGCCATGCCGGCGGGATTGATCGCATTGGAGAATGCCGCGGGCAGACCCACATTCAGTATCTTCTTGGTTGAGGCAAGGGCACCGGCAAGGAGACTGCCACACCAGCCAAGCAGGCCCCGCCGCCATGCGATATAGAGCGCTATGACCACGGCAAGGATACGGCCGCTCAGGGTTGCGATGGCTGCGCCTGTCATGCCCAGTTCTGGCAATCCCCACATCCCGAAGATCAGAAGCGGATCAAGACCGACGTTGACGACCGCCGCCAGAACCATGATCCATGCCGATGTCAGGCTGTCGCCATGCGCACGAAACACCGCATTGGTAATCATCATCACCACCAGAAACGGAAAGCTTAGCGCCCATACGGGAATATACTCTGTAATGCGTCCCGATACGTCGCCGCCTGCGCCCAACGCGCCGAAGAGCAGGGGATAAATTGCCCAAACCGCCAGCGCGATTAGGGTCGACAGGACCAATCCCAGCCCGATGGCATGAAGCCCCAGTCGCTGTGTTGCCTCTGCGCCGTCGCCCCGTCCGACACCCTGGCTAAGTGCGGCGTTGGCACCGGCGCTCAGACCGATCGACAGGGACGTGACCGCCGTTGTGACAGGATAGATGAAACCAACGGCTGCCAGTTCTGTACCGCCAAGCTGACCAAGAAAGTACGCATCCGCCAATCCGACACTCAGCACCGCGAAAATGCCAAAGCTCATCGGTGCAGACATCGCGGCAAGTGCGCGCCAGACCGGTCCCTGTGTCAGATCGGAACGGTCGGATGTATCATTTTCGCTTTGCGCTTGGTCGGGCAAGGGGCAATCCAGTCCTTTGTTGTGGAAGCAGGGCAGATAGTCCGAAAGCAGCAGAGGGCCAGTGCGTATACGCTCAGTTGGACCTGCGGTATACAATGGTGTGCGGGCAACATCCTGAAAAGTATAACTTTTCTCTGTCAATATCGCGGAACCGGCTTATGTTTGATGCAATCAAGCCGACGAAACGGACAAACTGATGGCCCCGATAAAAGACTATCCGCAACGATATGCCCTCACCGGTGAGCTGCACGCGCGGCCGTTTCCTTCCCTCAAAGCGCCCTCTACGGCTGTGTTTCTGGCAATCAAACAGCCCGATGATGCCGCCAATCGGGACAAATCAAAGGATCTTGCCCATCTGATTGCGCTTCTCGATCACTACGGTGCCCCGCGACCCGATGCCGACGCCACGCATTATTACGGCGAAATGGGAAGGTACTGGCTGAAGTGGGAGCAGCATACGGAACTGGTGACATACACCGTATTTCGCAACGATATGGGAGATCGCGCCTTTGATCCTTCGGAGTTCGATGTGTTTCCCGAGTATTGGCTGATGGATGCACCGGGGGGGCGCATCACCTCCGCGCTCTTGCGGATCATGCCACGCCCCCCAACGGATGATGCGATACAAACAAAGCTCTCTGAATGGTTCGTACCTGAAAGCCTCGCCGTGGCTTCGGTGCTTGATGATGCCGCAGTGATTGCATCTGATTTCAGGATCGATTCAGCAGGCCATCTGCGCATCGCGATTTTCAAGAACGCCGAAACAGGGGACAGACGCACCGGGCGGATTGTACAGCGGTTGTGCGAGATCGAAACCTATAAATCGGCATCCATGCTTGGCTTTTCCATGGTGCGCTGGATGGCGCCTCAGCTGAACGATCTGGACGCCAAGCTGGAACAGCTGATGGCGCAGATGCGCGGGCCGGCTGCCAAAGCGGAGGACACGCTGCATGCGCTGTTGGACATTTCAGTGGAGCTTGAGACGCTGTCGGTGAAGACCGCGTTCCGCTTTGGCGCGACGGGCGCGTACCGTGCTATTGTGGGCCAAAGGATCGAAGCATTGCGCGAAGAGCGCTTTATGAGCAGGCAAGGGTTCGCAGAGTTCATGATGCGCCGCTACGAGCCTGCCATGCGCACTGTCGAATCCAGCGGGAACCGTTTGCAGACTCTTTCTGCACGGGCCATTCGGGCGTCCGAGTTGTTGCGTACGAGGGTGGATGTCGAACGGTCTGCGCAGAATCAGGAAATTCTGGCCAGTATGGACAAGCGCGCCGATCTGCAACTGCGCCTGCAAAAGACGGTGGAAGGTCTGTCCGTTGTGGCGATCAGCTACTACGCGGTGTCCCTTGCAGGCTACCTTTTGTATCCGGTGGCGGATGCCTTTGGCGTTAACAAAGGCACCCTGTTGGCTTTGGTCACTCTGCCGGTAGTGGGTGCTGTTTGGGCGATGGTGAGGCGCTTGCGGAAGCACCTCGACTAAGCACGGCTTGTGTCGCTTTCGCACCGACGGCAATCATCACGATAGCGAGCACTGCAGCGACCGAAAGCGTTGGTACACCAGACAGACCGGCACCAAGTGTACAGCCACCCGCCAGCACGCCGCCCACGCCCATAAGCGCGGCACCCGCGATATAGCGACCGGTCTGGCGCGGATTCTCAAAGCTTTGCCACTGGAACCCACCGAAGATCAGGCTTGACGCAAGCGCGCCGATTACAACACCGCCCAGCAGCCCCGTTCCAAAACCCGCCGAGATGGACGTGCTGGCGATGCTCCAGAACAATGTGTCAGCAGCAGGAGAGGTGAAGGAAAGGCTTTCCATCGCGATCGGGTCAAAATCATCATAAAGAACGTAGCCGGTTCCGACCCAAGCAAGCGGTGCCAGCAGACCGATGGCAGCGGCCAGACCCAGCATGACAAAGCTATTGCCGGAGCGCCAAGCGACTGCGAGGGCTGCCAATACGATTACAGATGTCCAGACCAGGGCACCACCCGGCAGCGCCGCAAGCGAGATGTATTCGCCCAGATCAACAGTCACAGCGCCCAGCGTGGTCCGTACTGGCGCAAGCACCCCTTTGAGCGTCATATGCGCCACAACAGCGAACACCAGCAGCACGGTTGCACCGCGTAAGTTGCCGGAACCCGTGAGAACAGTCAGGCGTGACACACAACCACGGGTCAGCACCATACCGGCCCCAAACAGCGCGCCGCCCAAAGCGATGGCAAGCACCGGCAATTCGGAAACCATAAAGCGGTGATCCGCGAAGGTGATAAGGTCAGCCGCGACTGCGATCTGTGTACCTGCAACGGCGACCGCAAGGGCGGTAAACCAGACACCCGCGGCGGCGCGGCGGTCTTCGCCGACAATCGCCCGCCTGAAACAGAATTTCGTCAGTTGAGCGAGCACACCAAACACAAGGCCAATAGCCAAAGCAAAGTAGACTGCGGCCTGCGGCGCTGTCAGATTTTCAAATCCGAAACTCTCAAACATAGGTTCATCCCCCAATAGATAGCATGGGATGTGGAGCGGAGGCTGTGAGTGATCAAGTCCTTGTGAACAATTCGATCGCGCTGCTGGAAGAATTTTTTCCTTCCAGCGCCTCTGGTTCGGTCCTTACGTTCTGAATTGAGGGGCAGGGCCGTAAAGTGATCTAATGATACAGGCGGAGCCGCAGTACGATCCTTTTTTGCGTCTTGTGGCTCTGATTTTCGAAGCAGGACAATTCGCGGGGCATCGATGGTGTTTAAAAGCCAAGCAAAGGTGCGGTGGGCTCCTTCACTTGGCTAATAAAGATACATTCGATGGCATGGGGCAGCGCATCACCCATGCGCACACGCTACGCAGGCAGCTTTTGAAAAACTTTGCTTATCGTCCCCGAATACGTGGATCAAGCGCGTCACGCAGACCATCACCAAGGTAGTTCACACTGAGAACAGTAAGGGAGATCGCGATGCCGGGCAGCAGAACACGCTCGGGGAAGTCCTGCATCCGTTGCACAGCATCGGCCAGCAGTTTGCCCCATGTCGGATAGTCAGACGGGAAGCCGACCCCAAGGAAGCTCAGAGCGGATTCCGTGATGATCGCTGTCGCAAGGCCAAGGGTGGCAGAGACCATAATTGGCGAGATCACGTTCGGCAACAGGTGGCGGCGGATGATCTTGCCGCTGGTTGTACCGATGGAGCGGGCCGCGAGAATAAACTCGCGTTCCTTGAGCGCCAGAATATCACCCCGAACAATACGGGCGGTTTGCATCCATGACGTCAGACCGATGATGCCGACGATCAGGATAAACATCCCACCTTCCGGACCAAAACGCGCGTTCAGCGGTTGGCGGAAAAGCGTCACCGCCAGCAGGGTCAGCGGCAGAATTGGAAGCGACAACACCAGATCGGTAAAGCGCATCAGCAGGAAGTCGAGGCGCTTGAAATATCCTGAAACAACACCAATCGCCGTCCCGATGAGCAGGGCCAGCGCCATGGCGAGCCAGCCCACAGCCATGGACACACGCCCACCGGCAATCATCTGCGCGAGGATGTCGCGTCCCAGTTGGTCGGTACCGAAAGGGTGCGCCCAGCCCGCCTTGGCGGCATCATCCCACAGCAGGGTATAGATCGGCCGCCAGTTCTTGTTGCGGATATCGAGTGTTTTGGGATCCACATCCCAAAGCCATGGGCCAAAGATGACGCCGAGCGTGATAAACAACAGGAAGCCGCCGCCAAACACGGCGCCTTTGTGTTTACGGAATTGGTCCCACACATCTTTCCACTGGCTGCGCGGGGGCTTTTGCGGCTCTTTGTCCACCAATGCGCCAAAGGTTTCGATGTCGGCTTCGATGGGGCTCGCTGGAATGGCTTGCTCAGTCATAACGGATCCTTGGGTCTAGCAGGCCGTAAAGGATATCGGCGATGAGGTTGAACAGAACGATGAGGATCGCAAAGATAAAGGTAAGCGTCATCACCATTGGCAGATCGTTGGCAAAAAGCGCCGTCAAAAGAAGCTGGCCGATGCCATTCACCTTAAAGACGTTCTCGGTGATGATCGCGCCGCCAAAGATCGCGGGCATGCCAAGGGCAATGACTGTGACCACGGGGATCATTGAGTTGCGCAGCACATGGACCATAACAACGACACCCTCTCGTAGACCCTTGGCGCGCGCGGTGCGCACATAATCCTGGTTGAGATTGTCGAGCATGGCACCGCGCATGTAGCGGCTGATCTGGGCGGTGGTTTGCAGGGCCAACACCATGACCGGCATGATCATCTGGTAGAATTGCACTTTGAAGCTTTCCCAGTCGGTCACCACATGAGTGGTGTCATAGATCGACGGGAGCCATCCCAGATAAACCGAGAAGATCACGATGAGCAGGGGGCCTGTAAAGAAGGGCGGGATCGAGAAGCCGACCATGGTGACAAAGGTACCGGCCTGATCAAAGACCGAGTAGTGGCGATAAGCCGAATAAATGCCGATGGGGATCGCGATGACAATGCCGACGAGGTAGCTAAGGCCGACAACCCAAAGCGTCTGCGGCATGCGCTGGATCACGATGTCCATGACGGGAGAACGGGTCTGCCATGAGATCACGCGCAGCTCACCGTTGTAGAAAGACGTGTCTGGCAACCAGCCCAAAAGAAAGCTGGTGTTGGTCAGGTAGTCGATGAAAATCTTCGGCTCGATCCAGAAGAACTGTATCAACCATTTGTAATACTGGACGTACCACGGCGCACCAAGGCCAAGGGCTTCGCGCATCTTCTGTTTGACTTCGGGCGGTACCGTCAGGGGCACCTGTGCCATCGGATCACCGGGGGCGAGTTGTAACAGGCCGAAGATGATAAAACTGATAAACAAAAGCGTCGGGATCGACAGGATCAATCGTCTTAGGGTGAAGGTCAGCATGAATGGCCATCGCCTTTGGTTAGCAGTCTTGAGAAATGTGTAAGGTGGGGTCAGACCCCACCTTACGAGAGCGCATCCGGCAGGGCGAACCCTGCCGCACATGCATTACTTCATACGGTACCAGTCCGCCACATTCCAAAGCTCGGAATCCCATGTGTTCAGGATAACGCCACCAAGGGTGTTGGATGCTGCGGATACACGACCACGGTCAACCAGAGGTACAATTGTCATTGTGTCTTTGGTGATGATCTCGTTCAGACGCTTGGCAATTTCGCCGCGCTTGTCGAGTTCGCCGGTGCGGGACAGTTCGTCCAGCAGGGTGTCGTATTCTTCGTTGCAGAAGCGGTTGATGTTTTCACCCTGCCACTGTGAAGATGGCTTGGGTTCGTTGCCACAACGGTAGGCCGACAGATACGCCTGCGGGTCTGTGCCGTCGAAGTTGTTCGCGTACATTTCGACGTCCGCATAGAACTTCTGGAAGGTGTCAGGGGAACCCGGGTCACCACCAAAGAAGACAGACGCATCAAGGTTACGCAGCTCGGTTTCAACACCGATCTGGCTCCACCAGTCTTTGATCAACGCCTGGAAATCCTGACGGACAGCGTTTGTTGATGTCTGGTACAGCAGGGACAGCTTCATGCCGTCCTTTTCGCGCACGCCGTCACCGTCGGTGTCGGTCCAGCCAGCTTCTTCGAGCAGTGCTTTTGCACCTTCGATGTCCTGCGTCAGACACTCTGTGTTGTCGGAGGCATAAAGCGCAGGGGCAGGGACCAGGTTACAGGTCGGACGACCAGCCTGACCGTAGCCAACTTCGACCAGCAAAGGACGGTCGATTGCCATGGAAAGTGCTTTGCGCACGTTGAAATCCGACAGGATCGGGTGTGGATGCGCCACGGTGGACCGCTCGCCTTCCGGCAGATCGGGGGACGGGTTGGTCATGTTCATCTCGATACGCTCGACCAGTGTGCCGAATGCGGAGATTGGTGTGCCTTTGCCCGCTTCAGCCATTTTGGCCAGAACATCGGGTGCCAGCTGCATGTTCCAAGCGTAGTCGAATTCGCCTGTTTCCATTACTGCACGGCCGGCTGCAACAGCGTCGCCACCGCCTTTGAAGGTGAGTGAAGCGAATGCAGGCTTGCCCTCATGGCGGAAGTTCTCGTTCGCGGCCATCGTGATCACGTCGTTTGGACGGAATTCGGTGACTGTGAAGGGACCTGTGCCGATCGGGTTGAAGTTTGCTTCTGTACACTCAGGCGCCTTGGCACCGAGGCAGTCAGCGAACTGTGCTTTTTGCAGGATCGGGGATTGTGCGCCCATGAAAGGGCCATATGGGTTTGGCTTCGCTTCGGAGAAGGTCACTTTAACCGTCATGTCGTCGATGGCTTCCACGCTGGACACGCCGTCAAACTTTGACGCCTGTGCGCAACCGCCTTCGGGGTGCATGCAGTATTCGGCTGTGAAAACAAGGTCAGCAGATGTGACAGGCGTGCCATCGGACCACTGCATGCCGTCTGCGATTTTCCATGTGATGGACGTCAGGTCTTCGGAAACACCGCCGTTTTCAACTGTTGGGATTTCTGCTGCCAGATAAGGCACAAGCGCGCCTGTTTCGTCGTAGCGGCCCATCGGCTCAAGCACGAGAGACGCTGATTCCAAATCTTTGGTGCCGCCGGACAGATAGGGGTTCAGGATCGATGGCGCCTGCCAATAGATGATTTTCACTTCACCATCACGGCCGCGCTCACCTTCATGGCCATCAGCCATAACCATGGGGGCAAATGCGGTTGACGCAATCGCACCCATTAAAAGGGTTCGTAGTTTCATTCGTACTCTCCATGTTGGACACGATTTCCGCGTGTCGCGTTTTGGGGCAATGCTGCCCATCTTGCATGATCACTCCGGGGATGACTTTAACTACGTCAGGTAACCATAGGTAAACATGGGACAACTGACTCGTTTGTTTCACACACCCCCAGAGCGCATGGGCGCAATGACACCAACTTTCGTGCAAATTGCAACCCTTCTCATGAGCCGATTGCAAAAAGCGCCCGAAAAGGCGGCGGCTGTTTGACCTGCGCTGGCAATAGCCTTAGCTTCGCCCGATGAACGCTGAAAAAAGCGACAGGGGATAGTATGCTCGACCAGACAAACGTAGCGCCGATTGCACAAATTCAGGGGCTCCGCGTTGAATTTCAGACGAAAGACGGCCCTGTCGTAGGGGTTGAGAATGTCAGCTTTGACATCAATCCAGGCGAAACTGTTTGTGTGGTGGGCGAATCTGGGTCGGGAAAATCGGTCTCATCGCTTTCGCTGATGCGCCTTGTCGAATACGGCGGAGGTGAAATTGCCGGTGGGCGCCTATTATTTGATCGCTCGAACGGCGACCAGATTGATCTGGCCGAAACGTCTACTTCAGACATGCGCCGCATCAGGGGCAACGAGATCGGAATGATCTTTCAGGAGCCTATGACGGCGCTTAATCCGGTGTTTACTGTCGGCAAGCAACTGACAGAAGGATTGCGCCTCCATAAGGGTATGAGCAAGCGGGCCGCCGAAGCCCGTGCGCTGGAACTGATGACGCAAGTGCGCATCCCCGAGCCCGAGCGGCGGCTGAAGCAGTATCCTCACGAATTGTCCGGCGGCATGCGCCAGCGCGTTGTGATCGCGATGGCACTGGCCTGTGAGCCGCGTCTCTTGATCGCGGACGAGCCGACGACGGCGCTGGACGTGACCATCCAAGCGGAAATCCTTGCCCTGATGGACCGCCTCAAGCGTGAGACCGGGACAGCCGTGATGTTTATCACCCACGACATGGCGGTTGTGGCGCAGATGGCCGACCGCGTGGTCGTCATGTACCGCGGCAACAAAGTAGAGGAAGGCACGGTCCAAGAGATATTCGAAGACCCGCAGCATGGGTACACCAAAGCCCTGTTGGCTGCTGTGCCGAAGCTTGGTGAAATGACGGGCAGACAATACCCGGAGCCGATGAAGTTGTTGGGGAGCGAAGACAAGCCCATCGAGCCGATCAAAGGCACCGAAGAGGTGCTGCTGGAGGTGAAAAACCTGACCACGCGCTTTCCGGTGAAGGGTGGGTTTTTCCGCCGCACTGTGGCGAATGTGCATGCCGTCGAAGACCTCTCTTTTACCATCAACAAGGGCCAGACACTGAGCCTTGTGGGCGAATCGGGATGCGGCAAATCTACGGCAGGCCGCTCGATTCTCCGGCTTGTTGAGCCGCAGTCAGGATCCATCAATCTGGGTGGCAAGGACATCATGGCACTGAACCAGCGTGATCTGCGTACGGCGCGGCTGGACATGCAGATGATTTTTCAGGATCCCTTCGCCTCTCTGAACCCTCAAATGCAGCTGGCGGATCAGGTGGCCGAACCGATCTACAATTTCGGAACGCTTAAAGGCAAGGCGGTTCAGGAGCGTGTCGAGATGCTGTTTGACCGGGTCGAGCTGCCCCGCAGCTTCATGCGCCGGTTCCCGCATGAATTGTCCGGCGGTCAGCGCCAGCGTGTGGCGATTGCCCGCGCGCTCGCACTGAACCCCAAGCTGATTATCGCGGACGAAGCGGTGTCGGCGCTGGACGTGTCGGTGCAGGCGCAGGTGCTGAACCTGATGATGGAGCTGCAACAGGAAATGGGCCTGAGCTTCTTGTTCATCAGCCATGACATGGCGGTGGTCGAACGCGTCAGCCATTATGTCGGCGTGATGTATCTTGGCCGGATCGTAGAGTGGGGTACACGCAGTCAGGTTTTCGAGAATCCGTTGCACAGCTACACGCAGGCTTTGATGAAGGCCGTCCCGATTGCCGATCCTCGCAAACGCAAGGACGAGAAAGATCTGAACTTCAAGCCGATCCCGTCGCCCATTCATTCAACCCGCTATGTCGCCGAGCCGTCCGAATATGTTGAGGTCGATCCGGGACACCACTTGCTGGTAACGGACAGTGGTTACTAGGCCCGCGGCATAACGTGCACGAAAGAAACTAGCGCATCAGGCGGCAGGTGTACTTGCCATTTCCGGTGCCTAATTTCGATTCCCACTTCCGGCAATTCTCCAACGCCTTGATGTGTGCGGTGTTTTCGTTGGTGTGCCACGCATAGCCACACCCCCTAATCCCCGTAATGGTAGGGGCTTTGCGGCCTGCGAATGCAAAATGGTAGGCGGGGTAGTCGCTTGCGATCTTCGCTAATTCTTTGCGGACGTTGCTGCAGCTGAAGACCTTTCCTGCCGCTTCCTTGATCCTGCCCCTGATTTCTTTGGATTGCGCCTGCGTTTGCGCGTGGCCGGCGGCCGGGAAAGCGCTGTGAGCCGCGACACATGCAACAACCATCAGCAACATGCCAAAACTTCGCGGGGCGCGTGCATTTCGATGCCTTTGGGCCTGTACCATCATCGCAATCTGCTCCATGTTCGTGACATGCGTCTTCAACAGACATGATGAAGACTGAAAAATCCAACCCGCCACTTTGCCAAAGGAAAAACCTTGCCTGTTCGGTTATCCCCGTTTGAATTGATGGAAAAGCTGATCAGCTTTCCAACCGTAAGTCGAGACACCAATATCCCGTTGATTGACTGGGTGGCGGAGTATCTCGACAGTCATGGCATCGAAAGCCACCGCTACATCGACCCCGATCAACCCAAGCATGCGCTTTTTGCCCATGTCGGGCCGTGGGAAGAGGGCGCGATTGTTCTTTCGGGGCACACGGATGTGGTGCCGGTAGATGGTCAGCCGTGGGACACCGATCCTTTCAGCGTGGTCGAAAAGGACGGCAAATACTACGGACGCGGCACCTGCGATATGAAAGGGTTCGATGCGCTTGCGATTTGGGCTCTGGTCGAGGGAAAATATGACGGTCTTGCGCGGCCGCTGCAGATCGCGCTCAGCTTTGACGAAGAGGTCGGGTGCACCGGCGCACCACCGATGATTAAAGCGATGCAACCGGTACTGCCCAAAGGTTCTGCCGCGATTATCGGTGAGCCGTCCACGATGCAGGCTGTCACCGGCCACAAGGGTGGCACGGGGTTCAATACGCATGTTGTGGGGTTTGAGGTGCACTCGTCCCTTCTGCATACGGGCGTGAACGCGATCATGGCGGGGGCCAAGCTGATCGAATGGGCCAACGAGATGAATACTGAAAACATGGCGGCCAAGCCGACCGATCTTGCGGCGATGTTCGAGCCGCCCTTTACCACGGTTCACGTCGGCATGATCGAGGGCGGGACGGCTCATAACATCACGGCCAAGGACTGTAAGTTCGCGATGGATTTCCGCGTGGTGCCCGGTGAGGACAAGGAAAAGTGGGCTACAGCCTATCTGGAGAAAGTGCGCGAGGTCGAGGCGCAGATGCAGGCCGTAGTGCCGCAAACGCGGATCGACATCACGCCGCGCTTTGATGTGCCTGCGCTACAACCCGAATCCGATGGCGCAGCTGAGACTTTGGTGCGCCAGATCACGGGTGACAACGCCAGCCACAAGGTCAGCTACGGCACCGAGGCTGGCCAATTTCAGGAAGCAGGCTATTCCGCTGTGATTTGCGGACCCGGTGACATTGCTCAGGCTCACCAGCCGAACGAATTCATCGAGGTGGCGCAGTTCGAAGCGGGTCATGACTTTATGCGCAAACTGTTGGCGCGATTGGCATGAGCGGAGGGTGGGCGATACGTCCACCTTCCGTTTGCCCGCGTAATGTGCAGCAGCGCTGCACCGTTGGTTTGATGTTATGAGCCATCCATTCGTTATCTCTGAGAGCTCTCCGCTGACGTACGGCGGACCTCTGCCCGAACAGGCAGAAGTAGTTATTATTGGTGGCGGTGTGATCGGCATTTGTACGGCGATTGAACTGGCGCAGCTTGGCCATGACGTCGTTGTACTTGAAAAGGGCCGCATTGCGGGCGAGCAATCGTCGCGAAATTGGGGCTGGATTCGCCAGCAGGGCCGTGACCCCGACGAACTGCCGATCATGGTGGATGCGATTCACGGTTGGAAAGACCTTGCCAGCCGCACAAATGTGGATTTCGGCCTGCGCCAGACCGGCGTGACATATCTGGCGAAAACGGCTTCTGATATGGCGGGGTATGAGCGGTGGTTACCCCATGCCAAGGCCCATGGCGTCGATACTAAAATTCTGAACAGTAGCGAGGCCGCGGCCATGCTCCCCGGTCTCAGCCATGCCGTGGCCGGTGCGTTGGTCACCCCCTCTGACATGCGGGCAGAACCTTGGCTGGCCGTGCCGGCCCTTGCCGGTATTGCTGCGCGCGCCGGTATAAGGCTGCTTGAAAACTGCGCGGTGCGGATGCTGGACCTTGCCGCAGGCCGTGTCGCGGGTGTGATGACCGAGCGCGGTCGGATCCACGCTTCGACGGTGGTGTTGGCCGGTGGCGCGTGGTCATCGCTGTTTTTGCGCAATCACGGTGTGGGCCTTCCGCAACTCGCAGTCCGCGAAAGCGTCGTGGCGACCCATCCGTTGCCGGATATCCACAGTGGGGCAGCAGCAGACGACAAGGTTGCCTTCCGGCGCAGGACTGATGGCGGATATACGTTGGCACCTTCGGGTGTTGCAGAGCTTTATATCGGACCGGATGCGTTTCGTGCTTTGCCTGCCTATCTGCCCCAACTCAGGGCGGCTCCTTTTAACCAGCAGTATCTGGCCGCAGCGCCCAGGGGTTTTCCAGATGCATGGGGCACGCCCCGTCGGTGGACAGAAGATGAGATCACGCCGTTTGAGCGAATGAGAGTGTTGAACCCCACACCCAATAGTCGCCATTTGTCGCGACTGGTCCGGCGCTTTGCGGCGTTGTTTCCGGCGCTCCCGCCTGTGCGTGTCAAAGCCACGTGGGCGGGAATGATAGATACCATGCCTGATGTTGTGCCGGTGGTGGATCATTGTGCAGAATTGCCGGGGCTGGTTATCGGGACGGGGATGTCGGGCCATGGCTTCGGCATTGGGCCGGGCATCGGGCAGGTCCTGGCAGGTCTGGTGCGCGGCGATACCCCGCGCCATGATCTGTCACGTTTCAGGGCCAACCGGTTCAGGGATGGATCAAAGATCAAGCTCAGTCCCGGTGTATAAGCATTTCAAAAATTGACTTTTATCAGGAGTAGTACGATGCCCATCAAGAACCGTTTCGCCGAGACACACGCCGAAATTACAGCGTGGCGCAGGCATCTGCACCAGTATCCCGAGTTGCAGTTTGACGAGCATGAGACCGCCAAGTTCGTCGTGGACAAGTTGCGCAGCTTTGGCATCACGGACATCACTACAGGGATCGGCCAGACGGGTGTCGTGGCCGTGATTGAAGGCCGTCAGACAACCTCTGGTCGCGCCATCGGTCTGCGCGCGGATATGGATGCGCTGCCCATTATGGAGGCCACGGGGCTTGAGTATGCCTCAAAGGTGCCGGGCAAGATGCATGCTTGCGGGCATGACGGGCATACCGCGATGTTGCTGGGTGCAGCGCAATATCTGGCAGAGACACGGAATTTTGACGGACGCGTAGTGCTGATCTTTCAACCCGCCGAAGAGGGCGGCGGCGGTGGCAACGAAATGGTCAAAGAAGGATTGATGGACCGCTGGGGTATTGACGAGGTCTACGGCATGCACAACATGCCCGATTACCCTGTCGGGCAATTTGCCATCCGCAAGGGTGCTCTGCTGGCTGCTGCTGACCAGTTCGACATTGTAATCGACGGGCAGGGCGGTCACGCGGCTGCCCCGCATGAGGCGGTGGACAGCAATCTGGCGGCAGCGCAGGTGGTCGTGGCTTTGCAAAGCATCGCGAGCCGAAATGTCGATCCGGTCAAACAGGTCGTCGTGTCCGTCTGTACCATGCGCTCGGACACGGACAGCCACAATGTGCTGCCTCAGACCGTAAAGCTGCGCGGGACGGTGCGCACGCTGGATGAAGATGTGCGCGATCTGGCCGAAGCGCGCCTGCGCGATATTGTCACCCATACTGCTGCGGCGCATCAGTGTCGCGCAGAGATCGAATATGAACGCGGCTATCCCGTGACCGTCAACCACGATGCCGAGACGGATTTTGCGGCGGACGCAGCAGAGAAAGTCAGCCCCGGGGTCTGGCGTGACACGCCGCCCATTATGGCGGGCGAGGATTTCTCCTACATGCTGAACACGCGGCCGGGTGCGTATATGATGATCGGCAACGGCGAAGAGGGCGCAACCGTCCACCACCCGATGTATGATTTCAACGATGAGGCAATCCCTGCGGGCTGTTCGTGGTTTGCTGAAGTCGTAGAGACGCGCCTCAAGGCCAGCTGATAACTCACGGCTATGACAGGCCGTTCACCCGAGGCAGTGGAGGGCATATGGCGAAATCCACTGCTTCTTAATGTTTTGGTCTTTCTGCCGTATGAAAGTCGCGCGGAAAGACCAGCCTGCTAAATTCTCACAAGCTCCAGTTATACCCGGTTGCTTGTTCTGACCGCGACCATAGCTTTGACATTACCTCTTTATCGTAGGCGTAAGGTTCCAGTGTGCCGCGTCCAACGGGACCGCCCGTTTCCATGCGTCCGGCCGGGCCGTATAGGGCGCGCTCTTCTAAACCGTTTTCGGTGGCGCACATGACTTCTGGGTAGGCTCCTTTTTCGGCAGATTGCACAAACGGTGATTTGGACATGACGTACCACATCGCGCGGGTGAAAAAGCCGCCGCTGGTGCTGATAAGAGAGGTCGCTGATGCGCCGGGATGACAGACATAGACGCGGACATCTTTCCCCGCAGCTTTGATGCGGTCCTGCAGCTCATAGGCGAACATCATCTGCGCGAGCTTGCTTTGGCTATAGGCGGGATTGGCGCGGTAGTCGTTGTCCCAGTTCATGTCATCGAATTTGATTGTTCTCAAACCCATCTTGTAACCTAGGCTGGCCACCACAACGATCCGCCCGTTGGAGGTGTCAATTCGGTCAAAAAGCATGCCACACAAAACGAAATGACCGTAGTGATTGGTGCCTAGCTGGCTTTCGAATCCATCTACGGTCAGCTTGCGAGTAGGCACCTGCGCGATGGCCGCATTGCAGATCAGCGCGTCGATCCGGGGTGCGCTCTCAAGCACCTCTGTTGCTGCGTTGCGGACGCTTGCCAGTTCCGCCAGATCCATATGGATAAAGCTGACATCGGCATTGGCCCCAAATTCGGCCTTCAGCTCTTTGATCGCGACAGTCGACTTGCTCGCACTGCGGTTTAACATGACCACTTTTGCTCCCTTGCTGAGCAGCGTTCGCGTGGCCTGAAAACCTGCGCCAGCATTGGCACCGGTGATCAAATACGTTTTGCCCGCAAGCGAGCCGAGCCGCTGAGGTGTCCAGCCTTGAGGTCCGAATTGTGTGTCTGCCATGATAATGCTCCGATTGCCTCAAACGCGTGGTCTGCGGTTTGATGTTTCTATCTGATCAGAGAGATATCTCTCGATCCTATGCAAAAACAGACGATATCGTCGCGAATACTTGCCTGATTGTATCACAACCGTTGCCAGCGTTAGGAAGTCACTTCTAAAAGGAACGCATTATACAAGAAGAGATTAAACTCCTGATCCAAAACCGGATGGACAAGGACGGTATGGTCGACACGGGCGTGGCGGGCATCAAGCTCTTCCGCGCTACGCAGTCTGTCCCTTGTGCGCCTGCCGTCTACGAACCTTGCGTGATTGCGATCGCGAGCGGTGCCAAGGAGGCGGTGCTAGATGGCGCACGGTATATCTATGATCAAAGCCGCTACATGTGCTGTCCGATATCCATGCCGGTCATGGCGGGGACACCTTCGGCGTCCGAGGGTAATCCGCTTTTTGGTGTTTTCATTGCTCTTAACCCGCGCATCATGAGCACCCTCGCCATCGAGATGGAGAACGCCGGTGCCGCTATCCCATCTTCTGACCGAAGGACTATCAGTAGCGAGCAGGGCATCCGGCTGGCACGATGGGATAATGCGTTTTCCGACTCTCTGCTTCGGATCTTGAAGTTGGGCGGCAATGACGTTGACAGGATCGTTTTGGAGGAAGCGCGCCTGCGGGAGCTTTACTACGCAATTCTCAAAGGCGAGGCCGGACAATTCGCGAGGACCGCCTTCGGAGCCGGTAATGCAATCGCACGGTCCATCGCGCATGTCTCGGCAAATTTGGGTGAGGGCATATCCATTGATGAGATGGCAGGGCGGGCGGGTTTGAGCCGCGCGGTCTTCCATCGCAAGTTCAAGCAGGCGACAACGATGTCTCCGATCCAATTCGTTAAATCTATGCGGCTTAACAAAGCGGCGATGCAGATCGCTGAAGGCATGACAGTGAGCGAGGCCGCGATGGATGTCGGCTATCTCAGCCCGTCCCAGTTCAGTCGCGAATTCAAGCGTCTTTACGGACAGTCACCCCGCCAATGGGGGGACGCGCTCCAGTCATGAAGATATAGCTGGTTCCAGAAATCCCAGTTCCTGCTGTGTCGGATTGGCAGGGAATCTCCCTGAAATTCGGCAGCCTTACCTTTGGCAACCATGCAAAATTTTATCTGATCCGTGCGCAGGCAGGATACATTCTGGCAGACGCGCGGTTTTTCTCAGGGTGACGCTTAGACAGCGCGGTTTCTGGGCGCTAGAGGCTGTCTAGAGTGATGGCCTATTAAGTTTGCCGATAAAGCCATTGATTTTTATTATAAATATTTAGAAGCTAGAAAGTCGTTTGGGTCGGGGGACGGTCAGCGTGCGCGACTGATGCAGAGAAAATCGGGCAATATCCCCGCAAATCCCTGCGCAATTATTTCCGACTAAAAAAGTCGGATTGACATATCTTACAAAATTACTCAGATATTAGACCTGCATCCAGCCACTCCCGAAACCTGCGGAGAAGCCCGATAGTTTTTTGATGGAGGACTTCCCGAATGCGAGATCTAATGACCCGTTTTAAATACTGCCGGTCCGCATCGGGTAAACCCGAGGGGATCAACATGAGAAGGACTTCTCAGCGACCTGAATGCGGCACAACACCAAAGCGGGGGGAGCTGTGATGTCTTATCACAATGCAAAAGAGACCCTCAGCCCCGCGCAAAAGGCACTGCCAGCCTATGCTGCTGACGAACTGACAAAAGGTGGCGATCAGGCACAGATCGTTCTTGGAGATCAGGTCTATACCCTGCGGATCACGCGGGCCGGCAAGTTGATCCTGACCAAATGACGGATATAGCAGAAAATCGCGGTGGCGCGCCGGTCGGCTTTATCACCGAACTTGACGGGATCGAGGCGGCTTCGGTCATCTATCTGCGCCTTTGGTGCGATGGCGCGGAAAGCCAGTCACAGGTCTGGAATGATTTTGCGTCTTGTCTTGGGGCAGATCAGGGGCGGCGGGCTTTGAACACGTTTCAGGAGCTCTGCGCGCTGTGCACCCAGCATGGCAGGCGTCCGCTGATGCGGCATTCCGTAAACTGCAAATGCCTTGGCGCGGACGAAGCCTGCTTTGCCAATTTCATCGCAACCGCCGTGATGGGGGAACGCGAGGACGCAATGCTGATTGCAACACTCATTGTGCGCCCCGATGTCGCTCCTTTACTCGCGTCACTCGCGACGGACTTCGGGCTGGCGCTCAAGCGGATGAACCTGCGTGCACCCAGACAAATGGTGGCCAAAGACCAGCGCCTTCACACACAACCGATCACACTTCACTGACAGGACTTATCGATGAAAAACGCGTTTCTTACTTCCACAGCACTGCTGATAGCAGGTGTCGTTCCGGCCTTTGCGGTTGAGAAAACAGACGTTCTCGACACCTATGCCGATATTGCTGCGGCAAAGTATCAAGACAGCCTGACAGCGGCGCAAAAACTGCAAGAGGCTGTCATTGCGTTGGTCGCGGACCCTTCTGCCGAAGCGCTGAACGCTGCAAAGGCGGCTTGGCTCCAGGCGCGTGTGCCCTATCAGCAGACTGAAGTTTACCGTTTCGGCAATGCGATCGTTGACGAATGGGAGGGCCGCGTGAATGCATGGCCTTTGGATGAGGGGCTGATCGACTATGTGGATGCATCCTATGGCGGGCCATCTGATGAAAACGCCGCCGCCGCCTTGAACGTGATCGCTAACCCGACCTTTACGTTGTCGGGCAAGGAGATTGACGCAACCGAAATCACTCCGTCTTTGTTGGAAGATACGTTGCAAGAGGCTGACGGGATCGAGGCGAATGTGGCAACGGGCTATCATGCCATCGAATTCCTGCTGTGGGGGCAGGACCTGAACGGGCATGGGACAGGGGCAGGCAATCGGCCATGGACAGATTACGCATCTGCTGAGCTTTGCACCAATGGCAACTGCGACCGACGTGCCGAGTATCTTACCGCAGCAACCGACCTGCTGGTTGCGGACCTGAACTGGATGTCTGCGGAATGGGCCAATGGTGGAAAGGCACGCGCCGAGCTGATGGCAGACACAGACGCGGGCCTGACGGCAATGCTGACGGGGATGGGATCGTTGTCCTATGGCGAGGTTGCGGGCGAACGCATGCGCCTTGGCGTTATGCTCAATGATCCTGAAGAAGAGCATTCCTGCTTTGCCGACAACACCCACAACGATCATTACTATGACGGCCTTGGCGTCAGAAATGTCTATCACGGCGCATACATCCGTACTGATGGCACGCTCGTCAGTGGTCCCTCACTGTCTGATCTGGTGGTTGAAAGCGATCCCGCACTGGATGCAGAAATGAAAGCCAAGCTGGATGCGACGATGATCTCTTTGGGGCGGATCAAGACGGCGGCAGAGGCAGGATTTGCATACGATCAGATGTTGGAGCGCGGCAACGAGGGCGGCGAGATGCTGATCATGGGTGGTGTGGATGCTTTCATCGATCAGACACGGTCAATCGAGCGTGTGGTCACCGCGCTCGATCTTGATGGGGTCGCTATCGAAGGGTCAGACAGCCTCGACGATCCGAACGCCGTTTTCCAATAGGTCAGGCCCGCCAGCCCTGTGCTGGCATCGTTACCTGAGAAAAGCAGAAAGAGCATAGAAATGAAGATGAAAATGATTGCTGCGACCCTGTGCGGTCTGGCAAGCAGCAGTGCCGCCTCTGCGCAAGAGCGCGGGCTCACGTGGGAAGGCGAAGTCGAGATCGGTGTGGACAGCACGATCTCGGCGGATGACCCTAAGGCAGAGCTTACCGATACCTATGTCTCGGCTTCTGTCGCGTTTGAGGCGGCAATCACCGATAGATTGAGCGCATTCGGCGGGCTGACACTGGAATCCGTTCTGGATGCCGAAGAAAGCCGGACCTTTGATGATTTGGGTCTGTATGTAAGCGAGCTTGGCCTGCGTTACACGTTTGGTGATATTGCCGTCTCGGTAGGTAAGATCAGCCCGACATTTGCTGTCGCTTGGGACGAGACACCGGGCTTCTACGGCACCGCACTGGCCGGAGACTACGAGCTGGCCGAGATGATCGGTGCGACGGTCGAAGCGCCGGCGGGACCGGGCACTGTTTCATTCGCAGCGTTTTATGTCGATGAAACCGGCCTTAGCGACAGCATCGGTACGAAACGCGGACGGGTGAGTGTCGCAGATGGCGGTGTGGGTAATACCGGCAAGCTTGATAACTTCGCGCTGCAATACACGCTGGAATTCGGTGAAACGACGGCCTGGGTCGGGGCGCGGCACCTCACGGCAGGGGAAACTGATGCCTCGGACGAAACAGGGATCGTTGCGGGGATGTCGCATGACCTTGGTGACGGGCTGAGCGCGATTGCGGAGCTGGCTCACTTCAACGGGGCAGGCGGAACTGACGAAGACGCGCTTTATGCCACGCTTGGTGGGGCATACGCGCTGGGCGACTGGACCTATAGCGCGGCTGCAACGCTCGTCGATCACAGCGCTGACGGTCAGGACCGCATGATCACGGTGGGCGTAGACCGGACACTTGCTGAAAACCTCGACATCAGCTTTGGTCTGGCACGGTTTGATGTAGGAGGCGAAAAGTCCACCGCAGTTGGTCTTTCAGCCATCTATGCCTTTTGATAGGTGAAAGGTCATCAGGGTCGTCGATTACACCGGTCAGGACACCGCCGTAGGGTCACAGACCTCAAAGACATACCTGATTGGCCACATGACATCTGCAGATCAGCCTGAAGGCAAAAAGCAACGAAAGATACCATGCACAAACTCACACGAGGATTTTGCATACGGTCGGTAGGGACGGTGTTGGCAGCTTTGCTTGTCAGCACCGCCGCGCTGGTCGAAGGACATGCCGCAGGACCCTTCGGGGACCTCGGTGATCCGCATTTGAATGTGATCCCCAGAACGGCCGAAGAAGCGGCGCGAATAGCGGATGTGACAGCGCTTGCCACGGACTTTTCCGCGCCCCAGCGGTTCGAGGAAAAATCCGGTGGTGCCGCAACTGTGCGGGCGATGACCAACGCGGATGCTTTCTCACAACCTTCCGGAAATATTCGGTTCGAAGACCAGCTCGACTTCAGGGTCGGCAATGGCCTGTTCCGGAAGCTATGGGTGTCGTCCCCGTCATCAACGCTAGCCTCTGACGGGTTGGGCCCGTTGTTCAACGCACGCTCCTGCCAGCGGTGCCATATCAAGGACGGTCGGGGGCATCCTCCCGAGACTCCAGAAGATAATGCGATCTCCATGTTCCTGCGGGTTTCCATCCCCGGACCGGCAGACGCCGCTATCGCTGACATCAAGGACTATATCGCGACGCTTCCCGAACCGAATTACGGCCTGCAGATGCAGGACTTTGCAGTTCAGGGACATGCGGCTGAATACCGGCTCGACATCGTGTATGAGGAAGAAACGGTCGTTCTGGCCGACGGCACCGAGGTATCTTTGCGCCATCCGCAATATACTGCTGCGGATTTGGCATATGGGCCGTTACATCCGCAGGCAATGCTGTCGCCGCGCGTTGCACCGCAGATGATCGGTTTGGGGCTGCTCGAGACGATACCGGCTGCTGACATTCTGAAGAATGCCGATCCTGACGATCTGGACGGGGATGGTATTTCGGGGCGGCCAAACGTGATCTGGTCGGTTGAATATGAACGACCCATGTTGGGACGGTTTGGCCTCAAGGCCGGAAGCCCCACGATCAAGGAGCAGTCAGCCGCTGCATTCGCGGGTGATATCGGCATCTCCAGCCCCTTGTTTCCGGCGGGTGCAGGTGAATGCACTCCGGCGCAGGCGCTGTGTGAAAACGCTATCCATGGCGATGGTGACGAGCGCGGGACAGAGATTGACGCCGAAGGCATGGAGCTTGTCACCTTCTACAGCCGCAATCTGGCTGTTCCTGCGCGCCGTGCGGTCGCCGATGCACAGGTCTTGCGCGGCAAGGAGGTGTTCTACAACACCGGCTGCACAGCCTGCCACACACCCAGTTACGTCACCCACAGGCTTGAGGACCGCCCCGAGCAGAGCTTCCAACTGATCTGGCCCTACACCGACGTGCTTTTGCATGATATGGGGCCGGGCCTTGCAGACAACCGCCCCGAGGCGCGTGCCACGGGGCAAGAGTGGCGCACCCCGCCTTTGTGGGGGATCGGGTTGACCAAACAGGTAAGCGGCCACACCTATTTCTTGCATGACGGACGCGCCAGATCGCTTTTGGAGGCTGTCCTTTGGCATGGCGGCGAGGCGCTTGGCCAGCGTGACACAGTCATTAACCTACCAACAGCAGATCGCGACGCGTTGATCGCCTATCTGGAGAGCTTATGAGACCCCTGATCCTATCTCTTGCATTGCTTTGCGCACCGGTGATGGCCGTTGCGGATACACCAAATCCCAAGATTGGTGACATCGTGAGCAACCACATTCTGCCTAGATTTGAAATGCTTGCCGATACCACGGCGGGGTTGGCGTCTGTGGCGCAACAGGAGTGTGCACCGACATCTGAAGGCCTGCGCGATGCTTATGGTAGCGCATTCGATGCATGGGTGTCGGCAAGCCATCTGCGTTTCGGTCCGACAGAGACAGACGACCGCGCATTCGCTTTGGCCTTCTGGCCCGACAGCAGAGGGGCCACGCCAAAAGTGTTGTCCAGCCTCATATCAGCACAGGATCCGATTGCAGAGACTGCCGAGGGCTATGCGCAGGTCTCAATCGCGGGGCGTGGATTTTATGCGATGGAGTTCCTGCTTTATGACGATGCTTTGATGAAGGCAGGTCCGCCAGCATATCATTGCCAGCTTTTGCAGACGATGAGCGCAGACATGGCGGCCACCTCGCAGAATATTCTGACGGACTGGCAGGATCGGTTCGCAGACGAGATGCTGAACCCCTCAGCAGAAGGTCAGTACCGGTCTGACGAGGAGGTTCTGCAAGAACTCTTCAAATCGCTGTCCGCAGGACTTCAGTTTACTTCCGAGACACGGCTCGGGCGTCCGTTGGGCACATTCGAACATCCCCGCCCGACACGTGCCGAAGCCCGCCGCTCGGCGCGTTCCTCACTGCATGTGACGCTTAGCTTGCTGTCTTTGCGGGACCTTGCTGCACGCCTTGCCGAAGGCGATGACGATCTGATGGCGCACCTGCAGTCTCGTTTTAAAAAGCCTCTGGAAGAATTGAACGAACTGGATGATCCGGTCTTTTCCAGCGTGGGCGCACCGCAGACAAGGTTGAAGGTCGAGGTCATACAGCAATCGGTTGATGCCATCCGTGATCTTGTGCGCGACGGGCTTGGCCCGACATTGGGTGTCGCGGCAGGCTTCAATGCGCTGGACGGTGACTGATATGACAGCAACTGACAGGGGACGCCGTGCTTTTCTGGGTGGGCTGCTTGCGGCAGGTGCGGTGCCCCGCATTACCTGGGCCGATGCTGGCGCACCCGCGTTCCTGTCAGCCGCAGCCAGACCTGATGGCAACTATGTGCTCTGCGGTATCGGAGAGGACCTGAAAATCCGTTTCGAACGCCCGTTGCCAGCACGGGGTCATGCCGCGGCGGCGCATCCGGTTCGCCCTGAAGCGGTGGCTTTTGCGCGGCGTCCGGGCACCTTTGCCGTTGTCCTTGATTGTGCCACCGGAGACCAAAAAGCCAAGTTGACCGCACCGGCGGGGCGGCACTTTTACGGCCATGGAGCTTTCTCGCAGGATGGGCGTCTACTGTTCACGACGGAAAACAATTTTGAGGCCGGGCGCGGCTGTATCGGCGTGTGGGAAACCTCGCCCGGCTATCGCAGGATTGCTGAATGGGACAGCGGCGGCGTAGGCCCGCATGACATAAGGCGGCTTCCCGACAGTGACACGCTTGTGGTCGCCAACGGCGGGATCGACACCCACCCCGACACTGGCCGGACAAAACTCAACATCCCCACAATGGCACCTAATCTTGCTTATATTGAAGACGGTGAGGTGGTAGAAACGGCCGCGTTACCTGCAAGGTTGCACAAGAACTCTATCAGGCATCTGGATTTGGACGCGCATGGAACAGTGGCCTTCGGGATGCAGTGGCAGGGCAGCGGCCCCGTCGACGTGCTGGTTGGCACCCATACGAGAGGCAGTGCGCCGAAGCTGATGACCGCTGATCCGGGTGTTCTGCGGGATATGGACGGCTATATCGGAAGCATTGCGTTTTCGGGGAATGGCAAACAGATTGCCGTGACCTCTCCGCGTGGCGGAGTGCTACAGCTCTACGAGGTCGAAACTTCGGCTTTGGCGCAAGTGGTGGCATTTGAAGATGTCTGCGGGGTCGCGACGGTGGGAGGGCGCTTTGTAGCGACTTCAGGCACCGGGCAGGTGCGGTCGCTTGGACGCACTCAAGCGAAGACCGCGGAAGTGGTCGGGCTTGCATGGGACAATCATCTGGTGCGCCTTTGAGTTTCTTTTACGAGGTTTGCGCGGTCACACCGCACGACCTGGCTGCTGACCGGGTGGGGGGCTTTCCTCTGCGCGAGACAGGGTTTAGGTGTGGCGAAACCCTCCCCGAAAGGATTTCCCATGCCCGTCAAAAACCGCTTTGCCGAACTGCACGATGACATCACCGCTTGGCGCCGTGATCTGCACGAAAATCCCGAAATACTGTTCGAAACACACCGCACCTCGGCGACGGTCGCCGAAAAGCTGCGTGCTTTCGGTTGCGACGAAGTCGTCGAAGGCATCGGGCGGACCGGCGTGGTAGGTGTAATCAAAGGCAAGTCTCAGGCCTCTGGCAAAGTTATCGGCTTGCGTGCTGACATGGATGCGCTGCCGATCCCTGAACAGACAGGTCTTCCCTATGCCTCCAAGGTGCCGGACGCGATGCACGCCTGTGGTCATGACGGCCATACGGCAATGCTGCTTGGCGCGGCGCAATATCTTGCCGAGACACGCAATTTCGATGGCACTGCGGTGGTGATCTTCCAGCCTGCCGAAGAGGGCGGCGGCGGCGGCAAAGAGATGTGCGACGACGGGATGATGGAGCGCTGGGGCATTCAGGAAGTATACGGGATGCACAACTGGCCTGGGATGCCTGCCGGATCCTTCGGCATTCGCACGGGCCCGTTCTTTGCAGCAACCGATCTGTTGGATATCGAGATCGAGGGTCTGGGCGGTCATGCGGCCAAACCGCACGAGACGATTGATACCATGGTGGTGACGGCTCACATCATCACAGCTTTGCAAAGCATTGTCAGCCGCAACGCAGACCCGATCGGCAACATCGTGGTGTCGATCACGTCAATTGAAAGCTCTTCCAAGGCGTTCAACGTCATCCCGCAGCGGGTGAACCTGCTTGGCACCGTGCGCACCCTGTCGAATGAGCTGCGTGATCTGGCGGAAAAACGGGTGAGCGAGATTTGCGAAGGCATCGCTGCGACCTTCGGCGCGACGGCCAAGGTAAACTACAAGCGGAACTATCCGGTGATGGTGAACCACGAGGCACAGACCGAATTCGCCGCCGAAGTGGCGCGTGGCATTTCCGGCCAGTGCGATGAAGCGCCTTTGGTCATGGGGGGCGAGGACTTTGCCTTTATGCTCGAAGCGCGGCCGGGTGCCTATATTCTGGTTGGCAATGGCGAAGGTGCTGCGGTGCACCACCCGATGTACAACTTCAACGACGATGTCATTCCAACGGGATGTTCATGGTGGGCCGGAATTGTAGAGCAGCGTATGCCCGCCGCGTAAGATGTGGATCGCGTAAGGTGGAGGAAACCTCCTCCTCCTAACGGCGCACGCCCTAAGCCAATAATCGTCGGTAGAGTCTCACCAAATCTGTCGCCTCACGCTCGATTGAGAATTTCTCGGCGATATGAGGTCGGCTGTTGTCAGCCCAGCGCGCAAGCGTTTCCGGCGCGTCCAAGGCTGCCTGTGTGGCTTCCGCTAAAGCAGGGATGTCATCGGGGTCGACCAATGTGCCAGTCTCGCCTTCGACCACAAGCGCGTCGAAAGCACCAACACGGGTGGCGATGACAGGTATGCCGCAAGCCATTGCTTCGATCGGTGTCAGGCCAAAGCCCTCCCACCTTTGGGGGGCCACGTAGAGATCGAGAACGCGGTACCAGTCCGCCATGTCCTCGACCGGCACTTCGGGCAAAAACAACAGGCGGTCTGAAAGTCCTTCTGCGGCCACGCGGTCCTTTAATGATTGTTCAAAAGCGCGGTGTTTGTCGGTGGCGCGGCCCATAACGAGCGCGTGAGCTTCGGGGTGGGCATGCAATACTGGGATCATCGCATCGACAAAGGCGTCAGTGCCTTTTTGGGCGCGGATGCGGCCGTAGCACCCTATCAGGACACCATCGGGAAGACCGAGGCGGCCGCGCAGCGCAGCGCGGTCCTGCGCGGGCGTGTAATCGTCCAGATCAATGCCGTGCATGATGACTTGGGCAGGGTGTTCGAGATAGCTGTTGGTGCGTTCAGATGTGGCGACGACAGCATCCATGCGCCGGATTAGCCAACGGGTAAGGCCGGATTGTTTGCGTTGCGATGCGGACGTAAAGACTAGCTTCAGGCGCTTGCCCAACAGGTATTTCAGCGCCAGCCCGCCGATCATCTCCACGTTGCGCCGCGCATGCCAGACACGGTGTCCATCCGGACCGGAGCGCGGCATGGTGAGCAGCGCCGTGAGCGGGATTTGCGGAACATGCGGCGGGATCACAGGGCCGGTCGCGGCAATCGCAATGCTGCGCGATTGGACAGGGACGAGGCGCACCACGGTCGCTGTCACACCAGAGAGGCGCTTTTTGAAATTGGGCGCAATGACCTGCAGCTTTCGGATGTCCACACTGCTCATGGTGCCAGCTCCAGCGCGTTGATCAATCTTTCGGCGATGCTGTCGAGCATATCGGTCTGCCCTGCCACGAAAGCCTGTGCGGCGGTACACGCCTTGGCACGGGCTGTGTCATCGTCTAGTAGATGCCCGACGCGCGCAGCGAGATCAGCGCCATCGGCGACCAGCCGCGCGGCCCCGGCCGCCTCCATCGCGGCATATGTTTCGGCAAAATTGGTGACGTGTGTACCGGATAGGACAGTGGCACCCGATTGCGCCACCTCAAAGGGGTTGTGCCCGCCGATGGGCCGCAGCGATCCGCCAAGAAAGACAATATCGCCAAGTGCATACCAAAGACCCAATTCGCCCATCGTATCGGCAAGAAAAACTTGCGCGCCGGGCATGTCGCCGCGCGTGCGCCGGGTAAAGCTCAGGCCCGCGCCTGCAATCAGGTTCATCACATCCCGACCGCGCTCCGGATGGCGGGGGGCGAGGATCAGGCAAAGGTCAGGGTGCGTCTTCAACAGCTCTTTATGAGCGGCCAGAACGGCTTCTTCTTCGCCCGCGTGGGTGGAGGAGGCGATCCAGACGGGCCGGTGGCCAAGGGCTGCGCGGGCTTCGAACAGTGCGTCATCATCCAGCGGCAGGGGACCCGCCATGGATTTAAGGTTGATGCCGCGGGCGACCCGGGCGGCGGGGGCGTGCATCGCCACCATTGCTTCGGCCATCGTATCGTTCTGGGTAAGGATCAGCGAAAAGCTATCCAGAAGATAACGCGCCAGACGCGGTCGTTTGCGCCATCCGGCCATAGAGCGCTCCGAGAGGCGCGCGTTGACCAGCGCCAGTTTGGCATCGCTGTCATGGGTACGGCGCAACATCTGCGGCCAAAGCTCGCTTTCCACAAAGATTGCAGCGTTGGGCCGCCAGTGTTTCAGAAACCGTTTCAAAGGGCCGGGGGAATCGAAGGGCGCGAATTGATGAACAGTACGGGGCGGCATGCGTTCGGATAGCAGCTTTGCCGAGGTGGCAGTGCCAGATGTAATCAGGAATTGCGCCTTGGGCAGCTTCAGTCCCATTCGTGTGATCAGCGCCAGCACCGACAGGCTTTCGCCGACGGAGGCCGCGTGAAACCAGATCAATGGTCCGCCATCTTCGCGTGGCTCCGTGGCGTGGCCGATCTTCTCATGCGCCCGCATCGCGCTGAAACCTGCATCACGCAGCTTGCGCGTTTCAATCATGGCAGCGAAAGGCACAAGCAACATGCTCGCCCCGACCCATGCACGGTAGAGAAAGGGCACGGACATCTGTTTGCTCAGCCGCCTGTGTGGCTCATGTGGCGGGGCATCTGGCCATCCAGCTTTTGGCGTGAATAGTCGAAGTCATGGCCTTTGGGCTTGAGATTGATCGCGGCGCGAATGGCGTCCTCGAGCGGGCCATTGTCGGTCGGGCTGGCACGCAGAGGGCTGCGCAGATCTGCCATGTCTTCCTGACCGAGGCACAGATAAATCTCGCCCGTGCAGGTCAGGCGCACGCGATTGCAGCTTTCGCAGAAGTTATGGCTGAGCGGTGTGATGAAGCCGATTTTCTGACCGGTTTCTTCCAGCCGCACGTAGCGGGCAGGGCCGCCCGTTCGCTCTGCCAGATCGCTGACGGTGTAGTGATCGGCGTACCGTGCGCGTACGTCTTTGAGTGACCAGTATTGCCCCAGACGATCTTCGTTGCCCAAATCGCCCATCGGCATGACTTCGATCCACGTCAGATCCATGTCCCGCTCAGCGCACCATGCAGTGATGGTTGGCAGTTCTTCTTCGTTGAAACCTTTGAGCGCAACTGCGTTGATCTTGACGCGCAGACCGGCTTTTTGTGCCGCATCGACACCGCGTAGCACTTGGGGCAGGCGACCCCAGCGGGTGATATCTGCAAACTTCTGCTCGTCCAGCGTATCAAGAGAGATGTTCACGCGGCGCACACCAGCGGCGTAAAGCTGATCTGCAAAACGTTCGAGTTGGCTACCGTTGGTTGTCAGTGTCAGCTCTTTCAACGCTCCGCTTTCCAGATGGCGGGTCATGCCGTTGAAAAAGGTCATGATGTCACGGCGGACCAGCGGCTCTCCACCTGTGATGCGCAGTTTCTGCACGCCAAGCCCTACAAAGGTAGAACACATGCGATCCAGCTCTTCCAAGGTCAACAGTTCCTTTTTCGGCAGGAACGTCATGTTCTCGGACATGCAATAGACACAGCGGAAATCGCAGCGGTCCGTCACAGAGACACGCAGATAAGTAATTGCGCGCGCGAATGGGTCGATCAAGGGTGCGTTCATGCCTGTATTGGTAGTCCTCCGCCGGTGAGGGGGCAAGCAACATTTGGGTGATTGAAGCGGCAGCAGAGGCGGGCTAGGCTGAGGTATTGCAAAAAGAAGGAATTGAATATGAAACAGCTATTGATCGCGGGCGTTTTTCTGAGCTTTCTCGCAGGGTGCACAGAGCCGGAACCGGTTGCAGCGCCTGAGCCTGAACCGGAAGACAAGATTGTACCGCTGAGCATCAAATTGCCGGAATAAGCGAACACAAGATCGGTTGGTAAGGGGTAGTCGGGTATGAAACAGGTTGTATGGGCAAGCGGTCTTGGACTGTTACTGTCAGGGTGTGCAAACGTCGGAGATTTCTTCCGGCCTGACGCACCTGCTGAGGTAACAACAGCAGCGCAGACTGTGCCAGCAGCCCCCGAAGTGGAGGCCGCACCGCTTGCGCCTGCGACCGCCGCACCCCCGCCACCACCAGCCGCCCGCACTGCAGAAGCGCTCGACACGACGACGCCAGAGCAACGCGCGGCGGCGGCCGCACCTGCGGCTGCGGATACCCCCAAGAAAACCCTCGGAAAAACAGTGGTTTCATTGGGTAGCCCAACGGAGCCGGGTTTGTGGTTGAAGACACCACTTGTCACAGCCGAGGCACAGGGCCGGGTGACAAACCCTGCGAACGGAAAGTCATCGCTGGTGACGTTGCTGCCGCTGGAAGGGCCCGCCACAGCGGGCAGCCGCATGTCGCTGGCTGCGATGCGCGTAATCGACGTGTCTTTGACTGATTTGACAGAAGTGGATGTCGCGCTAGAAGGTTAGCGCCGCATCACTGTTGTGACTTTTTCAGAATCCGCAGTGCTTCCTTGACCGCGAAAGGCTTCATCTGCGTGCCGTATTTATCGATAAATGCCGTGGTACGGGCCGCGTCATGTTTGGACAGCTCGCGCAACCACCAGCCAATCGCCTTTTGAATGAACCACTGGTGGTCTGTTGTCAGCTCAGCCGCCCAGTCCAGAACACGGTCACGTGCTTCGAGCTCTGCCGGTTTGGGATGGTTCTGTTTGGTCCAGGGAAGCGTGCTGACCAATGCCGCGCGGCGGGTCCACATGTGGTCGGACTTCACCCACTCCGCCACTGTGTCGAGCCGTGACGGATCTGCAACCAACCGCTTTTGACCGGCCATGCAGGCATGATCCGCTATCGCCCAACTGTCAAAATCGGGTGTCCAGGATGCGATCAATTCCCACGCAGCCGTATCGTCAGGGCGGATACGCGCTTGCGTTAGCAGCTTTGCCGCCGCGACCCGGGCTTCATAGATGTCGGTTTTCCACAGAGCATCCGCCAGTGCGACACGCTCGGGCGTCTCAAGCTCGCTGCGCCATTCTTTTGTTAGCGTGTCGATTTGGGGGTTGCTGAGGCCAAGATAGACGCGATCTGCCTTGTGATATTTGCGCATATCAATGGCGCGGGCTGGGTCTGTCAGGCCAGTCAGCTGTTCGAGATAGGGTTCATGCATCGGGATCCGCCAGTATATGAGTTGGCATTCCGTCAATGGAATGCTGATTGTCACGCGCCCATGTTGCCTCAACCCCCGGACGCCCCTTGGTTTCGGACCATCTGGCCAGCACATTCCGCTCCCCTGCGTAGTCATAGAAGGGGACTGCATATCCGCATGAGGTCTGGAGCAGATCAACCTCCATATCATAGATCTGGCGCGCACCGTTGTCCTGCGCGAACTCTGAATTGAGATGGTCAAACGCGGCATCGCGTGGATGCAACGTGCGGGCAGTGCCGTAAGCTCGCATGATCATCGGGCGGGTCTCAAACCCGCACCACATCAGCGTCATGCGGTTAACACGGGCGAGGTGGGCTGCCGTTTCGTTTCCGGAGCCGGACAGATTGCGCCAGATAATCCGGTTCGGGCCCATAACGCGCAGGCTGTCCATCCCCTTGGGGGAGACATTTACACGGCCTTCCTCCGCAGCAGTGCCGCAAAAGAAGATATGCTGCGCTTCGATAAACTTGCGATGGTCGTCGGTAATCTGGTCGAACTGCTTGGCCATTTGGTCCTTTCGAAGCGACGCTATTCTACCGTCACGGATTTGGCGAGGTTGCGGGGCTGGTCCACATCGGTGCCCTTTGCGACAGCGGTATGATATGCCAGCAACTGTGCCGGAATGGCATAAAGGATAGGGGTCAGCGCATCCGCAATCTTGGGCATCTCAATTGTGGCCCACACGCCGTCACGCGCTTCGGCAATCCCTTCGGCGTCTGATACCAGGATCACCTTGCCTTTGCGTGCCATGACCTCTTGCATGTTGCTCACAGTCTTATCGAAAAGCACATCGCGAGGGGCGAAAACCACAACGGGTACCTCTTCGTCAACAAGGGCGATAGGGCCGTGTTTCAGCTCGCCGGATGCATAAGCTTCGGCGTGTATATAGCTGATTTCTTTCAATTTAAGTGCGCCCTCTAGCGCAAGAGGGAACATGTGGCCCCGGCCCAGAAATAACACATCGCGGGCGGTTGAGAGCTTGTAGGCAGCGTCACGCATCGCCGTGTTTTGCTCAAGTGCGGTATTGATAACAGAAGGCAAGCCTCGCAGGGCGCTGATGTGGTCAGCCAGCGCGGCCTCGCTCAGCACGCCACGGTCTTTTGCTGCCTTCAGCACAAGCAGATAGAGCACCGTCAACTGGCAGGTGAATGCTTTGGTGGAGGCCACGCCGACCTCTACGCCAGCGTAAATCGGCAGCACCAGGTCGCTTTCGCGGGCGATGGAGGACTCCGGTACGTTCACGACGGACAGGATGCTCTGCGCTTTGCCCTCACAGAACCGCAGCGCGGCAAGTGTGTCGGCAGTTTCGCCGGATTGGCTCACGAACAGGGCCAGCGTGCGGGCGGGGATCGGAGGCTCGCGATAACGGAACTCAGACGCGACATCGACTTCAACAGGTAGGCGGGCGATCTGCTCGAACCAGTACTTCGCCGCCATGCAGGCGTAGGACGCTGTGCCGCAGGCGGCCATCGAGATGCGGTCGATGGAGCTGAAGTCGATACCGTCCCCTGGCAACAGAATTTCACCTTCGTCCGTCAGGTAGTGGGACAGTGCCTGACCGATAACGCCAGGCTGCTCTGCAATCTCCTTGGCCATGAAGTGCTTGTGACCGGCCTTGTCGATGCGGGTAGAGTCGATCTGGATCTGTTTGATCGCACGGTTTGCCAGATTGCCGTTTGCATCCGTTACCTCGACAGAAGTTCTGGTGATAACGGCGATGTCGCCTTCTTCCAGATAGGAGATGCGGTCCGTCATCGGAGAAAGTGCAATGGCATCACTGCCAACAAACATCTCACCGGTGCCGTAACCGATGGCGAGTGGCGATCCTTTGCGTGCCGCAATCATCAGATTGTCATGGCCATCAAACAGAAAGGCGAGGGCAAATGCGCCTTCAAGCCGCGCGAGCGCTTGCTTTGCCGCCTCTACCGGACCTGCACCGTTCTTCATGTATTGATGGGTCAGCAGCGCAACAGTTTCAGTATCCGTCTCGGTCACGAATTCGACACCGGCATCTGCCAGTTCAGCCCGTAATTCACGGTAGTTCTCTATGATCCCGTTGTGGACTACTGCTACGGCACCCGCCTGATGGGGGTGCGCATTGGTGACAGTCGCCGCGCCGTGGGTTGCCCAGCGTGTGTGTCCTATGCCGGACTTGCCAGCGAGGGGTTCATGGACCAGCAGATCGCTGAGGTTGACCAACTTGCCTACGGCGCGGCGACGGGCGAGCGCCCCGTCATTTACCGTGGCAATTCCCGCGCTGTCATAACCGCGGTATTCAAGCCGTTTCAGTGCCTCAACCAGAATAGGTGCCACTTCGTGGCTGCCTAAGACCCCAACAATTCCACACATTTTCAGCTGCCTCGCTGCTGTTTTGCCTTTTTGGCTTTTAACATTTCGAACAATTTGCGTGCCATGCCCGGTTTTTCAACCTGCGGCGCACGGGCCAGCGCCAATGCGTCCGGCTCCACGTCGGAAGTGATAACAGAGCCACTGCCGGTGAGTGCGCCGTCACCAATTGTGACCGGTGCCACAAGCATCGTGTTGGACCCGATAAAGGCACCGGCACCAATGTGCGTGTGATGCTTCATGACCCCGTCGTAGTTGCAAGTGATCGTGCCTGCGCCAAGGTTTGCACCGGCCCCAACAAATGCATCGCCGACATAGCTCAGATGGTTAACCTTCGCACCTTCGGCAATCTGGGCGTTCTTGATTTCCACAAAGTTGCCGATCCGCACGTTCTCTGAAAGCTCGGCACCGGGGCGGAGACGTGCATAGGGGCCAACGGTGCTACCGCGCGAAACGTGACACCCTTCCAGATGAGAGAATGCGCGAATGGTGGCTCCGCTCTCTACCGTGACGCCGGGGCCAAAGACAACATTGGGTTCAACGACCGTGTCGCGACCGATAACCGTATCGCGGGCCAGAAAGACTGTCTCTGGCGCAGTGAGGGTGACGCCGTCTTCGAGCAAGGCAGCGCGGGCGCGGCTTTGGAAATCCGCTTCCGCCTTTGCCAGCTCACTGCGCGAATTAATCCCGACAGTTTCCCACGCGTCGCAAGTCACAGCGGTGGCAGACAGGCCACGGCCACGCGCGATACCGACAATATCTGTCAGATAGTATTCTTCGGAAGCGTTTTCATTGTCGACGGCATCGATCAGATCAAAAAGCAGATCCGCCTTGCAGGCGACGACGCCGGAATTGCACAGCGTAATCATGCGTTCTTCGGTGCTGGCATCCTTGTATTCCACAATGCGGTCAAGCTGCTGGCCGTCCATGACCAGTCTGCCATAGCGGGCAGGGTCGTCCGCCTCGAACCCGAGCACGACGACGTCATTCTCGGCCAGTGATGTTTGCATCTGCTCCAGCGTTTCGGGGCGAATGAAGGGCGTGTCACCATAGAGGACCAGTGCCATGCCATCAAAGCCTGCCAAAGAAGCGCGGGCCTGTGCCACGGCATGGGCGGTGCCCAGCTGTTCGTTCTGTTCCACAACGGCAATCATCGCGTCATGTGCGACCGTCGCCGCACGCACCTGATCTGCGCCGTGGCCTGCAACAACCACGCTACGGTCAGGCTCCAGTCGCGTGCCTGCCTCGAGTGCATGAATCAACATCGGCTCGCCTGCGATGGGATGCAGGACCTTGGGAAGTTCAGAGTTCATCCGTGTGCCTTTGCCTGCGGCAAGGATGATTAATGCGGTTTTCATGCGGTCTCTTGCCTCATTGCGCGTCTTTGCCCCTCTTTACGCGCTTGACGCAAAGGCGCAAGACTGGGACGGATCAATCTACGTTGCGTGTTGCAACATCGGCGGGCGGGGTTCCGCCCATGGTGGCCTACGGGGAGACGGATGAGTGAAGACAGTTGTATTCGATCTGGACGGGACATTGGCGGACACCAGTGGTGATCTGATCGCGGCGGCCAATGCCTGTTTTCGCGAGATGGGTGCGGGCGACATGCTGAATGCCGGCACCGATGCCGGCACTGCGCTTCGCGGTGGTCGGGCAATGCTCCGTCTTGGCATGTCGCGGCTCGATCGGGCAGAGGACGAGGCCACGATTGATGCCTATTACCCCAAGTTGCTGGAAGCCTATGCGCGCGAAATCGACACGCATACGGTTCTTTATGATGGTGCTATGGCGGCGGTAGAGCGTTTGAAGTCGGATGGTTACTTTGTCGCGATCTGTACCAATAAGCCCGAGGGGCTGGCAGACACGTTGCTGACGCGTCTCGGTGTTCGCGGCAGCTTTGATGCAATGCTGGGAGCGGACAGTCTGGCGGTACGCAAACCTGATCCGGAACACCTGTTCGAGACGGCCCGCCGCGCGGGCGGCGATCCGGCGCGGTGTATGCTGGTTGGTGACACCGATACGGACCGCAAGACGGCGCACGCAGCAGGTGTACCTTGTGTTCTGGTGACATTCGGACCCGCCGGCGGTGACATGGCGGCGCTTAAGCCGCAGGCGCTCCTCAACCACTACGATGATCTGGATGCGATCGTTTCCGACTTGATTGGGAAAGCCGCCTGATGGAAACCTTCAAAGGCAGCTATACCCAACAGGAACCTATTCCCGAAGAGGGGATTGAGGCCGCAATTGCTGTCATGCGGTCAGGGCGATTGCACCGCTACAACACAGCAGAAGGAGAGCTGGCCGAGACCGTCCTGCTGGAACAGGAGTTCGCAGCGCAGGTGGGTGCGAAATACTGTCTGGCGGTGGCGTCGGGTGGCTATGCAATGGCAACGGCTCTGCGGGCGGTCGGGGTCAAGCCTGGCGACCGCGTCCTCACCAATGCCTTCACGCTGGCACCTGTGCCGGGTGCCATTGCCGCGGTTGGCGCAGTCCCCGTGTTTGTCGGGGTGACGGAGCAGCTGGTCATTGATTTGGATGATCTTGCAGCCAAAGCAGACCTTGCTGACGTACTGTTGCTCAGCCACATGCGCGGGCACCTTGCTGATATGGAAGCGCTCATGGCGCTGTGTGACCAGCAGAATATAATCGTGATCGAGGATTGCGCCCATACCATGGGTGCGGCGTGGAAAGGCGTGCCATCGGGTACGCAGGGTCTTGTCGGTTGTTATTCGTGCCAGACCTATAAACACGTCAATTCGGGCGAGGGCGGTCTTTTTGTCACCAACGATGCAGAAGTCGCGGCCCGCGCTGTGATGCTGTCTGGCTCTTACATGATGTTTGGAAAGCACCTTGCGGGCCCCCCGCAAGAGACGTTTGAAACGATCCGTTATGAGACGCCCAACATATCCGGACGGATGGATAATCTGCGTGCCGCGATACTGCGCCCTCAGCTGCGCAAGCTTGACGGGCAGCGGGACCGTTGGAACGCGCGGTACAATCTGATCGAAGACGGCTTGCGCGACACGCCGGGTCTCACCGTGATTGACAGACCGGCAGATGAAACAATGGTCGGATCGTCCATTCAGTTCTTGTTGAAAGGCTGGGACGGTACATCCGTGGAAGAGGTCTTGTCCCGTTGCCTAAAAAGGGGGGTAGAGTTGAAGTGGTTCGGAGCATCCGAACCGGTCGGCTTTACCAGCCGCTACGATTCGTGGCGTTATGTCGATGCGCCAGCCATGCCTGAGAGCGATGAGGTTCTGGCAGGGATCATTGATATGCGGGTCCCGCTGACCTTTTCGTTGGAGGACTGCGCGCTGATTGCGCGGATCATCAAATCCGAAGTGAGCGCGGTATATCAGTCGGTAAAAAGCTGACATCCGGGATCGCCGGATGTCAGCCTCTTTGATCTTAAAATGAAATGACCTTGTGTTCGCCCATATCGGGCTTGCTGTCCGTCAGGTTTGCCTTGGCTACCTCATAAAGAAACTTCATGCTGCCACCTGTGACCCAGATTTCTGCTGTGGTTGGCTTGAAATTCAAAAGCTGGACATCGGGGTCTTGTTTGCCCCCTTCAAACCATGCGTCGGCGACAAAATTCCATAGCCTGTCCAGCTGTGCCGTATCGTGTGACAGGTGCAATGTGCCGTCAATACGGGCATAAAGCGACTGGCCCGTGCTGTTGACGATGAATGTACTTTCAGGGCCCGCTGCCGCTGCCTGAGCAAGATCGGTCTGCTTGGCCGTGATAAACCAGATGCCTTGTTCGGGGTGATCGTCATCGACGTAATGGCTCATAGGAACAGCGCGCGCCGCGCCAGCAGATAGCATGCCAACGCGGGCGTCTTCCAAGCGGTCCCAGAATTCTTCTTTGATGTTGTCTGTCATGGTTTCGGTGTCCTTTGTCATCTTGTTATCGGGTGAACACATGACGGTGCTTGCGGGTTCCGGCACGCACGCAGTTGACGAAATGTAATCTGTCGGCTTTAATATGAACAACTGTTCAATAAATCCAAATTTGGGGAGCGACCCTATGTTCACCGCAAGCATGAAATTCAGTCTGGGCGAAGATATCGAGGCGATGCGAGAGATGGTGCATCGCTGGGCGCAGGAGCGGGTCAAACCGATGGCCGCCGATATCGACACATCCAATGAGTTCCCGTCCGAGCTTTGGACCGAGATGGGCGAGCTGGGTCTGCTGGGCATGACCGTTGATGAAGAATACGGCGGCTCCGGCATGGGGTATCTGGCGCACACTGTCGCTGTTGAGGAAATCGCCCGCGCTTCTGCGTCGGTGTCGCTTTCTTATGGTGCGCATTCTAATCTGTGTGTGAACCAGATCAGCCTGAACGGAACCGATGAACAGCGCGCGCAATTCCTGCCCAAGCTGTGTTCGGGCGAGCATGTAGGCGCATTGGCCATGTCCGAGCCTTCAGCGGGGAGCGACGTGGTGTCGATGAAACTACGTGCCGAAAAGCGCAACGACCACTATCGGCTGTCAGGCAACAAATACTGGATCACCAATGGGCCTGATGCGCAGACGCTTGTTGTCTATGCGAAAACGGACCCGGATGCAGGGTCAAAGGGGATCACAGCCTTCCTGATCGACAAGGACATGAAGGGTTTCAGCACCTCTCCGCATTTCGACAAGCTTGGCATGCGTGGATCAAACACAGCCGAGCTTATTTTTGATGACGTAGAAGTGCCTTTTGAAAACGTATTGGGCGAAGAGGGGCGCGGCGTGCGCGTTTTGATGTCGGGCCTTGATTACGAACGTGTGGTACTTGCAGGCATCGGCCTTGGGATCATGGCCAACTGTCTGGACGAGATCATGCCCTATATGGCCGAACGCAAACAATTCGGGCAACCGGTCGGGAACTTCCAGCTGATGCAGGGCAAGATGGCCGACATGTACACAGCGATGAATTCGGCACGCGGGTATGTCTATGCCGTGGCGCAGGCGTGTGATCGTGGCGATGTGACCCGTCAGGACGCGGCGGCCTGTTGCCTTTATGCGTCCGAGCAGGCGATGGTGCAGGCGCATCAGGCGGTGCAGGCCATGGGCGGTGCGGGATACCTCAGCGACAACCCTGTTGGCCGGATCTTCCGTGACGCAAAACTGATGGAGATCGGGGCAGGTACATCCGAAATCCGCCGCATGCTGGTGGGACGCGAGATGATGGCGGCGATGGCCTGAGCCATGCCGCGTTGGGTATGGTGGATGCCGGTGGTGGTGTTGACTGTGGTTGCGGGGCTCATGGTCTACCGCGCAGGGTATATTGCGGCGAGTATCACCGAGACAGATGTGATCAACCACTATGCTGCTTTATACGTGGAGACTGGACCGGAAGGAGCACAGGTGACCGATTGCGTGGCACGACCAAGCGCTTCTGATGATGTATGGCTCGTGGTGCACTGCGGCGGCGCGGCGCATATGGTGCAATACCGTGTGGACCGTTTCGGCCGTTTGGTAGACGAACCAGCAGGGACGGGGCCGCGTACATGACGCTACCGGGTTTGCAAGAAGATGGATCATGGGACATCCCTGCGCGTCTGAACATGGCGGCGCAGTGTCTGGCGCAGGATGATGACCGCGTTGCGATTATTGATCTCACTGGGGCTGACCGACGCGATGTGACTTACGGCGCATTGGCCGCCATGACGGATGGTCTGGCGCGTGCAATGCTGGGAAGAATCGAAGCGGGCGACCGTGTGGGCGTGCTATTATCACAGTCGCCATGGTGCGTCGCTGCGCATCTGGCGATCTGGAAAATCGGTGCAATTTCCGTGCCGCTTTTCAAACTTTTCAAGCGCGATGCGCTGTCATCGCGGGTGTCGGATGCCGGATGCGCGCTGGTTTTGACCGATGCCGAAGGTGCTGCGCTGCTCGGCGATCTGGCGAAGCCTTGGATGGTCGAAGAAGTTGGCGTGCAAGGCGGTGCAGTACCATTTGCGCAGACAGGTCCGGATGATCCTGCCGTGCTGATCTACACCTCTGGCACGACGGGAAAACCCAAAGGTGCGTTGCACGGGCACCGCGTTCTGACAGGACATTTGCCGGGCTTGTCGATGAGCCATGACCATCTGGGACAGCAGGGTGATTGCCTTTGGACACCTGCGGATTGGGCTTGGATAGGCGGATTGTTCGACGTGGCGATGCCTGCTTTGGCGTTCGGCGTGCCAGTGGTGGCCGCACGGATGACCAAGTTCTCGCCGGAAGGCTGTCAGGATGTGATAGAGCGGGGCGATGTGCGCAACGTGTTCTTCCCGCCAACCGCACTAAGGATGCTGAAGGCTGCGGATGTGTCGATCTCTGGCTTGCGCTCTGTCGCGAGCGGAGGAGAACCTTTGGGTGCCGAGATGCTGGCGTGGGGCCGGCAGGCATTCGGGCTGGATATCAATGAGTTTTATGGGCAGACCGAGTGCAATATGGTCGCATCGTCTTGCGGTACGGAGTTTGAGGCGGCACCGGGATGTATCGGCAAAGCCGTTCCCGGACACGAGGTTGCCGTGGTGGATGCGGCTGGGCAGCCGACCCACGACGAGGGTGACGTAGCAATCCGGCGCGGCTCGGCTTCCATGATGCTGCGCTACTGGAACCGGCCTGACGCAACCGCAGAGAAGTATCGCGGCGACTGGATGCTGACCGGTGATCGCGGCATTTGGGAAGGCGACTATCTGCGCTTTGTCGGGCGCGAGGATGACGTGATTACATCAGCTGGATACCGAATTGGTCCGGCCGAGATTGAGGATTGTCTGTTGACGCACGACGGGGTGGCAACCTGCGGTGTCGTGGGCAAACCCGATGTGCTGCGCACAGAGGTGGTCAAAGCCTATGTGGTGCGCAAAGCGGGGTCGGATGTGACAGCGGATGCGCTTCAGGCATGGGTTAAGGAACGGCTGGCAAGCTATTCATACCCAAGAGAAATTGAGTTTCTGGATGCGCTGCCGATGACGGTGACAGGCAAAGTGATCCGCAGAGAATTGAAACGCCGTGCGGCGCTGGAATTGGAGAAGGTAACATGAAGTTAACATCACAGGCATTGCCTTCGTCGGAAGCCTACAAAGCGAATGAGGCGGCGCATCTGGCTGCGCTTGGGATTGTGCAGGAAGCAGCGGAAGCCGCGGCGCTAGGCGGTGGCGAGAAGTCCCGCGCGCGCCATGAAAGCCGTGGCAAGATGCTACCGCGCGAGCGGGTCGCGAACCTGCTTGATCCCGGATCACCGTTTCTGGAAGTCGGTGCCACCGCAGCGCACGGCTTGTACGACAACGCCGCCCCCTGCGCTGGCGTCATCGCGGGGATCGGACGCGTGCAGGGACAGGAAGTTATGGTCGTGTGCAACGATGCGACGGTGAAGGGCGGCACCTATTTCCCGATGACGGTGAAAAAGCACCTGCGCGCCCAAGAGATTGCCGAAGCCAATCATCTGCCATGTGTCTATCTGGTAGACTCCGGCGGTGCGAACCTGCCGCAGCAGGACGAGGTGTTTCCTGATCGCGACCACTTTGGCGCGATTTTCTATAATCAGGCGCGGATGTCAGCAAAAGGCATTCCGCAAATTGCGGTGGTTATGGGATCATGCACCGCAGGCGGCGCTTATGTACCGGCGATGTCGGACGTGACGATCATTGTAAAAGAGCAGGGCACGATTTTCCTTGCGGGTCCCCCGCTCGTCAAAGCGGCCACGGGCGAGGTTGTGTCAGCCGAGGATCTGGGCGGCGGCGATGTGCACACACGGTTGAGCGGCGTTGCGGATTATCTGGCCGAGGATGACGGCCACGCGCTTGCACTGGCACGGCGCGCCGTGGGGCAATTGAACCGCGCAAAGCCTACGACGGTGCAGTGGGAAACACCCGAAGAGCCTGCCTATGATCCCGCTGAATTGCTGGGCGTTGTGCCAGCGGACTTGCGCACGCCTTACGATATACGCGAGGTGATCGCGCGTTTGGTGGACGGCTCGCGGTTTGACGAATTCAAGGCGCGGTTTGGTGAGACTTTGGTGACGGGCTTTGCCCATGTGAAGGGCTGTCCGGTCGGCATCATCGGCAACAATGGCGTGCTGTTTTCAGAAGCCGCCCAGAAAGGCGCGCATTTTGTCGAGCTTTGTTCGCAGCGGAACATCCCCTTGGTGTTCTTGCAGAACATTACTGGCTTTATGGTGGGCCGGAAGTACGAAAACGAAGGGATCGCGCGACACGGTGCCAAGATGGTGACGGCTGTGGCCTCTACCAACGTGCCGAAAATCACCATGCTGGTGGGTGGCTCTTTCGGGGCCGGTAACTACGGCATGGCGGGGCGGGCCTACCGTCCAAGGTTCTTGTGGACATGGCCCAACAGCCGGATTTCCGTGATGGGCGGGCCACAGGCGGCGGGCGTTCTGGCGACGGTCAAGCGTGATGCGATCGAACGGGCGGGCGATACCTGGTCCGCAGAAGAAGAAGCGAAATTCAAGCAGCCGACGATCGATATGTTCGAGGAGCAGTCGCATCCGCTTTATGCCAGTGCAAGGCTTTGGGATGACGGGATCATTGATCCGCGCAAAAGCCGCGATGTGCTGAGCCTGAGCCTGTCTGCGTCTTTGAACGCACCGATTGAAGAGACGAAGTTTGGCGTGTTCCGCATGTGATGTTTGAAAGTCGGGCTAATTGGCGCGCAGTGTTCATCGTATGGGCAGGCTGGGTGCATCAGGAGGACGGTGGATGATTTCTGAAAAAGAGGCGTTGGCAAAGTACCCCGGTGCGGTTTCGTTCCGCTACGGGGATAGTGAGACGTTGAATGCGGAGATACTGGCGCTGGTGCTGGCTGGCAAAAAGACGATCACATGCGATGCGGTGGCCGGGTTTGAAGCGCGGGGCGAGGCAAAGCCAGAGCCGGGGCGGACGGATGTCGCGCTGGATTGGGGCGGGCGGCCTGTGGCGGCGGTCCGCACTGTGGCTGTCGATATCGTCCCTTTTAACAAGATGTCGGAGCAGCTCATCGCGCCACAGGGCGAATTTCGCGACCTTCAAGACTGGCGCAATGGTTATGAGGCGTATCTCACCCGCGCAGGGATCTTTGCACAGGACGTGGCGATGTTGGTTGAGACGTTTGAAGTGGTTGAACGGTTCTAAGGGTTTGAGGCGCTGCCCCATCGTGCATGCGCGACACCCCGTAGTTTAAGAGCCAGATGAAGATAAGAGTGGAGAGGCTGAAAGCTGATGTTTGATACAATCCTGATTGCCAACCGGGGCGAGATAGCCTGTCGGGTCATGGAAACGGCGCAAGGTTTGGGCGTGCGCTGTGTCGCAGTCTATTCGGATGCGGATGCACGGGCCAAGCATGTGGCAATGGCCGATGCGGCAATTCACATCGGCGGGTCAGCCCCGAGCGAGAGTTACCTGCGCGGGGATGTGATCATTCAAGCGGCACTTGATAGTGGCGCGCAGGCCATTCATCCGGGCTACGGCTTCCTGTCGGAGAACCCTGATTTCGTCGAAGCGGTCGAGGCGGCGGGACTGGTGTTTATCGGTCCGTCTGCATCGGCCATCCGCGCCATGGGGCTGAAAGACGCGGCCAAGGCGCTGATGATAAAGGCGGGTGTGCCAGTTGTGCCGGGCTATCACGGCGCGGATCAGGATGATGCGCTTTTGGCGGAAGAAGCGGGCAAGATCGGCTATCCGGTATTGATCAAGGCGGTTGCAGGGGGCGGCGGCAAGGGGATGCGCCTTGTTGAGGAGGCCAAAGGATTTCAGGCGGCGCTCGATTCGGCACGGTCCGAGGCGAAAACGGCATTCGGGAATGCAGATGTGCTGGTCGAGAAATTCGTGGCCAAACCGCGCCACATCGAAGTGCAGGTCTTCGGCGATGGCTCCAAAGCCGTACATTTGTTCGAACGTGATTGCTCGCTGCAGCGCCGCCATCAGAAGGTGATCGAAGAAGCTCCAGCCCCCGGCATGACACAAAAGATGCGGGATGCGATGGGCGATGCAGCAGTGAAGGCCGCAGAAGCGATCGGCTATGCCGGGGCTGGCACGGTTGAATTTATCGTGGATGGATCGGACGGGCTAAGCACTGACGGGTTCTTTTTCATGGAAATGAACACGCGCTTGCAGGTTGAACACCCTGTCACGGAACTTATCACCGGCGTTGATTTGGTAGAATGGCAGCTGCGTGTGGCGGCGGGAGAGGCTTTGCCCGCAGCGCAAGAGGACCTGTGCATCAATGGTCATGCGTTCGAGGCGCGGCTTTATGCCGAAGATGTGCCCGCAGGCTTCCTGCCTGCGACGGGAACGCTAACGCATCTGGCGTTTACGCCGCAAACGCGTGCGGATTCGGGAGTACGGGCAGGCGATACCATCAGCCCGTTTTACGACCCGATGATCGCCAAGGTGATTGTCCATGGTCCCACGCGGGATGTGGCGTTGGCCAGATTGCGCGCGGCCCTAAGCGGGTGTCAGGTGGGTGGCACGGTTACGAACCTTGCGTTTCTTGGCGCGCTTGCGGGGCACGAGGGGTTCGGTAAGGGTGATGTGGATACAGGCCTGATTGCCCGCGATATCGACGCGTTGACCTCTGTGCCAGCGGTCGAGCCGCGGCATGTGGCGCTGGCGGGCATGGCCGCGCTTGGCGTGCTGGAGGTGAAAGCCGACACTGGCTTTACCCTGTGGCGGGCGCTGCGGCGGTCGGTCACGCTGGCTTGGGGCGGCGAAGAGCATCTGTTGAAGGTGCGCATCATGGGACAGGACAAGCAGGTCTGGAGCATCGGTGAGGCGGAAGTTGTGGCAGCGCGGCGCGGCGCGCAATGGATCATCGACGGGCAACCGGCGGCGGATGTCGCGGTCGCGGGCGGCGTTGTTACGGTGTTCGAGGGCTACGGTATGGCCTTTGACGTCATTGATCCGCTGGCCCGCGCAAGCGGTGCGCAGGGTGACGGCAATCTGGTCGAGGCCCCGATGCCCGGTCTTGTGCGCACGGTGGATGCCAAGGTCGGCCAAGCAGTGTCAAAAGGGGACCGGCTGGCCGTTCTGGAAGCGATGAAGATGGAGCATGCGCTGTTGGCAGCGCGGGACGGGATTGTCGCGGAGGTGCTGGCCACCGAGGGCGATCAGGTAGAAGCGGGGGCAGCCCTTGTACGCCTTGAAGCGGAAGCGGAGGAAGCGGCATGATTACACTGCATCATTGCCCGCAAACGCGCTCCATGCGGACCCTTTGGTTGCTCAACGAATTGGACGTGGAATTTCAGGTCCGCGTCTATGCTTTTGACCGCTCGCTGCGTGATCCGGCCTATCTGAGCCTGTCGCCCGCAGGCCGTGTCCCTGCGTTGGAGATCGACGGGGAGCGCATGTTCGAGACAGGTGCCATCACCGAATATCTGTGCGAGCGTTTCTCACCGGACCGGATGGGGCGGTCTGTGACCAGCATGGACCGGATGGCGTGGCTTGTCTGGGTGCATTTTGCGGAAACCATCAGCCAGCATACGGCGGCATTGACCCAACAGCATGTGGCGCTGCGCGAGGATTCGATGCGCAGCCCGATTGTGATGAAGCTGGAGGCGGCGCGGGTCGCCAAATGTTATGACGCGCTTGAGGCGCGGTTGAGCACGCCGGTAGAAAACCGCGACTATCTGCTGACCAGCGGCTTTTCGGCGGCGGATATTTCCTGCGGGCAGGCGGTGTACATGTCGCGATTCTTTGTAACGCTCGATAACCACCCTGCGGTGGCGGAATGGTATGAGCGAATTACGGAGCGGCAGAGCTTCAAGGATGCCCTGCCGATCGGGGACGGGATCTACGAAAAGGATTTTTATGAACCTTGGCCTTTGGACTGAGACGCGGATCGTGCAAGGGTGATTTCAGACAGCTCAATAGGGGGAATGTGCGGTGTCTTTGGGACCATGTGAGATTTTCGAAGTGGGGCCGCGCGACGGGCTGCAGAACGAAGGGCGGGAAATTCCTGTGGCCGAAAAGGTCGCCTTGATCGACAAGCTGTCGCAGGCGGGGTTCCGGCGGATTGAATGCGCTAGCTTTGTCAGCCCCAAATGGGTGCCCCAGATGGCAGGCTCGGGCGAGGTGATGGCCGCGATCAAACGGGTTGACGGGGTGCGCTATGCGGCGCTGACACCGAACACCAAGGGGTACGAGGCCGCGCTTGAGGCGCAGGTTGACGAGATTGCGGTTTTCGGATCGGCCTCCGAAGGGTTCAGCCAGAAAAACATCAACGCGAGCATTGCGGAAAGTCTGGAGCGTTTCGCACCTGTGCTTGAGGATGCGCGCCACCGCGATATTCCGGTACGCGGGTATGTCTCCTGTGTGGTGGAGTGTCCCTATGACGGGGCTGTGGCCCCTGCGGCGGTGGCCGAGGTGGCGGACAAGTTGTTCGCAATGGGATGTTACGAGATTTCACTGGGTGACACCATCGGGGCAGGGACGCCGGATAGCATCGCACGGATGCTGCTGGCGGTGCGCGATGTGGTGCCGGCAGGGCGGCTTGCGGGCCATTATCACGACACACACGGCCGCGCGATGGCCAATATCGATGCGTCGTTGTCGCTGGGGTTGCGGGTATTTGATGCGGCCGTTGGCGGGTTGGGCGGATGCCCCTATGCGCCGGGTGCTGCGGGCAATGTGGCCACTGAAGCTGTGAACAAACACCTAACCGCGCTGGGATATGAAACAGGTCTGGATCAGGCCGTGTTGGAAAAAGCCGCAGAAATGGCGCGGGCACTGCGAGGCGAATGATGTTCGAGACGATCAAGATCGAGACCGATGCACGCGGCGTCGCAACACTGACGCTGGCGCGGGAAGACAAGCACAACGCCATGTCGGCGCAGATGCTGGCGGAGCTGACGCAGGCCGCAGCAGATCTCGGGGCAGATGAGCGGGTGCGCGTTGTGGTGCTGACCGGTGCGGGCAAGTCGTTCTGCGCGGGCGGTGATCTGGGCTGGATGCGCGATCAGCGCGACATGGATGCGGACACGCGCAGCAAAGAAGCGGGCAAGCTCGCCACGATGCTGGGGGCGCTCAATACATTGCCGAAACCTCTTATCGGTAAGGTGCAGGGCAATGCCTTTGGCGGGGGCGTCGGTATGGCGTCGGTCTGTGACGTAGCGATCGGTGTCGACAGCCTCAAGATGGGATTGACCGAAACACGGCTGGGGATCATTCCGGCGACCATCGGGCCCTACGTCATCGCGCGTATGGGAGAGGGGCGTGCGCGGCGCGTCTTCATGTCGGGACGGCTGTTTGGTGCTGAAGAGGCGGTGGATCTGGGGCTGCTGGCACGGGCTGTGCCTGCGGAGGCGCTGGATGCGGCGGTCGAGGCCGAAGTCGTGCCCTATCTTTCCTGTGCGCCCGGCGCTGTGGCCGCCGCGAAAAAGCTGGCGCTGGATCTGGGGGGGCTCGCAACGCAGGAGGCTGTGGCATTGTCGATTGCGGCATTGTCCGCGCGGTGGGAGACCGAAGAGGCAGCCGAAGGGATCGGCGCGTTCTTTGACAAGCGCAAAGCGGCGTGGATGGTTTGAGGATAAGCGCTGACGTGCCACTCAAGAAGCTTCTTGAAGACCAGCTGCAAAAGTTGCGGGAGAAATATTGGAGAGGAGCAACGGAAAAAACTGCGTCGTCCGTTTAACGATCGCAACGCTACGCCGTGATCAGCCCGACAGAATGGAAACCCGATGAAACACCTTTTCCTGCTCCCCATGGTTCTTTGCCTTGCTTCGCCACTATACGCTGATGCGGGCGGAGACAGGTTGCACAAGATCGCGCATTTCTTTGAAGATGCGAACGTCCTCAGCGGACCGACTTTGGTTCCATGTACCCTGTCGCGGGGCACAGAGACGGAGTGCTTTTCCATCACCGTCAAAGCAGAGCCAAAAGACTATACGCCCGGCCCTTGGTGTCCGACGTCGGTGACAGATAACGCGGACAAAGGCGGTATCTGGCTCAAGGACGGTGAAGTTCTGGATGTCGACGGTGCCTTTATTACAAACCTGCCCACGCTGTTCGACGATGAGGATTGGCAGCTTTTTGATCCGGCAACGGGTGATGTGCGCGTGACAGACACCAAAGCGGCCTGCGAAGCTGCTGCACGGCCGGATGTTGATCCCGAATACAACAATTATTGCGTGCAGTGCCTGCCTGAGTATATGGCCGAGGATGCCTCCATGACCTACGTAATTCCGCTTGAGCCTCAGGATTCGTGGCTGACCAATAGTGCAAGATCCGGTTCGGGGATTGCGCGCAACGGGATCAGACTGGACGGACCTGCGCCGGTTGATGCGATTCTCGATGCGCATACCATTGCGCCCTTCGACGATTGCGGAGGCCATGTGAACACACATGTGGGATATCACTACCACGCGGTGACCGATTGTCTGGGCGGCGCTGTGGCAGACGGCGGGGACGCCGTGCATATCGGGATTGCGATGGACGGCTATGACATCTTTTCCCACATGCTGGTGGACGGGACGACCCCGACCGATCTGGATAAGTGCAACGGGCACGTATCGGAAGGTGTCGGATATCACTACCACGCAGGGGCGCCGGGCTCGAACGCGATTCTAGGCTGCCTGAAGGCGGAAACAGGCTGTTCATCGGAAAATCCCGATGCGGTTTGTGACGCGACTGCACGGCCACCGCGCCCCTGATTGCCCGGGGCATCTGTTCCGCCCGTCGGAGAACAGATGCGACCCATTTCCTCACCCTGATCCCGTTGACCCTTGCCGCGGCACGGGGTAGACCCGACTTCAAGTCTGTTGCCAGCTGCTCGAATGCCTCAAGAGTGGCCTAGCCCCAAAGGAGCCTCCCTTGGACGATATGCTGCGGGAATACCTGCCAATCCTTGTTTTTCTGGCCGTTGCCATTGGTTTGGGCCTTGTTTTGATCCTTGCTGCGGTGGTGGTTGCTGTGCGCAACCCTGACCCGGAAAAAGTGTCTGCCTACGAATGTGGATTCAACGCATTTGATGATGCGCGGATGAAGTTCGACGTGCGTTTCTATCTCGTGTCAATTTTGTTCATTATTTTCGATCTCGAAATCGCGTTTCTTTTCCCTTGGGCCGTGGCGTTCAAGGATATCTCGATGGTGGGTTTCTGGTCGATGATGGTGTTCCTTGGCGTGCTGACCGCAGGTTTTGCATATGAGTGGAAAAAAGGAGCGCTGGAATGGCAGTAACGGACGCAGGCGTTGCGGGCGGCTACAAGGCTGGTCCCGACCGCGAGGTTGCCACGCAAGAGCTGAACGCGGCTTTGCAGGACAAGGGGTTTCTGGTCACGTCATCCGCTGATGTAATCAATTGGGCGCGCACCGGTTCTCTGCACTGGATGACCTTCGGCTTGGCCTGTTGTGCGGTCGAAATGATGCACACCTCCATGCCGCGCTATGACCTTGAACGGTTCGGGACAGCGCCACGTGCTTCCCCGCGTCAGTCGGACCTGATGATCGTGGCCGGCACGCTGACCAACAAAATGGCACCGGCGCTGCGCAAGGTCTACGACCAGATGCCGGAGCCGCGCTATGTGATCTCGATGGGGTCCTGTGCGAACGGTGGCGGCTATTACCACTACAGCTACTCCGTGGTGCGTGGGTGTGACCGGATCGTTCCGGTAGACATTTATGTACCCGGCTGCCCTCCGACGGCTGAAGCGCTGCTTTACGGCATCTTGCAGCTTCAAAAGAAGATGCGCCGGACAGGGACGATCGTTCGATGAATAGGGCGTCTGAAAGGAATCTACGATGAGTGACGCACTGCAAGAACTTGGTGCCTATATCGAGGCAAAACGCCCGGATTGTGTGCTGTCTTGGGATGTGACCCGTGGGGAATTGAACCTGAACGTCACGTTGACCAACATCGCGGGTCTGGTGGAGTTTCTGAGAGGTGACGCCACATGCCGTTTTTCAACGCTGGTGGATATCACTGCGGTGGACCACACAGGTCGCGCCAAGCGGTTTGATGTCGTCTACCACCTGCTCAGCATGTATCAGAACCACCGCATTCGCCTGCGTGTGGCTGTGCGCGAAAAGGACATGGTCCCGTCGCTGGTCGATGTGCATCCTTCGGCCAACTGGTTCGAGCGTGAAATCTTTGACATGTTCGGGATCTTGTTCTCGGGCCATCCAGATTTGCGCCGTATCCTGACGGATTACGGCTTTCGCGGCTATCCGCTGCGCAAGGACTTCCCGACAACGGGTTATACCGAAGTGCGTTATGACGAGGTTGAAAAGCGGGTTGTCTATGAACCTGTGAGCCTTGTTCAGGAATATCGCCAGTTCGACTTTATGTCACCGTGGGAAGGGGCCGAGTATATCCTGCCCGGTGACGACAAGGCCGAAGGAGCTAAGTAATGGGGGGCGTTTGGTGGCTGATATTATCTGCACTAACGGCCATTCCGATGCTCAAGCTGCTGCCGTTCTTCGGCATCAACAAATATTGGGCTGCGGCCTGTCTGGTCCCGTTTGGCACGATTGCCTTGCTGTGGTGGATGGGCATGCGGTTGCAAGAATTGGAGAAGCTATGATTGCCTATCTGGAAGAGATGTTTGCAAAGCTGTTTGGCGTGCGCGACGAGATCGCGATCCCCGTGCGCAGCGACGACGATCTGCCGCCACGTGACCGGCAACTGAAAGGGCGCAAGTAATGGACGGCGATATTCGCGTTAACACCTATGACGACGGGTCCACGGACTTTGTCACGGGTGAGCAGAAGATCCGCAATTTCAACATCAACTTTGGCCCGCAGCACCCTGCGGCGCACGGCGTTTTGCGTCTGGTGCTTGAGCTGGATGGGGAGATTGTAGAGCGGTGTGATCCGCACATCGGCTTGCTGCACCGTGGCACAGAAAAGCTGATGGAAAGCCGCACGTACCTTCAAAACCTTCCGTACTTCGACCGGTTGGACTATGTGTCGCCCATGAATCAGGAGCACGCTTGGTGTCTCGCGATTGAAAGGTTGACTGGTACAGAAGTACCGCGTCGCGCCAGCCTGATCCGCGTGCTGTTCAGCGAGATTGGCCGTATTCTTAATCACTTGCTGAACGTGACAACGCAGGCTCTGGACGTGGGCGCTTTGACGCCGCCGCTTTGGGGTTTTGAAGAGCGCGAGCAGCTGATGGTGTTTTATGAGCGCGTCTGCGGCGCACGCCTGCACGCGGCCTACTTCCGTCCCGGTGGTGTGCATCAGGACCTTCCGGCGGGCTTGCTTGAAGATATCGAAGCATGGGCCGATCAGTTTATGACCAAATTCATGGTCGATATTGACGAGCTGCTGACCGAGAACCGGATTTTCAAACAGCGTAACGTCGATATCGGGATCGTCACCGAAGAGGACATCCTGAACTACGGTTTCTCCGGCGTCATGGTGCGCGGGTCGGGTCTTGCATGGGATCTGCGTCGCTCGCAGCCTTACGAATGCTACGATGAATTCGAATTTGAAATTCCGGTTGGGAAGGCGGGCGACTGCTTTGACCGCTACCTGTGTCGCATGGAAGAAATGCGCCAGTCGGTCCATATCATCCGTCAGGCGATCGAAAAGCTTCGCGCACCCGAAGGGCAGGGCGATGTTCTGGCCCGTGGCAAGATCACACCACCCTCTCGCACCGCGATGAAGCAGGACATGGAAAGCCTGATCCACCACTTCAAACTCTATACCGAAGGCTTCCACGTGCCTGAGGGCGAAGTTTATTGCGCCGTCGAAGCGCCCAAGGGCGAGTTCGGTGTTTATCTGGTGGCAGACGGGTCGAACAAACCCTACCGCTGCAAAATCCGCGCACCGGGGTTCTTGCATCTGCAAGCGATGGACCACATGAGCAAAGGCCACCAACTGGCTGATGTTGCTGCGATTATCGGTACAATGGATGTCGTGTTCGGAGAGATCGACCGGTGATGCGTGGTGCTGCCCTGTGCATCGCGACGCTTGGGTGCACTGCCGTCTTCGCGTCGGACGATAACAAGGCCGCGCTCATCAAGGCGATGAACGACAATGAATGCAAGATGACTACGGAACAGGCAAATGTGATCATGCCCGAACTTGGCATCGACAGACCGACAGCCATCCGACTGTCCCGTGAAATGATGGCAGAAGGTGTTGCGACCTTCGCCGATGATGAAGAAACGCTTCTGCTCTTGCCACCTGCGTGCAAGTCGTAAAGCGGTAGGAACGAAAAAATGCTTAGACGCCTCCACCACGACCAACCCGACAGCTTTGCCTTTACTCCTGCCAACCAGGCATGGGCCGAAGGGCAGATGACCAAGTATCCCGAGGGGCGTCAGGCCTCTGCGATTATACCGCTGTTGTGGCGCGCGCAGGAGCAGGAAGGGTGGTTGACCCGTCCTGCGATCGAACACGTGAGCGAAATGCTCGGGCTGGCCTATATCCGCGGGCTGGAAGTGGCGACATTCTACTTCATGTTCCAGCTGCAACCGGTTGGAAGCGTTGCACATATCCAGATTTGCGGCACGACCACCTGCATGATCTGCGGTGCAGAGGATCTTGTGTCGATCTGTCAGGAAAAGATCGCAAAGAACCCGCATGAGCTTTCTGCGGATGGCAAGTTTTCATGGGAAGAGGTTGAGTGCCTTGGGGCCTGCGCGAATGCGCCAATGGCCCAGATTGGCAAGGACTACTACGAAGACCTTACCGCCGACAAACTTGTCCAACTGCTTGATGATCTTGCTGCGGGCAAAGTGCCTACACCGGGTCCCCAGAATGGGCGCTTTGCGGCTGAACCTGCGAGCGGGCTGACCAGCCTGAAAGAATACGAGAGCGGAAAAACACAGTACAACGCATCTGCGCAGCGTGCCGTCGACATCGGCGATACGGTCAAGCGCATTGATGGCACCGAAGTGCCTCTTTTGATGCCGTGGCAAGGCAAAGGTGCCAACAAGGACGCGGCACCAAAAGGTGCCGATGCCAGCGTGAAGCGGGACGAGATGATGCCGCCGGAAGGACCGGACGGCAAGCAGGGCGGCCGCAGCAAGGGCGAGGCCGATGCACCGCGCAATGTCGGGGCAAGCTCTGACGGGAGTGGTGAAGTAGCGGGCGAGGCAGGTAATGCCGAGCCTGTCGCGAAGCCCGAGACCGGTAGTGTTGCACCGGCCAAGAAGAACAAGAACGTTAAGGCTGAATCCGGTCGCGTTGCCGGTGCCAACGCAGAGGCAGGCAACGCCGAAAGCGTCGGCAAGAAGCCTGAAATGATGACAGAACCGCGCGAATCCGGCGCGGATGATCTGAAAATGATCAAAGGTGTAGGTCCAAAGCTGGAAAACATGCTAAACGGCATGGGCATTTTCCACTTTGACCAAATCGCAACCTGGGGCGAGGCGGAAGTGGCCTGGGCGGACAGTAACCTGAAAGGGTTCAAGGGCCGTGTAAGCCGCGACAGTTGGGTGGATCAGGCCGTAAAACTGGCGGCGGGTGAACAGACTGCATTTTCCGCCAAGGCCCGCACAGACGGGCGCTATAAGGGCGATACTTAACGGTCGCCTGCACCAAAAGGGATGTGAAGTATTATGTCAGAAAAGCAAAATAGCTTTGAGTGTAAGACCGTCTGCTGGGCCATTGCGGCCCTTGTCGGTTTCGTTTCCATGATCATGTTGTACATGTTGGCCGAATTCGGCGCGTTGCAGGCGATCTTTACCGGCGCTTTGATCGGCCTCATACTGGGTTTTATTCTGAGCCTGTTTATCTGCCGGTCGTCTACCGCCGCAAATGATCTGAATGCCGAAGAAAAGCCCGCACAACGCTATGCCCGCGAAGCGGAAGAGAAAAAGGCCAGCCGCGTCGCAAGTTCCGGTGCCACCACAGGCGCTGCCTCGCATAATACGTCGGCTGAAGCCGCAACGGGTGGTGCATCTGCCGCTACGCCAGCGACAGCAGGCACCACAGCTGCCAACACTGACACTGCCGCAAATACCAAAGCTGCAAAGCCCGCTCAGGCGGCTGATACGTCCAGCGCGAACACAACTGCCGCTCCGCTGATGTCCGGTGGTATCAAACCTTCTGCGCCGCTCGCAGGGCAGGCTGAACTTGCCAGCCGTAAGGGTGAATGGAAGTACGAGGCGAAAAAGGATACCGGTGCCAAGGTCAACAAGGCCAAAGCCATGCCAGCAGGCGAGACTGTGGCACCTGCCGTTGCCCCCGATGCAGATGCCGTCGACGGCGCAACCATTGCGAAAGAACCGACATCAAAGTCGAAGCCCAAGCGTGCACCGGTTGCCGCAGATGGAAAGCCTGAATTGTTCGAGACAGCGCCAGCCGATGGCGGGGATGACCTCAAACTGATCAGCGGCGTCGGTCCCAAGTTGGAGCAAACCCTGAACGAGATGGGAATTTACCGGTTCGAGCAGGTTGCCGCTTGGCGCAAGAAAGAAATCGAGTGGGTTGATTCCCGTCTGCGCTTCAAGGGCCGGATCGAGCGGGACAACTGGATGTCACAAGCCAAGATTTTGGCGAAAGGCGGCGAGACAGAGTTCTCAAAGCGCAAAAAGAAGTAAGCGGATCACTGCATGGGAGAGCGTGAAGACAAAGCCCTGGCGAAGAAAGGCCAGACCGTCGGTCTGGTCATCGCCATTACCATGGTGCTTTGGCTGATCGCCAACCTTGCGGGGCCGCAGTTGGGTTTGCCTGGGCGCTATGCGCTCTTGTTTGATTTTGCCGCACTGGCTGCGCTCATTTGGGCGATGGTGAATGTCTGGCAGATGTGGCAAGCCCGACAAGCCGATAAAAGAGACTGAACCGGCCCGCCACAGGGCTGAGATGGACAAGAGTAGGACGCAGCAATGCTTGCAGATCAGGACCGCATTTTCACCAACATCTACGGCATGCATGACCGCACGCTGAAGGGCGCGCAGGCGCGCGGCCACTGGGATGGCACGGCGGGGATCATCCAGAAGGGCCGCGACTGGATTGTGGACCAGATGAAAGCATCGGGTCTGCGCGGACGTGGAGGTGCGGGTTTCCCGACCGGCTTAAAATGGTCCTTCATGCCCAAGGAAAGCGACGGGCGTCCGGCCTATCTTGTTATTAACGCTGACGAATCCGAGCCTGGTACATGCAAAGACCGCGAGATCATGCGCCACGATCCGCATACGCTGATCGAGGGTTGCTTGATCGCGTCATTCGCGATGAACGCGCATGCCTGCTATATCTACATCCGGGGCGAATACATCCGCGAGAAAGAGGCGCTGCAGGCCGCGATTGATGAGGCTTATGACGCAGGTCTTGTGGGCAAGAACGCCTGCAAATCCGGTTGGGATTTCGATATTTATCTGGCGCATGGTGCCGGTGCCTATATCTGTGGTGAGGAAACAGCGCTGCTTGAAAGCCTTGAGGGCAAAAAGGGCATGCCGCGGATGAAACCGCCGTTTCCTGCCGGTGCGGGGCTTTATGGCTGTCCGACAACCGTGAACAACGTGGAATCGATTGCTGTTGTGCCAACGATCCTGCGCCGTGGGCCGGAGTGGTTCGCAGGCTTTGGTCGTCCGAACAACGCGGGCACGAAGCTGTTTGCGATCAGCGGCCACGTCAACAACCCTTGTGTGGTCGAAGAAGCGATGTCGATCACCTTTGAAGAGCTGATCGAAACACATTGCGGCGGTATCCGGGGCGGCTGGGATAACCTCAAGGCGGTGATCCCCGGTGGGTCATCCGTGCCGATGATCCCCGGCAAGGACATGAAAGACGCGATCATGGATTTCGATTACCTGCGCGAGCAGCGGTCGGGTCTGGGTACGGCGGCGGTGATCGTGATGGATAACTCGACGGATGTGATCAAGGCGATCTGGCGTCTGGCGAAGTTCTATAAACACGAGTCCTGCGGCCAGTGTACGCCTTGCCGTGAAGGCACAGGTTGGATGATGCGGGTCATGGATCGTCTGGTGACAGGCGATGCGGAACCGGAAGAGATTGACATGCTGCTTGATGTGACCAAACAGGTCGAAGGCCACACAATCTGCGCGCTGGGTGACGCGGCGGCCTGGCCGATCCAAGGGTTGATCCGCCACTTCCGTGACGAGATCGAGGACCGGATCAAGCACAAGCGGACGGGGCGTGTGAGCGCAGTAGCGGCTGAGTAAATTGACCCAAAATCACAAAGAACGAGGCCGCAGTTTCTGCGGCCTTTTTTCGTCTCCGATGTCTGCCATCCTCAATTATCTTTCTTGTTGCCGCCCACGTGGTAGACATGCAGGCAAATCAGAACGGGCCTTACCGTCATTTTAGAAGGAACGAATTCATGGAAGCATTTGCAGGCTACAGCCACGCGATCGCATCGTTGGCGCTCTGGTCATTGATCTGCCTTGTCTTGGGCGGACTATCTACGCGAGGCCGTACCGCTGAGAACCGTTGTGCCTGTGGCCAACCCAAGCGGGACTATTCCGATGTGGTTTACCGTCGGGGGCGGGCCTTTGCTAATGCGATAGAGATGTCGGGGCCGTTTATTGGGACTACGATTGCGGCGATCCTGATTGGTGTAGCACCATTCTGGGTCAACTTGTTGGCATCTGTCTTTGTGGTCTCTCGCATTGTAATGGCGATAGTGCACATCGGTACCGAAAACCAACCCGCGCGTTCGGCCACATGGGTGATCGGCTGGATTTGCGTCATTGTGTTGGCGTTGATGACGTTTCGCACAGCGCTTATCGGCTGATGCAGCCCGCAGATCACCATCTGGCGGAGTTGAACCTTGGTATCCTGAAATACGATTGGGATGATCCGCGGGTGCAGGACTTTGTAAACGGACTTGATCTGGTGAATGGGGCGGCTTTACGCTCGCCCGGCTTCGTCTGGATGTTGCCCGAAGAAGACATGCATTTTGAGCAGACCAGCGATGACGGCAACATGGGGGCGAATCCGCGAATGGCTTCGACGCTAAGTGTTTGGGAAAGCGTTGAGACGCTCGAGCACTTCGTGTGGAATACAGTGCACAAACGCTTTTATGACCGGAAAGCGGAATGGTACGACATGGGCGCGGTCTTGCGCTTTGCCATGTGGTGGGTGCCGGTGGGGCATCGTCCCACGATGGCCGAAGCGATGGCGCGGTTCAGGCATCTTGATGAAAACGGGGCCAGTGAACACGCCTTTGGATGGGATTATGTAAAAGAGGCGCAGCTTTGGAAAACGAAAGCATGCGGGTGATATAGTGGGATTTTTCAAAAACATCTGGGACGGATTGCTGAGCTTGTTGTCAGCGATACTGACTTTCGCGGTTTTCGGCGTACCGATCTGGGCGACACATCTTGCGATCAGCTATGGCATCGTGCCGATCTGGGCCTATGCGGCATTGGTTGGACTTGTGTTTATCGGTGGTAATCTGGGCATCGCGTTTCTGCGCAAGGCGCTGGATGGTGTCGCACCCTTGCGCGACAGGAAAAGACGTTGAAGGGCATGCATCTGGCGGAGTTGAACGTGGGGCGTTTGGTTGCCCCGCAGGATGATCCGCGAGTTGCGGACTTTATGGGCAACCTCGACAAGCTGAATGGATTGGCCAAGCGGATGCCCGGCTTTGTCTGGATGATGGAAGGTGAAGAGGGCGCGGGGAACACCGATACGTCAATCGACGGTGATCCGCAGTTTATCCCGAACCTTAGTGTTTGGGAAAGTGTCGAGACCCTTGAGACCTATGTATGGGGGACGATCCACAAGCAGTTCTACGAACGTCGTGCGGAGTGGTTCGAAGTTTTGGGGGCCATGCATTTTGTGATGTGGTGGGTGCCGGAAGGGCACAAACCGACGCTGGACGAAGCACTGGCGCGCCTGGAACACCTCAAACAGAATGGCGACAGCGATCACGCCTTTGGCTGGTCGCATCTGCGTGAGGCGACAATGCACCAGACGCATAGGTGTCGTGAGACGAAGGTTGCTTGAATTAATTCTTGGATAACGATGGGAAGACTAGGGGGTCGTACCTTTAAGCACCGAATGATGCATTCTAGGGCTTAGGTATTCCTAAACACATTCTTTTGCGCCGATGTGCGATAGCGCGGCCAGCGTGATGGAGCAGCTATCAGGCAATGAATGACAGCTGTTCGGCAAGGGGTTTCATGCACTTACAAATTTCTCTAATACTATGCGCAACATGATGGATCACATGCACAATTGATACGACGGTACGCGCGGATTTGCGCAGCGTTTCAGCAGTATCTAAGTGCACGGTTCGATCGTGGTAATTGACAAGGCGGCAGATCAAAGGCCGACGCATTCGAGGGTTCTAAAATGATCAGATTGTGTGTGGCGGGCCTGCTGGCCATTGGGGTTCTGGGTGGCTGTGCGAATAGCAAGAACCGTCTGGCATTTGACGGGCAGTACTTCCGGACGAAAGTTGCAAAAGTGGACGGCCAGCGGGACATCTTTACGGTACGTATCCGCGACGTTTCCCGCTCGCTTGACGGCGCGCGCGAAGCGGGGCGGCACGCAGGCGTATCCTACTGTGTCAAAAATTACGGCGATTCCGATATTACCTGGTCTGTCGGGCCGGATACACCGCCCGAACAGTTGCAGATCAGCGATGATACATTGGTGTTTCAGGGCATTTGCCCTCAGCGATAAATCGGGGCATAAGGACGCCAGCATGACACAGGCCAGCCCCTGTTATTGCATAACACCGGGACCCCAACCCATGTTGGATAAAGGCGAAAACGCCCTGACCACATGAGGAAGAGCACATGAGATACCTGATTGCAGCACTATTGGGTGCAAGCCTGCTGACCACCCCCGCGATGGCCAAGCCACCGCTGCGCGAGGTGTCGGCGATTGACGACGCTTTGTTTGATCTTGGTATTGCCGACATCGTGCGCAAAAACTGCCCGACCATCTCTGCCCGCATGTTCAAAGCGATCGGATATGTGCGCAATCTTGAGAAAAAGGCGCGCGGAATGGGCTACTCCCAGACCGAGATTGATGCCTATACAGACAGCGATGCAGAAAAGAACCGGTTGCGGGCCAAAGCCGCTACATTTTTCCGCGCACGGGGGGTCGATACTTCTGACCCGCAGAGCTATTGTGCGCTAGGGCTGGAAGAGATTCAAAAAGCGAGCCGGATCGGTTCGCTCCTGAGAGCAAAGTGAACCTATGAGCGACCTCAAGAAGATCATCATCGACGGCAAGGAAGTTGAGACGGATGGGGCCATGACCCTGATCCAGGCGTGCGAGCAGGCGGGCGTTGAAATTCCGCGTTTCTGCTATCACGAACGTTTGTCGATTGCCGGCAACTGTCGCATGTGTCTGGTCGAGGTTGTTGGCGGTCCGCCCAAGCCTGCCGCGTCCTGCGCGATGCAGGTGCGTGATCTGCGTCCCGGTCCCGAAGGCCAGCCACCCGTGGTGAAAACCAACAGCCCGATGGTCAAGAAAGCGCGCGAAGGCGTGATGGAATTCCTGTTGATCAATCACCCGCTGGATTGCCCTATCTGCGACCAGGGCGGCGAGTGTGATTTGCAGGATCAGGCGATGGCTTACGGCGTCGACTTCAGCCGCTATCGCGAGCCGAAACGTGCGACCGAGGATCTGGATCTGGGGCCGTTGGTCGAAACCCACATGACGCGCTGCATTTCGTGCACGCGTTGTGTCCGTTTCACCACCGAAGTCGCGGGCATCCACAAGATGGGCCAGACTGGTCGCGGCGAAGATGCCGAGATTACGTCCTACTTGGGTGAGACACTCGATTCGAATTTGCAGGGCAACATCATTGACCTGTGTCCGGTCGGCGCGCTGGTGTCCAAGCCCTATGCGTTCACGGCACGCCCGTGGGAACTGACCAAGACCGAATCCATCGATGTGATGGATGCGCTGGGGTCCAACATCCGTGTGGATACCAAAGGCCGCGAAGTGATGCGGTTCCTGCCGCGCAACCATGACGGCGTGAACGAGGAATGGATTTCCGACAAGACACGCTTTGTCTGGGATGGTCTGCGCCGTCAGCGTCTAGACACACCCTACATCCGTGAAAACGGCAAGTTACGCAAAGCCGAGTGGCCTGAAGCACTGGCAGCTGCCGCTGCCGCGATGAAAGGCAAGAAAATCGGTGGTCTGATCGGTGATCTGGTTTCTGTTGAAGCGGCTTACGCCTTGAAGAGCCTTGTCGAAGGTCAAGGCGGTTCGGTCGAATGCCGGACAGACGGGGCAAAACTGCCTGCGGGCAACCGGTCGGGCTATGTCGGTACAGCAACAGTCGAAGACCTCGACACGGCTGAGGCGATTATGCTGATCGGCGCGAACCCAGCGGTTGAAGCGCCTGTTTTGAATGCACGTATTCGCAAGGCGTGGACCAAAGGCTGTGGCGTTGGTGTCGTTGGGCCGGATGTTGAGCTGACCTACGAAACAATGCACATCAGCGATGATCCGACAAAGATGACGGAACTGCTGACGCGCGACCATTCCGATGTAGCCGAAAAGCAATCGGTGATCATCATCGGGCAGGGCGCATTGGCGCGTCCCGATGGCGAAGCGGTTTTGGCCGAAGCAATGGCGCTCGCGGAAAGCACAAAGTCTACATTCATGGTGCTGCACACAGCAGCAGGCCGCGTGGGTGCGATGGACATCGGGGCCACAGCCGAGAACGGCATCACCGATATTCTGGAAGCCGAGGTGATCTATAACCTTGGTGCCGACGAAGGTGACATTCCTGCCGGTCCGTTTGTCATCTATCAGGGCAGCCACGGCGACCGTGGTGCGCACCGCGCCGATATCATTCTGCCGGGTGCGGCTTTTACCGAAGAGCCGGGCTTGTTTGTGAACACCGAAGGTCGTCCGCAAATCGCGCAACGTGCGAGCTTTGCGCCCGGCCAGGCGAAAGAGAACTGGGCAATCCTGCGGGCGTTGTCGGCAGAGCTTGACGCGGTACTGCCGTTCGATTCCATTGCCGCCCTGCGTCAGTCCTTGGTCAAGGACGTGCCCCATCTGGGTGATGTTGATGTAGTTGCCGAAAATGAATGGCAGCCTTTGGCACGTGGTACGGTTTCAAGCGATCCTTTCCAGCCTGCGATTGCTGATTTTTATCTGAGCAATCCGATTGCGCGGGCATCCGCGTTGATGGCCGAGCTGTCTGCCAATGCGGCAGCACGCAATGCCAAACCCATGGCGGCGGAGTGAGAGTGATGATGGCCCTGACCGCACTGGGGCCGCTTTTGATGGGGGCCGCCTGTGCGCCGCAAGTGCCTGTGGCCTCCGATTTTATACCTGATTACAAGGGCGTAGAGACAGCATTGCTCGATGGTGATCTGGTGCAGTTCAAGGTGGCCATGACCAACGCACTTAGCAGTCAGGATGTCGCGGATTATGCGGAATGTGCGGCTGCGCAATATACGCTCATTCGTGGCTACGGATTCGCAAGACATGTGCGCACAAATGTGGATCAAGAGGCTGGCCTTTGGCGGGGCGATGCTGTTTATACGATCTCGCCGAGCTTGCCACGTGGCATAAAGACAATCGATGCCGAAGTCACAGTTGCAAACTGTGTCGAGAAGGGCATTCCGAGGGTATGATGGACGGGATTTTTAGGGACAATGGCTGAATTCTTTACGCAAACCGGCCTTGGTATGGGGCTTTTGCTGGTCGGGCAGGTTCTCCTGCTTGTGGTGCCCTTGCTGCTGGCGCTGGCCTTTCTGATGTACGCGGACCGCAAGATCTGGGCCGCTGTGATGATGCGGCGCGGGCCCAACGTGGTTGGTGTCTTTGGTCTGCTGCAATCATTCGCGGACTTTCTGAAGTATATCGTCAAAGAAGTGGTCGTACCTGCGGGGGCCGACCGTCCGGTTTTCTTTCTGGCTCCGATGATCTCGTTCGTAATGGCGATGATCGCATGGGCGGTGATCCCGTTTAACGACGGTTGGGTGCTGTCCGATATTAACGTGGCCATTCTGTATGTCTTCGCCATCTCCTCGCTTGAGGTGTACGGAGTTATCATGGGCGGATGGGCGTCGAACTCCAAATACCCGTTCCTCGGATCGCTTCGCTCTGCCGCTCAGATGATTTCATACGAAGTTTCCATCGGTCTGATTATCATTGGTGTGATTATCTCGACCGGCTCAATGAACTTCGGCTCTATTGTTGCAGCACAAGAAGGCGGCGGTGGCATCCTGCACTGGTATTTCCTGCCGCACTTCCCGATGCTGATCCTGTTCTTTATCTCGGCCCTGGCCGAAACAAACCGTCCGCCGTTTGACCTGCCGGAGGCGGAATCAGAACTGGTTGCGGGCTATCAGGTTGAATATTCGTCCACGCCGTTCCTGCTGTTCATGATTGGTGAACTGGTGGCCGTGGTCCTGATGTGCGCGCTGGTGTCGCTGCTGTTCCTTGGCGGATGGTTGTCGCCTGTGGCATTCCTGCCGGACGGTTTCTTCTGGATGTTCATCAAGATGCTCTTTGTCTTCTTCATGTTCTCCATGGTGAAGGCGATCACGCCGCGCTACCGCTACGACCAGCTGATGCGTCTGGGCTGGAAAGTCTTCCTGCCGTTCAGCCTGTTCTGGGTTGTGTTTGTGGCCTTCGCGGCGAAATTCGAATGGTTCTGGGGCATCTATGCCCGCTGGCCGATGTGAGGATGATATGAGCCAAACAGATTTCTCCCGCAAAGCCGGATACTTCCTGCTGACCGACTACGTGAAGGCGTTCATGCTGGGCATGCGCTACTTCTTTGCGCCGAAGGTGACGTTGAACTACCCGCATGAAAAGGGGCCTTTGTCACCGCGTTTCCGTGGGGAGCACGCCTTGCGTCGCTATCCCAACGGGGAAGAGCGCTGCATCGCCTGCAAACTTTGCGAAGCGGTATGTCCTGCACAAGCCATCACAATCGATGCGGAGCCGCGCATTGACGGCTCGCGTCGCACGACTCGCTATGACATCGACATGACCAAGTGCATCTACTGCGGTTTCTGTCAGGAAGCCTGTCCGGTCGATGCGATTGTCGAAGGTCCGAACTTCGAATTCTCGACCGAAACCCGCGAAGAGCTTTACTACGACAAAGAAAAGCTGCTCGACAATGGCGAGCGTTGGGAAGCAGAGATCGCGCGAAACCTTGAGATGGACGCGCCTTACAGATGAGCCTGAATGCGCCACATAACGACACCTATGCGAAGGGCAAGGCCCTGTCAGAGCAGGTCAATCCGGGCATGGAGGACGCGTTGCGCGCCCGCTATGACGCATTGGTTCCTGGTATGGCGCGCACGGTTGTGGATGTGGCCTATGGCCAGTTTTATGCACGCGGCACTGTGGACGAGAAGACGCGTCTTTTGGCGACCGTCGCAGCGCTGACTGCTCTTGGTGGCCAGACGCGGCCTCAGCTTAAGGTGAATATCGCCAGTGCGCGGGCGGTCGGTGCAAGCCGCGAAGAGATCTGCGAGATTATTTTCCAGATGGCGCTTTATGGCGGTCTGCCGTCCATGATCAACGCGCTGAATGGTGCGCTTGAAGTCTTCGAAGCAGAGGACGCAGAATGAACGATCCCATCAATCCTTTTGAAGCGATGATGAAGCAGGCGCAGGAGATGACCAAAGCATTTCCGGCGGCGGATGCGTTTTCGCCAAAGGTGTTTGAAGCGATGATGGGAACGATGCCCAAGGACGTTATGGAAATGTTCTTTGGCAACGGGATCAACACGGACGGGCTGGACGCGCGCACGCGCCTTTTGCTGACGCTTGCCGGTCTGACGATGCAGGGGGCGCAGAACGATACTGTCATCAGACAAACCGTGCGTCACGCATTGGAGGCAGGGGCCTCTGAGCAACATATCAAAGAAGCAATTGCGCAGATGTCGGTCTTTGCCGGCCTGCCAGCCATGACCCGCGCGATGGATTTCGCAGCCCAGGTCTTTGACGAAAAAGAGGATGACGCATGAGTGTCTTTTCATTCTACCTGTTTGCGATCTGTGTGGTCGGGGGCGGACTATTTACGGTGATCAGCCGGAACCCGGTACACTCGGTGCTGTGGCTGATTTTGTCTTTCCTGTCGTCTGCGGGGCTGTTTGTTCTTTTGGGTGCCGAATTTGTCGCGATGCTTTTGATCATCGTCTATGTCGGTGCCGTGGCTGTGCTTTTCCTCTTCGTTGTCATGATGCTCGACGTCGATTTCGCCGAACTCAAAGCGGAGATGGCCAGATACATGCCATTGGCACTGTTGATCGGACTTGTGATCCTGATGCAGTTCGTGATGGCCTTTGGCGCATGGGAAAGTAACGCGGCTGCCGAAGGTCTGCGCACGCAGGTGACAGACCTCTCTGTTCAAAATACAGCAGCGCTAGGTCTTGTGCTTTACGACGAATATTTTCTGATCTTCCAACTGGCCGGTCTTATTCTGCTGGTGGCGATGATCGGGGCGATCGTTCTGACGTTGCGCCACCGGGTGGACGTCAAGCGACAGGATGTGGTTGCGCAAATGATGCGTGATCCTGCCAAGACGATGGAGCTGAAGGACGTGAAGCCGGGGCAGGGCCTGTAAGGCAGCGCTGGCATATTGAAGGGCGAAACTGATGTCGAGAAATACAATCGTGGTGCTGGTGGTGGTCTTGATCGTGCTACTGGGCGGCTACGGGTTCATGGGCTGACACGGCCGGGTCGGTTTCGACCCACATGACATAAGAAAGGCCCTAAGCGGGCAACATGGCTGGTTTCTTTGAAAGAAGGCGGTCAAGGACAGAAAGACGGAACTACGATGATCGGACTTGAACATTACCTGACGGTGGCGGCGACGCTGTTTGTCATTGGCATCTTCGGCCTCTTCCTCAACCGCAAGAACGTCATCATCCTGCTGATGAGCATCGAACTGATGCTGCTCGCGGTGAATATCAATCTTGTCGCTTTCTCCAGTTTTCTGGGCGACTTGGTCGGGCAGGTCTTTACCTTGTTTGTCCTTACCGTGGCCGCCGCAGAGGCGGCGATCGGTCTGGCCATTCTGGTCTGCTTCTTCCGCAACCGTGGCACGATCGCGGTTGAAGACGTCAACGTGATGAAGGGCTAAAGGCACATGGAAACCATCATCCTTTTCGCCCCGCTGGTCGGCGCATTGATCGCGGGCTTCGGTTGGAAAATCATCGGTGAGACTGCAGCACAGTGGATCTCGACGGGCTTGTTGTTCCTGGCAGCTGCTTTTTCATGGATTGTGTTCCTGTCGCTGGACGGCCCGACGGAGCACATCCAAATCCTGCGCTTTATCGAATCCGGTAGCCTGAGCACGGATTGGTCGATCCGCATGGACCGGCTAACAGCAATCATGTTGATTGTGGTGACCAGTGTTTCGGCGCTCGTGCACCTCTATTCATTCGGCTACATGGCGCATGACGACAACTTTGCGGGCGAGAATGAAAACTACCGCGCGCGTTTCTTTGCTTATCTGTCGTTCTTCACTTTTGCGATGTTGATGCTGGTGACTTCGGATAACCTGATCCAGATGTTCTTTGGCTGGGAAGGTGTTGGCGTCGCCTCATACCTCCTCATCGGCTTTTACTACAAAAAGCCAAGCGCCAACGCAGCGGCGATCAAGGCCTTTGTGGTCAACAGGGTGGGCGATTTCGGCTTTGCTTTGGGGATATTCGCGCTGTTTCTCATGACGGATAGTGTCCGTTTTGACGATATCTTTGCAGCCGCACCTGATCTGGCAGAGCAGACGATCTCGTTCCTGTGGACCGACTGGAATGCGGCGAATATGATTGCCTTCCTGCTGTTTGTGGGGGCCATGGGTAAATCGGCGCAGCTGTTCCTGCACACTTGGTTGCCCGACGCGATGGAAGGACCGACCCCAGTTTCCGCCCTGATCCACGCGGCGACCATGGTCACAGCAGGTGTTTTCCTGGTTTGCCGGATGTCTCCGATTATGGAGTTTGCGCCTGAAGCGATGATGTTTGTCACCGTGATCGGTGCCACAACGGCCTTCTTTGCCGCCACCGTGGGTCTGGTACAGACCGACATTAAGCGCGTGATTGCTTATTCCACCTGCTCGCAGCTGGGTTATATGTTCGTCGCCGCAGGCGTTGGCATGTATTCAGCCGCGATGTTCCACCTGTTCACGCACGCGTTCTTTAAGGCGATGCTGTTCCTTGGTGCCGGTTCGGTGATCCATGCGATGCACCACGAGCAGGACATGAACAACTACGGCGGTCTGCGCAAAAAGATCCCTTACACCTTCTGGGCAATGATGATCGGGACGCTGGCAATCACAGGTGTTGGCATTCCGCTGACGCACTTCGGATTTGCCGGGTTCCTGTCCAAAGACGCGATCATCGAAAGTGCATGGGCAGGGGGCAGCATGTACGGCTTCTGGCTTCTTGTTGTGGCTGCGGCGATGACGAGCTTCTACAGCTGGCGTCTGATGTTTCTTACGTTTTACGGCAAACCACGTGGCGACAAACACACGCATGAACACGCGCACGAAAGCCCGATGGTGATGCTTGTGCCGCTTGGCGTTCTGGCCTTGGGTGCGATCTTTGCCGGGATGATCTGGTTCAAGCCGTTCTTTGGCGATCACAAGTACGTTGCGGATTTCTACAACATCCCGCTTGCCGAAATGGCTGAGGGTGGTGACACCCACGCGGACGGTGCCGAGGACAGCGATGGCAAGTCCGGTGACGGGCATGGCTCGGATGAGGCGCACCATGATGCCTTTGGCGGCCAACCGGGTGAGGGAGCCTTGTACTTTGGCCCTGACAACCACGTCTTGGAAGACGCCCATGGTGCCCCCAAGTGGGTGAAGGTCAGCCCCTTCATCGCGATGGTCTTTGGCTTCCTTATGGCCATGTGGTTTTACATCTGGAACCCGAGCCTGCCTAAGCGTCTGGCCGAGAACCAGCAGCCGCTATACCAGTTCCTGCTGAACAAATGGTACTTCGACGAAATCTACAATTTCATCTTCGTACAGCCTGCCAAAGCGATTGGCCGCTTTCTTTGGAAGCGCGGTGACGGCGATGTCATCGACGGCGGCCTGAACGGTATCGCTATGGGGATCATTCCTTTCTTCACACGGCTGGCCGGTAAGGCGCAGTCCGGCTACATCTTTACCTATGCCTTTGCCATGGTGATCGGCATCGCGGTGCTGGTCACATGGATGACGCTCACCGGGGGAGCGAAATAATGGATACCCATCTGCTTTCCATCATCACCTTTCTGCCGGCTTTTGCAGCGCTGATCCTAGCGGTGTTCCTGCGGGGGGATGACGCGGCCGCACAACGCAATGCCAAATGGCTTGCGCTGATCACAACGACGGCGACATTCTTGATCTCGCTCTTTGTTTTGTTCGAGTTTGACCCAAGCAACACGGGGTTCCAGTTCGTGACCGAAGCTGAATGGCTGTTGGGTCTGAAGTACCGGATGGGGGTCGATGGTATATCGATCCTGTTTGTGATGCTCACAACCTTCATGATGCCACTGGTTATCGTGGCCTCTTGGGCTGTCGATGTGCGGGTCAAGGAATACATGATCGCCTTCCTGATGCTTGAGACGCTCATGCTGGGCGTGTTCATGGCGCTCGACCTGATCCTGTTCTACCTGTTCTTCGAAGCGGGTCTGATCCCGATGTTCCTGATTATTGGTATCTGGGGCGGGGCGAACCGCATCTACGCGAGCTTCAAGTTCTTCCTCTACACCTTTTTCGGTTCGGTGCTGATGCTGGTGGCGATGGTTGCAATGTTCTCGGATGCGGGCACGACCTGTATCGGGGCTTGTGACGTCAGCTTGCTGAATCATACCTTTGGTTCCGAAACATTCAGCGTTCTGGGCGTACAGATTGTGGGTGGCATGCAGACGCTTATGTTCTTGGCGTTCTTCGCAAGCTTCGCTGTGAAAATGCCGATGTGGCCTGTGCACACCTGGCTGCCGGATGCGCACGTACAGGCGCCGACAGCGGGCTCTGTTGTCCTGGCGGCGATCCTTCTGAAGATGGGCGGATACGGCTTCCTGCGCTTCTCGCTACCGATGTTCCCGGTGGGGGCAGACGTGATGGCACCTCTCGTGCTTTGGATGTCGGCCATCGCGATTGTCTATGCCAGCCTCGTGGCTTTGGTGCAGGACGATATGAAAAAGCTGATTGCCTATTCATCCGTTGCACACATGGGCTTTGTCACCATGGGTATCTTTGCCGCCAACCAGCAGGGCGTCGACGGTGCGATCTTCCAGATGATCAGCCATGGCTTCATTTCGGGCGCTTTGTTCCTTTGTGTTGGTGTGGTCTATGACCGGATGCACACACGTGAAATCGACGCCTATGGCGGTCTGGTAAACCGGATGCCGGTCTACGCGATGATCTTTATGCTGTTCACCATGGCCAACGTGGGCCTGCCAGGCACATCGGGCTTCGTGGGTGAATTCCTCACGCTGATGGCGGTCTTCCAGGTCAACACATGGGTTGCAGCGGTTGCGACAACTGGCGTTATCTTCTCGGCTGCTTATGCGCTGTGGCTGTACCGCCGCGTCGTGATGGGCGAGCTGATCAAAGAAAGCCTGAAGGCAATCAAGGACATGAGCGCGCGGGAAAAATGGACCTTTGCACCGTTGGTCGTAATGACCCTGTTGCTGGGCGTCTATCCGGCGCTTGTGCTGGATATGATCGGCCCCTCGGTGTCGGCACTGGTCGAGAATTATGCATCTGCGGTGGAGGCGGCTGACACCGCCGTACAAACCGCTGAAGCCGGAAACTAAGGAAGATCACGATGACACCTGCAGACCTGAACGTCATTCTGCCAGAGATTATCCTGTCGGCCTTTGCGCTGGCCGCACTTCTGGTGGCTGTATACACCACCAAGGACAAGACCGGCGGTTTGCTGGTCTGGGCGACTGCGATTATCTTTATCGCATTGGCCGCATGGATCGGTTTCACAGGCGAGGGTACACGCGTCGCCTTTAACGGCATGTTCATCGAGGATAGCTTTGCGCGTTTCGCCAAGGTCACTATCCTGCTGTCTGCGGCAGCCGTGTTGATCATGTCTGAAAACTACATGAAGACACGTGGCATTCTGCGGTTCGAATATCCTGTGCTGGTCGCGCTAAGCGCCGTTGGCATGATGATGATGGTATCCGCAGGCGATCTGATGGCGCTTTATATGGGGCTGGAGCTGCAATCGCTGGCGCTTTATGTCGTTGCCTCCTTGCGTCGCGACTCTGTCAAATCAACAGAAGCCGGTCTGAAGTATTTTGTGCTGGGTGCGCTGTCCTCCGGTCTTTTGCTGTATGGCGCATCGCTGGTCTATGGCTATGCAGGCACCACGTTGTTCACCGGTATCATCACGACAGCCCAGGCGGGCGAGACTTCTTTGGGTCTGCTCTTTGGTATCGTATTCCTGATTTCGGGTATGGCGTTCAAGGTTTCTGCTGTGCCGTTCCACATGTGGACGCCTGACGTCTACGAAGGCTCACCCACACCGGTCACAGCCTTCTTTGCCACAGCACCGAAAGTCGCGGCGATGGCGCTCTTTGCGCGCGTGCTGCACGATGCCTTTGGCAACGCGGTGGGGGACTGGCAGCAGATCGTGGCACTCTTGTCGGTTCTGTCCATGTTTCTGGGTGCCGTTGCGGCCATCGGCCAAACGAATATCAAACGTCTGATGGCATTCTCCTCCATTGCCCATATGGGCTATGCGTTGATGGGCCTTGCTGCCGGTACTGCCTTTGGTGTGCAGGCGATGCTCGTCTACATGGCGATCTATGTCACGATGAACGTGGGTACCTTTGCTTTCATCCTGATGATGGAAAAAGACGGCGCACCTGTAACGGACATCTCTGCTTTGAATATGTATGCCAAGAACAACCCGGGCCGTGCGCTCGCGATGCTGGTTCTGCTGTTTTCGCTGGCCGGTGTGCCGCCGATGCTGGGCTTCTTCGGCAAGCTGTATGTCCTGCGCGCGGCCTATGACGCCGGCCTCGCATGGTTGGCCATTGCCGGTGTGATCGCCTCGGTCATTGGTGCCTACTATTACCTGCGGATCGTGTTCTTCATGTACTTTGGTTCTGAACAGTCAGAGCCGCTGGATGCGGGTAAAGGCGGCGTGTTGCCAGTATTCCTGACGGCTTCCGCGCTGATCATGGTGCTGGGTATCATCAATATGTTCGGCGTTGAAGCTGCTGCGCAGGCGGCTGCGGGCGCGTTGGTCAACTGATCCTGCCGCCGCGCTACAACCTCGTTTTGGAAGCCATCTTTAGAAGGGTAGGGCCATGACAGCTTGGCCGGACGGTTACGGGCGTCATGTGTTTGACAGTGTGGATTCGACCCTGAGCCAAGCTGTGCGCATGGTACCTGATCTGGCGGGCCCAGCTTGGATCTTGGGGTTGGAGCAGACGGCGGCACGTGGGCGGCGCGGACGGTCGTGGTCTACGCCCCGTGGCAACTTCGCTGGTACTCTGATCATGGAACGGCGCGAGGCACCGGGCATCGCCGCTTTGCGCTCCTTTGTTGCCTCACTGGCGCTATACCGAACCTTCGTGGCCGTCACAGGTGTTGCAGATGCCTTTGCATTGAAATGGCCAAACGACGTGCTGCTTTATGGCGGGAAGGTCGCGGGAATTTTGCTGGAATCCACTGGCGATCATCTGGTCATCGGGATTGGTGTCAATCTGGCCCATGCGCCGGACGCGGATCAGCTTGAAGCGCGGGCATTGCCCCCCAAGAGCCTTGCGCATGATCTGAAGATGGATGTCGCGCCAGAGGTGTTTCTGAATATGCTCGCCGTGGAATATGCGGCGCTAGAGGCACAGTTTACATCGCAAGGCTTTGCGCCGATCCGTACGGGGTGGCTCGCGCATGCTGCACGTCTGGGTGAGCAGATTACCGCGCGGACAATGCGCGATGAGACGACAGGCACCTTTGAGACCGTGGACGAAAACGGTAATCTGATATTGCAGACATCCCAAGGCCGCGTGGCGATCACTGCGGCGGATGTGTTTTTCTAAGAGGAGGGCGCGGGATGCTCTTGGCCATCGACTGCGGCAATACAAACACGGTGTTTTCCATTTGGGACGGGCAGGAGTTCATTGCCACGTGGCGCACGGCGACCGAATGGCAGCGAACGGCTGACCAGTATTACGTCTGGCTATCGACCTTGATGAAGTTCCAGAAGGTCGAGGCAGACATCACCGATGTAATCATTTCCTCGACTGTGCCGCGTGTGGTGTTCAACCTGCGTGTGCTCGCGGACCGCTATTTCAACACAAGGCCAATGGTGGTGGGGAAACCCGAATGCTTGTTGCCCGTTGATGTGCGAGTGGACGAAGGCACCGCCGTGGGGCCCGACCGGCTGGTGAACACGGTGGCGGGATATGATCTTTATGGGCCGGACCTGATCGTGGTAGACTTTGGCACTGCTACAACCTTTGACGTGGTCGCGGCAGATGGTGCCTATGTCGGTGGCGTGATCGCCCCCGGCGTCAATCTGAGCCTGGAAGCGCTGCACAATGCGGCGGCCGCTTTGCCCCATGTAGACATCACCCAACCGCAGCGCGTGGTGGGGACGAACACTGTGACATGCATGCAATCAGGGGTTTTCTGGGGTTACGTTGGGCTCGTCCGTGAGATATGTGCGCGGATAAAGGCGGAACGAGAGCGCGATATGCGCGTTGTTGCGACCGGAGGGCTGGCCCCGTTGTTTCAACAGGCGGCAGACCTTTTCGATGAATATCAAGATGATCTTACGATGCACGGCCTGACCGTGATCTATAAATATAACAAGGAATTAGCTGACAAATGAGCAGTGAAAGATTGATCTATCTGCCCCTCGGTGGGGCAGGTGAAATTGGCATGAATGCCTACGTCTACGGGTACGGAAAGCCCGGCAAAGAGCGACTGATCGTCGTCGATCTGGGCGTTGCATTTCCCGACATGGACGGAAGTCCCGGCGTTGATTTGATTATCGCCGACATTGCATGGCTGGTTGAGCGGAAGGACCAGATCGAGGCGGTGTTCATCACTCACGCCCATGAAGACCACGTCGGCGGCGTTGCCCATACTTATGCGCAGTTGCAGGCACCGATCTACGCGCGAAAGTTCACCGCCAACATCGCCAAGCGTAAAATGGATGAACATGGGCATCCCGATGATGCCGTGACCGTAGTGGGGGCGTGGCCCGAGCAGATTTCTGCGGGCCCCTTCACCGTGGGCTTTTTGCCGATTTCGCACTCCATCCCCGAAAGCTCCGCATTGGTGATCGACAGCCCAGAGGGCCGCGTCATCCACTCGGGCGATTTCAAGATCGACCGCACACCCGGTGTGGGCGAGGCCTATGACCCGGAGCTTTGGGCAGACGTGTGTAAGGATGGCGTGAAAGCGCTGGTTTGTGACAGCACAAACGTCTTCTCTCAGGATCCAGGCCGGTCAGAGGCAACTGTTGGCCCGGCCATCGAAGAGCTGGTGAGCGCCGCTGACGGTATGGTCGTCGCAACCACCTTTGCCTCTAACGTGGCACGTGTGAAAACGCTGGCTGTCGCCGGCGACAAAGCTGGACGATCTGTTGTGCTGCTTGGTCGCGCGATGAAGCGCATGGTCGAAGCATCGCTTGAGACGGGCGTGATGAAGGATTTCCCGAATGTTGTGAGCCCTGAAGAGGCACGCGGCATCCCGCGCGAGAACCTGATGCTGCTGGTTACCGGATCACAAGGTGAGCGCCGTGCGGCATCGGCCCAACTGGCCCGCGGCAAATATCAGGGGATCGAGATGAAAGAGGGCGATCTGTTCCTGTTTTCGTCCAAAACAATCCCCGGCAACGAAAAAGGCGTTATCCGTATCATTAACCAGTTCTCTGAACGTGGTGTGGATGTAGTGGATGATTCATCTGGCAATTACCATGTTTCCGGTCACGCCAACCGGCCCGATCTGGAAACTCTGCACGACGTAGTCAAACCACAGGTGCTGATCCCGATGCACGGCGAACACCGCCACCTGCGCGAACACGTCAAAATTGCGGATGCACGCGGGATGACGGGGGTTCTGGCCGTGAACGGCATGATGATCGACCTCTCGGGCAACCAGCCGAAGGTTGCCGAATATGTTGAGACAGGCCGCACCTATATCGACGGCTCTGTCCAGATCGGGGCGCTTGACGGTGTCGTGCGCGACCGTATTCGTATGGCGCTGAACGGTCATGTGACTGTGACCGTAATCCTTGATGATGAAGACGAGCCGCTTGGCGATCCTTGGGTGGATGCCATGGGCCTGTCGGAGACCGGTAAGTCGGGCGCACCGTTGGTTGATGTGCTCGAAGAGGACCTGAGCCAGTTTTTGGGACGCTCCAAAGCGGCAACATTGCGCGATGACACCAAGCTTAATGATGGCTTAAAGCGTGTTGTGCGGCAGTCGGCGCAAGAAGAGATCGGTAAGAAACCGGAAGTAACAGTGGTGGTCAGCCGTCTGAGCTGATCCTTTCACGACACTGAAAAAGAAAAGGCCTCACAAATTGTGAGGCCTTTTTGCGTAGATAGGAAGCGCTTAGCTGCTTGGACGGTCTTCGAAGCTCAGCTCGATGAACTCTGGCGTGTGATCGCCCAGGCCGACAACCTTGTTGCCGCCGCGGTCATTGCCGCGCCCGCCACGGTTGTCATTGCGGCTGCGGCTATTGTCGCGGCCCTTGGTGTCATCGCGACCTTTGTTCTCTGTCTGGTTGCGATTGTTGTCGCGGCCACCTGACTTACTCTCGGACTTCGCCTTGGGGGCTTCGGTCTTTTCGGTGGCAGCGGCAGATGCGGTCTTGTCATCGGTCGATGCGGATTGGTCAGCGGCCTCAGACGCAGTCGCCTCAGACGGATTGCTGTCTTTCGCACTGGCTGGCTTGCGGCTGCGTGACCGTGACCGCTTGGGCTTGTCACCATCTTCTGACGATTTCGCTGCTTCTTTAGGTTCTGACGCTTTATCGCCGCCCAATGGATTGTCGAGGCGGGGGATCTCGTTTTGGACCAGACGTTCCACATCCGCGAGGTTCTTTTCGTCCCGCGCGGTGCAGATCATGATCGCAGTACCATCGCGCCCAGCGCGACCGGTACGGCCAATGCGGTGCACATAGTCTTCGGCATGGCTTGGCACATCGAAGTTGAACACGTGGCTCACGGCGGGCACATCCAGCCCGCGTGCGGCAACATCAGACGCGATCAGGAACCGCAGGGACCCTTCGCGGAAACCGTCTAGCGTCTTGGTACGCTGGCTCTGATCCAGATCACCGTGGATCGGGGCGGCGTCATAGCCGTATTTCTTCAACGATTTCGCAACAACATCCACGTCCATTTTGCGGTTACAAAAGACGATCGCGTTCGTGCATTTATCGCCCTCTGCATCGATCAGCGCGCGCAGGACTTTCCGTTTCTCTGTTGCTTCGCGGTCTTTACGCGATGCTTTGAACATCAGCACACCTTGGGTGATGTTCTGGTTTGTGGTCGCCTGACGGGCGACTTCGATCCGCTCAGGGTTGCTAAGGAAAGTGTTGGTGATCCGCTCGATCTCGGGTGCCATCGTGGCAGAGAAGAACAGTGTCTGGCGGGTAAAGGGCGTCAGGCCGAAAATACGCTCGATATCGGGGATAAAGCCCATGTCGAGCATACGGTCGGCTTCATCCACAACCATAACCTTCACGTCATTCAGGATCAGCTTGCCGCGCTCGAAGTGGTCAAGCAGGCGGCCCGGTGTAGCGATCAAGACGTCTACACCTTTGTCGATGAGCGTGTCTTGTTCCTTGAACGAAACGCCACCGATCAGCAGGGCTTTGGTCAGCTTTACGTGTTTTGCATAGGTGTCGAAGTTTTCCGCAACTTGCGCGGCCAACTCGCGGGTCGGGCAGAGAACAAGCGAACGTGGCATGCGCGCGCGGGCGCGGCCACGGGCCAGCATGGTAATCAAGGGCAGAGTGAAACTTGCAGTCTTGCCAGTGCCGGTTTGGGCGATCCCGAGAACGTCGCGACCCTCAAGAGCAGGGGGGATAGCACCCGCCTGAATCGGGGTTGGTTCGGTATAGCCTGCCTCATCAATAGCTTTGAGGACTTTAGGGCTGAGCTTCAGATCAGAGAATTTTGTCATATATGTCCGGTTTTGGCGGACACGATCTGGCCCGCTTCATCTGTCATACCGGCCCGCATGGCCCTTGGGGCGGCTTCTGCCGCGATATGTTGCGCCCGCATACCAAGTTGCCGCGTACCCGTCAAATAGATCGCTGTTTAGGAAGTAAAGTCAGGGAAATGCTTGGCCAATGTGGTATTTAGGTCAAGATTGGCCAGTTTTAGTAAACCGAAATCCGCCAGACGCTTCCGAAGCGCGGGCGTATCTGCGCAAACCTCATCAAAAAAGTAACGCAGACCTACTGTGCCGTCCTCGGCTTCAATCATGGCAAGCAGCTCGTGCATCGACACCCCACCTTTGTCACGGGGGCGGTTCGGAGCCAAATCTGGACGATAGGATCCTTGCGTGTGCCGGTAACGATAGGCCGCATACCATGCGTCCCAACTGCTGGCGTGACAATGGGCAAGGTCGATGCCGTCCGTATCCTCTGGCCCCGTCAGCATATCGTCGTTCTGGAAAGCGTTGTGTATCTGGATGCGGGCACCCTCAATACCAGTGCGGACAAAGACCTTACCCGCCAGATGGCTGAGAAATCCGCCTTTGATGTAATTTCCGTAAGTTGGATACAACGCGTCTACGGTTTTCTCCCGACCGGGACCGTTCGGGACGAATGCCTTGAAATGCGATCCGTCCCCTGCAAGCTGCTCCATCGGGCGGATACGGGCGATGGTCTGACTGTCAGGCAAGGTCGACAGAATATCCGATACCGGACGCTCCGACACCAGAAATTCGTCCACATCCATGTGGATCATCCAATCCACATCGGCCCGACGTTTATAGGCGTGGGTGGCGTTGCGGGATTGGCGAACCTGATGTTTCTTCGGACGCTTGCCGTTCCACCAGGCATCATCACATAGGGTGGGCCGTATTTTCGGATGGGCCTTGAGTGCTGCGAAAGCCGTTTTGTTATCATCGTCGAGATAGATATAGAGCCGGTGTGCACCTGCATCCAGATGATAGGCCGCAAAGCGAAGAATGTCCGCCGTGGGAGCGAGGATCGTAGCGCTGATCCCCCATGTCTGCATCAGACCATCATCTCTTTGGTGGCGGTCAGGCGCACGTCCGGATAGTCCCGCTCGACGCGGTCGATGTCCCATTGCAAGCGTGTCAGGTAAACAATGTCGCCATCATGATCATGGGCGATATGCTGCTTGTTGCTTTCCGTAAATTTTTCAACAGCTTGCCGGTCGCCGTTCACCCATCGGGCCGATGTGAACTGGGACTGCTCAAACCGCACTGGCAGGCCGTATTCCAGCTCGATCCGGCTGGCCAGCACTTCGAATTGCAACTGCCCCACAACACCTACAACAAAGCCCGAACCGATAGAGGGCTTGAATACCTTCGCGGCACCTTCTTCTGCAAACTGCATCAGCGCCTTTTCTAGATGCTTGGCCTTGAGCGGATCGCCTGCTCGGACGCCTTGCAGCAGTTCGGGCGCAAAGGACGGGATGCCTGTCACACGCAAAGCTTCGCCTTCGGTCAAGGTGTCACCGATGCGCAGCTGCCCGTGGTTCGGAATGCCAATGATGTCGCCTGCCCATGCTTCCTCGGTCAGTTCACGGTCAGAGGCAAGGAACATCACGGGATTTGTAATCGCCATGGGCTTCTTCGTGCGCACGTGCGTCATTTTCATGCCGCGCAAAAAGTGGCCGGAGGCGAGGCGAACAAAGGCAACGCGGTCGCGGTGCTTGGGGTCCATGTTGGCCTGTACCTTGAAGACAAAGCCTGAAACCTTTGTTTCTTCTGGCAAAATTTTCCGTGGCTCTGCGGATTGTATCTGCGGTTCCGGCCCAAAGGTTGCGATGCCCTGCATCAATTCCTTAACGCCGAAGGAGTTGATAGCCGAGCCGAACCAGATCGGCGTCAGCGATCCTTCCGCCATCAGTTCAGCATCCAGAGGGGGCATCAACTCGCGGACCATCTCAAGGTCTTCGCGCAATTTTTCCAACAACTCGGCGGGAACGTGTTCAGCCAGCTTTGGATCGTCCAAGCCGTTGATCTCTACCGATTCAGCGACCTTGTTACGGTCGGCGCGGTCCATCAGCTCCAACCGGTCGCGCAGGATGTCATAGCAGCCGATAAAGTCGCGGCCGACGCCGATAGGCCAGCTGGCCGGCGTCACATCAATGGCAAGGTTCTGCTGGATTTCATCAATGATTTCAAAAACGTCGCGGCTTTCGCGGTCCATCTTGTTACAGAAGGTCAGGATCGGAAGGTCGCGCATCCGGCAGACCTCGAACAGTTTCTGTGTCTGGCTTTCCACGCCCTTGGCACCATCAATCACCATAACGGCCGCATCCACCGCCGTCAGCGTGCGGTAGGTATCTTCGGAAAAATCGGAGTGACCCGGTGTATCCACCAGATTGAAGCGGAACACAGTATCCTTGTTTGTAAAGTCGAACGACATGGCAGAAGCGGAGACCGATATGCCGCGATCCTTCTCCATTGCCATAAAGTCGGATCGCGTGCGGCGTGCCTCACCTTTGGCGCGGACCTGTCCCGCCATCTGGATCGCCCCGCCGAACAACAGAAACTTTTCCGTCAGCGTGGTTTTCCCCGCATCGGGGTGGCTGATGATGGCAAAGGTACGTCGCCGCGCGATCTCAGGCGGAAGTTCGGGGCGATTGTTGTTTTGATCCAGCATCTTGCGCGTTAATCCTGATGTGATGGTTGCCTGGAAGGCAGCAAGGTGGCGCACGATGCGTGAGGGATCACGCCGCGCAGGCCGCGCGTACACATACCCTACACACCGGCGAGAGCAAGTGTTTGGCACTGCGGCGCGCCGTGATGCCTGCGGACCGGGCAAGAACGCAGCCAAATTTCCGATGGACGTTCGTCTGTGCCGCTGCTAATTTTTCCCTGCGCATTTGCGGGCTTCCTTGCTGTAACCAGTGGGACAACCTGCCGGATGGAACGCTTTGACGTGCCCGATATTTACGGTGCACGCGTTTCTCCGAAGAAATGATTTTACGCGCCGATTGATAAGGAATTTTATTATGTGGACGGTTTATACAACCAAAGAAGGCGACACGATGGATACCATCATCGCCAAGCTCAAGATCAAGGACCCGGCCACGGTTCTGATCCACAAAGACAACGCGAAGCTCAAAAAGGACCTGAAGGCAGGCAGGCCTTTGCCGAAAGGGACGAAGGTGACTGTGCCCGATCCCAAGGCGAAGGTGTATGTTGTCAAAACAAGGTACGGCACTGAGTACATGGGCGAAAAGGCCTATAAGGAGTACATGAAGGTCGTAAATGCCAAGATGGACGAGGTCGCGTTCAAGCTTAAGCAGCAGATGACCGGCGCCACGACGCGGCACGACTCGCAGCGCAAGATCAATTCGGATCAATGGTTTGTTGCGGCAGTTCTGGATGTGGCGAGCCGGATCGAGGAGCCGACAAACCGCAAACAGGCCGAATCCGCGCTGAAGAAAGCCCAAGGTTATGCGAAATCGCGAAATCACGCCGCATATGACCGGGAGATTGAAGCGCTCAGTGTGATCATTGCCACCTATGAGCGGGACGTGAATGCATGGGTCGAGGGGCTGATCGGTGCCGGAACCAGCACTATTCAGGTTCTGGAAGGCGTAAAAACCGTCGGCATGGTTTGCGGTGCGGTGGCTGCGACGACCGTAATTGCGCCTGTGGGTCTGGCAGCGGGTGTCTTGACCGGTGCCGCTGTCGGCGGCGGCACACAGCTGGCCTACGACGGGTTTGACAATATTGGCCGGGTGGCTGCGGGTACCAAAGTGAGATCCACCGGTGAAAACCTCAAGCGCGCGGCGGGGTCTGCGCTGGCTGGCGCGGCAGGTGCCGCAGTTGTCGGCGTCATCATGAAATACGCCGGTCCCCATATCATCAAATTCGCCACCTCAAGCAAATTCGTTCAGGCGCAGGCAAAGAGGGTCCTTTCCCGGGCGCCGATCAATCTGAACAAGATTTTCTTTAAGGAGACAGAAGCGGTAATGACGAAGCTAGGCGTCACAACCAAAGATGCCTTCCTCAGGGCGCAGCCCGAAATTCTTGTCACGGCACTTACCAAGTTCTTTCTGCGTTCCTCTGCGGGCGCGTTGAACAAGTATATCGGCACAGGTGGATTGATCAAAAAACACATCATTGACTGGATCGCAGGGGATGAAAAACGCGTATCCGGATCAAACCCGGAAACCACGGCCAAGTCTTTTGCCAACGACGTCGTAAAGTCCGGGAAAATAGACGAGGTTTATGACGATTTGATCAAGACCAACGAAAAGACATTCACTAAAATTCTACAACAGGAACTTAAAGTTGTCGCTTTGGCAGAGCTGAAAAAGCAAAAAGCCTGATTAATTGGCGAACAAGGTGGCTGACTGGCGGGCAGGGTTGCTCGCCATCAGTCCTACCGCGAAGACGCCTTGCGCAGCAGCTCTGCGGCATCGGGGCGATCCAGTAGGGCTTCGTTCACATCCAGACCGGCATGCGGCAGGTCCGAGTGTCCCGGGATCACATCGCCCATGCTGGCAGAAAGGTCTTCGGGCAGCACAGATTTGGTGCGGGTGTCGATCAGCATTGTCTCAGCCGCGATACCTTCGGCATAGATAATCTGGTGGCTGTCGAACAGCAGCTGGAAATAGTCGACAAAGCCACCGTCCATGATCGTGACGGTGTAGCCGTTCACCAGATGGCGTGCCTTGACCAGTATCTCGGACTGGCCCGCGCCCAGTTCATCACTCCGCTGATATATAAACAGCCTGTGATCGGGGCTGACGATCAAGTCGTTTTCATTGTGCAGGGTGCCTGCGTGAATTTTGATCGGGGCAAACTCACCGACGGCACGGACAGTTGACTGACCGATCCAGCGGATGGCTTGGGTGCCGTCGTCACGTGTCAACACGCGGTCACCTACTTTCAGGTCTTCGATCAGACGCTGCTCACCCGAGGACAGGGTGATGTGGGTGCCACGGGTGAAGGACACACAAGCAAGCTGTGCGAATTTACGTTGCGCAGTCTCTGTATCGATGCCGACAAGCCGGTATTCAACACCACTGCTCAGGGCCGTGAGCGGCAGCATGAAGATGCCAGCAATGCCTGCATCCTCGTCCACTTCAACCAGCACCAGCACTTCATGCGTCATGCCGTCAGGCGACATAAAGCTGAGCGCGCAATCCAGGTGAAGTACCGCCTGCGGTGTGCCGATCTGTGTGCCTTCTGCGACGCGAAAGCGGGTGCCGTCGAGCGGAAGCACAGCAAGGCGTTGCGGATCCTCGCCGAAAGGAACCTCATAGATGTCATCGAGCAGCAGCTCGGACGCGATGGTCAGTGCGTCGCCCATGTTGGCACCATCGGTGCATTGGATATCTTCGGCCCTGTAGACGGGCAAACTTTGAGCAGGAGCAGGGCGGGCGCGGGCCATAGGGCACCTCGGATCTGGCGGTTTCAGGCAAAGACCTAAGCTAGAATTATGGCAGGGGTTGGTCAAGCGTCCGGTGTTTTGCTGGCGCTCCAAGACGGGCATGATAGGTCTGGGAAAATAGCATAAAGGAATCGACAGATGGATTTGGGTATCAAGGGAAAGAAGGCGCTGGTTTGTGCGTCCTCAAAGGGGTTGGGTCTTGGCTGTGCAGAGGCGCTGGCAGAGGCAGGTGTTGATCTGGTCATGAACGCACGTGGCGCGGAAGCGCTGGAATCGGCCGCGGAGCATCTGCGTCAGGAATATGGTGTGACAATCACGACCGTTGCAGCAGATGTGGCGACCGAAGACGGGCAGGCGGCGGTGATCAAGGCTGCGGGAGACGTGGACATACTGGTCAACAACGCGGGCGGACCGCCTCCGGGCATGTGGCAGGATTGGGACCGCGAGGATTTCATCAAGGCGCTGGATGCCAATATGCTGGCCCCGATTGCGCTGATCAAAGCGTTGGTGCCGGGCATGATGGACCGAGGCTGGGGCCGTGTGGTGAACATCACCTCCCAGTCTGTGCGCGCGCCGATCGGAGTGCTGGGGCTTAGCAATTCGGCACGGACAGGGCTTACGGGTTATGTCGCGGGGACAAGCCGCCAAGTGGCGGGCAAGGGTGTGACAATCAACAACCTGTTGCCCGGCATTCATGCGACGGACCGCGCTGACGCGTTGGACGGTGCAGTCGTGAAGTCGCGCAACATCACGCTTGAAGATGCGCGCGCCGAACGTGCGTCCACAATTCCTGCTGGGCGCTACGGGACGCGGCAGGAGTTTGGCGCAGCTTGTGCGTTCCTATGTTCGACCCATGCAGGCTTTATCATCGGGCAGAACCTGTTGCTTGATGGTGGTGCGACCAACATCACAATGTAATGGCAGAACGCTTTTCCCTCAAAGACCATTTGTTCAATGCCGACACCGTGGGGCGTCTGGCGGCGGAATATGCCGCCGGCGTGCCCGGTTTCGACGCAGCACGGTTTGAACGTGAGGCTTTGGCGGGATTTGCAGAACGTGAACTGTTGGCACGTCTGGAATGGATGGCGGATTGTCTGACGCCGCAACTGGCTGCGGACTTTCCGACTATGGCGGAGCAGTTGGAGGCGGCGATGCCGCCGCCGCTGGACCCGGGCTTGCGCGACGACGACTTCGGACATTTTATCCACGCGCTGCCGGGCATTATGGCGGTGCGACACGGATTGGAGGATCACCGCGAGCGGGCGCTTGACCTGCTCCATGCAGCAACGCAGCGTTTCTCGATGGAGTTCTATATCCGACCTTTCCTGAACCGCTGGCCCGAAGAAACGTTGGCACGGATGACGGTCTGGGCAGAAGATGACAACTACCACGTGCGCAGGTTGGTCAGCGAAGGATCGCGGCCGCGTTTGCCATGGGCAAAGGCCGTGCAGTTGGAATTGGGGCAGCGCGTGCCGTTTCTGGAACAGCTCCATGCGGACAAGACGCGCTATGTGACACGCTCGGTTGCCAATCACCTTAACGACATCGCCAAGACCGAGCCGGATGTCGTGATCGACCTGCTGCGGGGCTGGGCTGTCGCTGGGCGGCAGGAGACCAAGGAGCTGGCTTGGATGACGCGCCACGCTTTGCGCGTATTGGTCAAACAGGGCCACGCTGAGGCGCTGGAGTTGCTGGGCTACCGGCGCGATGTGGCGGTGGACGCCGAACTGTCGGTCGGCGCGGATGTCGTGCGCATCGGAGAACAATTGGAGATGTCCTGCGTCCTGCGGACCACCGAGGATTTGCCGGTGATGGTGGACTACCGGATTATTTTTGCGCGACCCGGTGGCAAGCAGGCCGAAAAGGTATTCAAGTTGAAGGCGGCTGATGTCAAGGCAGGCACACCGGTGACCCTATCAAAGCGGCACAGACTAAAAGGGGATGCGACGACCTTCACGCTCTATCCCGGACCGCATGAAATTGTCCTGCAAGTTAACGGCCGTGATGTGGCTCAAACCACGTTTGAGCTCACGGAATAATCACATTTCCGACAACGGCTGAGTGCTGCGTGGCGATGTGCCGCGTGCTGCGGTATCCAACCCGAACGCAATTCCGGTAAAGGCCACTTCTCATGCAAACCACTGTTCTGATTGCGCTCTTCGGAGCGATCCTCATCGCGTCTGTTCTGGCGGCACCGCGCCGCACCTCGGTCGAGGGGTTCTTTGGCGGGCTAGGCACAACAGGTGCCACACCGGGCCTTTGGGTGCTGGTTCTGAGCCAGGTGACGACGTGGATATTTGCACGTTCGCTGATGAATGCAGCCATTTTGGGGTACTACTACGGGATTGCCGGCACCTTGGCCTATGCGGCCTACTACGGGTCGTTCCTGACAGGCGGATTTATCGTCGGGCGTTTGCGGCAGCAGGGCGCGGGGTCGGTACAGGACTGGCTGGGCGCGCGGTTCGGCGCAGTCGGCAACGGTTGTTATAATCTGGTCATCGCCTTGCGGCTGTTGTCAGAGGTTTTTGCCAATCTGCTGGTGGTGGGATTGATCTTTAATGCTTTGCTGGATGGAAGCGGGACCACGGCAATCATTATCGTTGCTGTTCTGGGATTGGCCTATTCGGCTTGGGGCGGGTTGAGTGCGGCGTTGCGGACGGACGTGCTGCAAATGTTGGTGTTTCTGGGCGTCTTTGGTGCCGCATTTTTCGCGTTGGTGATGTCGCCCGGGTTCGATTTGGGTGCCGTGTTGACCGCACCGGGGGCGTCCGGCCCTTGGAACGGCTGGGTGCTGCTGCTGGTGGCACTGTTGCAGGTGTTCTCCTATCCGGCACATGACCCTGTGATGATGGACCGCGGGTTTATCGCAGACGAGGACACAACTCGTGCATCGTTCTTGCATGCCTTCTGGATTTCGACGCTGTGCATCATCGGTTTCGGTTTTTTCGGCATACAGGCCAGCTTGGCCGGCGCCGCTTACGAGGGTGAATTGATCGGGACATGGAGCGCGATGTTTCCGGCGTGGATCTTTGTCGCTTTGATGATCTCCCTTTTGGTATCGGCGTTGAGCACGCTGGATTCGGCGCTTGCATCAGCATCGAGACTGGTGGTCGAGGAATTGCGGCTGGCCCCGCGTACTTTGAACGGCGGACGCATGGTGATGCTGGGCTTTATGGTCGCAGGCACCGTCCTGACGCTTTGGGGGAATGCGACATTGTTTGACGCGGTTGCTGTGTCGGGAACCGCGTCGATGTTTCTTACACCGGTGCTGGTTGTCGGCCTTGTGATGCGTCGCGAAGTGGCGCTTTGGGGCTACATGGTTGCCTTTGCGGCTGCAATTCTTGGTGCCTTTATGTACTTCGCACGCAGTTGGTCTTGGGTCGCTGCCATGCTGCCCGACGGCCATAAATACGAGCAGCTTCTGGTCATCTGTATCGCCGTATTGGCTGTCGGCTTTGCCGGAGTGCTTGCGGGGATGAAGCGAGGCTGATACCTCCACCTGAGTCATTCTATCGGGTATTTATGTCAGCATCAGTTCCACGGCTTGAGATCAAGGACCTGCGGCGCAGCTACGGCGGGCGTGCGGTTGTGGACGGAGTGTCGTTACAGATCATGCCAGGGCAGGTGACCTGCCTGCTGGGGCCGTCGGGTTGCGGGAAATCTACGACCCTGCGGATGATCGCCGGTGTCGAGATGCAGGACAGCGGCACGATCCACGTGGATGGCAACCTGATCTGCGACACGGTGTTCCGTGTACCGCCCGAGCGGCGTGAAATTGGCCTGATGTTTCAGGACTTCGCGCTTTTTCCGCATCTCAGCGTGGCCGACAACGTGGCATTCGGCCTGAAAGGCACCAAAGCGGAAAAGCGGGTAAGGGTGGAAGAACTGCTCAAACGGGTGGATCTCTTGCGGTTTATTGACGGCTATCCGCATCAGTTGTCCGGCGGCGAGCAGCAGCGGGTGGCATTGGCCCGCGCCTTGGCCCCGAAGCCGCGCATCATGCTGATGGACGAGCCGTTCTCGGGCCTTGATAACCGCTTGCGCGATGGCATTCGCGACGAGACGCTGAGCATCCTGAAGGAAGAGGACACAGCTGTGTTGCTGGTCACCCATGAGCCGGATGAGGCAATGCGGATGGCTGACGAGATCGCTCTTATGCGGGACGGTGTTATCGTGCAGCAGGGTGCGCCCTATAACGTCTATACGCGGCCCTTCGACCGGGCTGCTGTCGCCTTCTTCTCTGATGCGAATGTGGTCGAAGCGGTGGTGCAGGGCGCGCTGGCGCAGACGGCATTTGGCCGGTTTCTGGCCCCCGGTGTTGCAGATGGCACTGCGGTCCAGATCGTGTTTCGACCTCAACATGTCAGAATCGATTTTGACCGTGCTGGTCGCGGACCTAACCCAACGGCCAAGGAAGGGACGCCCGCCCGCGCCGTGGTAAGCCGTGCGCGGTTTATGGGATCAGAGAGCCTTGTCGAGTTTGTGATGGATCACGATGGATCGACCCTGCGGGCAACGGTGCCGAATGTGTTCCTGCCCCAACCCGGTGCAGTGATGTGGCTGACCATTCCGCGTGACAGGTGTTTCGTGTTTCCGATGACCTGACCAAAGGCCCTTGCAGGGCAGACCGAAAGGGAGAGACTGATGGCTGAGACGTTACTTGTAGAGTTTGGCATGGGGACCTCCCTGCGGCGGGGGGACTATACCCAAGCAGCAGAACGGGCAGTGCGGGATGCGCTTTGGCACAATTCCATTAACTTGGCAGAACTGTTCGGCTTTGAAAAATCCGCAATGCAGATCACCGTTGATGTGGGGGTGCAGCAGCCTGACCGCGTCGATACGGACACGATCAAGGCTGTTTTCCCTTATGGCAACGTCAACGTCCGCGTCTCCAAGGGCGGGCTTGATGTAGCGCGGCCGGTCGGGCAGGAGGGCGAAGGACATCCGACCATCATGGCCAATGTCGCGTTGTCTGTCGGTTTCAATATGGAGCAGGCTGATGGCTGATCTAAGTAAAATGCACCGCATCATCATCGAAATGGGCATGGGTAACGACCTGCACGGCATGGACTATACAAAAGCCGCTGCCCGCGCGATCGAGGATGCTTTGCGCCATTCATCGCTGCCCTTGTTCGGCGTTGCAGGTCTTGGCCATGACGAAATGCGTGTGCAGGTCACAATCGGTGTTCAGGAACCTGACAAGCTTGACCTCGAAACCCTGACCGCCAAATTGCCACGCGGCAAGGCTACGGTAAGCGCTGTTGTGGGCGGGCTGAATGTGCCGACCGGTGGTGACACCATCGTGGTCGCACAGGCAAGTGTTGAGGCGTTCTTGCCGCCTCAAACGGGGTGGCAGGTGACGTCCTGATATCCGCAGCAGCTATAATGGCGCGTGGGATGCTTCGCTGCGGGCTGCAAAATCGGCAAGCGTTCTGCCCGGTGTGTCGACAAACAAGTCTGGCAGCGCTTCAAGGCTTTCAATCAAGTCCAGCCTGAATACTTCAAAGTCGCGGCTTAGCTCGCACCATGCGGTCAGCGTCCAAACGCGGCCCCAATACTCCATATGCAAAGGTCGGACTTTCCGTGTCGTGACCGTTCCATCCTGATCGGTATAGGTGAGGCGTACCTTTTGTTGCGCTTTGACCGCAGAGCGCAGCAGAGGCAAATGCGCCAGATTGCGTGTCGGATCCGTGAAGGCATGCAAGGACGGCTTCCATGCTTGTGCCTGCGCCATGTCATGCGCAGGCAGAACGGCATCAATCTTTTCGATCAATGTATCTGCAGCGGCTTTTAGCGTGTCGTCGGCCGCTTGTCCGACAATCGCAAGCCCGAGATTCAGAGCCTCCAGTTCTGAGGGAGTTAGGCTGAGCGGGGGCAGGGTGTAACCGGGCGTGATCCTGTAGCCGATGCCGCGTGCGCCTTCGACCGGCACACCCGAGGCCTGAAGGCGGTCCATGTCGCGATAGATTGTCCGCTCAGACACATTCATGGTTGCAGCGATGTCGGCAGCACGGTGCAATCTTCCGTCACGCAGCAGGGCCAGAATTTCGAAAAGGCGGTCTTGTCGGCTCATTCTACTGACATAATGCTGTCAGTAGCGTCCAACAACCCCTTTTCGCGGCGGTGTTTTCTTAAGTTCGGACAGTGATTTGGGGCAATCCGGCTTGGCCTGAACATCATAACAGCCCTAAACCTAAGCCCGAGACGTGCGGGACCACTCCGTGCGAAGACAGGAGAGACAAAATGTTGAACAATATCGGATTGCCCGGCATCCTGCTGATTGCGGTTGTTGTACTTGTGCTGTTCGGGCGCGGAAAAATTTCCAGCCTGATGGGTGAGGTCGGCAAAGGCATCACCAGCTTTAAGAAAGGCATCAACGAAGGCGAGAAAGAGCTGGCCGACGACAAGGATGTCGTCGAAAGCGAGATCGTAGCAGACAGCGACACGACCAAAGATAAGGTCTAATTCATGTTTGATCTGGGCTGGACCGAACTTCTGGTCATTGGCATCGTGGCCTTGATTGTCGTGGGGCCCAAAGATCTGCCGATCCTGTTTCGCAGGGTAGGGCAGTTTGTGGGCAAGGCCAAAGGCATGGCGCGAGAGTTTTCATCTGCGATGAACGACGCGGCCGATGAAAGCGGGATGCGCGAGATGTCATCGTCGCTGAATAACTCGTTGAAGGCTGCCACCAATCCTGTTGGCTCTGCGATGGATGGTGTCAAATCTGCAGCCAAGTCGCTGACGGATATCGATCCAAACAGCGAGACCGGCAAACTGGCGGCCAAGCGTGCCGAAGATACCAAGAAAATTCAGGCGGCAACCGCGCGAGCGGCTGCAGAGCGCAAGCAACGTGAAGCCGTAGAAGCGATGTCCAAGGCGGACGCGCTGGATGCGGAGATCACGCCCGCAGCGGCCAAGCCCGCCGCAAAACCTGCCGCCAAAAAACCGGCAGCGGCGAAAAAGCCTGCGGCGAAGAAACCCGCGGCCAAAAAGCCAACTGCCAAGAAAGCGCCGCCCAAGAAAACCGCTGCGAAAAAAGAGTAAATCATGAGTGCCACGGACGATATCGACGACAGCGCTGCCCCGCTGATTGAGCATCTGGCAGAGCTGCGCACGCGGCTTATTCATTCGGTGATCGCGTTTATCATCGGGATGGTGATCTGTTTCACCGTCTGGAATCCGATATTCAACTTCCTGACCAACCCTTTGTGTTCTGCAATGGCCGAGCGGGGGCAGGAAGATTGCGGTCTGATCCTTATCAAGCTGCAAGAGGGCTTCTTTGTCGCTATCTCCATCTCGCTTTTGGGCGGGTTGGTTCTGGGTTTTCCTTACATCAGCTACCAGTTGTGGCGGTTTGTGGCACCGGGGTTGTACAAGAACGAGAAGGGCGCGTTCCTGCCGTTCCTGATTGCCTCACCCGTGATGTTCTTTATCGGTGCGTCGTTCGCCTTCTATGTGGTGACGCCGCTGGCGTTTGATTTCTTTCTGGGATTCCAGCAAGGGTCGTTGACCGGTGACGGATCCGAACCTGTGGCCAACGGTGTTGCGGGGATCGCGTTTCAGGGTTCTGCGCAAGAATATCTGAGCCTGACGATCAAGTTTATTGTGGCCTTTGGTCTGTGTTTCCAGCTCCCGGTGTTGTTGACCCTCATGGGCAAGGCCGGATTGGTCAGTGCCGAGGGGCTGGGCAATGTGCGCAAGTACGCCGTCGTAGCGATCTTGGTTCTGGCGGCTCTGGTGACACCGCCGGATGTGATTACTCAGGTGATCCTGTTCGTGGTGGTCTACGGTCTTTATGAAATTTCGATCCAGCTGGTCAAAAGGGTTGAGAAGACCCGTGAGGCCAAGCTGCGCGCCGAAGGATATTACGACGACGAAGACGACCTGATGGCCGAATTCGACGATGACGAAGGCGAGTTGAAGTAAGCCCATGTCGATGATTGATGATCCCATGGACCGCATTGCGGCAGCGCTGGAGCGGATGGCTCCGGCACCGCTGGCAGCCCCTGATTTTGATGCCGCGTCCGCCTTCGTCTGGCATACCGATCCGGATCGGTTGGAACCTGTGACAAAGGTCAGCCGGGTTGATCTGGAGCTGCTGGTCGGGGTCGACCGCTCGCGCGATACGCTGCTTCAGAACACACGGCAATTCGCTGCCGGCTTGCCCGCGAATAACGCGTTGCTCTGGGGGGCGCGGGGCATGGGAAAATCAAGTCTGGTCAAGGCAATACATGCAGATGTTCATGCGACACATGATGCTTTGCGTATTGTCGAATTGCAGCGTGAGGACCTGCCGTCTGTGGGCAGGCTGTTGAACCTTTTGCGCGGTGCGCCGCAGCGTTTCATCATGTTCTGCGATGATCTTAGCTTTGGCCACGACGATGCCCATTACAAGTCGCTCAAGGCGGTACTGGATGGCGGTATCGAAGGGCGGCCGGACAACGTCGTGCTATATGCGACGTCTAACCGCCGCCATCTGATGCCCCGCGATATGATCGAGAACGAGCGTGGATCAGCGATCAATCCGGCTGAAGCGGTAGAGGAAAAGGTTTCGTTGTCGGACCGTTTCGGGCTTTGGCTGGGCTTTCATGCCTGCGATCAGGACCAGTACCTTGCGATGATACGCGGCTATTGTGATGCGCACGGTGTCGAGATTGACGACGATACATTGCGGGCGGAAGCGATTGAATGGCAGGCCACACGCGGGTCCCGTTCGGGTCGAGTGGCATGGCAGTATTTTGTCGATCTTGCGGGTCGCAAAGGCGTCTCCCTAAGCAGCACGTAAGAGGCAGGACGCCTCGAACGCGCGCAGGCAAGGGGCGGCTTTCTTGCCATATTGCGCCAGGTCCGGAAAAAGCTCGGTTATTTCGGCGCGTGCTCGCGGGTTTACGCTTTGCAGTGTCATATCGCCGGGATATAGGCTTTCGGTCCAGATCCCTTCGGACATCACAAGTTCATGCGCGTCAAACAGGATGTGATAGTAAGTGACTGTGCCGCCCGTCTTGCGGTAGACGCCATCGTGGCCCAACAGGTCAACGGCACGGACAAGCACTTCTTCCTGACCGAACAGAAGTTCGGCCCGCCAGTCGTTCAGCAAAATCGCGTGCTGTGGAGAGACAACCAGATCGCGATCATTGCCGAGCGTGCCCTTAGTGATGACAATCGGGGCCAGATCACCCTTTGCCACTACGGTGGTTTTGCCAATCCACGCGATGGGTTGGAGGCCCCCATCGCGCGTTTCCACCATATCGCCCGTGTCCAGCTCCTGAACCGGGATTGTGTGGGACCCTGCTGAGATCAAAGTCCCTTCCGCAAAACATACAATGCTTGCCCCGAGGTCCACATGTGCGATGGAATCGAGGTTATCAACGATGCCACCAATGGTCAGGTTGGTGTCGGCAGGTGGCATGCCATCGGGAAAGATCAGGAAATACCCGTCTTCGCCTGCGTCGTTCAGATCATCATCGTTGTTAAGGTCAACGTCGATAACCGTGACGCGCCATGTGGTCGTGCCATCGGTGACCGTAAATGTGTAGTCATAGATGATCTGGCGGTCGATGCCGCCGATTTCGGTGGTCTGCTGACCAATGCCACCAATCTGTTCTTGTGCTGAAACCTGTTCGTTCGTGGGGTCGCCGTTAAACCGACTTGCCCCAGTGTTTTCGTCCACGACAAAATAGGTGTCGGGCCCGGTATAGCGCCATGTGCCGCCGACAGGAGGACCAAAAGCATAATCCTGCGCGGCACCGTTGACAGTGCTTTGCGTGCCGAAAATTGTGTTCGTATAGCCGAAATGTTCGGGCATTTAACAATCCAATCGCGCTTTCTGCGTTGGATTGTTTCTATTTGCGAAACCGGGCTGCCTTGCGGCGGAACCCGCTCATTTGAGGCAAATGAGAGGCGATTTGAGGGTAATTCGACCTTTTGGATAACCAAGGGTAGTAACAGCAGGTTTTTGCCTTCGGCCTTGGTTCAACCCGTCAATTGATGAAGTCGCTCGGGTCCACGCTGTCAAAGCCCTGGCGGACTTCGAAGTGCACATAGGCATCGGTCCCGCTGCGCAGCTTAGCGATTTGCTGCCCACGGCCCACGCTGTCACCCTTGGCGACGTTTACGTCCGTGACGTTTGCATAGACGGTCAGCAGGTTGCCGGTGTGGCGTACCACCACAATCGGTATGCCTTCCGCGCTCTTGGTGATTGCAGCCACCGTGCCGCTGTCAGCGGCTTTCACAGGCGCTCCATCTGCGGCCTTGATGTTAATGCCTTCGTTGCGGCCTTTCGCATAGCCGCGGATGATGCTGCCCTGCACGGGTGTCAGCATCTTTGTCGCTTTTGCGGGCTTGGTGGTGGTACCCACATCTGCAACCGGCTTTGCTGGTGTTGCGGCGGCAGCCGCGGGAGTGGGAACAGCCGTGTCATCTTGCGGCAGCGGTTTGGCTGCCGAGGGTGGTGTTGGTGTCGGCGTGCCGCTGCCGGGCAGAGTGGTCGCAGCGACTGCGGTCGGCGCAGGTGATGCCGTGCGCGCAGGCGGGTTTTGTTTTGGCACCGGAATCAGCAGGAATTGCCCTTCACGTACGGCAAAGTCCGCACCAAGGCCGTTCCAATCTGCCAAAGCCTTGACAGGAACGCCATAAAGCCGCGCGACAGTATACGCCGTTTCACCCCGTTCAACCTTGTGGCGCACAGGTTCTGTACCGGTTTGCGCCGCAGGGGCGGGAGCGGTGGCCGGCGGCAGGGCGGCGGTTTGTACACCGGGAGTTGCCGGAGAGCGATCAATCGCACCACCTGCAAGGGACGTTATATCTACCGGCTTGATCGGACCTGTCGTTGCCGCACCTGTCGCGGGGGACGGTTCCGCCACACGTCGGGGCAGGGCGATCACTTCGTCGCGGCGCAGTTGTACACCGGCGTCGATGCCGTTGTAGCGGGCGAGCTGGTCCGCATCGATACCGACACGGCCAGCAACATCAGCCAGCGTATCGCCGCGCCGTGCGACAGCGACCTGATAATTCGGGTAAGAGATTACGCCGCGGTCATCCGGACGGGGACGGTTAGCCAGAGGGCCCGTCGCCGCATCCGCCGTGGTGAACCCACCGCCAAGTCCACGCAAATCGAAATCGAGAGGCTGGTCGCCGCAAGCCGACAGAAAAAGGGCACTGCCCGCTGCACATAGGGTCAGGTGCGCACGACCGCGCAAGGGGGTGATCTTCATCTGCTCGTCCTCGTCAACAATACATCCCCGTGTCCTCCGGGGTTCGCGCGCATGTTAACCTATTATCCGTCTTTGCCCAAGCCCTCGAGCAGCGGAACAAACCGAACCGAGCGCATTTCGTCATATTCCAGCCCATCTGCGGTCTTACGCACACGTATAAGGTGCTGAACGGCATCGGACTGCCCCACAGGCAGCACCATGATGCCGCCTTCCTTGAGTTGTGCCAGCAAAGGGCCGGGTGGGTCTTCGGCGGCGGCGGTCACGATGATGCGGTCGAACGGCGCTTGTTCGGCCAGACCAAAACTGCCGTCAGCCGTGATGGCGGTGATATTGACCAGATCCATGTCGGCAAAGATCGCGCGGGCTTCATGTACCAGACGACGATGCCGGTCGATGGTATAAACACGGCGGGCAAGCTTGCTGAGGATCGCGGCCTGATAACCGGAGCCGGTGCCGATCTCCAACACCTTGTCACGCGGGCTGACCTCGAGTGCTTGGGTCATCATGCCGACAACAGATGGCTGGCTGATGGTCTGGCCGCAGGCAATCGGCAGCGGCATGTCCTCATAAGCACGTTCGGAAAACAGACCCTTGATAAAGGGACCACGGTCCACGGCTTCCATGGCACCCAAGACCCGGGCGTCTGTGACACCTTTAGAGCGCAGCGCGTAAAGAAACTGCATTTTGCGTTCCGCAATGCTGTCAGCGTCTTCGTTCATATAGAGATACCCGACAGGCTGTCGAGCATGTCATGGGCTGTCAAATCGGCGCGCATCGGGGTGACCGAAATATAGCCCTCAAGGTTGACTGCGGCGTCCGAGCCGGGGGCGGTCTTGACCTGCTGATCGCCACCTTTGATCCATGAGAAACGCCTGCCGGAAGGAGCGGTGTGGGCCTGCGTGCCAAATACCACGCCAGGACGGCGTCCTTGCGCAGACAGCCGCGTGCCTTTGACGTCGCCCGCAGGAACCGGCGGGAAATTGACGTTGTAGAAAAGGCTGTAGTCGGCAGTTTCTTCAGGTGTTGCGTCAAGAATACGCGAGATGACGTCAGCACCGTGCTGCGCTGCTGCCTCGAACGGATCATCCAGATCGCGGTTCGCGGGGCCGTAGTATTGCGAAAGCGCGATGGCCGGCAATCCTTGCAACGCGGCTTCCATCGCGCCGCCAATTGTGCCGGAATAAAGTGTGTTCTCGGCCGAGTTGTTGCCCCGGTTCACGCCGGACAACACCAGATCGGGACGGGTGTCTGCCATAATATCATGCAACGCAATCAGGACGCAGTCCGCAGGTGATCCTTCGGCGGCAAAGCGGCGCGGACCAAGCTCTGACATGAGGGTAGGGTGGACGTAGTTGATACAGTGGCCGACGCCTGACTGCTCAAACGCGGGTGCCACGGTCCAGACTTCGCCGTTTTCGCCCGCAAGTGTGGTGGCAATCGCGTGCAGAACCTCAAGTCCCGGTGCGGTGATGCCGTCGTCATTTGTGATGAGAATGCGCATGATGTGCCCCTTTGTCCCTTGATAGGTGAGGGGCGCGCGGGCGGCAAGCTTGTGTTCGGGCATTTGAAAAAGGCGGATGCGTCAGAGTTGCGCCAATACCGCAGCGGCCTGTTTGTGACAGTCCGACAGACCCGTGCGGTCTTCGCCCGGGAAAAAACGCGCACGGGTCGCCGTTGGCATGGGCGCGGGGGTAACGATTTTCACTTTCGGTCCGATGTTCGTCGTCTCTGCGGCCCAAGCACGGGCCAATGCGATTTGCGCGGCTTTGGTTGACGCATAGGCACCAAAGAATTTCTGTCCTGCGCGTGGATCGTCAAAGAACACGGCTTGGCCGGTTTGCCCCAGCAGTGGCGCAACATAAGAAATCAATGTCGCGGTCGCCGTGACATTTCCAGCGACCGATTTCGCCATGTCTTTGGCGTCAATGTGATCTGCCGGTGCCATGGGTGCTGCGTGAATGGCCGTATGCAACCACAAATCAATAGTACCCCAGCGGTCATGGATGCCACGGCATAGGACTGCCATCGCGTCCGCGTTTGTGATGTCCATGGGGGCCAAAGTCGCAGAACCGCCTTTCGCCTGAATGCGGTCGTCCAGCTCTTCCAGCGCGCCTGTGGTGCGTCCCACCGCGATGACGTGATGGGAGGGGCTAAGCGCTTCGGCGAGGGCGGCCCCGAGGCCACGGGATGCGCCGGTGATGAGAGCTGTTTTTGTCATGCGAGGGATGTGCCTGCTGCACGGCGCGGGGTCAAGTCCCGCATGGGCAATCAGGACGCAGGTAGACGCAGGGTTTTCGTGCGGTTGCCGTGCGAAAGAACGATGTAGTCTTCAGCGATGGCAGCCACTGTATCACGTTGCACGCGGTCGCCGGTGCGCACAGTCATGCTGTTGCCATCGGGTGTGCGGATCAATGCCTGCAAGGCGCTGGAGCTGCCGAAAATGCCAAGCAGAGCGAGCGCGGGAAGCTTTGCCTTTTCGGTGGCGAGTTTTGCGATGTTGGAGGGCGTTTCAGAGCTGGTCATAGTCGATTTGCCTTGTGTGCACGGGTCAGTGCGCGCGAGGTAGCAAGGCAGGAGAACCTGCGAAAGTGGCAAAAAAGATGTCGGCGGGCGACTGCCGGTTCAGCCGGTAAGGGCCGGTTTCAGGTGATAGGTAAAGGTCATCTGCGCGAGGTGGGATACTGCCTGTTCCGGCAGGTCGGCGCGCAGATCAAAGGCGATGCGGCGGCGGCCATCATTTGAAGGTAAGTCGGGATAGAGTTCACGCATACGCTCTGCCAGATCGGTTTTGCAATCTACAAAGAGGGCCAGCTGGTGCGGATCGGACTGGGACCAGTCCATACGAAGCGTACTGCCAGTGCGCGGCTTTACAGGGCGCCATGCGGGCTGACCCCATTTAAGGTCTTCGCCCAACGGGCCGACGCTATTTCGGGCGGCAGTTTCCAGAAATACGGCCCGACAGGTCCATGCGGCGCGTTGTGCAGGATCAGACCAGTGGGAGATTGTAGAAAGGAGCAAAGCGGGTGCATGTGTCATGCGTCTGACGCTACCACACCCTGCTGACAAAATCCGGCAGCAGATTACTCTGCAGCCGGTTTCATTTCAAAACCCTGTGCCAACTGGTCGGCGGGCGTGACTGGGTATTCACCTGAGAAGCAGGCATCGCAGTACTGCGGGCACTTGGAATTGCGCCCCTCTGCTTCGCCCACCGCACGGTAGAGACCGTCCAGCGAGATGAACTTTAGCGAATCTACTGCCAGATGATCGCGCATCTCCTCCTCGGACATCGTCGCCGCCAGCAGCTTTTCGCGCTGGGGCGTGTCTACGCCATAAAAACAGGGCCACGCCGTCGGCGGGGAGGCGATGCGGAAATGAACCTCTTTCGCACCTGCGTCCAGAATCATTTCCTTGATTTTGCGGCTGGTCGTGCCGCGCACGACGCTGTCGTCCACAAGGATCACTCGTTTACCCTTGATCAGGGCACGGTTCACGTTGAGCTTGAGGCGCACACCCATGTTGCGGATCTGCTCGGTCGGCTCAATGAACGTCCGGCCCATATACTGGTTGCGGATGATGCCCATCGCATAAGGGATGCCGGATTCAAGACTGTAACCGATGGCTGCCGGTGTGCCACTGTCAGGAACCGGGCAAACCAGATCAGCCTCGACCGGGCTTTCCTTGGCCAGTTCGCGGCCAATCGCTTCGCGGGTTTCGTAGACAGAACGGCCACCCAAAATACTGTCAGGGCGCGAGAAATAGACATGCTCAAAAATGCAGAAACGTGAAGACTGACGCCGGAAGGGGAAGTGGGATTCGACACCCTTGGGTGTAATCACAACCATTTCGCCGGGTTCAATCTCGCGAACGAACTCTGCGCCGATGATGTCCAACGCACAGGTTTCAGAGCTAAGCGCCCATCCATCACCGATCTTTCCGAGCACCAGCGGGCGCACGCCAAGAGGGTCGCGAACACCGATCAGCTTGGTACGAGTCATTGCGACAACAGAAAACGCGCCTTCAACGCGGCGCAGCGCGTCTTCCATCCGCTCGGGAATGTTGCGCTGTAGCGACCGCGCCATCAGGTGAATGATGCATTCGCTGTCGGAAGAGCTTTGAAAGATGGAGCCGCGTTCGATCAACTCACGGCGCAGCGCGTTGGCGTTCGTGATATTGCCGTTATGGGCAATTGCCGCTCCCCCCATGGCGAATTCGCCAAAGAAAGGCTGCACATCGCGGATTGCAGTCTGCCCCTTGGAGCCGGTGGTGGAATAACGCACATGGCCGATGGCCAATTCGCCCGGCAAGGTTTCCATGACTTTTTGCGAGGTAAAGTTGTCGCGGACATAGCCAAACCGACGGGCAGACTGGAAGCCTGCTTCGGGATCATGACTGACGATGCCGCCTGCCTCTTGTCCGCGGTGCTGCAAAGCGTGCAGCCCAAGTGCGACGAAATTGGACGCATCGGCAACGCCGACAACGCCAAACACGCCGCATTCTTCTTTCAGTTTATCTCCGTCCTCGCTGTCACGTAGATAGGACGTATCAAACGGATGGGCGGGGGGCATGATCTTGGACTTAAGATTGGGCACAGGTGTGGCAGCTCCGAATCCTCTGGGGGTCGGAATAACGTTTAGGGTGATTGTCCTGTGGTGTCACCCCGACGATGTCACTCTGCACGGCTTTGTTTGTCCGGTTGGTCGTTTAAAAGGCGCTAATTGACGCAGTTCACGCGCGATGCTGCATTGTGAGGGGGAAGGAGACCGGCGGGCTTTCAATCCCGAACGGTAAGCCGCCAAGGTTCATGGTACTGTTTATGCAATCGCCCGGCAGGGAGAACCGGACCACTGCACCGCCACTATCCGGAAGGTTACGGGCTACCAAAGTGCCGCCCCTTGCATCGATCAGGCGCTTCACGGCAAAGAGGCCATAGCCACTTTCAGCCCGGAACCTGCCACCGTTCATCAGCTCCAGCCCGTCTTTGGAAAAACCACCGCCGTTGTCGGAAAGGGTCACGTCTATCATGCCGGGCAGGCCTTTCTGGACATCGATATCAAGGGAAAGTTTTTTGCGCCCGCCGTGTTTCATCGCGTTTTCCGTCAGATTGCGCAGTACGATCTGCATTGCGGTTCTGTCGGCACGCATTGTGACAGTGGCAGCTTTGACCTTGTGCTGCGACAGAGGGTCAAGCGCACCCAGAATATCATAGCACAAGGCCGGAAAGCTGAAAGTGCTCGCCTTGGATTGCGCCCGCACACTTTCAACATGGGACAGCACGTCGGTGATGAGTTCGCTCGTTTTGATTGCAATCTTGTCGAGTGTTTCGATCAGTTCAACCTTGCCATCACCGCGATCCACAAATTCATCCAGCAGCAGGTCGGCAATGGCAGAGATATTGCGCATCGGGGTGCGCAAGTCATGGGCGGCCAAAGCAACAAACTGTTCCATTTCATTCGTCAGTGCTTCGAATTCTTCCTTTGCCTGCTGTGCAGCTGTCTGTGCCGTGAGGTCGATGGACGTCCCGTACAGACGTTGAAGTTTGCCATGGGCATCTTTTTCAGGGTGCAGGGTGGTCTGGATGGTGCGGGTACGGTCAGCAATGGGAAGGTCCACCTGATAGACCAAAGGTGCAACACTATCGCGGGCCTGACAATGGCGTTCATAGGCAGCTCGGCCAAAGGGGCCAACGTAGACTTCTTTTGCGGTGCGGCCCAGATAGTCGGACAACGGGCGGCCCGAGACACTGCGGGCCTTTTTGTTAAACGCCGCATAAACAGGCTGACCTTCCGCATCAATCTCCAGCACGAAGACGGGCGATGCGATCAGGTCGAGTTGTGCATAGTGCGGTGAAAGCGGCATTTTATGTCCCTGGTTAGTGGACATATTCCTAGACCGAGGAGGTTAACCAGTGGTTACCGACCCTCGAAATCTGCGTTGGCTTTTAGCCAATCGCGGGGAAATTATTCGCCGCAGGCACCGACGAGAGCCTCATAACGTGTTGTGATCCAGCCAAGTGCAGCTTCGGGATTCTGCTCTTCGATCTGACCGGTAAAGCGCGAGAACACGACGGCAGAGCGGCTTTCATCGACAATCGTGAACTGCTGGCCGGTGATCACAGTTTCATAGACGAAAAATGCGATCGCCACCAAAAGGATGCCGCGTGCCACGCCAAAGATGAAGCCCAGACCCTGATCGAGCCCGCCAAGGACCGAGCGCTGCACCAAGGAAGAAAAAAGCGGTGTGAAAAGGGACACGACAATCAGCGCAATGGCAAATACGATAGCGAAGGCACCGATAATCGACAGCTCGCAGCTGTCCGCCAGAAAATCGCCGATGACAGGGATTTCGCGGACCAAAGGTTCGACACGCGGGGCGAACAGGAACGCGAGGATCGCAGCGGCGATCCAGCCGACGATGGCCATTGCCTCGCGGACCAGACCGCGGCCATAGGCCAGAAGAGCAGACAGGATAATGACAAGCGCCACAACGCCGTCGATGATCGTAAAGCCGTCCATGTGGTCCTGCCTTTTATGCCTCTTGGCGCATTACCCTGCGCCGAAAATTTCACCAACAAAGCCGGTCAGATCGCTCATTGTGTTGATCGAAATACCAGCGGCTGCTGCGGCTTTTCCACCGGCAGGAGCGATAGCGGAGGTAAAACCAAGTTTTTGCGCTTCTTTCAACCTATTTTCGGTCTGGGACGCAGGACGCAGGGCACCCGATAGGCTGATTTCCCCGAAAACAACGGTCTCGGCGGGCAAGGCTGTGTCTTCGCGGGCACTCAAGAGAGCGGCGGCAACTGCCAGATCGGCGGCAGGTTCGGAGATTTTCATGCCACCTGCAACATTGAGATAGACGTCCAGACCGGCAAAAGGGATGCCGCAACGGGCCTCAAGCACGGCGAGGATCATCGCAAGGCGGCCAGAATCCCAGCCTACGACGGTTCGGCGGGCCTGCGCATGCGGAGATGGTGCGACAAGGGCCTGAAGCTCGACCAGGACGGGGCGGGTGCCTTCGATACCTGCAAAAACGACAGAGCCCGCCGCAGGTTGTCCACGTTCGGACAAAAACAGGGCAGAGGGGTTGGTGACTTCTGCCAATCCCCGACCCGTCATCTCGAAGACGCCGATCTCGTCTGCGGGACCGAAACGGTTCTTGACGGACCGCAAAATGCGGAACTGGTGCCCGCGTTCACCTTCAAAATAGAGCACAGTATCGACCATGTGCTCAACAACGCGCGGTCCGGCGATTGCGCCTTCTTTGGTCACATGCCCCACGAGGATCACCGAAGTACCGGACCGTTTGGCAAATGCGGTCAGCTCATGGGATGCCGCACGCACCTGCGAAACAGAGCCGGGGGCGCTTTCTACATTATCTGCCCACATGGTCTGGATGGAATCGATGATGGCAAGCTGAGGGCGTTCTTTGTCCAAAGTCGTCAGGATGTCGCGCAGGTTGGTTTCTGCGGCCAGTTGGACGGGAGCATCGGCCAGACCAAGACGCTGCGCACGCATGCGGACCTGCGCGGAGGCTTCTTCGCCACTGACGTAGATTGTTTTCAGGCCCGCCTTCGCAAAATGCGCCGCGGCTTGCAGCAAAAGAGTAGACTTACCGATGCCTGGATCACCGCCGACGAGGATCGCAGATGCCGGCACAAGCCCACCCCCGAGCACACGGTCAAGCTCGTCGATGCCTGAATGGCTGCGTGGGGGCGGGGCCTCTTCAGTCGAAAGATCGGTGAGCTGCATCGCGCTGCCACGTTTTGCCCCTAGCGATTTGCTGGGCGGACCGGCAGAGATGCCTTTGTCTTCGGATATGGTGTTCCATTCGCCGCAGTTGTCGCAGCGGCCAGACCACTTGCTGAATGATGCGGCACAGGCGGCACAGGTGAAGGATTTTACGGGTTTTGCCATATGCGCGTTGTGGCGCCGCGCGCGATTGGCGTCAAAGGGAAAACGCCAGGGCAGACGGCGACGTTTTCTTGCAAAGAAAACGGGCCGGAATTTTTAAGAAATTCCGTCTCTTTATTCAGCCGCTTTTGGCTGCAAATCAACGATAGTGTTGTCCAATGCCGTTTGCTCTGTCCGGATTTGGCTTTCCATACCCAGCTCCGGAAGGATTTCCTGCATTTCGGCACGCAGACGCTCCAATTGCGCTACCGCCACGCTTTCCTCAAGCTCGACTTCGTGCACCCAGTGCTTCAGGTCGGTGGTGATGCCCTTGGCCTGATCCAGACGTTCGTTGAAAAGCGCCACTTCCTGTTGACGCTCTTTCAGGAAATTGCGGGCGCGGCTGATCTTTTCATCAGAGTAGACCTGCGCCAGTTCGCGGCTGATGTGGCTCATCTGTGCTGCGACTTCCAGAAGGGACGGCTCTAGCGTGCTAAGATCAGGATGGTCGCGTAAATAGGCAAGCCGTTCACGCACAGCATCAAATTCAGAGCTGAGCCTGAACGTCTCTGCGCGGTCTGCTGCATGTACCGCAGCATAGGCGCGGGCCACGTCATCCATTCCGATGGAAAAAGCACGGTGTGAATTTTCAAGCTGCATGATCCGACGGTTGCCCGGTAAAAAGAAACACAGCCCGACGGCCAAGACTGTCAGGGCAATCTGCGCGTACATGCCTGCATTCTCGATCGGTTGGCCGTCATAGAGCACTGAAAGGCTGATCCATGACCACTGGCCGACCGCAGCCATGACTGTTGCCCCGAAGAGGCCCAAAGCCCCTACAAGGAAGAAGGCAAACGCAAGGCGTTGCGCAAGGTAGGTAATAATGTGCGCCAAGGCGCGTACGGTGGACACCGTGACATTCCCCCCGGAAGTCGGTTAATCGCTACTAGGCAAGTTTATGCCGATTACTCAGATAATCTATGGGAAATTCGCGGGGATTGCCTCAAAACCCTGCAATTCTGCTCCAAATGCAACAGTATGACAGAGGTCTGTTTCCCAAATCAGGCTAATGATCTGATCTTTGTATGGATTGTTCGGTTTTATACGAGATCAGAAGCGACGAGAGAATGCAGGCGGTGAAGAGGTAAAGGCCCCAAGCGACCTCAATCCGGCCTACACCGATGCCCTTTGACAGCGTGATATAGAGCGCGATCAGAAAGATATCTGCCATGGCCAGCTTCCCAAGCAGATGCACCGCAGGAAGCACGGAGGGTTTCAGCAGATCAAAGTGCACCAGCGCCAGCGCCACGGTTTTCAAATATGGCGCAAAGAGCGCAAAGAGCGTGACAACCAGCGCAAGGAAGATGTCTGTCGCCCAAAGCGATTGTAATCCTTTCAGCACGGAAATCTCATTCAGCGAGAAAAGCGGCAGCAGCCCTGCGCGCATCAAGGGTGCCCACCACGCTAAGGGGTAGAGCACCAGAAGGGCTAGATTGGCGATCCGTAGCAACCAGTTTGTTTGGTTCACGTCAGATAGACCCGGTCATAGCGCGCACCCAAGGACGTCAGAATTTCGTAGCCGATGGTACCGGCAAAGCCTGCAACAGTATCCACAGATTGATGTTGACCGATAAGCTGCAAATGTTCCGGCACTTCTGCCAAGGCGCTGACATCGACGGTGATCAGGTCCATTGACACCCGTCCGATCACCGGCAGCTTGCGTCCTTGGTGGGTGAGCGTTGCGTTTGCACCCATGCTGCGGATCAGGCCATCGGCATATCCGGCGGCGATTGTGGCAACCCGTGTCGGTCTGTGCGCCACGAAAGCGTTTGCGTAGCCCACGCTTTCACCCGGTGCCACATCGCGCACCTGAATGACCGGCACGTCCAGCGATATCACTGGCGTTGCATCAACGAAGGGCAGGCCGCCATACAGCCCCACACCGGGGCGCGTGAGATCGAAATGATACTCAGGACCCAGTAAAATTCCGCCCGTCGCCGCAAGGGATCGTGGAATATCAAGGCCTTCTGTCATGTCCTTGAAGTTCTCGAGCTGCAATCTGTTCATCAGGTGATCGGGTTCGTCGGCGCAGGCCAAATGCGAAATGATGAGTTCGGGTTTTTGCGCCACTGCAATGTCGCGTACGGCTGACCATTCCGCAGGCTCCATCCCTAGCCGGTTCATACCTGTATCAAGCTGGACGCCGAAAGGACGACCGGGAAGGCTTTCGACATGTGTCAAAAGCTGGTCAACGGAGTTGATCATCGGTGTGAGATCCGCACTGCGGATCATGTCGGCATCGCCGGGCATATGGCCTGCAAAGACGAATATCGCGGGGCCCGGGCCCAACGCGCGGCGCAGGGCCACGCCTTCTTCGGCCATCGCCACAAAGAACAGACGCGCTCCAGCGCGTGCAAGCGCTGGGCCCACCTTGGCCACGCCCAAACCGTAAGCGTCAGCCTTGATCACCGCCGCAGTTTCACATTCGGTTAGCTGGTCCAGCGCGCTCCAGTTTTCGGTGATCGCTGTCAGGTCGATGGTGAGTGTTGCTGTGCTCATTTTCGGGTCCTGTTGCTGCGGCTTGCCTAACAAAAAAGATGTCCTCTAGGCGGCATTTACAGGTGGGTGTACTGGCCTTTGGTGTGAGGGACAAGCCAGCCCGATAGTACGGCGTTGCAGGTGCTTTCTGTCGGCCAACCAAGCGTTCTGCAAACTAAAGCGTGGTCATGTTGCTGCCCGCACGCGCCGTAACGTCATTCACTGTCTGCTTGCGCGATAGCACCAAGTGCCTAAGCTGCCGCAATCAGAGGAGGATACCATGCTTACAAAGACCCTGAAGACAGCACCCGTGATGCTGGCGTTGACCGCCGCACCGGCATTTGCTGAAAACCGAATTGATACCCAGCTTCCAAGTGCGCCGGAACTGGCCGCCTATGGGGATATGCCCGTCGGCGTGCGCCAGCTTGAGATGGTGAACCCCGGCCAGATTGATATTCTGGCGATTGATCCCGCAGCCCCAAAACCCGATACACTGCCAACCTATGACCGTCCGCTGACGGTTGAGATGTGGTATCCGGCTGTGGCGGGCGAAGAAGGCGATACAACTCTCAAAGCCTACCTGCGCGATGGGACCACGGAAGTCACGTTGCAGGGCCGTGCGGTGCGCGATGCCGCACCAGCAGCCTCAGATGCGGCTTATCCTCTTGTGCTGATCAGCCATGGGTATCCTGGCAACCGCTTTCTGCTGTCGCATCTGGCAGAGAACATTGCCTCCAAAGGCTATGTTGTGGCCTCCATCGACCACACTGACAGCACCTACCGCACACAGGCTGCGTTTGGCTCCACCCTCGTAAACCGGTCGCTTGACCAGTTGTTCGTGCTTGAGGAAATGGCAAAGATGAGCGCCGATGGCGGTGATTTCGCGGGTCTTTATGACGCCAACAACACGGGCCTTATCGGTTATTCCATGGGTGGATACGGTGCCATCATTACCGCAGGCGGTGGTGTGACGCAGGCTTCTGTGGAGTATGGCTGGGGCGGGCCGCATGGCACATTGGGAATCCACCTTGCTGGCTCCGACACCCATAACGCGCTGCCGGACGCGCGGATCAAGACGGCCGTGGCTTTTGGTCCCTGGGGCATGAACACCGGTTTCTGGGATGCCGAAGGGTTGGGCGGCATCAAGATTCCGATGCTGTTTATCGCTGGGTCACAGGATGACGTATCGCTTTATGAAAACGGTGTTCGCGCGATTTGGGAAAACGCATCGGCGCTACCGCACGCGCTGCTGACCTATGAAAACGGTGGTCACAATGCGGGCGCCCCGATGCCGGCACCAGCCGAAAGCTATTACGACAACGCGGACAAAGGCTTTAACATTTCGGAGCACTATACCGATCCGGTGTGGGATACGGCGCGGATGAACAACATCGCACAGCATTTCGTGACTGCATGGATGGACCGCGAGTTGAAGGGGGATGCCGACAAAGGCGCGTATCTGGAGCTGACCGAAAATTCCAACGATGGCGTCTGGTCGATGAACGAGGACGGCACGCAGAAAGAAGACCACACCTATTGGAAAGGCTTTGCCGAAGGCACTGCGAAGGGCCTGCGCTATGAGGTTAAGTCAGGGGAGTAAATTTCCCAGATCAGGCTTCTTCACTTATTGTTAACGTGAAGAGGCCTGCTCAAGAGGTTGACCTTGCGTCAAAAGCGAACAGCGGCCTGTCCCGGATCGGGGCGGGCCGTTGCTTTTCAAAGTGTGGAAAATTCTTAAGCGACCGGATCAGAATTCCTGATCGCCACCGTCTTGCTGCCACGGCTTTGCTAGATTGCCAAAACGCGTAAAGCGACCCTCAAAGCTGAGATCGACGGTACCGATAGGACCGTGACGCTGCTTGCCAATGACAACTTCTGCCCGGCCATGAAGGCGCTCCATCTCTTCCTGCCAGCGTGCCATCGCCTCTAGGTCGTGATCGCCTGGTTTTTCTCGCTCTTTGTAATATTCCTCGCGGAACACGAACATTACGACATCGGCGTCCTGCTCAATTGAGCCCGATTCACGCAGGTCAGACAGCTGCGGGCGTTTATCTTCGCGGTTTTCCACCTGACGGCTGAGCTGCGACAGGGCGATCACCGGAATATCAAGTTCCTTGGCGATGGCCTTGAGGCCCATCGTGATCTCGGAGATTTCGTTTACGCGGTTCTCGTTTTTGCCGGTGCCACGCACCAGTTGCAGGTAGTCGACGATCAACACATCCAAGCCATGCGTCCGCTTCAGGCGGCGCGCGCGGGCGGCCAGCTGGCTGATCGGCAGGGCGGGCGTGTCGTCGATGAAAAGCGGGCAGGCCTCAAGCGTCTTGGCGGCATCCACAAAACGACGGAATTCGGTTTCGGTCATGTCGCCCGACCGGATTTGCTGGGACGGGATTTCCGCAGCCTCTGAAAGGATACGCGCAGCGAGCTGTTCGGCGCTCATTTCCAAGGAATAAAAGCCCACCACACCGCCATCGACCGCCCCTTCGGATCCGTCATGCAAGACACCACGTTTGTAGGCTTTGGCAACATTGAAGGCGATGTTGGTCGCGAGGGACGTTTTGCCCATCGAAGGACGCCCGGCGAGGATCAAAAGGTCGGAGCGGTGCAAACCGCCCAGTTTCGCATCCATATCAATCAGGCCCGTAGACACGCCCGAAAGGCCACCATCCCGCTGATAAGCAGCGTTTGCGACGTTCACGGCGTCCGTGACTGCCTTGAGAAAGCTTTGGAAGCCGCTTTCTGTCTGGCCTTGCTCGGCAAGCTTATAGAGCTGCTGTTCGGCTTCGACAATTTGTTCACGCGGCTCAGACGCCACATCGACCTGTGCTGCTTTGGCGCTGATGTCGCGCCCCAGTTGGATCAGGTCGCGACGCACGGCCAGATCATAGATCATCTGGGCGTAGTCACGCACGGCAAAGGCGCTGATTGCCGCACCGGCAAGACGGGCCAGATAGGCCGGACCGCCCAGCTCTTTCAGACCTTCGTCCTCTTCCATAAACGCCTTGAGCGTTACGGGTGAGGCAAGGTTGTTCTTGGCGATACGCTGGGCAGCAATGTCGAAAATGCGGGCGTGCACAGGGTCGTAGAAATGCGATGGCCCGATAATGGAAGCCACACGGTCATAGATGTCGTTGTTGGTGAGGATCGCACCCAGAAGCTGCTGTTCCGCTTCGATCGAATGCGGCATCGTTTCCGGTGCTTGCACAGCAATATCGTTCGCGTTCAGCGATGTAATTTCGTTCATTGTCTCACCCGAATTTTCCCGCCCCAACCTTTAGAGTCCGGGCCGTTCCGGCGCAAATTGTATGTTTTGTGGATAACCTGATTTGCGCTAGATGCTACCAGATATTGCCTGATGAGCGTGCCTCAGGTCAACATCTGGCGGTAACAAACATTCAACTTTTGTGGGCGTCCTGCCATTCGCGCGGTGCGTTCAAGAAGGCTTCGACCTCTGTCAGGGTAGCTTCGCTGAAGGCTTCCTGCGCCTTCGCCTCAGCCAGCACATCCCACCACGTACACAGGTGGTGAAGGGTAATACCATGATCGCCAAGGGTCTTTTCAGTCTGCGGGAATATTCCGTAGTAGAAGATCACTGCTGTGTCATTGCACGTGGCACCGGTCTCGCGAATCGCGTCCACAAAGCTGAGCTTGGAGCCGCCGTCGGTTGTCAGGTCTTCGACCAACAAAACACGCTCGCCTTCGGTCATCGCACCTTCGATGCGGGCGTTGCGTCCATACCCTTTTGGTTTTTTGCGCACGTAGGTCATAGGCAGCGCCATACGTTCTGCCACCATGGCAGCAAAGGGGATGCCTGCGGTTTCACCGCCTGCGATGTTGTCAAATGCCTCGAAGCCAGCGTTGCGCATGACCGTCACGGTCAAAAAATCCATCAGCGTGGATCTGATGCGGGGGAAGGAGATCAGTTTGCGACAGTCGATATAAGTCGGGCTGGGCAGCCCTGAGGACAGGGTAAACGGTTCATCTGTGTTGAAATGCACCGCCTTGATTTCCAGCAGCATGCGTGCGGTGAGGCGGGCCATTTCCTGAGGCGAGGGGTAGCTGCTGGGTATCATGGTCGCTCCTTAAGGCAGTCAGTGCGGGGTCTTGGGTGAAAAGCCGTGGCCTTAGGCGACGCGCCAGTGAAGCGGCATCGCGGGGTCAAAAACTGTCACAGGCCCCTCGGGGGTATCAATATGATCGGGATAGCTTGGTGCCTTGCGGGTAAGCGTCATGGTGGTGTCATTTACCGGTAGGCGATAGAACGCAGGGCCGTTTAGCGATGTGAAAGCCTCCAATCGGTCCAATGCGCCGTCCTGCTCAAATACTTCAGCAAGGATCGACATCGTGTTGGGCGCGGTGAAACAGCCAGCACAACCACAGGGCAGCAGTTTGTTCGCGTCTGTGTGCGGCGCGGAATCGGTCCCTAGGAAGAACCGGGCATCGCCGGATGTTGCAGCTTGGCGCAGGGCGATACGGTGCTCTTCTCGTTTCGCCACGGGCAGGCAGTAGTAGTGCGGCTTGATCCCTCCGGCGAGGATATGGTTGCGGTTGATCACCAGATGGTGCGTGGTGATGGTCGCGGCCAGATTGCTGTCATTGGATTTGACATACGCGGCGGCGTCAGCGGTGGTTATGTGTTCCATCACCACCCGCAAGTCGGGATGCGCACGGCGGATCGGGTCGAGCACACGGTCGATAAACACGGCTTCACGATCAAAGATGTCGATTGATGCGTCGGTGACTTCACCGTGGGTACACAAGGGCAAGCCGATCTCGGCCATCTTGTCCAGCACAGGCGCGACTTTATCAAAGTCGGATACACCGGAGGCGGAATTGGTGGTGGCCCCGGCGGGATAGAGCTTTACTGCTTTCACAAGACCTGAAGCATGCGCTTTGGCAACATCCTCGGGATCAGTATCCTCGGTCAAATAGAGCGTCATCAACGGCGTGAAATCCGCGCCTTCCGGCAAGGCTGCCATGATGCGGTCACGATACGCGGCGGCATCTGCCCCTGTTACAACGGGCGGAACCAGATTTGGCATAATGATCGCACGGGCGAAATCACGGGCGGTATGCGGCAGAACCGAACGCAGCATATCTCCATCGCGGAGGTGCAGGTGCCAGTCATCAGGCCGTTTGATTGTCAGGGTTTTGCTCATGGCCTGTGGGCTAGCACAGGCCGTTTGCGCAGGCTAGATCAATCTGTCGCGTCTGCCTCATCCGCATCTATTTCGCGATCGATACGAGCCTCTCGGATCGCGTTCAGGCGTGCTGCAAACTTGCGGGCGCGCATACGACCCGTGACATTGGCGCACAGTGTTTCGACAAGTGATGTCCGGTTGTCCGCCTCAAGCGCGTCTAACAGATTGCGCAGATAAGGACGGTAGGCGCGCCGCGCGCGGTACATCTGGGCGAAATACATGTCCGTTAATGTTCCGTCATTCGCCGCGAGCAGCAGGTCAGCCCACGCACCAAGTTCAAGCAAATCGGTTTGCAGGGCGTTCCCCATGAACCGCATACGGAATTTGGTCACATTCGACCGCGTAAACAGCGCTGCATGCATCGCATCCAGTTGTTCGCGTGGATCATAAAGCACATAGGCGTGCTCTGCGGCATCCAGCATCTCAGGCGCAAAGCCGTAGCGGTTGGTGAAATCAACGATCCGCATGTCGGTGAAACGATCGTCCCATTCGGTGATACGCGGATCAAGTGTGGCCTGCGGCTGGATCGCCACAACCCGTGCACCGGGAGCCGCCACAGAGAAAGCCGCCGCAGCATAGGCGCAAGGACCGGCCCCGTAGAACAGGACCTGATCAAATTCGTCAAAGAAGCCGTCGTCGATCAGACGATCAAAATAGCCGTAGACGGTGCTGTCGCGGAACCATGTGTCGCCGTTCGAAGCAAGGCACAAATGTGACCAGCCGTGATCACGCAGCATTTCCCAACCCAAAGGCTGGCCCAGATCGGATAGGGCCTGAATGCCCTGCAGCGTCTCGAAAGTGACCAGAAGGGTCGAGCCTTCTTCGATGAAGATCGCGTGATGGCGGCGACCAAGATTTTCGACATAGCCGTCTTCGTCCGCAATCTGCTCAGCGGCTTCGATCCATTCGCGCCGGGGCAGGTCAGCAAGAGAGCTGTCAAGCGTGAGCGTTTCATCCGTCATTGCCGCATCCTCAATAGGTATCGCCCTTATCTGAGCGATTTGAGAATGGAATTACTAGCGGTTTGCGGCGAAAATTAGGAGAATACGTGCTGAAATGTGTTCACTTTTTCGGATCCTGACGGCCCATATTCGCATGTCGTATCAGGAACCGCGCCGCATCCGGACTGACTGTCCGGGAGGGCTGCGCCATAAGCAGTCTGCCGAAAAGCGCGCGATAGGGTTCGGACTGCATCAGTTCGGTAAACCGGCTTTTGCGCCACGCGACGGCTGTATCGTGCAGCTTGCGCAACGTTTCGTCAGCTTTAAGTCTGGCCAGCTCGGTCCGGCGGGCCGGTTCCAGGGTCTTGATCGTGGTATCTTCTTCCTGATTGAAATTTCGCTCAACGAAGTAGTCCATCCCGAGCAGGTCGTCGCTGTGCACCGCACGCCCTCTGTCAGCTTTCAGCACATAGCTTTCCAGCGCACCCAGCGGATAATGGTTCAGCTGGACCAAACCGTAATTGTCCTGACCGTAGTTTGAAAAAATCCGGCTCGTCTTGAACAAGTCTGGCAGGGGACGGCCTGCGCCGTCAAACCAGCGGGCGTGCTCAAGCCGGTCTTTCACCGGGTCGCGCGGACGGTGCACGCCCGGTTTTTTGTAGGTGCCGTCGTTGCGGTAAAGTGTTTTGAACATCGCCGCACGCCACGGCCAATAAAGAGTGGCGGGCGCACAACGCGTGAAGGTATCGGTCACGGCGGTGTCAGCGTAACGGATTTGGTCTGAGGTGCCGAACAGCCGCCATGTTAGCGTAATCGCTGTTGCGTCGGGCAGGGCGGCGTGAAGAGCGGATAGCGTGTGATCGCCCGCGTGAATGTTCACAAATTCGTCTACATCAAGCGGAAGTATCCAGTCAGCCTGCTTGACCTGCTGCATCTTTGCGGCGGCCTTCAGCGCCGTGAACTGGATGCCGCCTTTTTCATAAGGTCCTTCGTTGCGCACATGTGTCAGCAGACCCATTTCGGCCAACCGGTCCAGCATTGTATCAGTGCCGTCATCGCAGTCGTTTGAAAAGACTAGGAAATCATCGAACCCCACGGCGTGGTGGTGCGCCAGCCATTCCAGCAGAAAGGCCGCTTCGTTCCGGACACAGAGGATGGCGAGATGGGTCATCTACCAGCTTGTGCGGAATGCCAGCACCTTACCGTGCGAGCCACGGTGGTAGTAGGCAAGGCCCGCATCCATAAAGGCGCGGAACACCTTGTTGATGCCTTCGGGGCCGATCCATTGAGGATGCGTTTCGATGATTGCGGCCCGCAGGCCAGTCAGATCAAGCTGCGGGATCAGATCGACTTCTGCGCCTTCGATGTCGCAGATCAGGATGTTGGCACCGATGTCCTGAAGGGTGCTCTTGGCGTCGAGCACATCCACCTTGACGCTGGGTGGGTCAGTTTCTCCGTCAAGCACTTCGAGGGAGGATCCGAGCATTGGTTCGCGGATATAGAAATCTGCGGTGCCCTTCCTGGGCCCCAGTATCGCATTGGTCACATGCGCATTCGTGACACCATTCACCGCATGAACCGATTCAATGTAGGGGATCAGGTTCGGATTTGCCTCAAACACATGCACAGATTTGACGGCGCGTTTCGTGGCGACCAGCGTGGACATATAGCCGATTCCACCGCCAAGCTCGACAACAACATCGCCTTCACGGACCACCCGCAAGGCCGCTTCGCTTTCTTTAGCCTCATAGCCATTGGTCCGCAGCAACCGGCGGACCTTGCCTTGGATGATCGCATCGTGTCGGGGGAAACGCATCCCGCGTGTACGGACAAAGCCGGGGGCGTCTGTTGATGTCTGGCCGTCCATGTCTCAGCTCTCCATATCAAGCGAAAGCGCATAGGCCACGCGCTCGATCTCGTTCAGGTCCACATCCAGCGCCTGTTGGTACAGGTCACGGAATTCGGGCATTTCATGAAGCTCGGCAGCCTTGGCCTTGTGCCACGCCAAACCGTCCTGATGCGCCTTCATCAGCGCGGCATCCTCCATCAGGCTATCATATTCTGCCTGAAGACGGGGGATGTTCCGTTTGATCGTGATGTCGCGAAAGTCCGACCAGTCCATGCGGATCCAGTAATTGATCCCGATCGACCGATCGACGTGGAGTGCACGACCCCGCTGACGCTTGATCAAAAAGGATTCAGCAGAGCGCAGGGCGTAGTGGTTCAGTTGCAGCAGATCGTACCCGACGTTCTTTTTCGACGACCGCCAGCCGTTGTGGGCGGCATCACTGGTCATGTCATGCCCAGACCCGTTCACCCATTTCACCTTCTTCTCGAACTTTTCATCAAGCTTGTTTGGCCGGTGACAAGAGATTTTGGAATATGCGCCGATGTTGCGGAACATCGTCTTGAAGCCCCAGACGGTGTGGGGTTTGGGGCAGTATTTTGGCGCACAGGTGTCGAACTGGTCGATCACAAACTCATCCTGCAAACGGGTCACCCCGTTATGGCCGAAAAGCCGCCATGTCATCGCAATATTCGTGGCATCAGGGACAGCGGCAAAGAGATCGTCAAGCGTGCCATTGCCAGTGCGCACGTTCATGAATTCGTCCACATCGATATGTGCGATCCACTCTGCGTTCTTGATCAGGGGTTCGTTGAGTGAGTTATTCAGTGCATGTTGTTGGGGGGAGTTGCCCTTCCAGTTGTCGTTGTTGCGGTGCTCGACAATGCCCATCTTCATCAGGCGGCCCAGAATCTCGTCTGTCCCGTCTGTGCAATCGTTGGTGTAGATCAGAAAGTTGTCGACGCCCATGGCGCGGTGATAGGCGACCCATTCGATGATGTAGGGCGCTTCATTTTTCATGCACCCTACGATGACATTCCCGGCGCTGCCCTTTTTCAGCTTGTGGGGCTGCATCGGTGTATAGGCTGCGGCGAGCTCTTCTTCGTTTACAGCACCAAGGTTGTTGTGCGGTTTGAAGTTGGTGGACAGAACCATCTGGTGGTTGACCTTTACACGGTTCAGCAACCGCTCATTCGCTTTTGCCTCTCCTGCGTCGGCGCTTTTCTCGATCAGCAAATCCTCAAACTTCTCTGAGGCTTCTTTCGCAGCGGCCGCTTCGGCGCGTTTCTTTGATACCGAAGTTGAGCGTTTTTGCAGCAAGTGTGAGAACGCCGCGAGGTACTGTGTTGCACGGAACCCGTTCTTCGGTTCCGCCTCTTGCCAGGGCTCCAAAGGCGGGTCGGGGACCAGTGCGGATGCCAAACCGGGAAAGCGTTTTATGAGGGCTGCGTTGTCAGCTTTGAAGTGGTCAGAAACCGCAAAAAGACTGCCGGGTGCGATTGGATCGCCGGATACACGCACATTGCGGTGGACCTGGTTCCAGATGTCGTGAGGAATGATGATTTCGCGCGCTTGTGAAAGGCGGATCAGCATCTCGTTCATATGGCGCATACGCGTGAGCGACGGGGCGGGTTCAGGCGAGAAAAGTCTGCTAGGCTCGGCTTTGCCAAAGCTGTTCTTGATCCGCAGGCTTTTGCAAAGCTCGGCGATGCCGTTCTCGCCGCTTAGTGCCTCCAGATCGAGTGGCCTGAGGGTGACGTTCTTTTTGCCAAACGCCTTTTCCCAGGTGGACAAGAGTGATTTGTAATCAAGCCAGTAAGGTGGGCATTGCACATCGTTAAAGATGCCAAAAAAGGGCTCGTTCTTACCGCGCTGGGCAAGAGCACCTTTCCACCAGCTCTTTTGTCCGGCCAGATCAATTTCCTGTTGCAGGGTATGGCGTCGGCCTTCAAGGATCGCAGTGGTGTAATGCTGAGACAGGATGCGGGCTTGCTCGTCCAGATGGGCAACAATGCGGATATCGTCAAAGTAGGGGGACAGCAGCGCCGACAACCGGTCCAACTCCTCGGGAGCATGAAGAAGATTGCCCAGCTGTGCGCTGGCAAGGACCACATGATCCGCTTTAAGGGCAGGCAATTCTTTTTCGAAAAGCGTTTGAAACTCTGAGGTGAGCGTCTTTTGAACAAGCGGGTTGTCCAACCCGCGCCTGAAGCGCAAAATGCCCACTTCGTCCGGATTGGCACAGGCGGCATAGAGACGCACATGGTTCCAGTCAGGCACCGCGATGCCCGCCTTTTCCAAGGCACCCGCCTTTTGTTTGAATAGGCCGCGAAAGCGCATGGCCGCTCGCTCGGTCGGTCCGATAAGAAGCGTAAGTTTCATTAGCTTTCAGCCTCGGCTTTCCCGACATTGCTTTGGCCCCACCACGGCAGATCTATGCCGAGGTAGGTTGCGATTTTGTTCTGCGCCTGTGGGTCTTCGATGTTGTAGGACATGAAATTGTTTCGACCAGCAAAAACATGGTGGCAAAATGCGTAGTGCCCGGACATCCATCGCTCGATCTGTTCTGTCTTGCCGCCAAATCCGCGGGGAAGACCGGGTATGTCGGCCTTGGGAAGACGGTGTTTGCCTAAATTGTTCCACCGCATCATGGAATCGGCCGTCTTGGCCGGATCGCGCATCGTCAGGATGAATTTCACAGACGGATGATGCTTTTCAATGGCGCTAAGCACTCCCCAATCCGTTTGGGGCCAAAGCGAGCGGTCTTCACGCACCGCAGACATTTCATTGATGACATCGAATTCGTCCAGACGCGCCAATGGATCGCCAGTGTTGAAATAGTCGTCATAGATGATTTTGCCCAGATGCATGCGGGGGATGTCGTCACGGTTGGATTGCCCGGGTCGAATGCGCCAGTCAGCGACAGTCAGACCAGCATGCCGCAATGCGTCTGTCAGCGTGGTTGTGCCTGTCTTGGGTAGGCCAAGGTTAACGACGCGCATCCGGGTCACGGAACCTGCCCGACAGCAAAGCCGATCTCTTCACGGATCGCTGTTTCCGCGGCGGAATAGGGAGAAGTATCGCGCAATTGCTGTTGCATCGCGCGGTAGCTGTCCTGCTTCAAAAGCGCGTCCCGTTTTTTCTTGTGCAATGTCACGGCTTTCGCATGCAAATCGCAGATACCCTCAAGTGCCTTCAGGCAGTCCATCTCCGTTTTCAGATCGTCAATGTACCGAAGTATCGATGCGTCACGGTGGCCTGCATCATTGCGCTCGCGCCAGTAGGTATCGTCGAACGCGCGGTGTTCGCGGTTCACATCCCCGCGGTCATTCTTCACCAAATAACTATCCAATGACCGCAGCGCATAATGATTTAGCGTAGCAAAGCGCCGTGCATCGCGCGCGGGAAAGGCGCGAATCCTGCGTTTGATTGCAGCGCTGCGAAAGGGCACTGGTACTGGTCGACCAGATCCGTCCGTCCACTTCGGTTTCATCTTGCTGTCATCGTGGAATGGCCGGTGCGCCCCAAAATAACCCACCGGAAAGCTGCGGTGGACAAGGGTTTTCACTTCGATCGCGGTGTCTGCCCCCCAGATGTCAGGGTTATGGCTGTTCAGGAATTGGCTAATGACCGGTTCATCGACAAATTCCTCGACACCGCCGTTGGCCATGAACTGGAACGATACCGAAATTGCCTGCGGGTCTCCGCAGGCTTTGATAAGTGCGGGAAAAGTGTGATCCCCGACGTGTATGTTGATAAATTCGTCTACATCCGCGATCCAGACCCAGTCGCATTTTTGCACGAGCTTGTGTTGTTTCGCAGCCTTGAGCGCTTGCATCTGGTAGTTACGGTTGGTCGCCGGGTTGGGAAGGTGGGTGACAATGCCGTGTTCTTCCAACTTGTCGAGCAACAGATCAGTCGCGTCAGAGCAATCATTGGAATAAAAAAGAAAGTCGGTCACCCCGATGACGCGGTGGAACGCGATCCATTCCAGCAGGAACGGGCCTTCGTTTTTAACGCAGGTCACAGCGGTAATGCGCATGTCAGCCCGCCTTGCTGCCGCAAGCTATGATGGATTGTTGGTTCATGTCCGCCTCTGGGGGCCGGGTGCGTCTGGCCCCGATCCTCTGGTTGTTATGGTGACACAATGCCATTCCCGCCGAATCGCGTCAATCTGGGATAGGGGCTGCACGTCCCGCGTGACAAATCCGCATGTCTGTGCCCTTGACCCCATCGGCCTCACATGCAGGTTTAGCACAGCGGGGGAGAACAACATGAATGACATATCGAGCATCGATGCGGTGCAGAAGATGCTGGACGAACAGGGGTATGTCTGCGGACGTGCATTGGCCACTGTTGTTTTTCTGAGCCTTCGTCTGGGCCGGCCCTTGTTTCTTGAAGGGGAGGCTGGCGTCGGCAAGACGGAAATCGCCAAGGCACTGGCTGCGGGGCTGGACCGCAAGTTGATCCGCTTGCAATGCTATGAAGGTCTTGATGCCTCTTCTGCGGTTTATGAATGGAACTTTCCGGCCCAGATGGTGGCGATCCGCGCAGCAGAGGCGTCGGGCGCTGCAGACAAGGACGCACTTACGACAGAGCTGTTCAGCGACGACTTTCTGATCGAGCGGCCATTGCTGGAAGCAATGCGGCCTGACGGACGCGGTGCCCCCATTTTGCTGATTGACGAGCTGGACCGGACCGACGCGCCTTTCGAGGCATTTTTGCTAGAAGCATTGAGTGATTTCCAGGTGACGATCCCTGAAATGGGAACGATCGTTGCACCAGAGCCGCCCATCGTGATCCTGACGTCGAACCGGACGCGCGAAGTGCATGACGCGTTGAAGCGGCGGTGCCTGTATCACTGGGTGGATTATCCCGATTTCGACCGCGAAATGGACATTCTCGCCGCGCGCGCCCCTGAAGCAGCTGAGGCTCTGAGCCGCGAGGTCGTTGCCTTTGTTCAGCAGTTGCGGACAGAAGATCTCTTTAAAAAGCCCGGTGTGGCAGAGACCATTGACTGGGCAAAATGCCTGTTGGCACTGGATGTGATAACGCTCAGTCCCGAGGTTATTGCGGATACCTTGGGGGCTATACTCAAGTATCAGGATGACATTGCCAAACTGCACGGTTCAGAGGCGAAGCGCATTCTGGATCAAGCAAAAGCGTCACTGGAGCCTGCATGATCTGCAGGGCTGCGACCCATGGTTGAGCACATCCCTCTGGAGCTGCCGGACGACCCCAAGCTGGCTGGCAATATAACCCATTTTGCGCGGGCCTTGCGCCGTGCTGGTCTGCCTATTGGTCCCGGACGGGTCATCGACGCCATTCGCGCAGTAGAGGCGGCGGGGTTTTCCGACAAGCGCGACTTCTATTGGACGCTGCACGCCTGTTTCGTGAACCGCCCGGAGCACCGCACCGTTTTTGCGCAGCTCTTCCGCCTTTACTGGCGTGATCCGCGTTACCTTGAGCATATGATGGCTGCGATGTTGCCGGCGATCCGTGGGGTTCAGGAAGACCGGCCCGCGCAAGCGGCGGAAAAACGGGCGGCGGAGGCTTTGCTGGACGGGGCGGAAGCGCCGCAGCAGGAAGAAGCAGAGACAGCGGATGAAGACGCGCTGATCGAGGTGGACGCAAGCCTGACTATGTCTGCATCCGAGCGGCTACGAACGCTTGATTTTGAACAAATGTCCCTTGCTGAAATGGCCGAAGCGAAGCGGATGCTGGCCAGACTGGCACTACCGGTGAAGCCGTTGCCGTCTCGTCGTGCAATGATCGCAACCACAGGCAAGGTGGATGCGGCCCGCAGTTTGCGGCAGGCGCTGAAACGGGGCGGTGAAATGGGTGCACTGGCCTATAAGAAGCCGCGCCCGCGATATCCGAACCTTGTTGTGCTCAGCGATATTTCAGGTTCCATGAGCCAGTACAGCCGCGTAATCCTGCATTTCCTGCATGCGGTCAGTAACGCGAAGGGGGCTGGCTGGGCGCAGGTTCATGCTTTTACGTTTGGCACGCGCCTTACGAATATCACGCGACATCTTGCGACACGCGATGTGGATGCTGCTCTTGCTGCGGCCGGTGCTGAAGCACAGGACTGGGAGGGCGGGACGCGGATCGGGGCATGTCTGGAAGCGTTCAACCGGGACTGGTCGCGGCGTGTCATGGGGCAGGGGGCGGTTGTCCTTTTGATCACCGACGGATTGGACCGCGACGCGCCCGAAGACCTTGCCCGCCAGATGCAGCGATTACATCTGACCGCGCGTCGGGTGATCTGGTTAAACCCCTTGTTGCGGTGGGATGGCTTTGCGCCAAAAGCTGCCGGAATCCGTGCGATGTTACCGCATGTTGACAGCTTTCGCGCTGGTCATTCCATTGCGTCGCTGGAGGAGCTGGCAGGCGTAATTTCGCGGCCCGATGACGTGGGGGAGAAGGCCCGTTTGATGACGGAAATGGGCACTCTTCAGTCCTGACGGGCCTCCTTCTACTTAGGAGTATGATGAAAGGTCCGCTGCAGGCCCCTTCGAAAACAAGGATGTCAGGCGAAGGTCGCGCCGAAAGATGACCGGTAGGTGTGGGACAGATCGGCGAGCGGCGCGGAAGTAGTGCCGAACTTAACGGTGTCCCCACCAAACTTGCCCACTGCAGCCAGCGTCAGTCCGGCGGCTGTTGCAGCCACCATAAGAGCTTCGGCCTGATCGAAGTTGCAGGCGATAAGGTAGCGCGCCTGATCTTCGCCAAAGAGCGTTGGTGTATCGGCAGCATCAAGAGCAATGCCCACGCCCGCGGCTTCTGCCAATTCGAATGCAGCAAGCGCGAGGCCACCATCGCTGAGATCGGTACAGGCTTTGATCATGTCACGATTGGCGCGGATGAAATCGCCATGTGCTTTTTCTGCTGCCAGATCGACGCTGGGTGCGTCGCCTTCGATGCGGCCAAAAACGGTAGACAGAAGTGCGGACTGGCCAAGGTGACCTGTTGTGTCACCCAGAACAAGCGCAACGTGGCCGTCACGCACATCGCAGCCGATGATATGGTCGGGGTGGTCGATCAGCCCCACGGCCCCGATTGTAGGGGTCGGCAGGATGCCTTTGCCATCAGTCTCGTTATAAAGCGACACGTTGCCGGATACGATTGGCATGTCGAGCGCTGACACAGCCTCACCGATCCCTTTGATGGCACCGACGAACTGACCCATGATAGCGGGCTTTTCCGGGTTGCCGAAATTCATGTTGTCAGTTGTGGCCAAGGGGCGCGCGCCAACGGCTGTCAGGTTGCGATAGGCTTCGGCGACAGCCTGTTTGCCGCCCTCGACTGGGTTCGCCTGTACATAGCGCGGCGTCACATCGGAGGTGAAAGCGATACTTTTGTCAGTACCGTGCACGCGGATGATGCCTGCACCTATACCGGGCGTGCGGGTGCTGTCAGCCATAACCATGGTGTCGTACTGTTCAAACACCCAGTTTTTCGCGGCGTAGTTCGGATCGGAGATGAGCGCTTTAAGGCCATCAATCGGGTCAATGCCAGGCACATCTGACAGCGGCTCTGCGGAAGGTGTTTCAACCCAAGGGCGGTCGTATTCGGGGGCGGTAGAGGCAAGTTTGCTGAGGGGCAAGTCGGCCTTGAGCTCGCCATTGTGCATGATGAGGAAGCGGTCTTCGGCCAGCGTTTCGCCGACGATGGCGAAATCGAGGTCCCATTTGTCAAAGACGGCTTTGGCTTCCGCTTCAAGCTCGGGCTTGAGGACCATCAACATCCGCTCTTGGGATTCAGACAGCATCATTTCGTAGGCTGACATGTTGGTTTCGCGTGTAGGCACCTTTTCGAGGTCCAGTCGGACGCCAAGTCCGCCTTTGTCGCCCATCTCTACGGCGGAACACGTGAGGCCAGCAGCACCCATATCCTGAATAGAAATGACAGCACCTGTTGCCATCAGTTCGAGTGTGGCTTCCATCAGGCGCTTTTCGGTGAAGGGGTCGCCAACCTGCACGGTCGGGCGTTTCTCTTCTATGGTGTCGTCAAATTCTGCGGAGGCCATCGTGGCACCGCCCACGCCGTCGCGGCCGGTTTTCGCACCGAGGTAAACAACCGGCATGCCGACACCCGAAGCGGCGGAATAGAAGATCTTGTCCGCATCCGCGAGGCCTGCTGCAAACGCATTTACGAGGCAGTTGCCGTCATAGGCTTTGTCAAAGCGAACTTCCCCGCCTACGGTCGGTACCCCAAAGCAGTTGCCGTAACCGCCGACGCCTGCCACGACACCGTGGACTAGCTGACGCGTTTTTGGGTGATCGGGGCGGCCGAAGCTGAGGGAGTTCATCGCAGCAATCGGGCGCGCGCCCATGGTGAAAACATCGCGCAGGATGCCGCCGACGCCGGTTGCGGCACCTTGGTAAGGTTCGATGTAGCTGGGGTGGTTATGGCTTTCCATTTTGAAAACCAGCGCCTGACCGTCGCCGATGTCCACAACACCTGCGTTCTCTCCGGGGCCGCAGATAACTTGGGGGCCGGTCGTGGGCAGGGTGCGCAGCCATTTTTTGGAAGACTTATAGGAACAGTGCTCATTCCACATGGCCGAGAAGATGCCCATCTCGGTGTAGTTGGGTGCACGCCCAAGAATATTATTTACTTCTGCATATTCATCAGGGGTAAAACCATGGGCGGCAATCAGATCATCGGTGATGGCAGGTTCTTGCATGTGGTCTTTCCCCTTGGGCAGCGTGATGCTGCGGTTCTTAGATCAAGGCGGTGCGGGGGAAAAGAGTAAAGGCGTTCGGTATCGTAACTGGTGCAGACCTTTTTACGCCGATTGCTAGCGGTCTTTGACTGGATCGCGCAGTGAGGCTGCCTCTTGGGGTGGTGCCTGCCGTGGTCGATGACGAGAGCCGGGTCAGTCGAGGGGGATCATGCGCGAGTTCATACCGACAGGAAAGACGTAGTATCGGGCGGGCTTGGGTACGTTCTGCGACATAGATAGAATTGGCTTACAAATGGCGGTCTGCAAAAAAAAGGCCGAGCACTGAGCTCGGCCAAGTCCAACAGGGAGGTATAGAGCGAAGGCCGAAGCCGTAAAACTCTATATTGCCCAATTAGGCGGCACATTGCCTCGGATCAAGCCACTGTAGTGCTTTTTCGCATCATATCAGATATGCGTCACGTGCATGCCTTTGCATCAACTGTCTTTGAGCCGGCGGCGATAGCTGATGATCTCGTCTTGTACGAAGTCCTTAAAGGCGGACACTCGCTGTGACTGACGTAGCTCTTCGGGGTAGGCCAGAAATACCGGCACATCCGCTGATTGGGTTTGCGGCAGTACCTGCACCAGATCGGGAAAATCATCCGTCAGATAGTTGGGTAAAACGCCAATACCAAGATCGTGTAAAACGCCCTGCAGAACACCAAAATAGTTGTTCACCGTCAAAAGGGAACGGACATCATGCATCATCAGTTGCTGGATAAGCGTCACGCCGGCCCCCACCTGATCACTGTCGGTATTCTGACAGATCAGACGGTGGTCTGACATGTCTTCGATCCGCTGGGGTGTGCCATTGGCTTCAAGATATGCAGGAGAAGCATAGAGGCACATGCGGATCATCATCAGCTTTTTACGGATGAGGTCGGCCTGGGATGGCTCTTTCATACGGATCGCTACATCGGCTTCGCGCATGGGCAGGTCCAACACCCGCTCTTCCAGCATTAGGTCAACCTTGAGATCGGGGTACTTTTCGTACAGCTTTGGAAGGCGCGGTGCGAGCCATAGCGTGCCGAAGCCGGTCGTTGTGGTAACGCGTAATTCGCCGAATACTTCTTCTTCGCTGTCGCGGATACGCGCAGCGGCGGTATCGAGCCTACGGCTCATGGCGGCGGTGGCATCGAAAAGCAACTCGCCCTGTTCGGTCAGGATCAGCCCGCGCGCATGTCGGTGAAAGAGGTTCGTGTTCAGTTGTTCCTCAAGCCCGCGGATTTGCCTTGAGACGGCAGATTGCGACAAATTTAACTTGTCACCCGCATGTGTCAGCGATCCGGCGTCCGCGACCGCATGAAAAATTCTGAGCTTGTCCCAATCCATTGGTTTCGCTTTCCGCAATGCACGCGCATGTAATCGGCCCCGAAGGCCGTAAATAATAACTGGGGTATGTCCTATCTTATAAAAGATTAAATAACAGGGGTCAGTTTGCCAGAATTCTCCCCGTAATGGACAAATCCCTGTATACAGGTCAGTATTTGTGACCTATAATCGCACCAGAATTGTGCAAGAGTGTTGCAAGCTAGGGGAGGCCTGCCATGACAACGCCCAAGATTTCTCTCAATGACCGTTTCGATCTCGAAAAGAGCCCGGTGCTGCTGAACGGCACGCAGGCGCTGGTTCGGATGATGTTGATGCAGGCGGAGCGTGACCGTGTGGCGGGGCTGAATACGGCCGGTTTGGTCACGGGGTACCGCGGATCGCCGCTAGGGGCCGTTGACCTGCAAATGGCCAAGGCCGAGAAGTTTCTGACCGAAAAGAATGTGACGTTTCAAGCTGGGTTGAACGAAGACCTTGCGGCGACCGCGCTTTGGGGGGCGCAGCAGGCCGAAGTACGCGGCGAGGGCAAATATGATGGTGTTTTCGGTTTGTGGTACGGCAAAGGCCCGGGTGTCGACCGTTCGGGTGACGTAATGCGCCACGCCAACATGGCGGGGACGTCGAAACATGGCGGCGTTTTGATGGCGATGGGGGATGACCACACTGGCGAATCTTCTACCGTGTTGCACCAGTCCGAATTTGCGATGATCGACAGCTATATGCCTGTGGTCAGCCCTGCGGGTGTGCAAGAGGTTCTGGACTACGGCATCTATGGCTGGGCGCTGTCACGGTTCTCGGGGCTTTGGGTTGGCCTCAAGACGATGAAAGATACGGTCGAGGTCACATCCGTTGTGGACGGTGATCCGCACCGCATGTCGTTCGTGACGCCGGAATTCAACATGCCGGAAGGCGGGCTGAATATCCGTCTTGTGGATGAGCGGATCGCACAGGAAGCGCGGCTGATCGACTACAAGCGCTATGCAGCCGAAGCGTTCAGCCACGCCAATGGCATGGATAAACGTGTATGGGGCAAACCGGGCGCAAAGATCGGCTTTGTAGCGGCGGGCAAGAACTGGCTGGATCTGCTTCACGCGCTCAGCTTGCTGAATATCGACGAGAACGAAGCCGAACGGCTGGGCATCACCACATACAAGGTGGGGCAGACCTGGCCGTTGAACATGCGCGGCTTCCATGACTGGGCAGAAGACCTCGACCTGATCGTTGTGGTGGAGGAAAAGCGCAAGCTGATCGAAGTTCAGATCAAGGAAGCGCTTTTTGACGATGACATGCGCCACCGCGTCTACGGCGGTCGCAAGAACGGGCAGGAATTCTTTACGGCGCGCTGGGCGCTTGATCCGGTCGACATTGCCGAAAAGCTGGGTCACGTCCTCATCGAGGAAGGCCGCGAGACAGATGGCATCAAAGCGGGCCTTGCCGCGCTGGATGAAGCGCGGCGGGGTGACAACGCCGAAGAAATCGCCGCGCGACTGCCGTACTTCTGCTCGGGCTGTCCGCATAACTCTTCCACCAAGGTGCCCGAAGGCAGCCGTGCTTACGCAGGCATCGGGTGTCACTTCATGGCGCAGTGGATGGACCGTGAAACCCTTGGATTTACCCATATGGGCGGCGAGGGAGCCAACTGGATCGGTGAGGCACCTTTTTCGACCCGTGCCCATGTGTTTCAGAACCTTGGCGATGGCACCTACAACCACTCCGGTGTGCAGGCGATCCGCGCCGCTATCGCGGCGAAGACCAACATCACGTATAAAATCCTCTATAACGACGCGGTTGCGATGACCGGCGGTCAGCACAATGAGGGTGATCTGGACGCGCCGCGCATCGTGGCAGAACTCAAGGCGATGGGGGTCAAACACCTTGCCGTCGTCTATGACGAGAAAGAAGATGTAGAGGCCGCTGCCTTTAAAGGTGTGCCAATGCACGAACGCGCCATGCTCGATACGGTGCAAAAGGATTTCGCCACCAAGGAGGGCGTGAGCGCCATCGTCTACGTGCAGACCTGTGCGGCTGAAAAGCGCCGCCGGCGCAAGCGCGGGCTGTTTCCCGACCCTGACAAGCGGCTCTTTATCAACACGGATGTCTGCGAAGGGTGCGGCGATTGCGGTGTGCAATCCAACTGCGTGTCGATTGTCCCCGAAGAAACCGAACTGGGCCGCAAGCGGGCCATTGATCAATCGTCCTGCAACAAGGATTTTTCCTGTATCAAAGGGTTCTGCCCGTCCTTCGTAACCTTGGAGGGTGCGCAGATCCGCAAGGAGGCAACCGCCGAAATCGACATCCCGGACTTGCCGATGCCACAGCTGCCCACGATCAATGGCACGCATAACGTGGTGATCACCGGAGTCGGCGGGACCGGCGTTGTCACCATCGGTGCGCTTATGGCGCAGGCAGCACAGCTTGATGGCAAAGGTGCCGGCATGATGGAGATGGCAGGTCTCGCTCAAAAGGGTGGTGCGGTGCACATCCACTGCCGTCTGGCGAACGATCCTGCGGATATCTCTGCAATTCGGGTCGCGACAGGCGAAGCGCATGCGCTTATTGGCGGCGACCTGGTGGTCTCTGCGGGGTCCAAAACTCTTGGCCTGACCCGTGCGGGACAAACTGGTGCTGTAGTCAATGCGCACCAGATCATCACGGGCGACTTTACCCGCGATACCGAGTTCCAGATGCCCTATGACCGGCTTGAGCTGGCTTTGCAGGCGCGTCTGAAAGACGACGTTACGCTGTTTGATGCCTCTGATCTGGCGAAGGCGGCGCTGGGCGACAGTATCTTCTCGAACATGATGGTTCTGGGTGGGGCATGGCAAAAGGGTCTTCTGCCGCTGACACTGGATTCGATGCAGGAAGCGATCCGTCTGAATGGTGCTGCGGTTGATCGTAACCTGCGGGCCTTTGAGATCGGGCGCTGGGCTGCGCTCTATCCGCAAGACGCGGCAAGGGTTGCGGAGCCCACGGTGATTGCATTGCCCAAAACGCTGGATGAAAAGATCGCCTTTCGCAAAGACCACCTGACGGCATATCAGGGTAAGCGGCTGGCCAAACGATATGAAAAGCTCGTGTCCTCAGCCGAGGATCGCAGCGTGAAAGAAGCGCTGGCCGAAGGGTATCACAAGCTGTTGGCTTATAAGGACGAATACGAAGTGGCGCGGCTGTTGTTAAGCAGCCGTGAAAAGGCGAAAGCCGAGTTCGAGGGCGATTTCAAAATGTCCTTCAACCTTGCCCCGCCGATGTTGTCCAAGACCGGGCCTGACGGGCGGCCGATGAAACGCGAATTCGGCCCATGGCTTGAAAGCCCCTTGCGGGTGCTGGCCAAGCTTAAAGGCTTGCGCGGCACACCTTTTGACGTGTTCGGCTACACCGCCGAACGCAAGATGGAACGGGCGCTGATCAAGCAGTACGAAGCCGACATGGCCGAGGTCTTACCCAAGCTGAGCGATAACACTCGCGAGGCGATTGTCGCGCTGGCTGCATTGCCCAAGGATATCCGCGGGTTCGGACCGGTAAAACAGGCGAACGAGCAAAAGGCGGCCAAACGGCGGGAGGAACTGCTCAGCGTGATCCGTGCAGGCGGGCCACAACTGTCGAAAGCGGCTGAGTGATTTGTCACGGTTTTGTTGCATCTGAAAGATACTGTCGCCAGAACACCGGCAACGGAGATCAATAAGAATGATGCAGGCAGAAATCACGCGCAGAAATGACATCAGCTATGCTTATGCTGTGCAAAGCAAATCCGGACGTGCGCTGGTCCGGTTGCTGGAAAACTCTACGGGCCGTCGGCGTCTTATCCGTCGCGCCCGTGGCTATGAAAAAGACATTTCGGCAGGCCACAGTTTCTTCGACGTGATGATCCAACGCTACGGTCTGACACTTGAGATCGCAGGCGGGTCTCTGGATATGATCCCGCGCGACGGTCCGGTCATTTTTATCGCCAACCACCCCTATGGTATTCTGGACGGGTTGATGCTGGGCCATATCATGTCCGTCACACGCGGTGATTTCAGGATAATGGCGAATTCGGTGTTCAACCGTGCCGAAGACCTTAACCGCCATCTGCTGCCGATCAGTTTTGACGCAGATAAAGAAGCCCTTGCGCTGAACCTCGCCACCCGCCGGGAGGCATTGGGTTATCTGGGGCAGGGCGGTGCCATCGGAATCTTCCCGGGAGGAACTGTCAGTACCAGTGCGCGGCCCTTCTCCCGACCAATGGATCCGGGCTGGCGCGGTTTCACAGCGCGTATGGTCGCAAAATCCAACGCGATCGTGGTGCCCATCTATTTTGACGGTCACACCAGCCGGATGTTCCAACTGGCAAGCCATATGCACCCAACGCTGCGCCTTGGCCTGTTGATCAAGGAGTTCCGCAAACGGATCGACCGACCGGTGCGTGTGGTCATCGGGGAGCCATTGCAACGTGACGTTTTGGACCCATTGGCGCGTGACGCAAAAGGCATGATGGATTTCCTGCGCAAAGCCACCTATGAGTTGTCTCCAGAGCCGCTGGTGACAACCGAGCTTGGCTTTGAGTTTGAGGAACATTATCGCGCCTGAAAGGGCAGTTGCGCCATGGCAGTAGGAATTTTTGACAGTGGTTTGGGCGGTCTCACCGTCCTGTCGGCCGTGCAGGAACGTCTGCCGGAGGTAGATTTTATCTATCTCGCGGACAGCGCCCATGCGCCTTATGGCGTGCGCACCCCTGACGACATCTACAACCTCACAGTTGCCGCCACGCAGCGTCTGTTCGATGCAGGCTGCGATCTGGTTATTCTGGCCTGTAACACCGCATCGGCTGCCGCTTTGCGCCGGATGCAGGAATCGTGGGTGCCGGATGACAAACGTGTTCTGGGTGTCTTTGTGCCATTGATCGAGGCGATGACAGAACGCCAGTGGGGCGATAATTCGCCGCCGCGTGAAGTTGCGGTCAAACATGTGGCGTTGTTTGCGACGCCGGCCACGGTTGCCAGCCGCGCCTTTCAACGCGAACTGGCTTTTCGAGCGATTGGTGTGGACGTTGAAGCACAGGCCTGTGGCGGTGTTGTAGATGCGATCGAAGAGGGGGACTTCATCCTCGCTGAAGCCTTGGTGCGGTCGCATGTCGATGCACTGCGTCGCAAGATGCCGCAACCGCAAGCCGCTATTCTGGGGTGCACCCACTACCCGCTGATGCAGGACACCTTTCAGGACGCTTTGGGCGCGGATGTGACAGTCTATTCGCAAGCCGATCTGGTCGCTGAAAGCCTTGCCGATTACCTGACGCGTCACCCTGACAAATTAGGCGCGGGCGAGACGGCTTTCCTGACGACCGGTGATCCCAAGCAGGTCAGCAGCCGCGCGACACAGTTCTTGCGACGATCAATCCAGTTCACTGCCGCTTGATTTTCGTCTAAAGACACACCCGAACAAGGGATTACGACCATGTACAATATCGCCATTCTTGGCGCGTCAGGTTATACCGGCGCTGAGCTGATCCGGTTGATTGCCGGGCATTCTTCTATGCAGATCAAAGCTTTGGGGGGGAACTCCAAAGCCGGTCAAAAGATGGGAGACGTCTTTCCCCACCTGCGTCATCTGGACCTGCCCGATCTTGTCACCGCAGACGAGATCAATTTCGCGGAAATCGACCTTTGTTTTTGCGCATTGCCGCATAAGACTTCACAAGAGGTGATCTCGAAACTTCCAGCCGATCTAAAAATCGTGGATTTGTCCGCCGATTTCCGGCTGCGCGACCCCGAAGAATACGAAAAATGGTACGGTAACCCGCACGCCGCACTGGAGCAGCAGAAAGAAGCTGTCTACGGGCTGACAGAATTTTACCGCGAAGAGATCAAAGCGGCGCGGCTGGTCGCCGGGACAGGGTGCAATGCGGCAACTGGCCAATTTGCGCTGCGGCCCTTGATCGAAGCTGATTTGATTGATCTGGATGACATCATTCTGGACTTGAAATGCGCGGTATCGGGCGCGGGACGTGCGCTTAAGGAAAACCTTCTGCACGCGGAGCTGTCAGAAGGGTATCACGCCTATGCTGTTGGTGGCACGCACCGGCACTTGGGCGAATTCGATCAGGAATTTTCGGTGCTGGCAGGACGTCCTGTAAAGGTTCAGTTCACGCCGCATCTTATTCCTGCGAACAGGGGCATCTTGGCGACTGTTTACGTGAAGGGTGACCCGCAAGCCATTCATGCTGCTTTTGAAAAAGCATATTCATCTGAACCGTTCATCGAGGTGGTTCCCTTTGGCCAAACACCTAGTACACGCCACATCAGAGGGTCGAACTTTTGCCATATCGGTGTGTCTGGCGATCGTATTGAAGGGCGCGCAATCGTGACGGCGGCACTCGACAATCTGACAAAGGGCAGCAGCGGGCAGGCGTTGCAGAATGCCAATCTGATGTTAGGTATAGAAGAGACCGAAGGGCTGATGATGGCCCCGCTCTTTCCCTGACCTGCGCGAGGTGCCATGAAAAGCCTTAAGAAACATAGACGTATCCAAGTCATCGCAGTAGCGGTTGTCGCGTTGATCGCCTCGACTGCGTTGATTGGCTACGCCATGCGCGACGGGATCAACTTCTTTCGGGCTCCTAGTCAGGTGATGGCCGAACCGCCCAGCCCGACAGAGGTGTTCCGAATTGGTGGTTTGGTCGAAGAGGGATCATTGGTGCGCGGTCAAAGCGAAACCGTGAGTTTCAGCGTTACAGACGGCGGTGCGTCCGTGCCAGTTACATTTACTGGGGTTTTGCCTGATCTGTTCGAAGAAAATCAAGGCATGGTCGGGACAGGCCGTTACGTGAACGGTGTCTTTGAAGCGACTGAAATTCTTGCAAAACACGATGAGACTTATATGCCAGCAGAGGTCGTTGATGCGCTGAAAGAACAGGGCGTCTACGTCGAGCCTGAAAGCTGAGACCGAACGGTCCTCCTAACATCTGTTAACCAGTTTATGCGCTTTTGATCGGGGTTCAGCCGGTCAGGAGCAGCAGTATGAAAACCGTTCGGGAAATTGCAGAAGATATCGTGATCCGCGAGGGCGGGTTTGTAAATGATCCCGATGACCCGGGCGGTGCGACCAACTTTGGTGTGACCATCCACACCATGCGCCGACTTGGCGTTGATATCACCAACGACGGCGTGGTCGATGTGCGTGATGTCCGCGCGCTTAGTCGGGGGCAGGCGGTTGATATCTTTATCAAACACTATTTTGCGCAGCCCCGTATCGGGGAACTGCCACAGCCTTTGCAGGCCAGTGTGTTTGATATGTATGTGAATGCCGGCAACAACGCGATCCGCATCTTGCAACAACTGCTGCGTGATATCGGGATCAACGTGACAGTTGATGGTTTGTTGGGACCCCAGAGCATTGCGGCAGCTACGCAAGCCATGCGCGCAGCACCCAACCATCTGGTTGATGCCTACGGTATTGCGCGACGCAACTATTACTTCCGGCTGGCAGACAAACGCGCGGCCAGTCGAAAATTTGCCCGGTCAAGGGCAGGCGGCAAAGGTGGCTGGATCAAGCGGGCAGAGGAATTCATCGCGCCGGTCTACCACCTGAGCGAAGCAGAATTTCAAAAGAGGGTGGCATCATGGGGTTGATGGAACGGGTGTTGACGATGGTCTTCGGCGGGCAGTCCAATGTCGTGCGGGATACGGTTGAGGTATTCCGAGAGAATGCCGAAGCGGGTGCCGTACGCAATGCACATGTGCAGGGGCAGGCTATGACCCAATTCGGGACTGAATTTATGGTCGAGCGGCGCGGCGGTTTTGACCGCTTTATGGACGGGTTGAACCGTCTGCCCCGTCCGGCGCTTGCCTTGGGCACCTTGGGGTTGTTCGTGTCCGCCATGGTTGCACCTTTGTGGTTTTCCGAGCGGATGCAGGGGATCGCCTTGGTGCCGGAGCCGCTATGGTGGCTCTTGGGTGTGATTGTGTCATTCTATTTCGGGGCGCGTCATCAGGTCAAAGCGCAGGAATTCCAGCGGGAAATCACAGATACGATCATTCGCGTACCGCAAGTGCTGAACAACATCCAGGAAATCCGTAAAATGGCGGCAGACAGCGTGGCGGCCGCCGACACGGGACCAGACGCTACACTGGCCGCAACTGCGGTGAAATCCGAAGGGAATGCTGCACTTGAGGCATGGCAACGCAGCCGCGCCTGACTGCGACGGAATGCGCGGCCTCTGAGCGCGGATTGCCATGGCGCAAAGCAGGTTTTCGGCCTATATTTCCGCCATGATTACAGAAGTCGGACATTTCGCCCTGATCCTCGCCTTTCTTGTGGCGATTGTTCAGATGATCGTACCTCTGATTGGTGCGCATAAACGCTGGACCGGATGGATGGCCGTTGCCGAGCCTGCAGCGGGCGCGCAATTTGCGCTGACGGCGCTGGCCTTCGGGGCGTTGATGTGGGCCTTTGTGGTCTCCGACTTCTCGTTAAGGCTGGTCTGGCTGAACAGCCATTCCGCGAAACCGATGCTGTATAAGATTAGTGGTACATGGGGCAATCACGAGGGCTCCATGCTGCTGTGGGTGCTGATTGTGACCCTGTTCGGTGCAACTGCCGCGTGGTTCGGCGGTGGCCTTCCGCCCACCTTACGTGCACGCGTGCTAAGCGTTCAGTCTGCAATTGCGGTCGCGTTCTTTGCCTTTATCCTCTTCACTTCCAACCCCTTCCTGCGTCTAGACACGCCGCCTTTTGACGGACAGGACCTGAACCCGTTGTTGCAAGACCCCGGTTTGGCGTTTCACCCGCCGTTCCTGTATCTGGGCTACGTTGGTCTAAGCATGGCGTTCAGCTTTGCAGTCGCCGCCCTGATCGAGGGCCGCGTAGATGCGGCGTGGGGGCGTTGGGTGCGTCCATGGACGCTGGCCGCATGGGTTTTTCTGACCATCGGCATCGCGCTTGGTTCCTGGTGGGCATATTACGAGCTGGGCTGGGGCGGCTTTTGGTTCTGGGATCCGGTCGAGAACGCGAGCTTCATGCCGTGGCTGCTGGCCGCAGCGCTTTTGCACTCAGCCATCGTGGTGGAGAAGCGGGAAAGCCTGAAAAGCTGGACGATACTGCTGGCTATTCTCGCCTTCGGGTTTTCGCTGATCGGCACGTTCATTGTTCGATCCGGTCTGCTGACATCTGTGCATGCATTTGCCAATGATCCCGAGCGCGGGGTCTTTATCCTGATGATTATGGGTTTCTTCATGGGCGGGGCGCTGGTGCTCTTTACCCTTCGTGCAGGCGCGATGGAGGCGAAAGGTGTCTTTGGTTTGCAGAGCCGTGAATCTGCGCTTGTGGTGAATAACCTTCTGCTCGCAGTGTCATGTTTCGTGGTGTTTGTGGGCACGATGTGGCCTCTGGTGGCCGAGATGTTCTTTGACCGTAAGCTCAGCGTGGGACCGCCCTTCTTTAACGCGGCATTTACGCCGTTCATGGTCGCGCTGGGTCTGATCCTGCCGGTCGGTTCTGTGCTACCGTGGAAACGTGCGAGTATACTGCGAGCAATGTGGCCACTGCGTTATGTATTTCTGCTGGCGCTTGCGGTGGGCGGCCTTGCCTATGCGATGCAGACGGGGCGTGGGTTGATCGGACCTGTTGGCCTGTTTCTGGGCGCATGGATGGTGATGGGTGTCATTGTTGAATTGCTTCAGCGCACCGGTCGCGGCGGGGACCGTTGGGGGCGTTTGCGCCGATTGCCGCGTGCGGATTGGGGCAAGGCCGCGGCACACGCGGGCTTGGGGGTGACCATGGCCGGTGTTGCCGGACTGACCGCCTGGACCATTGATGATATCCGCGTGGCGCAGATTGATACGCCATGGCAAGTTGGCGATTATGAGTTCACCTTGAATGATGTACGCGAGGTTCGAGGGCCGAACTACCTCTCGACAATGGCCTCTGTGACGCTTGCCAAGGATGGCAAGAAGATCGCCGACCTTCAGCCCGAAAAGCGGTTCTATCCGGTGGCGCAGATGCCAACGACCGAAGCGGCGATTGATTACGATCTTAAACGCGATGTCTATGTCGTGATCGGCGATGCGCAGGAAGGGGGCGGGCACACTGTGCGCGTCTATATCAAGCCGTTGACCAACTGGATCTGGATTGGCTCTGCCATGATGGCCCTGGGTGGATTGCTTAGTCTGACGGACAGACGGTTCCGCGTAGGTGCCGGAGCGGCCAAGCGACGTCGCGAAACGGTGCCAGCAGAATGAAGCGCTTGTTTTTAGTCCTGATGCTGCTCGCCACACCACTTATGGCGGTTCAGCCGGATGAAATTCTGGACGATCCTGTGTTGGAAGAACGCGCCCGCGAGCTTTCTAAAGGGTTGCGCTGTCTGGTGTGCCGAAACGAAAGCATCGACGAAAGTGATGCAACGCTGGCCCGCGATCTGCGCCTCTTGGTGCGCGAGCGGCTGGTTGCAGGCGACAGTGACGCTGAAACAATTGACTACATCGTGGACCGCTACGGCGAATTTGTGTTGTTGAAGCCGGATACCTCGGGGGCAAATTGGTTGCTTTGGGCTGCGGGGCCTTTGATGCTGCTGCTTGCAGGGGGTATGGGACTTGTCTATCTGCGCGGACGTGCGACAAGCAACGCCGCAGCGCATGTTCCGCTCAGCGATGAAGAACAGGCGCGGCTTGACGACATACTGCGATGACACGCCTTTCTCCGCAGAGTGTTCCTGAAAATAACACCCAAATGACGTCTGGTTTTGCTGGCTCCTCATCTCCACTTTGGTAGGCTCCGCGCAACGCTGGTCAGAAAAGGAAGCCCGATCATGGATTATCAAACGATCACCTACACGCTGGAGGACGGGATCGCGGTTCTGACACTTTCGCGTGCAGACAAGATGAATGCGCTCACCACCCAGATGCGGGCAGAGATCGCTCATGCCGCGACCCAAGCCGGCAAGGATGCGCGGGTTCTCGTTATCACAGGCGAGGGCAGGGCCTTCTGCTCGGGTCAGGATCTTGGCGACCGCGCGGGCGGGGCCTCTGTCGATCTAGAGCGTACCCTGCGTGATGAATACGCGCCGATGTTGCGGGCTATCGTGAATTGTCCTATCCCGACGATTGCTGCGGTGAACGGTGCCGCGGCTGGTGCTGGCGCTAACCTTGCGCTGGCGGCCGACGTGGTGATCGCGACAGAATCCGCTTATTTTCTACAGGCCTTCACACGTATCGGGCTAATCCCGGATGCGGGCGGCACGTACGTTCTGCCGCGCTCCATGGGAACGGCCAAGGCAATGGGTGCGGCACTCTTTGCTGACAAGATTAGCGCACGGCAGGCCGACGACTGGGGTATGATCTGGGAAGCGGTGCCGGATGCTGATTTTGACACGCAGTGGCGCAACCGGGCGGCCCATCTGGCCAGTGGTCCGACCGTTGCCTTCGCAGAAGCCAAGCAGGTCATCCGTGGCGCGTGGGACAACACCTTTGAAGAGCAGTTGACGCTTGAGGCACAAGCACAAGGCAAATGCGGCAAGTCTCGCGACTTCAAAGAGGGCGTACTGGCCTTTACCGAAAAACGTCCCGCGACGTTTGAAGGCCGCTAATAAACTAAGCCTGCCGGTGAAGGACACTGGCAGGCATTTGCGTCGTCAGTGGTAGGAAGCGCGCGCCCTAAACAGCGCGTTCAACCAATAGAATATCTTCTACAGAGAGGCCGGGACCGGCAGCGCGGGCTACCACTGCGACAGCAACACCGTCCGCCAGAACCGAATGTACATTGCCTGCGATCGTACGGATCGTAATTTCGGGTGGTGGTGCGCCTTTGTCATAGACCACAGCGACCTTGTCATGGTCCGTGCTGCTATCGGGCACCAGCATGCCCTGCGGCGCAGCTTCTGACTTATCATGGGCTTGCGGCATCCCCGCCGCACGGTCCCAGCACAAATTGCTCAGGCGGCCATCATCACTCATGGTGAGGTCACCTTGAGCGGCTTTCCAACGGTGTGACGGATCGAAAAGGTTACTAGGGTCAACATACTCATCAAACATGCAGCGGCGACATAGGGGTACATAACTAACCTTTCTCGGTGCGTTAACAGGACGTTAAAGGGTCGCGACTGCGGGGGTCAAGCAATCCGGATCATTGTAAACGCCCGCGAAACAATGCCTTAATTCTGCCTTGTTTCGGGCTTTCCTGTTTCGAAACGGGCAATCCGGCCAGAAACAATTTGCGTGTTTTTCAGGCATTTAGAAGAGCGGCCCGTCTAACCCATCTCTTATGATTCGAAGTTTAACACCGAAATGCTGCGGTCACGGTGTTTGATGCGTGCGAAGTGTGTTGCCAACAGCGAAACAATAGCCCACACGCACTGCGCCCCGGAAAGACCGGGGCGCAGGTAGCTTCATGATGTCAGGCCCTACGATCAGCGGCTTTCAATATCCACGTAATCGCGCGAAGTCTCGCCCAGGTACAACTGGCGTGGGCGTCCGATCTTGTTCTGTGGATCGGTAATCATTTCTTTCCACTGTGAAATCCAGCCAACGGTGCGCGACAGCGCAAAGATCGGCGTAAACATCGACGTGGGGAAACCCATCGCTTCGAGGATGATACCGGAATAGAAATCCACGTTCGGGAACAGTTTCTTCTCGGCAAAGTACGGATCACTCAGCGCGGCTTTTTCAAGCTCTTTGGCAACCTGCAGGATCGGGTTGTTTTCAACACCCAGCAGTTCCAGCACTTCATCCGCGCTTTCTTTCATTACAGTCGCGCGAGGGTCATGGTTTTTGTAAACACGGTGACCAAAGCCCATCAGACGGAACGGATCGTTCTTGTCCTTGGCGCGGGCGATGAATTCGGGAATGCGATCCGGTGTGCCGATTTCCTTGAGCATTTCAAGGCAGGCCTGGTTTGCACCACCATGCGCCGGACCCCAAAGGCAGGCGATACCGGCAGCGATACACGCGAAGGGGTTCGCACCCGAAGATGACGCGAGACGCACAGTCGAGGTCGAGGCGTTCTGCTCGTGATCGGCATGGAGCGTGAAGATACGGTCCATCGCACGGCTCAGGATCGGATCTACAACGTAGTCTTCGGCAGGGACGGCAAAACACATGCGCAGGAAGTTTGACGCATAGTCCAGATCGTTGCGTGGATATACAAACGGCTGACCGATTGTATATTTATACGCCATTGCCGCAATCGTCGGCATTTTCGCGATCAGACGGATGGAAGCAACCTCGCGCTGCCATTCGTCGGAAATATCCGTGCTGTCGTGATAGAACGCAGACATCGCGCCAACCACACCAACCATAACGGCCATCGGGTGTGCGTCACGGCGGAAACCACGGAAGAAATTCATCATCTGTTCGTGGATCATCGTGTGGTTTGTCACACGGCTTTCGAAATCTTCCAGCTCCGCAGGGGAGGGCAGCTCACCATAAAGCAGCAGATAGCAAACTTCGAGATAGTGTGATTTGCCGGCCAGCTGGTCGATCGGATAGCCGCGGTGCAGCAGCACGCCTTCTTCACCGTCGATAAAAGTGATGGTGCTGTCGCAGGCCGCTGTCGACGTGAAGCCGGGGTCGTATGTGAACACATCGGCTTGTGCATAAAGCTTGCGGATGTCGATCACATCGGGGCCCGCAGTGGGTGAAAAGATGGGCAGCTCGTAGCTTTCGCCATCAATGGTCAACGTTGCGGATTTTTTACTCTCTGTCATGCGGTCCCTTTCGTCTGATTGGCAGTCGTGCTTTCTGCACGCCGTCGGGGGCACGGCCCGTGGCAGGGCCGTTCCGTGGTGTTATCTACCGGATGTTGCAAAGGTGTTACCCTAAGCTGATGCACCGGCATCCGTCAGTCGGGCGAGGGATTCATCACGTCCTAACACGAGCATCATGTCAAAAACCGACGGGGTCACCGCGCGCCCTGCAAGCGCCGCCCGAAGGGGGCCTGCAAGTTTGCCGAATTTGGTGTCTTTGGCGGCAGCAAAGCCGTTCATGACCTCTTCCAGCGTTTCTCTGTTCCAGCTACCAGCCTGCAACTGCGGCGTCAATTCGTTCAGCATACCACGGGATACCGTATCAAGCGCCTTGGCCGCTTTTTCGTCCGGCTGAACGGGTCGTGACGCCAGAACAAAGTGTGCTTTATCAAGAAGTTCGGGCAGGGTTTTCGCCCGTTCTTTCAGGCAATACATGGCCCGCTCCAATCCGTCACTTTGTTGTTCCGTAAGGTCAGGCAGGTTCGCCGCGCTCAAATAATCCTCACATTCGCGCCGCAACGCAGCATCATCGCTTTGCGCAATATGCTGACCGCAGATGTTCTCCAGCTTTTTGAGGTCGAACTGCGCGGGACTTTTGCGGATACCATCAAGGTCAAACCATTCGAGCGCTTGTGCATCGGTGAAAAACTCGTCGTCGCCGTGGCTCCAGCCCAGACGCGCCAGATAGTTGCGCATGCCAGCGGCGGGATAACCCATCACCTGATATTCCTGCGCACCCAATGCGCCGTGGCGTTTGCTCAGCTTCTTGCCGTCATCACCGTGGATCAGCGGTATATGCGCCCACACCGGCACATCCCATCCCATCGCCTCATAGATCATCATTTGCCGTGCGGCATTGTTGAGGTGGTCATCCCCGCGCACAACGTGGGTCACACCCATATCGTGATCGTCGACAACAACCGCGAGCATATAAACCGGCGTCCCGTCAGAGCGCAGCAGCACCATATCATCGAGCGTTTCGTTCTGGATCGTCACATCACCCTGTACGCGGTCGCGGATGATCGTGGTGCCTTGCTGCGGGGCTTTGATGCGCACGACATAGGGTGCATCGGGATGGCTGGCAGGGTCCGCATCGCGCCAAGGGGAATGATACAATGTGCTTTTGCCCTCGGCCTTTGCAGCCTCGCGGAAAGCGGTGATCTCTTCCTGCGTTGCAAAGCACTTATAGGCTTTCCCCTGCGCCAGAAGGTCCAGCGCCACTTCGGCGTGCCGCTGTGCATTATCGAACTGGCTCACGATTTCGCCGTCATGGTCCAGCCCGAGCCACGCCATGCCTTGCAAAATGGCGGCGGTCGCCTCCGGGGTCGAGCGTGCGCGGTCTGTGTCCTCAATCCGCAGCAGGAACTTGCCGCCGCGCCCGCGTGCATAAAGCCAGTTGAACAACGCCGTGCGCGCGCCCCCGATGTGCAGAAATCCGGTAGGGGACGGGGCGAAACGGGTAACGACGTCTGTGGACATGAGCGCACTTTCTTAACTGAATGATACCGGAGCCGGTTTGCATTTACCTTTTGCTAACCATGCGCCCGTTAGGGTTTGAAGCCTATCTATCCAGTGCGATGAACGGGGGCAAGCATGGGGCGTATCCCCCGCATGATCACGCAAAGCCGGGCGCGGATGAACACGGTCTTGCTGGCACAGCGCGGCGGCATGCTGGGCTGGGTGCCGGTGTGTCTTGCGCTTGGCATCGGTCGCTACTTCTCGCTCCGGATAGAACCGCATCCTACCATCTTCTTGTGGCTCGCGATTGCGGCACTCGCGCTAATTATCTTTTCGTGGCGGGTGCCGGACGCGCTTGGCCCCTTGGTCACCGGCCTATCGCTTTGTTTTATCGGTTTCATCCTTGCAGGCGCGCGGGCGCATTCGGTCGCGGAACCGGTGTTGGGCTGGCGTTACTACGGCGCTGTAGAGGGGCGCGTGGTTGCGATGGACCGCAGCCAGTCGGATGCGCTCCGCCTCACGCTCGATCAGGTGCGACTGGACCGCGTGCCGCCAGACCGCACGCCCAAAAGGGTCCGCATTTCCCTACATGGGGCCGGCACCCAAGGCATTACACCCGAGCCTGGTCTGCGGGTTATGACAACCGCACATCTGTCGCCGCCCTCCGGTCCGGTAGAGCCGGGCGGTTTTGATTTCCAGCGTCATGCGTGGTTCGCGAGACTAGGCGCGGTCGGGTATACCCGCGTGCCATTAATGGGGGCAGGGGCCGCAGAGGACGGACATGCAGGCCTTATGGTGTTCCGCATTCGCATGGCGGCGTCTGCCCGCATTCAATCCGTGTTGACAGGGGATACCGGCGGATTTGCAGCGGCGATTACCACTGGCGATCGCAGCGCCATGAGCCGCGACGCGCTTGATGCTTTACGTGCCAGCAACCTGGCCCATCTTCTGGCGATCTCGGGATTGCACATGGGGTTGCTGACTGCCTTGGTCTTTGCCGCTTTGCGTATGGCGCTCGCGGCCATTCCGCATGTCGCGCTCCGCTGGCCGACCAAAGGCATCGCCGCCATTGGCGCGCTGATCGCGGCGGCGGGCTATCTGGCGCTCTCAGGGGGGAATGTAGCAACCCAGCGGGCGTTCATCATGGTCGCTGTGGCGCTCGCCGCGCTGCTGATTGGACGGCGGGCACTGTCGCTGCGGGCCGTAGCAGTTGCCGCGATCATCGTGCTGGCGTTGCGTCCCGAGGCGTTGATGGGTCCGGGCTTTCAGATGTCCTTTGCCGCCACGACCGCGCTTGTGGCTGTTTTCGGCTGGTTGCGAGAAATTGAACAGGACATTGTGCCCAAATGGGCCAAACCGGTTTTTGCGACCGTGGTGTCATCTGCGGTTGCAGGTCTGGCCACAGCCCCGATCGCCGCCGCCCATTTCAACACCATCGCGCATTACGGATTGATCGCGAACCTTCTGTCGGTGCCGCTGATGGGCGTGCTGGTGATGCCCGCCGCGATCCTTGCGTTTCTGCTGGCACCGTTAGGGTTGGACTGGATCGGGTTGTGGGTCATGGGGCTTGGCCTAGACTGGATTTTGGGTGTCGCCCATTGGATCGCCGAACTAGAGGACGCGCGGGGCTACGTGATGGGGCCGGGCCCTTGGGTGCTGCCGCTTCTGGCGCACGGATTTCTGACATTAATTTTGTGGCAGGGGCACCTTCGGTGGGCGGGCGGCGTCATGATGGTGCTCAGCTTTGTTCTTTGGCACGGGGCGCGCAGGCCGGACGTTCTGATCGCGGACACCGGCAGTCTGGTCGGTGTTATGACGCCTGAGGGACGGGCCTTGAGCAAAGCCAAAGGGGCTGGATTTGTCGCAAGGAACTGGCTTGAAAACGATGGCGCTGGCCTAAGTCAGATGGAAGCGGCAACACTTTGGGTCACCCGAGAAGTGATACATCTTTCAGGCAAACGCGCTACAGCAGCGATGACAGAGTGCTCAGAGAGCCAGATCATTGTGGCCTCTGCCAAAGCAGACCATCTGCGTGGCCGGAATTGTCTTCTTTTCGACCCGACAACGCTCAAACAGACCGGAGCGGTTGCGATGCGCAAAACACCCCAAGGATGGAAAATTACCACCGCACGCCAGATGGCCGGAGAGCGGCTCTGGACCCAGTGGCCCAAAGACCGCAAGGATCAGTATGTGCGGATCAAACCAACCAAAAGCCCCTGAACCTTCACTTGGTCAGAAGGCAGAACACGTGTCTCATACACCGGATTGGCCGCTTCCAGCGCAATAGAGGCACCTTTGCGCCGGAAGGTCTTCAAAGTCGCTTCGCTGTCATCCACCAGTGCTACGACTATATCGCCGTCTGACGCCACTGACGTTTCGCGGATCACGACCACATCACCATCGTTGATGCCCGCATTGATCATCGAATCCCCTTTGACCTCAAGCGCGTAGTGATCGCCCGATCCGGCAATCATGCCGCCTGGAACGGTGACGGAATGGGTCATGTGATTGATCGCTTCAATCGGCACACCCGCAGCGATCTGGCCCATGACGGGCACCTTGGCACTGTCGGTATTCGCTACTGGCATCGCGGCGGGGGGCGGTGGCGCATCAGGACGGTCGCCTTCGATCACACGCGGCACGAAGCCGGAATTTGGTGCACCGCCAAGGCTTTCGGGGAGCTTCACAATCTCGATCGCGCGGGCGCGGTGGGCCAGGCGGCGGATAAACCCGCGTTCTTCCAGTGCTGTAATCAAACGATGGATGCCGGATTTGGAGCGCAGGTCGAGCGCCATTTTCATCTCGTCAAAGCTCGGCGGTACGCCATCGCGTTGCACACGCTTGTGAATGAACGCCAACAGATCGAGTTGTTTTTTGGTCAGCACCGGGACACCTCCGACAAATGGTTTTCTTTTGTTCTAGGGATGTTCTTGTTTTGTGTCAACGCCAACCTCGGGATGGTGCTAAAGCGGCAGGTATTCCACGATATCGCCCGCTTTGCGCGCGGGATCGGACACAGGACGCACCAGCAGGGCGTCCGCAGTTGCCAGAACGGTTAACAAAGAACTGTCCTGCCTTTCATCGGGGCAGAGCGCATCATCGACAAAACGTGCCCGCATATAATGCGCACGTGGACCATTGGCGGGCAGGGCGCATGCCAATGGGGCGTGCTGTGCTGTCGGTTGGTTTTCGTTCAATCCCAGCATCTTGCGCAATACCGGTGCGACAAATACCTGCCCGCATACCATCGCGGATACAGGATTGCCGGGAAGGCCGATCATTGCAGCTTTGCCCAGACGACCAGCCATCAATGGCTTTCCGGGCCGCATGGCAACTTTGTAAAAGCTCTGCTCCAGTCCCATCTCTGCCGCGACCGGTGCCACCAGATCGTGATCCCCGACAGATGCACCACCGATCGTCACAATCAGATCAGCACCCTGAGCGAGCGTAAACGCCTGTTTCAACGAACTTTCCGTATCGCGTGCGATGGGCAGCAGGCGCACCTCAGCGCCAATACCCTCAATCATTGCGGCAAGCCCGTAGCTGTTGGATGCGATAATCTGATCGGGCCCGGGCTGTTCGCCAGGTTGGGCAAGCTCGTCTCCGGTGGCCAGGATGGCGACCCTTGGTTTGCGAGTGACGGGAACCTGCGCAATGTTCATCGCTGCCAGCAGGGCAATATCACTCGGACGCAGACGCAAGGGCGCATCAACGCGTTGACCCTTCTCAAAATCACCTCCGGCGGGGCGGATGTTGTCCTTGTCCCCGATCTTGTGTCCGAGTGTGATCAGATCCCCGCGCCGCGTCGTGTCTTCCTGAATAACAACAAAATCCGCGCCTTCCGGAACAGGGGCTCCGGTAAAGATGCGCACGGCCTGACCCGCTCCGACGCTGCCGTCAAATCTGTGACCGGCCGCAGCTTCGCCAATCACTTTGAACATCGCGTCCGGCTCCACCTCGGCGCGGCGCACTGCGTATCCGTCCATAGAAGACGCGGCGAAAGGGGGCTGTGTGCGGCTGGCTGCGACGTCTCGGGCCAACACTCTTTGCGCGGCATCGCGCAGATGGACGTTCTCGCTCTCCAGCGGCTCCACCAGAGCCAGCAAAGCCTCCAGCGCCTGTTCGACAGAGATCATTCCGCCTCGAACCGGCCGGACTTTCCACCGTCCTTAAGAACGACACGCAAGCCACCGATTTCCATCGTTTTATCTACCGCTTTCGTCATGTCATAGACTGTCAACGCACAGATCGAGGCTGCTGTGAGCGCCTCCATCTCAACGCCTGTCTGACCGGTCGTTTTGACCGTGGCCGTGATACGTACGCCGGGCAAGCCTGTGTCCAAGTCCAAATCTACACTGACCTTGGTAATCGGTAGGGGGTGACACAGCGGGATCAGATCAGGCGTACGTTTGGCGGCCATGATGCCTGCCAGCCTTGCTACCCCTAGAACATCACCTTTCTTGGCGCGACCTTCTGAAATGATATCAAAGGTTTCGCGCTGCATCTTTATGTGGTTTTCTGCGACTGCAATCCGGGCCGTCACGGCCTTTTCAGAGACGTCGACCATATGCGCATCGCCCTGCGCGTCGAAATGCGTGAGAGGCATTTACATCCCTCCGGCAGTGAGCGGATTTGCCAACAGATCGCGTGTGGCCGTCGCCACATCAGCCTGACGCATCAGGCTTTCACCGATCAGGTACACACGCGCGCCGTAAAGCGCCATATCCGCCAGATCCTGCGGCGTGTTCAGACCCGATTCAGAGACGATGATCCGGTCCGCCGGTACCGACTTCGACAAGCTTCGTGTCACATCAAGAGAGGTCTCGAACGTCTTGAGGTTGCGGTTGTTTATACCAATCATCGTGCTGGTCAGACGTCCGGCGCGTTCCAGTTCCTCTGCATCATGCACTTCGATCAAGGCGTCCATGCCCCACTCGGTTGCGCAGGCCTCAAGCTCAAGCGCCTGGGTATCTGATACGGACGCCATGATGATCAGGATACAATCCGCACCCAAGGCGCGGGCTTCGGCCACCTGATATGTATCGTACATGAAATCCTTGCGCAGCACAGGCAGATCACAAGCGTCTCGCGCTTGAACGAGGAATTCTTTGGCACCTTGGAAACTGGGCGTGTCGGTCAGCACGGAAAGACAGGTTGCTCCACCTTCTGCATAGGCCTGCGCCAGCGCGGCGGGGTCAAAATCTTCGCGGATCAAGCCCTTGGATGGGCTCGCTTTCTTGATCTCCGCGATCAACCCGTATCCTTCGCGGGATGCCGCGTGCAGGGCATCCGAAAACGGCCGCACTGTCGGCGCGGCTTTAGCATCTGCCTCGACCTCAGCCAGAGGTTTTGCCAGCTTATCCGCGGCGACTTCTTCAAGCTTATAGGCTTTGATTTTATCGAGTATCGTATCAGTCATAGTCCCTCCGGGTCGCCCCAGTTTATGGGCGCTAAGCCGCGGGCCTGCAACCATTCGTTGGTGCGAGAGAAGGGGCGCGATCCGAAAAATCCGCGATGCACAGAAAGCGGCGAGGGATGGGCGCTTTCGATCTTCAGATTTGCCCCTGCATCGACGTTCTTTGCAGCTTTCTGTGCGGGTCCCCCCCAGAGTAGATAGGCGCGGGGGGCACCGGCCAGTTCCGCCAATACTTGATCGACCAGAACGCTCCACCCCAGTTTTGCATGTGCCTTGGCCGCACCCTGCGGCACGGTAAGCGCGGTATTCAGGAGCAACACCCCTTGATCGGCCCAGTCAGAAAGATCAGTGCGCGATCGTGGCTGGCCCAGATCGGTCTCTATTTCCTTGAAAATATTCCCCAGACTGTCGAGCCGCCCGCCAAATCCGGTGGGGATGGAAAACGCCAAGCCGTCTGCTTTTCCCGGCGTGTGATAGGGGTCCTGCCCAAGTATTACGACGCGGGTGTCGCGCGGTTGTGTCCGTTCAAACGCGTGAAACACGGCTGGTGCCGGTGGAAAGACGGGGCGATGCTCCGCTTCCAGTGCTGTCTCAATCAGGGGCAGTGTCTCGTTAAAGAATGGTAGGTCCGACCAGGCACCCAGACGCGACAGATCGAACAAGGTCATTTTTCGTGAGATAGGGCGGCGACGCGGGCGATCTTTTCTTTTGCCGCACCTGAATCGATGCTTGCGCGGGCCATCTCAACGCCGGTTTTCAAGTCAGGTGCCGCGTCTGCCACAGTCAATGCAGCAGCGGAGTTCAGCAACACAGCATCGCGGTAGGCTGAGGCTTCGCCGTCCAGTAGCGCTTTGAAATCAAGCGCATTTTCCTCCGGCGTGCCACCGACGATTGCTTCAAAAGGATGCACCGGAAGGCCTGCGTCTTCGGGATGGATTTCAAATTCTGATACAGCACCGTCCGCAAGGCCGGACACCCAGCTTACGCCGGTAATGGTCAATTCATCCGTGCCGTCGGAGCCGTGGACCAACCATGCTTTGTCTGATCCCAGCGCCTGCAATGTCTCGGCCATGGGGCGGATCAGGTCGCGGCGGTAAGCCCCCGTGAGCTGGCGTTTAACGCCGGCGGGGTTGGTCAGGGGGCCAAGGATGTTAAAAATCGTGCGCGTTCCAAGTTCGGACCGCGTTGGCATCACATGGGCAATCGCCGGATGGTGCATCGGGGCCATCATAAAACCGATTCCGGCACCGGCCAGCTCGCGCTCGACGACCTTCGGGCCGACCATCACATTCAGCCCCATCTGCGTCAGCGCATCTGCGGCACCAGATTTGGAGGACAGATTGCGGTTGCCGTGTTTGGCGACTACAACGCCTGCACCGGCCACCACGAAGGCGGTTGCGGTTGAGATATTCAGCGTGCCTTTGCCGTCGCCACCTGTGCCGACAATGTCCATCGCTCCTTCGGGCGCTTTTACCGGATGGCACTTTGCGCGCATCGCCGAGGCCGCAGCAGCGTATTCGTCCACCGTTTCGCCCCGTGTGCGCAGCGCCATCAGGAAGCCGCCGATCTGGCTCGGCGTGGCTTCTCCTTCAAACAGGATCTCGAAAGCTTCCGCCGCTTGGTCGCGGGTCAAAGGGCCGTTTGCAGCCGCATCAATCAGGGGTTTGAGGGCTTCACTCATGCGGGCACCTTCATTTCATCTAGGAAGTTTTGCAGCAGGGCATGTCCATGCTCCGACCGGATCGATTCGGGATGGAACTGGACGCCGTGCAGCGGCAGTTCCTTGTGTTGAAGTCCCATGATGGTGCCGTCCTCAAGCTCTGCAGTGACGCGCAAGGCGTCCGGCAGGCTTTCGCGTTCCACCACCAATGAATGATAACGGGTTGCCGCAAAGGGAGAGGGCAGTCCGGCGAAAACGCCACTGCCATCGTGGTGCATCTGACCCATTTTGCCGTGCACGATCTCGCCCGCACGCACAATTTTCCCGCCAAACGCCTGTCCCAGCGTCTGATGGCCCAGACACACACCCAACAGCGGCACATGCGCTTTGGCGGCAGCAAGGGTCAGATCAAGGCAAATGCCAGCCTGATCGGGATCGCAGGGACCGGGTGAAAGCAAAATACCCGCAGGCCGCATCGCCAGCGCATCGGCGACGCTCAGCTTATCGTTGCGGTGCACCTGCACATCTGCCCCGAGAGAGCCCAGATAGTGTACAAGGTTGTAGGTAAAGCTGTCGTAGTTATCGATGAGCAGCAACAATGGTCAATTCTTTGCATCCAGAGGGTGCCTTAAGGCTGGCGACATGCCAACCGGGCAGGGTATAGTGAACCCCATAGATGTTCAGGCTTGCCGTGCGCCGTCAAGAGCGCGTACAGGCCGATTGAGAGAAGAGCCGTCCGAAACGTCGGATGGCCGAGCGAGCAGGAGATGTCGGGATGGCAGGCGGTTTTCTAAGCGGCGCGCTATGGGGCGGAGTGGTCAGCCTCGGAGTTGGTGCTGTTGCATCGGTCATGGTACCGGTTGCGCAAGCTCCGCGCGTGGACGCAACCGCAATGGACGGGGCGGAAGCACCCACGGCACCCGAAGTGTCGGTTGTGACACCCGACGCCAGTCTGAGCGCGCCCGATCAGGTGGTACGGAACGACCCCGCCTCGGACCAGCCAGAGCCGCCAGCCGTCGACACGCTTTCGACCATAGAAACCGAAGCGCCCTCGGCCCCTCGGGAGCCACAATCGGCAATCATCTCAGGTCTGGATGCGCCATCTGAGGGCGATGCGTCAGGCCCCCTTGCGCTAAACGCCGAAGATCCGGTGTTCCCCAACCCTCAGGCACTGGCCCCTATGTTGCCGCAGGAGCCTGATACGGTAAGCGTTGACACAGCCCCCGCTGATCTGCCCGACCCGGCACCTCAGCAGGGTACAGACCCGAATGGTGAGGCATCCACTACCGATCCCGAAGCACCAGCCGCCGTGACTGTCCAAGAGGATGACGCTCAGGAAGACCCCGCACCAGTAGAAAGCGAAACCGCAGCGACGCCCGAACAGGAGACACCACCGGTGGAAGGCACGGCCTCCGTGCCGCAGACCGCCCGCGTGGATCAGGGGGCTGAGACGGACACGCTGACACCTGATACACCGGCAGAACAGCAAGCAGACGGTACGCCGAACGCACCTGAGGCCGATCAGCAAGCCACGCTGCAACCCGTGGAGCCGCCATCCATTCTGGCCCCAGCGACGGAAGAACCCGAAACAGCTGGCGATGAGACGCCCACAGAAACAGAAGACGCACCCGAGGTGGCGATGCTGGCACCCACAGTGCGCCCGCAACTCGGCACGCCCGCCGTATCGCTGACAGAGCGCGACAGCGCCGTGCGTATCCGCAGACCCGAAGCGGAAACGGCAGAGGGTGGCGGCGAAGAGGTTACAGTAATCAACGAAGACCGCAGCGCGCGGGGCAGCGACCTGCGCCCCATCGTGCAATTCGGCCAACGTTTTACCAATCCCGATGGCAAGCCGCTGATGGGGATTGTTCTGATCGACGATGGCACCAGCCCGACAACCGGTGCCTCCGGCATCGCAGCATTGCGCAGCTTTCCCTACAGCCTCAACATCGCAGTCGACAGCAGCCTGGCTGACGCGACCGAGCGTATGAAGCTCTACCGCGAAGCGGGATTTGAGGTGATGGCCATGGTCGATCTGCCCGGCGGTGCGCGTGCCTCTGACGTTGAGACGACCTTGGGCGTCACGCTGGCCCAGCTTGGCGAAGTCGTCGGCGTGCTGGAGGGACCGCAGGGCGGTTTACAAAGCTCTCGCGAAGTGTCGGATCAGGTTGCCGCCATTCTTGCGCAATCCGGTCACGGACTGGTGACACAGGACAAGGGTCTGAACACCATGCCCAAGCTCGCCCGCAAGGAAGGTGTTCCAGCCGACCCTGTCTTTCGTGACTTTGACAGCAAAGGCCAGACCGCCACTGTGATCCGCCGTTTTCTCGATCAGGCGGCCTTCAAAGCGGGTCAGGAAGGGGCTGTGATCATGTTGGGCCGTTTGCGCCCCGATACGATCTCGGCTTTGTTGTTGTGGGGTTTGCAGGACCGCGCAGGGCAGGTTGCCATCGCGCCGATTTCGGCAGTGCTGACGCGGGAAAACGCAGGTGGATAACGCCTGCGGATACCGGATGTTCCTGCGCTAGAATTATACCCAACTTGCAGGATCAAGAGATACAGGCAGCCAGCGGTATACGCGCAGCTGCGCGATCATCGAAAGTGCCGGTCAGTGTCTCTCCATCCAGCGTTGCGCGGAATGTGGCACCTGAAATCTCTGATCCGTTGACCGTGATCTCGCGCCCGCCGCCTGTGTCGTCCACATCAATGGTAAAGGCCACCGATCGCGACGGTGCCAGCCCGCGCAAATCCAGCATCACTGCGCTGTCGCCATCTACCACCTTCGGCGTGGCGCTGAGAGTGTCGGCACCGGCGACAAGTTCAAACGGCTGGAAGACCTGAACGCCCGCGCCCGATCCCGTCACGTCGAAGATCAGCCCGGCAGGTGCGGTTCCAATGTCCAGTACAACCTGCATTGCGGGCAGAGCACAATCGCCCGCGTTGGTCAGCGTGAAACGGTCCTTGGGCGCACCCTCGTCAAACTGCATCGTCAGATCGGCAAACGCGCTTGTGGCAGTCAGGGCGAGAATGGTTGTGGCAAGTCTGAGCATGGGAAAGCCTCCTGTTAGACGCAACAGGTAGGGCATGCCTTCCATCGGGCAATGCCGGAGGGAGCTTTGGCGCGTCAGATAATCTCGTCTTCGTCGAACAAGGGATCGGTTTCAAGCTGCGTTGACAGATCGTCCACCGTGGCTTCGTCCGCTGTCGGGCTTAGCTTGGCCAGATGGAAAACGGCATCCCCTTCATTGACCACAGGCAGGATGGCCCGCCCGATCAGGATACCCGCCGCCGGTGCCAGAAGGTCGGTTTCCACATCCCCGAAGGGGTCGGAGACCGTGGCCAGAACATCGCCCTGTGCGACGGTCTCCCCCTCAGCGCGGAACGTGCGCAGCAGACCGCCTGCCGGGGCACGCAGCCATTTGGAGCTGCTACAAAAATGTGGGGCGACCTTGGCCCGCGCAATGCCTTTCGCGGGCAGCATATCCTTGCCCCGCATCACGCGCAGAATACCGGCGACGCCCGCCCGCACAGCCATTTCATCAAAGCGCAGACCTTCGCCCGCTTCGTACAGCAGCATCGGCGTACCAGCCTGCGCGGCAACGCCCCGTAATGATCCGTCCCGCAACGGCGAGGTCAGCACCACAGGTGCACCGAAATCCAGCGCCATCTGGCGCGTAAAGGGATCTTCCGGCGAGATACGTACCTGCGGCAGGTTTGTGCGATGAATGGCCGCTGAATGCAGGTCGATGCCGAAATCACAGCGCAGCACCACGTCCTGCAGGAAAATATGCGCCAGCCGTGACCCCATTGAGCCTGATGGGTGGCCGGGAAAGCAGCGGTTCAGGTCGCGCCGGTCCGGCAGATAGCGCGAGCGTGACAGAAATCCAAAGGAGTTGACCACAGGAACAACAAGCAACGTGCCACGCAGTGATTTGAGCTGCGGCGCACGGAGCAGGCGGCGCACAATCTCGACCCCGATCACCTCGTCGCCGTGGACGGCAGCACTCACACACATTGTAGGCCCGTCGCGTTTGCCGTGATGGACCTGTACGTTCAATGCAACTGGCGTGTGATCTGGGAGGATTGAAACGGGCAGGGCGATGTTTGCCGATGTGCCCGCTGCAATGCTCTCACCGGCAATTTCAAAGGCGGGACGCGGCATCAGGCTCAGTTCCGGCCAGAGCCGTCAAAGCGGGCCGCATCCGCAGCCGCGCGCCGGATCGCGCCGGATTTATGCACGGTTTCCATGTATTCAGCTTCTGCATCGCTGTCATAGACGACACCGCCACCGGCCTGAATATAAAGCGTTTCGTCCTTGATGACGGCTGTCCTGAGCGCGATGCACATGTCCATATCGCCGCCCGCGCTGAAATATCCGACACCGCCGCCATAGACGCCGCGCTTCTCCGGCTCAAGTTCGTCGATGATTTCCATCGCGCGGACCTTGGGGGCACCCGATACGGTGCCTGCGGGCATACCGGCAAAGAAGGCATCAAGCGCGTCGCAGCCTTCTTTTAACTCGCCCACAACGTTCGACACGATATGCATGACGTGGCTATACCGCTCGACGATGAATTCCTCGGTCGGGCGTACCGTGCCGATCTTGGCCACGCGCCCCACGTCGTTGCGGCCCAGATCCAGCAGCATCAAATGCTCTGCCAGTTCTTTCTCGTCGCCCAGCAGATCAACCTCCAACGCGCGGTCCTCTTCCGGCGTCGCTCCACGCGGGCGAGTGCCCGCAATCGGGCGGATGGTCACTTCGTTGCCAAAGACCCGCACAAGGATTTCGGGCGATGCACCCACCACATGAAAGCCGCCGAAGTTGAAATAGAACATAAACGGCGATGGGTTCGTACGGCGCAGCGAGCGGTAAAGCGAGAAGGGCGGGCGCGGGAACTGTTGCGCCCACCGCTGGCTCGGAACAACCTGAAATATGTCGCCCGCCACGATATACTCACGCGCCTTTTCAACAGCGGATTTGTAGCCTTCGCGAGTGAAATTGCTCACCGGCTCGGAGGCTTCCGACGCGTCGCCCAGATCACGGCTGGCACCCGGCATCGCACGTTCCAGATCGCGCACCGCATCCATCACACGCTCAGCCGCTTGCGCATAGGCAGCCCGCGCGGTTTGCCCGTCCGACACCCATGCAGGGGAAACGATGGTAACTTCGCCTTTCACACCGTCGAGCACGGCAATCACCGAAGGACGCAGCATAACTGCATCCGGCAGGCCCAGCGGGTCGGGGTTCACATCCGGTAGATGCTCGACCAGCCGGATCATGTCATAGCCCAGATAGCCGAACAGACCGGCAGCGGCTTGTGGCAAGTCTTCGGGCAGGTCAATCTGCGATTCAGCAATCAGATCGCGGAGCACATCCAGTGGATTGCCCGCCACATCCACAAAGGCATCAGCATCATAGCGGGCTTCGCGGTTCACGGCCGACGTCTCGTTCCGGCAGCGCCAGATCAGATCGGGCTTCATACCGATGATGGAATAGCGCCCGCGCACCTCGCCGCCTGTAACGGATTCCAGAACAAAGGCGTTTTCCGCAGCACCAGTCAGCTTGATCATCAAGGAAACAGGCGTGTCCAGATCAGCCGCGAGGCGGGTATAAACGATCTGGTTGCGACCCGCAGCATGGCCTGCGGCGAAGTCGTCAAACGAGGGGGTCAAAGCCATAACTGGTGTGCTTTACGGAAAGTTGACGTGAACAGCCTGCAAGGCCTGCTGGTCAATCTGCGGCTCTGCGCGGCGAACTACATCATCTGAATAGATCGTGAACAAATCCTGCGCGAGCGCCTGATCGATCTGACCGCTCAACTGGCTAAGCAGGGCGGCGTTGTCTTCGTCTACACCTGCAGGTGTGATTGCATCAAGGCGCAGGATCACGACACTGTCCTCGTTAGGCAGCACGGTGACGTCACCGACTTCCATATCGAAAACTTCGTTCATGAACCCTTCGGGCGTGTCGCTGACAAAGGCGTTCCTTGTAAGGTCCGTCTCGATGATCGCATCCAGGCCTGCGGCCTCAAAAGACGCATCACCGCTCAGGCTGTCAGCAAGCGTCGTTGCTTGCGCTGTCAGCGCGTCAACCAGTTGCGTGCTACGCCATGCGGCGCTGACCTGCTCTTGGGCATCCTCGAACGGGATCGGGCGTTCTGCCAGTTCCTCGTCCAGACGCATGGCAAAGATGCTACCGTCCTCAAGCTGTTCGATCTTGGGGAAGTCGCCGCTGTTCAACTCTTGGGCCGCCTCGCGGAAATCGACATAGGCGGCAATGCCTTCTGTTGTCTCGGGTGTCCATGCGATGCTGCCAAGGGTCATCTCTGTCTCGTTCGCCAACTGTTCAAGTGTGGCACCACCGGCAAGCTGGTCGTCCAGATCAGCCGCTCGGGCCTCAACGGCACGTACGGCACGGTTGAGCGACAGCTCCTCGCGCAATTCCTCGCGGGCGTCTTCAAAGCTGGTGGACTGCGCAGGCAAAACGCCGTTCACGCGGAACAGGGCAGGGCCAAGCGGACTGGCCTGCGGCCCGACAACTGTGCCGACTTCCGCGTTGAATACCGCTTCTCCCGCGGCATCCAGCTCAAGACGGCTGACATCGCCCAGATCAATATCTGCCAGATCAAGCCCGCGCTCTTCGACCAGCGCACGGAATGTTGTGCCATCGACCTCAAGCGCAGCAGCAGCCTGTTCAGCGGTTTCCTGGTCGGGGAACACCAAACGCTCGACCAGACGGCGCTCCGGCTGGTTGTATGTGTTTGCACGTGCATCATATTCGGCGCGCAGCTCTTCTTCCGGCACTACAACATCGTCGCTCAGCGTTTCCGGCGTCAGGAGGGTGTAGGTAATCATCTTCGTCGCAGGCAGCATGAAATCGTCTGTGTTTTCATCATAGTACCGCTGCAAAGCATCCTCGGACGGGCCTGCCAAAGGCGTGGTCAGAGCGTCTTCGCCCAGCACGCTCCAGGTAAAGCTGCGCTCTTCGGTGACATAGTTCACAAGGGTCTCTGCATAAGCGTCAGGCATGCGGACACCGCCAAGAATGGCACCTTGCAACAGGGTGCGGGCGGCTTCTTCGCGCAAGGATGTCTCGAACTCGGCCTCGGTCACGCCGCCTTGCTCCAATGCAAAGCGGTAGCCTTCGCGGTCGAACTCACCGTTTACGCCCTGAAAAGAGCTGATTTGCAGGATCTCCTCGCGCAGCGCTTCGTCCCCGATGGACAGACCCAGAACGCCATTCTCGTGATCCAGCGCCCGATTGCGGACCAGGCGCTGCAATACGGCACGGTCCAGACCGATCTGCTGCGCTTGGGCGAAGGGCAGTTGTTGCCCCGTCTGCTGCTCGATCGCGCGAATTTCGTTTTGCAACTGACGGGCGTAGGCATCAACGGGAATGGATTTGGTCCCGACAGAACCGATGGTGCGGATGTTGCCCGATAGGTTCACCGCGCCAAAGCCGCCAAGTCCGAGGATCAGCAGACCCATAAGAACCCACATTGCGCTCTTTCCGAGCCCCGAGCGTTTTGCCATGTTGACCGTCCCTTATACGTTGAAAACCGTGTCTAAGCCCGTCCTAGCCCCGTGGCAAGGCGGCGAGACGGTCAAATAGCTGTGCAATGCCCGCTGCATCCAGATTGGCAAAGGCAATCCGCAGTTGCGCGGCGCCTCTTGCGTCACCATCGGGGTAAAACATTGTGCCGGGCAGGCAAAGGATGCCTGCATCCCTGACCATCTGAGGTGCCAGTTCCGCAGAGCTGATCTCGAACGGGTGTTTCATATATGCAAAATAGCCGCCCAGACCCAGAAGCTGCCAACCGTGCTCCTGCAGGCGCGGCAGATTTTCAGTGATCGCGGCGCGGCGGTTCAGGATTTCATCACGTTCGCCTGCAAGCCACTGCGACAGGTTCTGCAAGCCCCAAAGCGCGGCATGCTGGCCAAGCTGGCCCGGACAAATTGCAACCGTATCGAGAAACTTTTCGACCTCTGCCAGCCGTGCCGCGCTTGTGACCAGAGCTCCCACGCGGTGTCCCGTCAGGCGGTAGGCCTTGGAGAAGGAATAGAGATGGATGAGGGTGTCATGCCAGTCGGGGTCTTGAAACAGCGCATGGGGAGGACCGCTGCGGCTGTCGAAGTCGCGGTAGGTCTCGTCCAAGATCAGCGCTATGCCACGACTGCGCGCCAGATCGAAAAGTGCCTGCACCAGACTGTCGGGATATTCGGCACCTGTCGGATTGTTCGGCGTGACCAGCGCAATTGCACGCGTGCGGTCCGTGATCAATGCAGCAGCGCGATCCGGATCGGGCAGCATATCCGCCTCGACAGGCAGTGCCACACTCTGCACGCCCGACATATCCAACCACATCTTATGGTTGAAATACCAAGGCGTTGGCAGAATGACTTCATCCCCTTCACCGCACAACATTGCGATGGCCGCAGCGAATGCCTGGTTACAGCCGGACGTGATCCCAACCTGATCGGCAGTGACCGTGCCGCCGTAGTGCGCTGCTGTGCGACTGGCAAGTTCCTCGCGCAATGTCTGCATGCCCAGAACCGGCCCATACAAATGCGCGTCATCGTGGGTCAGCGCGGCATCTGCCATCGCCTGCCGCAAGGCTTGCGGCGGTGGATCGACCGGGGCGGCCTGCGACACATTCATAAGCGGTCGGTCCGCAGGATGCGTCACGCCGTCAAGCCAGCGACGGGCCTCCATCACGGGGGGTGGAAAGGTGGCGGCGGTGCGGGAGAGGATCATCTGTTGCGTCCAATCAAGAGCGTAAAAAAGGCAGGGTCCGTACTGTCGTCCGGCTCAATCCTTGCCGCGATACGGCTCTACATATTGCAGGGCCATGTCCCATGGGAAGAAAATCCACGTGTCCTGACTGACGCCGGTGATAAAGGTGTCCACCTGCGGTTCGCCTTCTGGCTTCGCGTAAACAGTGGCAAAATGCGCCTTGGGATAGAGGGTGCGAACCAGTTCCAGTGTTTTGCCGCTGTCGACCAGATCGTCGACGATCAGGATACCGGTGCCATCGCCCATCATCTCTTGGTCAGGGGACTTCAGCACTTTCGCCTCGCGCCGTTCATCGGCTTTGCCGCCGCCCGAATGATAGGACACAACCGAGATCGTATCGACCGTGCGAATGTCTAGTTCGCGCGCAACAATCATCGCAGGTGCCATGCCCCCGCGTGTGATTGCCACAACTGCACGCCACGCACCATCATCGGGGCCCTTGCCATCCAGCCGCCACGCAAGCGCCCGACTGTCACGGTGAATCTGATCCCATGAGATGTGGAAACCTTTTTCGTGGGGCAGGCGGGTGTCGGTCATAAGGTCACTTTCAATGTGTGGTCTGGCATTCAAGGGCCGGCTTAGTCTTTGGACATGTCAGGCGCATCAACCGCCTTCATGCCTACCACGTGATAGCCTGCATCGACGTGAAGGTTCTCGCCCGTGGTCCCTGATCCCAGGTCGGAAACCAGAAACAAAGCCGCTTTGCCCACGTCTTCAATCGTCACGTTCCGGCGCAGGGGCGAGTTATACTCGTTCCACTTCATAATGTAGCGGAAGTCACCGATACCGGAGGCGGCCAGCGTCTTGATCGGCCCGGCGCTGATCGCATTCACACGGATGCCATCCTTACCGAGGTCTTCGGCTAGGTACTTTACCGATGCCTCAAGCGCTGCCTTGGCGACACCCATCACATTATAATGCGGCATCACTTTTTCCGCGCCGTAATAGGTGAGTGTCAGCGCGCTGGCACCCGGTGTCATCATTTTTTCCGCGCGCTGCATGACCGCGGTAAAGGAGTAGACAGAGATATCCATCGACATCGCAAAATTGCCACGGCTGGTATCGACATAGCGGCCGCGAAGCTCGTTTTTGTCAGAAAATCCAATGGCGTGAACGACAAAGTCAATGCTCTCCCAGCGTTCTTTAAGATCATCGAAAAGAGCGTCAATCGACGCCTCGTCACCGACATCACAGGGCAGGACGATATCGCTGCCCAACTGCTGGGCCAATGGGCCAACCCGCTTTTTCAGGGCGTCGCCCTGATAGGAAAACGCAAGCTCCGCACCCGCGTCCGCCAAAGCACGGGCGACACCCCATGCGATGGATTTGTCATTGGCCAGACCCATGATCAGCCCGCGTTTGCCCTGCATCAGATCGTTCGCCATGCTCTATCCATCTTTGGTTGTCTTTGCTCTATCCCGTTTAGGCCATTGCGTGCAGACCATCAAGACTGCTGAGACCGGCCCAACTTCTTCTATTGTGGGTTGCAATGACCTACGGTCAAGCCGGAAAAAACCAAGCGCTCCGGCAGCTTTAGGTTGTTTGGTCATGTCTTATCATGTAGCTCTGAGGTACGTAGCGCCGGAATTTGTACGGCGACTGCGGTATTTGGAACCTAGGGTGTTTTGATGGCAGGTCGGTCTGGAAAATTTGCGGGCGAGGATCCGTTTGCGATTGTCCGCGAATGGATGACCGAGGCGGAAGCGTCTGAAATCAACGATCCCAATGCCATTGCGCTGTCCACTGTCGATTCGGACGGGCTTCCCAATGCCAGAATGGTATTGCTCAAGGATGTCGAAGACGACGCCTTTGTATTCTATACCAACTACGAAAGCCAAAAAGCGAAAGAGCTTGATCAGGGCGGCAAGGCTGCCTTTGTCATGCACTGGAAATCGCTACGCAGACAGGTGCGTGCGCGCGGTTTGATCACAAAAGAAGACGGGCCACAGGCGGATGAATATTACTCATCCCGGTCCCTCAAAAGCCGCCTTGGGGCTTGGGCCTCAAAGCAGTCGCAGCCGCTAAGCAGTCGCACGGCCCTTATGGCCGAGGTGGCAAAAGTTACGGCAACAAAGGGTACAAACCCGACCAGACCCCCGTTTTGGGGAGGCTATCGGTTGACGCCGCTAGAGATAGAGTTCTGGGCGGATGGGGATCACCGTTTGCACGACCGCTTTCAATGGCGGCGTGCATCTGTGGACGCCGGATGGGACGTGCAGCGGTTAAACCCGTAGCACGAATATTTGATTGAGTAATATGACCACCATTTTTACCCGCACGGGCTTCGATCCAATGGGACGCTACGGTGGAACGGTAATTGATGATCGGATGATCGAAGGTGATATGTGGTAGAAGACAGTAAGGATCAAGGATCGCAACCGCAAAGCGGTCAGCATGCGCCGGAGGGCGAGGATCATCGGCATATCGCCGGTGCGGTAAAGTGGTTCGATCCGGTAAAAGGCTTCGGTTTTGTCGTTGCAGACGAAGGCGGGCCGGATATCTTGTTGCATATCAATGTCCTGCGCAACTTCGGGCAAAGCTCGATTGCTGACGGCACCTCGATTGAACTTATGGTTCACGAGACGGGCCGCGGCGTTCAGGCCGTTCAGATTGTCGCGATCCATCCAGGCGAAAGCACGCAACCCGCGCCTTTGCCCGATATTGCAGGGCTGGATCAGGAAACGCTGCGTGCGGCCCCGTTGGAGCCTGCCCGGGTCAAGTGGTTCGACAAAGCCAAAGGCTTCGGTTTTGCAAATGTCTTTGGCAAGCCAGAGGATGTCTTTGTTCATGTAGAAGTGTTGCGCCAGTCCGGCCTGTCTGATCTACAACCCGGAGAGGCGCTTGCGTTGCGGGTAATTCAGGGTAAGCGCGGGCAAATGGCCGGTGAGGTTCAGGCATGGGAAACGGTGCTACAGTCCGACATTTCACAAAACGACTAAGCGCGGGTCTTCTGGCCTTTTGCGCTTTGGTACCCGCTGTCGCGGCGCAAACCTGTGATCCGCAGACGGTAGAGCTGCGCGGAGACTGGGGTTTGGCGCGCTTCACTGTCGAAATCGCGGACGATCCGGCAGAGCAGGCGCAGGGGTTGATGCACCGCACTGAAATGCCTTTGGGTGCGGGCATGTACTTTGTAAACGCAGCCCCGCGCACCACCAGCTTTTGGATGCGCAACACGCTGATCCCGCTCGACATGCTCTTTATCGACGCAAGCGGGATCGTCCAACATATCCACCACAATGCGATTCCCCTGGACGAGTCAGCGATTCCCGGCGGTGATGACATATTGACGGTTCTCGAAATCAACGGTGGACTGGCTGCAAGACTGGGGATTGAGAAGGGAAGCGAGGTCCGCCATCCCGCTCATGCCGCGTGGTCACCGGTCTGGCCGTGCTGATTTTCTAAGACAGGGCACATTTAGAGCCATTCAGGGCTTTTCATTCGTTTGAACTGTGGCTAAAGAAGCGGCAGTCGGAGCGTGGCGCAGCCTGGTAGCGCACCTGTTTTGGGTACAGGGGGTCGGAGGTTCGAATCCTCTCGCTCCGACCACTTCACCATATAATGATGAACCTGTTTGGCGTGATGGCGATTAAATCGCCTCGTGGGCTGTCGTAGTCATTTTTCTGCGCTGACCACACCGCCCGAAACGCGCTTCCGTCAAACACTATATCTAGATTAGCTCGGTCCGCTCTCTACCTGTTGTGGGGTAGAGCGCAGGGCTGTCCCTCCGATTCTGGTCACTCTCGGTGACGATCTGTTGCCTTTTTGTGCAGTGTGACATCGAACGCTAAAAAAAGTTGAAGGCGGGTCCCGCACACGGTTTATGCACTGGTGCCCTGTGGATAACTTCAAGTCCTGCCTCAACCTATGTGGCTAAATGTGCCGGGACATTTGACTATTTCGACTAGCACGCTGTTTGCGTTTTTGTACCCTGCTTGGGGATATTAACTTTATGAATCACTCTTGGGGACGCACCGCAAATTCTGCCAGTCCGTCAACCACAAGAATGCCAAAAATTTTCAAATAAATCCGTTGACCGAATGGGGCCGGATACGTCAGGTTGTGCAGGCCGACGATGACGCCACAACATATAGTGGTTAACGCTGAGGAGGCGCATCGAGGCACGAGAGCAGTTAGACGACGACCAATTCGATCAGATTCTGCATGTATCCGTAGGCAACACGCCTTTCGGGAACATGATTTTCGTGCCGGCAGTGAACGGGAACGGGGCAGACCCTTGGGTAGCTCATAAGTGACAACAGTTAGGACAGAGGCAGCGATAATGAAGATCGAACGCAAATTCACCAAGGCAAACCAGGACGCATACGCAGAACTGGATTTCATCACGACTGTCTCTGAAATCCGCAATCCGGACGGGTCGATCGTGTTCAAGCTGGACGACGTCGAAGTGCCGTCAAGCTGGAGCCAGGTGGCAAGCGACGTTATCGCACAGAAATATTTCCGCAAAGCCGGCGTGCCTTCCGCAGTCAAGAAGGTGAAAGAAAAGGGCGTTCCTGAATTCCTGTGGCGCTCGGTCCCAGCCGAAGGCGCGACCATGGGCGGCGAGACATCCTCCAAGCAGGTTTTCGACCGTCTTGCAGGTGCATGGTGCTACTGGGGCTGGAAGGGTGGCTATTTCACCAACGAAGAGGACGCGCGCGCCTACTACGACGAAATGCGCCATATCCTTGCTTCACAGCGCGGCGCGCCGAACTCCCCCCAGTGGTTCAACACCGGCCTGCACTGGGCCTACGGCATCGACGGACCTGCACAGGGTCACTACTATGTGGATTACCAGTCCGGCGAGCTGACACGCTCCACCTCGTCTTACGAACACCCACAGCCACACGCCTGCTTTATCCAGTCGGTAGGTGACGATCTGGTCGGTGACGGCGGCATCATGGATCTTTGGGTGCGCGAAGCACGCCTGTTCAAATATGGCTCCGGTACAGGTACCAACTTCTCCAGCCTGCGCGGTGCAGGTGAAAAGCTGTCAGGTGGCGGTAAGTCCTCCGGCCTCATGGGTTTTCTGAAAATCGGTGACCGTGCAGCGGGCGCGATCAAATCCGGCGGTACCACCCGCCGCGCGGCCAAGATGGTCATCGTCGATGCGGACCACCCCGATATCGAAGATTTCATTAACTGGAAGGTTCTCGAAGAGCAGAAAGTAGCGTCCATCGTTGCCGGCTCCAAGATGCACGAGCAAAAACTCAACCTGCTATTCGAAGCCATCAAAGGCTGGGACGGGGCAGAGGCAGACGCGTATGATCCTGCCAAGAACGATCAGTTGAAAGCGGCGGTGCGCGAGGCAAAAAAGGTCGCGATCCCCGAAACTTACGTAAAGCGCGTGCTGGATTATGCCAAGCAGGGCCACACCAGCATCGAATTCCCGACATATGACACGGATTGGGACTCTGAGGCGTATAACTCCGTCTCCGGTCAGAACTCCAACAACTCCATCCGCGTGACAAACGGCTTCCTCACGGCTGTTGAAAAAGACGCCGATTGGGAACTGATCGACCGTGTGACAGGTCGCGTCAGCAAAACCATCCGCGCCCGCGATCTGTGGGAGCAGGTCGGCCACGCCGCATGGGCCTGTGCCGATCCGGGCATCCAGTACCACGATACTGTGAACGACTGGCACACATGCCCCGAAGACGGCGCAATCCGTGGCTCAAACCCTTGTTCCGAATACATGTTCCTTGACGACACGGCTTGTAACCTTGCGTCCATGAACCTGCTGACCTTCCTTGAGGACGGCACGTTCAACGTCGAAGACTACATGCACGCCAGCCGCCTTTGGACCGTAACGCTGGAAATCTCCGTGATGATGGCGCAGTTCCCCTCCAAGGAAATTGCACAGCGTTCGTACGACTTCCGCACCTTGGGTCTGGGTTATGCAAACATCGGCGGTTTGCTGATGAACATGGGCTACTCTTATGACAGCGAAGAGGGCCGCGCACTTTGCGGGGCGCTGACAGCGATCATGACAGGCGTTGCCTATGCCACATCCGCTGAAATCGCCGGCGAGCTGGGCGCTTTCCCGGGCTACAAAAAGAACGCCGATCACATGCTGCGCGTTATGCGCAACCACCGCAACGCGGCTTACGGCAACGAAAACGGCTATGAAGAGCTGGCGATCAAGCCTGTGGCGCTGGATCACGACAACTGCCCGCAGCCGGGTCTGGTAGATGTGGCCATGTCCTGCTGGGACGAGGCGCTGAAGCTGGGTGAGGTACATGGTTACCGCAACGCCCAGACGTCTGTTATCGCGCCGACGGGAACAATCGGTCTGGTTATGGACTGTGACACCACAGGCATCGAACCCGACTTCGCACTGGTGAAGTTCAAGAAACTTGCGGGCGGTGGTTACTTTAAGATCATCAACCAATCCGTTCCGGCAGCACTGGAAAAGCTCGGTTACGGCTCAGCCCAGATCGAAGAGATCGTCGGCTACGCTGTGGGCCACGGCACCATCGGCAATGCCCCCGGCATCAACCACACCACGCTGATGGGCCACGGTTTCGGTCCCAACGAGCTTGCCAAGGTAGACGCGGCACTGGCGCAGGCGTTCGACATCCGCTTTGTGTTCAACCAGTGGACGCTGGGTGAGGAATTCTGCACCGGAGTTCTGGGCATCCCGGCCGAAAAGCTGAACGATCCTACATTCGATTTGCTGAAGTCTCTGGGCTTCTCCAAAGCAGACATTGACGCGGCCAACGACCACGTTTGCGGCACCATGACCCTCGAAGGGGCACCGCACCTGAAAGAAGAGCACTACAGCATCTTCGATTGTGCGAACCCCTGCGGCAAAAAGGGCAAGCGTTACCTGTCCGTCAACAGCCACATCTACATGATGGCTGCGGCGCAAAGCTTCATCTCCGGCGCGATCTCCAAGACGATCAACATGCCGAACGACGCAACCATCGAAGACTGCCAGAAGGCCTATGAACTCAGCTGGTCTTTGGGCATCAAGGCCAACGCGCTTTACCGTGACGGCTCCAAACTCAGCCAGCCTTTGGCGGCTTCGCTGGTCGAAGATGATGATGAAGCAGCAGAAGTGCTCGAATCCGGCTCCATGCAGGAAAAAGCAACTGTGTTGGCCGAAAAGATCGTCGAGAAGATCGTCATCAAAGAGGTCATCAACCGCAGCCGCGAAAAGATGCCTCAGCGCCGCAAGGGCTATACGCAAAAGGCAAACGTGGGCGGTCACAAGGTGTACCTGCGCACCGGTGAATACGAAGACGGCAAGCTCGGTGAAATCTTCATCGACATGCACAAGGAAGGGGCGGGCTTCCGCGCCATGATGAACAACTTCGCCATCGCGGTGTCTGTTGGTCTTCAGTACGGCGTGCCGCTTGAGGAATTCGTTGATGCCTTCACCTTCACCAAGTTCGAGCCGGCAGGCATGGTCCAAGGTAACGACAGCATCAAGAACGCGACCTCGATCCTCGACTATATCTTCCGCGAGCTGGCGGTTTCCTACCTCGACCGCACCGATCTGGCACATGTGAAACCCGAAGGGGCCACATTCGACGATCTGGGCAAGGGCGAAGAGGAAGAGAACGTCGGCAACGTGGCAGAACTGTCCGAAAATGCGGCCAGCCGGTCACTGGAAGTGCTCAAGCAGATCAGCTCAAGCGGCTACCTGCGCAACCGTCCCCCACAGGAGCTGGTTCTGCTTCAAGGCGGCATGGAGAGCATGACGATGGCACCGCAGATGGACACCGGCAGCGTTGCCGTGGCCATGACTTCGACCACCTCCGTCGCCTCCGGTGCCGTGTCGCTTGACGCCCGTACCAAAGCCAAGATGCAAGGCTATGAAGGCGAAGCCTGTGGCGAATGCGGCAACTACACGCTAGTGCGCAACGGCACCTGCATGAAGTGCAACACCTGCGGCGGCACAAGCGGCTGTAGCTGATAAAGGAACAGGGTGGGGTGCGGATGTACCCCACCAGAGACCGGGTGGGTTCTCGCGCATCGCTTTGCGATACGCTGCCACCCATTCCGCGCCCCAGCTGTGCTGGGACGCTTAACACGGAGCGGATGCGTTCGCTCTGGACGACGTTCAGGCCGCAGGCAAAACAAACACCGAGCGGTTAACAAATGGAGCTTGAACGGCGAAACTAGGGAGAGCTTCGGCTCTCCCTTTCTTCTTTTCGAGTACGAAGCGCGCTGGCTCCACATTTGCTTAAACAAATGTTCTGTCAGAGGAGTGTGCCTTTGCTACGCAAAGACCCACGTGAACGGCGAAACTAGGGAGAGCTCCGGCTCTCCCTTTCTTCTTTTCAAACCCCGTCAAAGCAACTCCACCACCGACCCTTCGAGCCCGATCTCCTTGCGCAACCGTGCACGCGCACGTCCCAGTCGGGACATCACCGTGCCCCTGGGAAGCCCCGTTCGATCTGCCAATACCTGCGGGCTGGTTTCTCCAGCCATGACCAGTCGCATCAGGCGCGCCTGATCGTCGGGCAGGCGGTCGATGGCGGTTTGAAGTTCCGCGCAGGCGATGCGGGCAGGGGCCAGCGGCACGGCGATGGCCATATCTTCGGTCAACTCTTCCGTCATCCGTCTGCTGCGCCATCTTTGACGCACCAGATTGTGCAGCAACACCATCGCATACTTCTCCGGCGCATCCACATCGTGGCCCGTTTGCAAATGCTGAAGCATCTTCAGGCAGGCTTCCTGCGCCAGATCCTGCGCTGTGTCGTCGCTTTGGGTCAGGCGGCGGGCACGGCGGTGCAGCTTGGGTAACAGATCAGCCAGCAACTGTGGCTCCGGCAATAGCGTGTGCATCTTAACCTCCATGGTGCATGTCGCCCACAGCATGACAGGTCCACGCCATTCAACCAGTGGGGGAATTTCCGCCGATCGCAGCGGCAGGGGCTTTTTGGGCAAGGCACCGCGCATCGAGCAGGCTGCAATCGGCAGGCCCCCGCGTGTGAAAGGGCATGGCGGGATGCAAAGGCGTCCTGATGCATCTGTCTTGGGGAAGGCGGCAAAGCCTTCGATCAAATCATATCCTTAAAGGGAGTATCCACATGACCAATACATTCCGACTGACCGCCATCGCCATTACCGCACTTTGCGTGCCAGCCTTCGCCATGGGTGCAGGTGCGGCAGAAGTCGATGCAAACGGTGACGGTATCCTTAGCGTGGCAGAAGTGCAGGCGGTTTATCCTGACGTCACAGCCGAGCAATTCTCGGCAATGGACCTCAATGCAGACGGTGCTTTGGATGATGGTGAGGTCATCGCCGCGCAGGAAGCCGGCATGATGCCCGCACCCAGCGAAGGCTGATCCAACCGTCTGAGCGTGCGCGGGACTGGCAGCGGCCCCGTGGATGACGCGCAAGATAAAGGACCGGCAGCGAAAATTGCCGGTCCTGATTGTATATCGACCCCTTACGCGGGCAAGTGAATGTTAAACCTCTCACGGATTGCTTTGTCCGTGACCGGATCAAACCGTGCCTGTGAGCGCTGGCTCAAGATTTCTTCCTTGCGGCGGGTGGCGTTTGGCACCAGTTCGGGCTTGCCTAATTCTTCCCACTCCTTGGGCGAAGACCGGTTACCGAGCGCGGGGTAGACGTGATCGGTTTCCATACGGCTCAGTGTCTGTTCGGTGCCCAGATAATGACCCGGACCGCCGATGCAAACCTCGCGCATCTGGTCAAGCGCCAGCGTTTCCTCATTCACCTCGATGCCGCGTACACAACGCAGGGCCTGCCCGATCAGATCATCGCCAAGGATCAGCGATTCATGGCAAAAGCCCAACAGGGAGGCGTGCATACCTGCCGCCTCATAGACCATGTTCAAACCAGACAGCCCCGCCATCACGTTGGAGCACATCTGCTCCCATCCGGCCTGCATGTCAGGCATCTTTGCATCCGCAATACCTGCCGCCGCACCACCCGGCACACCATAGAAATGGTGCATCTGTGCGCAGCCCGCTGTCAGCAGCGCCTGTTCGCCCGATCCGCCGGTCATCGCACCGGATCGCAGGTCCAGCCCGAAGGGCCACGTGCCAAAGACCGCCGGATGCCCCGGTTTCACTGCGTTGACGTAGACCAGACCGGCCAGACATTCGGCGACGGCCTGTACAATCGCGCCTGCCACGGTAGAGGGGGCTGTGGCACCGGCCATGCCCGCGCTCAACAGCAGCACCGGCATACCGCCCTCGATACAAGCCTCCATCACCTGACAGCTTTCGGTGGCGAATTTCATCGGCGGGACAACAAAGCAGTTCGAATTCAGCACGAAGGGACGTTCGCGCCATTTGTCTTCGCCGCCTGCGATCATGTGCAACATCTCAAGGGCGTCTTTGACATAAGCCGGATCGGTAAAGGACGTGCCCACATGTTTGGTCGTGCCAGAGCAGCAGGCGTAGATGGTGTTGATGTCCATTTCGGCATTGTCGGTGATGTCACGGCACACCATAGGGCGTTGCAGAAAGTGAATGTTGTCCAGAACATCGGTGATCCGTGCTGCATCATGCAGGTCCTGCACGCCACATTCGCGGTAATTGTTGCCGGCGACATCCACCAGATGCACAGCGGCACCGGCGGTGCCATAGTGCACGCGGTTGCCTGATAGCTGCAGATCACGCGCGGGGTCACGGGCAAACAACGTGACACTACGGTTGGCCTTGGCCAGCGTATCCTCAACCAACGCGCGGGGAAAACGGATGCGTCCGTCATCGCCAAGGAGTGCACCGCCACCTGTCAGATATGCCACGCCCGAGGGGGGCGCGTCACACAGCCCTATGGTTTCCAGCGCGTCCAGTGCGGCAGTGTGGATCGCTTGCATGTCCGCATCAGAGAGCGGGCGGTACTGTCCGCCCTCCATGCCGGGGCGGATGGGCCGCATGTGCGCGGCCAATGGTGCAGCGCGCGCGGCACGGCGGGCCGCACGGCCGCCGCTACGAAGAGGTGTTTGATCTGTCATGGTAACTGTCCATTAAAGGGGAAAAGGAAAGGTGGCTTCAATCCCGTTCCGGTGCCCCTCTGGCGGCACGGCCCCGCTCGGCTCCGATGGTGCGACAGACGCGGATGATGATGCATAGGTCAGATGTCATAGCGCGCTCCTCACAGATAAATCTGCAAAGTCGCGCGCGGCCATTCTGTCCCGTTTACGCCACGCAGGCCTGTTTGCGACCCATGCAACTGCAGCATTCCGTCGATCGGTTCCCGCTTAATCCGGTAACATCTCTGCGATGCGCTGGTTTTGGCTGACCGGATTGGTCCGAATTTGCAACTAACCGCCCACTTCAAAATGATATCCGGGCACCTCTGGAACTTTTTGCACTGCAGCAACATTTCCTTCCTGATCCCACCGCAAAGCGTGGGGTGTCGCGCAAAAGCGCGGCAAATGTTTAAAGGAGCAGACCAGATGAAACGCTTTACCAAATACGCACTTCCCGCAGCCATCGGCGCATTCGCAATCGGCAGCTACGCCCAGGCGGGTAGCCTTGAGCAGACCACAGCTGACCCACAAGTGATTTCACCACCCGTATTGCCGGTAGCCCCTGCCAGCGACTGGACCGGCTTCTACACCGGTCTTCAGCTGGGGTATGCTGATATGGACGGTATCGACCCGCTGGATGGCCACAACGAAACATACGGTTTCCACGCCGGTTACGACTATGATTTCGGTGACTTCGTACTTGGCGGCGAATTGGATTACGACAAGACGGATGTTGATCTCGGTGGCGCTGCAAACGTCGATTCTGTGGCCCGCGTTAAAGTTAAAGGCGGCTATGACCTCGGCAACACACTGATCTACGCAACTGCAGGTGCCGCGCGCGCAGACACTTCCGTGGGTGACGAAACCGGCCCCTTCGCAGGTATCGGCGTCAGCTACAAAGTGACCGAACAGTACACAATCGGTGCCGAACTGCTGGAACACCGCTTTGACGACGTCGGCGGTGCGGCAGGTAACGATCTGGACGCGACTACGCTGACCGTACGCGGCTCGCTGCGCTTCTGAGAACCAGACGACAAAAGATGCGCGTGATGGTTCACGCGCATCTTGTTTATTGCTTGGCGATCAGGCTTTCCGCAAAGCCGCACAGTGTCTGCAAGGATTGCTCGAACCGGCTGTCTTCAATCGTCATGGCGACGCGCAGGTGACCGCCAGCCGCCTGTCCAAAGCTCTCTCCGGGCATCACCGCGATATGATGTGCTTCCAACAGCGCATAGGCGAAATCCTCGCCGCTCATCCCGGTCGACCGCACATCCAGCATCAAATACATTGCACCATCCGCTGGCACCATGCTTACCGCATTCTGCCGCGACAGCACCTTGTGCGCAATCTCGCGCCTGCGCCGGAAGGGCTCCGCGATTTCGGCCTCGAACGTCGGCCCCAGCTCAAGCGCAAACAAGGCAGCATCCTGGATATAGCCGGGCACGCCGTAGGTAGTATGTGTGGCCAGATTGATCATGCCCTCGATCATTTCGGGCGGCCCCACGATCCAGCCAATCCGTGATCCTGTCATCGCGTGGGATTTCGACATCGAACCGACAACCAGCGTTCGCTCTGCCATGCCGGGCAGGGCGCGGGGGCTCAGATGCTCTCCTTCCCAGATTTGCGTGTCATAAACTTCGTCAGACACCAGCCAGAGGTCGTGATCGCGGCAGACCTGCGCGATCCCTTCCATGGTGGCACGGGTATAAACGACACCAGTAGGGTTGTTAGGCGAATTGACCAGAAGCGACTTTGCGCCTTGCGCCTTGGCCGCGATATCTTCTGCGCGGGGCTGAAACGCGTCCTGGGCATGGGCCTGCACGGCAACAGGATGGGCACTGACACCACGCAGCGTGCCGGGGTAGGTCGCATAGAAAGGATCGATATAAAGGGCCGTATCACCGGGATCACAGACCGCAAAATGCGCCGCATAAAGCGCCGACTGTCCGCCGGGGGTGATCAGCACATTGTCGCGGGTGGTCGCAACGCCGCTTTGCTCTTGGACGCGGGTCGCAACAGCGTCGCGCAATGCGGGCACGCCGGGAATGGAGGCATAGCCCGTATGTCCGGCCATCGCCGCCCGGTGCATGTCTTGCAAAATGGGGGCGGCGGTGCGGATGTCATGTTCGCCGATGCTCAGCTCGGTCACAGGCGTGCCCGCAGCGATCATCTCGCGTGCCTTGTTGAACACATCCCATCCGTCTGATCCACCGCCCAAAATGTTCGTGATCCGTGTCGATGCCTGCATGATTACCCCTTTCGCTGTTGTCGCGCAGGGGCGCAGAGGCGGTCCAGATTGTCAATCAGGTGTTGACCAAAGCACGCTTGCCGCGCTACCCCGTTCCTATGACAATGATGATGTGCATTATTACCTGCCCCATTACCGTTTGAGATTTTTCTCGCGGGCCGTCATCCATGTCGTTTCAAATCAGACTGATATGTGGCAAGCCCGCGTGACCCGTGCGCGAGGAAGACCCCATGACCGAGATCACGCTTTATAATACCAAGACACGCCGCAAAGAGCTGTTTACGCCGCTGCGCGAAGACGATGTGCGCATGTATGTCTGCGGACCAACGGTCTATGACCGCGCCCATATTGGCAACGCGCGGCCTGTAATTGTCTTTGACTTGCTCTACCGTCTGCTGCGCCACGTCTACGGGCCGGATCATGTCACATACGTGCGCAATTTCACGGATGTGGATGACAAGATCAATGCACGTGCTGCGCAAAGTGGCCGTCCGATCAGTGACATCACGGCCGAGACGGCGCAGTGGTTTCTGGACGATATGGCCGCTGTCGGTGCCTTGCAGCCTTCGATCAAGGGCGAGGCACACCAAAAAGCCATGCCCCGCGCCACGGCATATATTGATGAAATGATCGCGATGATCGAAGATCTGATCGCCAAGGACCACGCCTATGCCGCCGAAGGTCATGTGCTGTTTCGTGTGCGCTCTTATGCGCAGTATGGCGCGTTATCTGGCCGCTCGGTCGATGATATGATCGCAGGTGCGCGGGTCGAAGTGGCCCCCTACAAAGAAGACCCGATGGACTTTGTCCTGTGGAAGCCCTCAGACGCGGAAACTCCCGGTTGGGACAGCCCATGGGGCAGGGGGCGTCCGGGTTGGCACATCGAATGCTCCGCCATGGCTGAGGCGCTGCTGGGGTCCGAGTTCGACATCCACGGTGGTGGTAACGACCTGACGTTCCCGCACCACGAAAACGAAATTGCACAAAGCAAATGCGCGGGCCACGGCTTTGCCAATGTGTGGATGCACAACGAGATGTTGCAGGTCGAGGGCAAGAAGATGTCCAAGTCGCTTGGCAATTTTTTTACGGTCCGCGATCTGCTGGATCAGGGTGTGCCGGGCGAAGTGATCCGGTTTGTGTTCCTCAGCACGCATTACCGCAAGCCCATGGATTGGACCGAAAAGAAACGGGCCGAGGCGGAGAAGACCTTGCGCAAGTGGTACACGCAGGTTGCCGGTGGCGAAACGGGCCAACCGCCCGCCGAAGTGATGGCGCTGCTGGGCGATGACCTGAACACGCATGGTGTGTTGACAGAATGCCACCGCCTGAGCGCCGAAAACGATATTGCTGGCCTGCGCGCAGCGTTGAGCGTGATGGGTCTTCTGGCGGACAAGATACCGGACTGGGCTATTGAGCAGGCGTTTGATCTGACCGACATCGAAGCATTCCTGAGCGATGCACGGGTGACGGCGATGGAGACCAAGGACTTTGCCGAAGTCGACCGGATCAAGTCTGCACTCACGGCAGTCGGGATCGAGGTACAGATGAGCAAGGACGGCGTGAAGCTGACAGCCCCTGCGGGTTTCGACCGCTCCGATCTGGAGGGCATCCTGTGAAAAACGGTTCTGGCACCGGAAAATCCGTTAACCATTTGTTAACGCTAATGTTTCGCGCGCGAAACAACCTTGGGGTGTGCGTATGACCGAGCGTCTCACCATATACGACACGACCTTGCGCGACGGACAGCAAACGCAAGGCGTTCAGTTTTCTACCGAGGAGAAGCAGCAGATCGCGCACGCGCTTGATGCGCTTGGCGTGGATTACATCGAAGGCGGCTGGCCGGGGGCGAACCCCACGGATAACGCTTTCTTTGAAGCTGCTCCCCAAACAACCGCGCGGCTCACTGCTTTCGGAATGACCAAACGTCCCGGCATCTCGGCGCAGAACGATGATGTGCTCGCGGCGGTCCTGAACGCTGGCACTAAATCCGTTTGTATCGTGGGCAAGACCCACGAGTTTCACGTCACCAAGGCGCTTGGCATCACGCTCGACGAAAACCTGACCCTGCTGCGCGAAAGCATCGCCCATCTTGTCGCCTCCGGCCGCGAGGCGCTGTTTGACGCTGAACATTTTTTTGACGGCTACAAGGCCAATCCCGACTACGCGCTTTCTTGTCTGAAGACTGTGCTTGAGGCGGGCGCGCGCTGGATCGTTATTTGCGACACCAATGGCGGCACCCTGCCTGCCGAAGTGGGGCGGATCACGGCCGAAGTGATTGCCGCAGGCATCCCCGGCGATCATCTGGGCATCCATACCCATGACGACACCGAAAATGCGGTTGCCTGCACACTGGCCGCTGTCGATGCAGGCGCGCGGCAAATTCAGGGCACACTCAACGGTCTGGGCGAGCGTTGCGGAAACGCCAATCTGACAACGCTTATCCCGATCCTGCTGCTGAAAGAACCCTATGCCAGCCGCTTTGAGACTGGCATCACGACCAAAGCGCTCAGCGGCCTGACGCGTACCAGTCGGATGCTGGATGAAATCCTGAACCGCGTGCCGCACAAGCAGGCCGGATTTGTGGGGGCATCGGCCTTTGCGCACAAGGCGGGCCTGCATGCGAGCGCCATCGCCAAAGACCCGACAACCTATGAGCATATCGACCCCGCACTTGTCGGAAATGCCCGCATCATTCCGATGTCAAATCAGGCGGGACAGTCCAATCTGCGCAAACGCCTGACCGAAGCGGGACTACACGTGGACAAAGGCGATCCGGCGCTGGGGCGCATCCTTGAGGCCGTGAAAGCGCGCGAGGCCGAAGGCTATGCCTATGACACGGCACAGGCCAGTTTCGAATTGCTCGCGCGTGAGGCGCTGGGTCAGATGCCCGAGCTTTTTGAGGTCAAACGCTACCGCGTGACCGTCGAGCGGCGCAAAAACAAGTATGACAAGATGGTCAGCTTGTCAGAGGCTGTGGTTGTCGTGAAGGTGGATGGCGAAAAACGCCAGTCCGTCAGCGAAAGCATGGATGAGGTGGGCAGTGACCGTGGACCGGTGAACGCGCTCGCCAAAGCTTTGGCCAAGGACCTCGGGCAATATTCTTCGATGATCGAAGACATGCGTCTGGTTGATTTCAAAGTGCGGATCACACAAGGCGGCACCGAAGCCGTGACCCGTGTCATCATCGACAGCGAAGACGGGCAGGGCAACCGCTGGTCAACCGTTGGCGTCAGCGCCAACATCGTCGATGCAAGCTTTGAGGCGCTACTGGATGCGATCCGCTGGAAGCTGGTGCGCGACCTGAAAGGGCCAAAGGGGTGATCCGTAAGGTGCTGACTTTCCTGCTTATCTCTGTGGCAATCACCTTTGGGGTCGCGATTGTTCTGATCTTGTCCCAACGTCCCGCCGATTTGCCGCCGGGGGAAGGGCTTGATTTCACGCAAGCACTGGCAGGCGGTCAGGCGACACCGCAAGAGTTGGCCAGCATTCAGATGCGCGACGGGTTTGCCGCCCAAGTGCGCCGCTATCCTTCCGCCGCCGAAGACGCGCCATTGCTGATATTGGTGCACGGGTCAGGCTGGCACGGGCTTCAGTTCGACGGCCTTGCGCGGGCGCTGAGCGATCAGGCCGACGTGATCGTTCCTGATCTGCGCGGTCACGGACCCAAGCCCGGAAGGCGCGGCGATATCGATTATATCACACAGTTCGAGGATGATCTGGCAGACCTCATCGCAGCAACCGCCAAACCCGGTCAGAAGGTCGTTCTGGGCGGACATTCCTCTGGCGGCGGTTTGGTCGTGCGCTTCGCGGGCGGAGCTTACGGCGAACGCCTTGATGCTGCGGTGCTGATGGCCCCGTTTCTCAAATACAACGCGCCGACAACCCGTTCAAACTCGGGCGGTTGGGCACATACTCTCGTGAGGCGCATCATCGGCCTGAGTATTCTCAACACATTCCGCATCACCGCATTGAACCATCTCGAAATTATTCAGTTCCGCATGCCGCAGGCTGTGCTTGACGGACCTTTGGGTGACACGGCGACGACCGCTTATTCCTACCGGCTCAACACGGGCTTTGCGCCGCGGGCGGACTACCTCAAGGACGTGGCAGCACTGCCTCCTTTTACCTTGATTGTCGGCAGCGCGGATGAAGCGTTTGTTGCCGATCAGTACCAGCCGACGATGTCCGCCGTGACCGATAAAGGCACCTACATCATCGTGGACGGGGTGGGCCACCTTGCCATCGTCGACGCGACCGAAACCGAACAAGCGATACGGGAGCTGCTGAATGGCCTCTGATCCTATGACTGCTTTCTTTCAACTGCACCGTGATCTGCCGCGCGAAGGACCGGGAGAGCCTGCCGATGTGGCATGGGCAACGGAACTTGCGGCACTCGCGCCCAACGCACAGATGGCCGATGTGGCGTGTGGTCCGGGCGGAGACATCGCGGCACTCCTTGCGGCGGCTCCTGAGGGGCATGTAACTGCGCTGGATAAAACAGCGCACTTTGTGGATGCCGTGCGTGCGGATTGGGGAACCGACGGGCGGGTGACCGCGCTCAAGGCGGACATGGCACGTATTCACAACAGCTATGACCTGATCTGGTGCGCCGGTGCCGTCTATTTCATGGGGGTGACCGCCGCATTGAATGCGTGGCGTAAGTCGTTGACGAAAAACGGCGTTATTGCATTCTCGGAAGCGTGTTGGTTCACCGATGCGCCATCCGAACGCGCGCAAAGCCTATTCGCGACCGAGTATCCCACCATGACGGACGAGGCGGGTGTGCAGGCACAGATTGCGGAGGCCGGATACGAAGTTTTGGGAACGCGGCGTCTGTCTGATGCGGCTTGGGAAGCGTACTTTGGACCGCTGGACGAGCGGATCGCCAAGCTGACACCCGATGCCGATCCGGCGCTCAAGGCTGTTCTGGACGAGGCGTGGGAAGAGGCCGATTGCTGGCGTACGCACCGGAACGAGTATGGTTATCTGCTGAGCGTTGTGCGACCGAAATGAGCTTTGATGCAGATCTGAACGCTTGCGCTGCTTTGGTCGAGCGGGCCGATCCGTGGCGGTTTCGCGCGGTGATGGCCGCGCCAGTTGCGGCCCGCAAGGTGCTGTTCCCGCTCTATGCTTTCAACGTCGAAGTGGCACGCGCGCCTTGGGTCACGCAAGAGCCGATGATCGCCGAGATGCGGTTGCAGTGGTGGCGCGACGTTTGCGAGGAAATAGCGCAGGGGAAACAGGTGCGCCGACATGAGGTGGCAACACCGCTGGCCCAGAGCTTTGACGTGAAAACAGCTGGGATGCTGGATGAGCTTGTGGCGGCAAGGCGTTGGGATATATACAAAGATGCCTTTGAAGACGAGGCGCACTTTGCCCGCTATATTGACCAGACATCAGGGCATTTGACCTGGGCCGCGGCGCAGGCTTTGGGTAGTGCGGATGAAGCGACAGTTCGCGATGCGGCCTATGCTGCGGGTATCGCTGCGTGGCTTCGGGCCATTCCCGAACTTGAGGCGCGCGGGCGAATTCCGCTGCTGGATGGCACGCCTCAGGGGGTGCGTGATCTGGCTGCGGGTGCGCTGGAACGGTTGCAAAAGGCGCGGGCCAACCGGCGTCTGGTGAGCCGTGCCGCGCGTCCGGGGCTGTTGCATATTGGACCGGCTGAGCCGATCCTGAAAGCCGCGATAGAGAATGCCGACGCTGTTATCGAAGGGCGTTTGCCCGATCCGGTGGAGGACGACCGCCTGCGCCTTGGACTACGGGCACTGACGGGTCGTTGGTAGGACCTCTCAGGCTGTCTCAGGATCGCGCCGGAACACCAACCAGATCAGCGAGGCTCCGGCGAGCGCCAAAAACGGGATCATTGCGATGTTTACAGCGGCCCAGCCGGTTGTCGCATCGCCGCCTGCGCAGTTCATCAACCCGCCAGAGGCCAGTGAGGCAAGGGTCACACCGCCAAAGACCAGCAGATCGTTCAGACCCTGCATCTGTCCGCGTTCATGTGGTTCATGGGAGCTGGCCAGCAAGGTAGTGGCCCCGATGAAGCCGAAGTTCCAGCCCAGTCCCAACAGAATAAGTGCGACATAGAAATTCATCAGGTCGACGCCTTGGAGCGCCACGATGCCCGCGCCGCCCAAGATGGCGATGCCCAGCCCCATGATCTTTTCCACACCGAAGCGGGCAATCAAATGGCCGGTGAAAAACGATGGCGCGAACATCGCCAACACGTGGCCTGTCACAATATTGGATGCGTCAGCCACTGCATACCCACACCCCACAACGGCGAGCGGCGTAGAGGTCATGACGAGGTTCATCAACGAGTAGGAAACCATACCGCAGATGACCGCGACAGCGATGCGCGGAGAGGTAAGGAGTTCCCACCGCGACCGCGCAGGCGCATCACCCACCATCGGTGGGGCGGGTTTGGGAATATCCAGCAAAAAGAACAGTGCCATACCGACAAGATTGATGATTACTGCAGCGATAAACACAGGGAAGTAGCGCATGACGGTCGCGTCCGGTCCGTCGGACAGATAGCTGACCAGTTGCGGGCCGATGATTGCGGCACCAAGGCCACCTGCCATGACATAGGAAATCGCCTTGGGACGAAAGGCATCGGACGCGGTGTCGGCCGCAGCAAAGCGGAAAAAACCGCCCGATGACATATAGATACCTGTCAGATAGCTGCCGACCAGAAGCCACAGGAACGAGCCGGACACCACAGCGTATGCACAAAGGGCCGCACCTGCCGCTCCGCCTGCTGCGCCGATCATGAAGCCAGCGCGACGTCCGTGTTTTTGCATCAGGGGCGAGAGCCACGGTGCCGTTGTCATGGACCCGAAGACGATCATCGAGATCGGCAAGGTCACCAGACAGGCGTAGGGCGATAGCTGCTGTCCCACCAACCCGCCGATTACGAACATCATCGGCAGCTGGCTGCCCAGAAACGCCTGTGCGGCGACCAGAACCGCTACGTTCCGCTTGGCACGTGTATCATCAATCATCGGAAGTCCTCTCTTGGGTGCAAGGCGTAGCGGTGGCGCGGGGCAGGAGCAACCCCTGTCGCGCGGTGTCGCGTCCTCAAAGCCATCGCGGGGCTTGTGCGTGCCGGTGGCCCGACTAATGTCGGTCGCATGACGTCCGACACCCGAATTCTTTTGCTGGCAGGCAGTGCCGAAGCGCGCCAGATCGCGGTGGCCTTGCTTGAGCGGGGCTTGCACGTGCGCGCGCTGATGTCGGAGGCCCCGCGCGGGGCAAATCCGATGCCGGTAGATTTCGAGGTGTGTGGGGAGCCGAGCCAGGAGGTGCTTGCCTCTGCGATGGCGACCAAAGACGCGGTGATTGATGCCAGCCACGGCTTTGACGGTGCGATGACAGATGCAGGATGGAAGGCGGCACGTGCCGCGGATCTGCCGTTTGTGACGCTGCGGCGTCCGGGATGGGATGTGGCGGCCCATGATTTATGGACCGCCGTTACCGATGTGGCGGCCGCGATGGAGTTGATCCCGCCCGGTGCGCGGGTCTTTTCGGCCGCTGGCTGGGCGAGCTTGCCTGACTGTGCCGCATTTCAGGGGTCACGACTGCTGTTGCGCCAGACCACACCGCATAACCGTCCTGTACCGTTCGATTTTGTGCAGCCGGTTTTCGGGACGCCGCCCTTTACCGTAGAGAGCGAGACGGACCTTTTTCGCCGCCTCCAGATCGACATGCTGATGTGCCGCAATCTGGGAGGTGCGCCGAGCCGGCCCAAGGTGGACGCGGCAGTGGCATTGGGTTTGCCCGTCCTTTTGATCGAGCGGCCCGCACCGCCACCCGAAGCGCATTGCGTAGACCATGTAAACGCGGTCCTGGCCTGGGTGGCCGCCCTTTGAGCTTGCAGCGACCAGTGATCCGCGATGCACAGGACGTGGAAAGGGGGGCCGCGTGGCTGGCGGCGACAGAACCGCGTTTTGCACAGGCCCTGGCCCAGACAGGGCCACTGCCTCTGCGTTTGCGTCAGGGTGGCTTTGCCGGGCTGCTGGAGATCATCATCAGCCAGCAGGTCAGCGTCGCATCTGCGAATGCGATCCGTGCGCGGATGGCGCAGGCGGGCTTTGTGACAAAGCAGGCCGTGCTCGGGGCTGGGGATGCAGAGTTGCGGAATGCGGGTCTGAGCAAGCCCAAGGCGCGCTATGCCCTGATCCTCGCGCAGAGCGATCTCGATTATGATGGCCTGGAAGAAATGGATGACGCCGACGCTATGGCGCGGCTGTGTGCGATCACTGGCATCGGGCCGTGGACGGCGGAAATCTATTTGATGTTTTGCATGGGGCGCACAGATATCCTGCCAGCGGGTGATCTGGCCTTGCAGGTTGCAGCGCAGCATTTGTTTGATCTGCCCGCACGCCCCAAGCCCGATGCGCTGGCGCAGATGGCTGAAAATTGGGCACCTTGGCGGTCGGTTGCAGCCCGTGCGCTCTTTGCCTACTACCGGGTTATAAAGAACAGGGAAGGTCTGGGATGACACGAGTATTGAACGCAGAACGCCGCGCGCCTGTATCGGGTGAAACACGATCCATCGTGGTGTTTTTGCACGGTTACGGGGCCAATGGTGCCGATCTTTTGGGATTGGCCGATCCGTTGGGAGAGCATTTGCCGGACACCATGTTCGTGGCACCTGATGCGCCAGAGAATGTGGCAGGGATGCCCAACGGCTATCAGTGGTTTCCGATCCCGTGGATTGACGGCTCCTCGGAAGAGGAATCAATGCGCGGCATGGATCAGGCGGTGGACGATCTGAACGCTTTCCTTGATGCATTGATGGTGGACGAGGATGTGCTGCCAGAGCAGGTCGTGCTGTTCGGCTTTTCCCAAGGCACGATGATGGCGCTGCATGTGGCCCCGCGCCGCGAAGACGAAATCGCCGGTATCGTCGCATTTTCGGGGCGCTTGCTGTCACGCGAAAGCCTCAAGGATGAAGCGGTTGTGAAACCGCCGATCCTGTTGGTGCACGGCGATGCGGATGATGTGGTGCCACCGCAGTCGCTTCCGCAGGCCGCCGAAGCCCTGCAGGAGGCAGGCTGGCAGGACGTGTTTGCCCATGTGATGAAAGGGACCGGTCACGGGATTGCACCTGACGGGTTGAGCGTCGCACTGGCCTTTATGCGCGACAAACTCAGCCTCTGAGGTGTCGTTGAACTGTCACAAATAACCTCTACCTCTGGCCGCGACATCTTGTACGAAGCTTTGGCTTGCCAGCGCAAAACCACGAGATATAGTCGTTTCAAACGGGTAGGGGTGCTTGTCGATGGACGGCGATTTCAGAACCGAGTTTACGAGACAGCCAGCGGGGTTGAAACACCGCCCCGCGCTGGTGCTGAATGCGGACTATCGACCGCTGAGTTACTATCCTTTGTCGCTGTGGCCCTGGCAGGACGCGATCAAGGCCAAATGGCTCGACCGGGTGGATATTGTCGCTGAATATGACGACTATGTGCACAGTCCGACCATGGCGCTTAAGATACCGTCTGTTGTCGTTCTCAAAGACTTTGTAAAACCTCAAAAGCGCGTGGCTTTCACGCGCTTTAATTTATTTCTGAGGGACGAATTCAGGTGCCAGTACTGCGGAACGCGGGGGGATTTGACGTTTGACCATGTGGTGCCGCGTGCGTCTGGCGGCGTGACGTCATGGCAGAACGTGGTCGCGGCCTGTTCGCCCTGCAACCTGCGCAAGGGGTCCAAGGCTTTGCACCAGACGGGTCTGCACCTGCGAAAACCGCCGCGTCAGCCAGGCGCAGAAGAGTTGCGCAACATGGGACGAAAGTTTCCGCCCAATCATTTGCACGATAGCTGGATGGATTTTCTCTATTGGGATGCTGAATTGCAGCCTTGAGCAGGGTGTCGGTGCGATAGAGCGTTTTTTATCCCCATGCATGCGGCGTGGGATTGCATTGGGGTATGCGGATACTGACCGCAGATACGAGTTGAGTTCCTGACCTCAGGTCAGGTCAGGTCCGGCGGAGATCTGTAATTGCCGGTCCGTTCATAGGCCGCTGCGAGCGCCAATAGATCGTTGTCTGCATAGGCTCGACCGGCAAAGGTCAAGCCAGCGGGCATTCGGGTATCTTGCATCATTCCCATCGGGACCGTGACCGTTGGAATTCCTAGGTGTCGAATAGCGAGGTTCCCGTTCGCAACCCACACCCCGTTTCGCCATGCTTTGTCTGCCGATGTGGGATTAGTATCTGCGTCCGCTGGGCCGACATCAGCGACCGCCGGAAATACCACCGCGTCGAGACCAAGGTCATCCATCCAGTCTTCGAGGTCTACACGACGGGTCTTTTCCAGACCCGACAAACCATCGGCTAGCGTTGGAATATTGAGATAGTTCTCAATAGGATGCGCGCGGGCATGTGCAGGATAATCGGCGATATCGTCATCAAATCCGAAGTATCTGTCTGGCAGACTGCCTTGCGGTGCGGGAAATATCTGTGTGCCATCCACAACACTGAGTGATGGAATGTGGGGATCACCGTTTGCTCTTAGGAAATCATCCCAGGCCCATACAGACAGATCGGTGATTTCGTGATGAAGAAAACGGGCAGGGAGGAACCCCCGCGTGCCTATCTTGGGCGCGCCACTGCGGTCACCTTCATAGTTCGTCACGGTCGGAAAATCGACAACGATAACTTCGGCACCGGCTTGTTCCAATGCGGCACGGGCGCTTTCCCAAAGGGCGATGATCGATCCACGGGTGACGATCCGCTGACCTGTCCGCCCGCCAATACCGCCGTCATTGGCGGTGCCTGCGTCGGCATCCTGGTTGATGTACATCGCCGGAACCCCGAAACGTTTCCCGTTAAGCGACTGTCCGGCAAGACCGGCGTAGGTCGCGGGGCGAACATCAGACGCGAGCGGCAGGGTGATCCATGGTTGATCGCGCCAGAAATCGCCACGTGTTTCGCGGTCGTCTGCGACAAGGATGTCGAGCACCTCGAACATATCCGTCATTGTACGCGTGTGCGGCACCACCACGTCCATCGTTGGCACCAAAGGCCAGTTTCCCCGCGTGGAAATCACACCGCGACTGGGTGTGTAGGCACACAGGCCGTTGTTGGCCGCTGGTGCCCGTCCGCTCGACCATGTTTCTTCGCCAAGCCCGAAGGCCGCATAACAAGCGGCTGTTGCCGTGCCGGACCCGTTTGATGACCCAGACGCAAACGCTGCGGTCAGGTAGTCGCGGTTGTAGGGCGATTCCGCACGCCCATAAAGACCCCGTTGCATGCCGCCATTGGCCATGGGGGGCATATTTGTAAGCCCGATCAGAATTGCACCCGCAGCCCGCAGTTTTTCGATTGCAAAGGCGTCTTCGGTCGCAGTTAAGTTGGCAAAAGCTGGCGATCCGGCCGCGACTGTCATGCCTTTGACTTTGTAGCTGTTCTTGGCCGTGTAGGGGATGCCGTCCAACGGACCGAGGGGCGTGCCAGCCTTGCGGCGTGCGTCAGATGCCGCAGCCTCGGACAGCGCGTGCGGGTTGAGGACAGGTACTGCGTTTAAACAGGGTCCGGCACGGTCATACGCCGCAATGCGGTCCAGATAGATTGTGACAAGGTCAGTACAGGTGACCATGTGCGATTGCAGGGCGTCTCGCAGGTCGGCAATTGATGCTTCTATGAGGTTCACGCGGCATTGACCTCTTGCAGAACATTCAGCGCCTTCACGGCGATAACGTCAGCATAGATTTTGAGGACTGCGGACGCGAGTGCGCAAAGATTGATCGGATCAGTTTCAGACGTGTCTTGCATTCTGATATTGTGCGCCGCAACGACCGATTTTGGAATTTCGCAGTTTGTGCTTTGCGATAAGTACCGTTTCCATATGCGCCGCGCTAAACCATCATCGGCGGCCCGATGGAACGGGCCGGCGTGATCTTCACAGGGTTTCCTAGTTCTTCAGATTTGTCCAGATTTGGTCGTCGAATGCCTGAGTCAGCTGGTCACAAACCTCGATCAACATGCTTGCACCTGCTGGCGGGTTTGCTTCAGGCAGGTTGCCAGCGCAGGGTCGAATAGTCTGCCGCGCCTGTCACACCTAACCCGTAGCCAGCATAATTAGATACGGCGGCGATGTTTTCTGGCTCCAGCAGGAAGGCCAGAAAGATCAGCGCGTTGACACCGCCGATTCTTCACAAGGCGCGACCGCCCGCGATATTGCCAACAGACACCTCAAGCCGGTTCGTGTCGCCAATAAAACCGGCGACGAACATGTTGCGGGCGTCGGTGCGCGAGCTTCCCTTCATCTCGAGCCTGAAGCCGACACTATGAAGAACCGAAATATGCGGAAACAGAGCGTAGTTTTGACGCAGCCGAATGGCCCCAAAAGGGTAAAGAATTCGTTATTGCGAACACCGAGTGAGATTTGTTTCAGTGCCGTAAATGTTCCGTAGCGCTTAACAGCGCTGGGACATCGACCGCGATATTGGCACTCTCGTCCATTATCGATTCCCCAGTCTAGCGAGGAAACAAACGCTTGCAGCCGTCGCAAGTCTCGTCCTTTAGGTAGTGACGCCAACGCTAAGCTGCATGAGGCAGTAAAAAACACATATTTCGCAAAGTCTGGATTAGGGTGAACCTATCGTTGCGTTCAAAATCTTAGCCGTTCCCTAATCAAGGCTAATGCAGACTATGCTTTTCCACCGACGCCGGAACGGCAAAGCTGTGCCGGAGACGACGGCAGTATCCAAGCCGTTCTTACCGTCTTGGGGGACCTCAGAATGTCAGTCGAAACGATAGATACGTTGGTTGTTGGCGCAGGACAGGCCGGCATCGCCCTGTGCGAACATCTTGGACAGCAGGGCGTCCCGTTCCTTGTGCTGGAAAAGAACCGCATCGCAGAAAGCTGGCGCACATCGCGCTGGGATGCCCTTGTGACAAACGGGCCGGTTTGGCACGACAGGTTTCCCAATCTGGAATTCGAAGGTAACGCACCGGACGAATTTGTCGGCAAGGACCGTGTTGCGGACTACATCGAAGAATACGCGTCAATGGTGAAGGCACCAGTGCGGACAGGAATCGAGGTCTTCAGGGCCGAGAGGTTGCCGGACCGCGCAGGCTTTCGTGTTGAGACGTCGGATGGCGTGATCGAAGCAACGCGGATTGTTGCCGCAACAGGGGCTTTCCAGCATCCGGTCATTCCGGCGATCATTCCAGAGGCTGCTGACGTCACCCAAATGCACTCGGCCAGCTATCGCAACCCCGATCAACTGAATGACGGGGCTGTTTTGGTCGTTGGGGCAGGGTCTTCTGGCGCTCAGATCGCGGATGAACTCAACCGGGCGGGGCGTAACGTTTACTTGTCTGTTGGCCCTCACGATCGCCCGCCGCGTCGCTACCGTGGCCGTGATTTCGTTTGGTGGCTTGGGGTTCTTGGTTTGTGGGATTTGGCCGCGCAGGCACCGGGCACTGAACACGTCACGATATCTGTCAGCGGGGCCTACGGCGGGCGGACCATGGATTTTCGCCGCCTTGGTGGTGAGGGCGTGATGCTTGTTGGCCGAACAAGCAAGTACGAAGACGGCAAAATAATCTTTGCGGATGACCTCCTGAGCAATGTTGCGGCAGGAGATGCAAACTATTTCGAGATGCTGGATGCGGCGGATGCCTATGCTGAAGCGATGGGTCTTGATTTGCCGCTGGAACCTGAAGCCCGCGCAATGTTTCCTGATCCTGACAGTCTGACACATCCGATCCGGTCGCTAGATTTGGCGGCCGAAGGAATTAGGACCGTCATTTGGGCCACCGGATTCAAACAGGATTTCGGCTGGCTCAAGGTTGATGCGTTTGATGATCGCGGCGCACCTATCCACCAGCGCGGTGTGTCAAAGGAGCCGGGCGTCTATTTCCTCGGACTGCCATGGCAATCGCGCCGCGGATCAACTTTTTTGTGGGGTGTCTGGCACGACGCGAAGTTTGTCGCAGACCAGATTGCCATTCAACGCGCTTATGCAAACTATCAAGGCGAGGCGGCCATTGTGCCCTCAGCCGCCGAATAAGGAAAATCCATGGCTCACACGCGCATTCGTAAGTTCAACACCTCCGACACGTACCCCGAACAGAACCTTGATAATGATCTGTGTCAGGCGGTTGTGACGGAGGTCGGCAAGACCGTCTGGCTGCGCGGTCAGTGTCCGCAAAACCTTGATGATGCTGTCAATCTGCACAGTCATGATCCGGTCGAACAAACCCATAAGGTCATGCAGAACATCAAGCAGCTGATTGAAGAAGCAGGGGGCGAGATGGAACATCTTGTAAAGGTCGTGGTCTATATCACCGATGTACGCCACCGCGAGGCTGTGTACCGCACGATGGGTGAATACATCAAAGGCGTGCATCCTGTGTCTACCGGATTGGTTGTGCAGGCTTTGGCTCGCCCTGAGTGGCTTGTTGAAATTGACGGCACGGCGGTCATTCCGGCATGACATTTTCACTGGTCGCCCGTTGTGCGGAAACAGGCATGTTTGGCTTGGCAATTTCGTCGTCGTCACCCGCAGTTGCTGCGCGTTGTGCTTATGCGCGGGCTGGGGTGGGGGCTGTCGCATCGCAGAACGTGACGGACCCTACGTTGGGACCACTTGCCCTTGATCTAATGGCTGGCGGAATGAATGCGGCCGAGGCCGTTGCAGGCGTTCGCGATCTAGGGAAATTCATTGAGTATCGTCAGGTACTTGCCGTGGACAAAACAGGTGCGACAGCCATCCACTCAGGGCCGAATTCGCTGGGCATCTGGACACAGGCGCAAGGGCCGGACGTCGCTTCCGGCGGGAACATGCTGGCCAACGATGGTGTCCCGCAGGCGGTGGTTGACGGTTTTCTGGGCACCAAGGGACATCTGGGTGACCGGTTGATCGCGGCGATGCGCGCGGGCTTAGCGCAGGGAGGAGAGGCTGGACCGCTTCATTCAGCTGGAATGCTGATGGTAGACAAGGTCACGTGGCCAGTAGCCGACCTGCGCTGTGACTGGACGGAAGACTGCCCGATCGAGAACATCGCGACCGCTTGGGACATCTACAAGCCGCAGTTGGACGCCTATGTGCAACGTGCAATCGACCCGCGCGACGCGCCCTCATACGGCGTTCCGGGTGATGAATAGGTAAGGAAATTCAAATTGTGGACTCCACCAAAGCAGGTTGGACAAAACGCGCGTCCGGCCTGACATTCCGTAATCAGGCGTCTATTCATGGCAAATTCGTGGACGCCGCGTCTGATGAAACCTTTCAATCTATCAACCCCGCAAACGCTGCGGTGCTTGCCGATGTCGGATCTTGCGACGTCGAAGATGTGAACCTCTCCGTGTCCGCAGCGCGTTCTGCCTTTGACAGCGGAAGCTGGTCGCGGCCGGCTCCTATACGTGAGGACCTTGGAAGAGTTCGCACTTTAAACAGCCTGAACATGGGCAAACTGGTCACCGACGCGGTAATAATCGATCCGCTTGATCCAACATCAAAAAGGGGTGCGATCGTGGAAAACAAATAACCGATGGCGTCATGCAGTTCGTGGACAACGGCAAGACGTCTGCGAAACTTGTGGCGGGGGAGAGCGGGGGCAGGTCGAGGACAAGGGATGTTTCGTTCAGCCGACTATCTTTGATGACGTGCGCCGCGACGGTCCGCTGGCGCGGGATGAAATCTTCGGCCCCGTGCTATCTGTCATTGCATTTGACAGCGAAGGCGAGGCGGTGCGATTGGTCAATGACAGCATCTATGGCCTTGCTACATCTGTTTGGACTGACAGTTTGAGTCGTGCTTTGCGGGTGTCAGATAAGTTCATGGCGGGAAAAGTGTCTGTGAACACGGTGGACGCGCTAAGCGCGATGCCCCCTCTTGTGCATGAAACAAACTGGTTTCGGACGCGATCTGTGCTTGCACAGCTTTGATAAATATACGGCTTTGAAAATCACGTGGATCAAGTATTCAGCTTGATCCTGTATTCGTATCAAGCAAAGTAGCCCGATGGCATCACGGTTCACACTACGGCAGCTGGAATACTTTGTCGCCGTCGGCGAACAGGGCTCCATTGCGCAGGCAAGTGCCATGGTAAACGTGTCTTCGCCGTCAATTTCGGCGGCAATCACCCAGCTTGAAGCCGAATTTGGCTTGCCGTTGTTCGTGCGCAAGCACGCGCATGGCCTTAGTTTGACGCAGGCAGGGCGGCAGTTTCTTGATCAGGCTCGCAAAGTTCTGACGGAAGCCGAGGGTCTGACCAGACTGGCCGGAACCATTTCAGGAAACGTGCAGGGGCCGCTTACGGTGGGGTGCCTTCTGACATTTGTGCAGGTTTTGCTGCCTGCAATCCGGCGCCGGTTTCAAAACGAATATCCTGATGTCCAAGTTACCCAGCTTGAGTGTGACCAGTTGACACTAATCGAAAAACTCAGGCGCGCCGAGATTGATGTTGCTCTCACGTATGATCTTGAAATTCCAGCCGATCTTGAATTTATTCCGGTGCGATCACTGCCCCTCTATGCAGTCGTGTCGGCCTATCATCCTTTAGCTGATCAGAAATCCGTATCGGCGAGAACACTGGCGGATCACCCGATGGTCCTGCTCGACCTGCCGATCAGCAGCGCCTATTTCCTTAGCACCTTTGATAAGGCGGGCGTGACGCCAAATATTGTCGAACGTACGCGCGATATGGCGGTCATGCGCTCTTTGGTAGCGAACGGGTTCGGGTTTTCCGTGGCAAACATTCGTCCCCATTCGGACTTGTCACCTGATGGTCGCGAATTGAGGTTTATTCCTTTAGAAGGGACGCATCGACCGATGAACCTGGGGTTCGTCGTTCCCGAAGGAGCGCGTAGCGTGTTGTCTGTCGATGCTTTCATTGAGCATGCGTCACAATCGATCTCCAAGTGGGGTTATCCGGGGCTTCCGATCGCTCGCAAGACTTAAGCGCTCCCTAAGCTATGCTTTCGTAACCGCGACTTTAGCCTAAGTCCGTTGTCTGTCACCAATATCGTGCGGCCCCCTCAATTCAGGAGAACTCCCCCGTGCGCGACCCCCGTTTCGATATCCTTTTTGAGCCGATGGAAATCGGGCCCGTCACAGCCAAGAACCGCTTCTATCAGGTGCCCCATTGTAACGGTGGCGGTTATCGTGATCCGTCTGCTGCGGCTGCGATGCGCGGATCCAAGGCTGAAGGGGGCTGGGGCGTGATCTTTACCGAGCAGTGCGAAATGCACCATACTTCGGAGATTACCCCGTTCATCGAGCTCCGCCTTTGGGAAGACAAAGACATCCCCATGTTGCGTAAAATGTCTGACCGGATGAAAGAACACGGCGCATTGGCTGGGATACAGCTGGCCTATTCAGGTGTGAATGGGCCCAACCTCTATTCCAAAGAGGTGCCATTGGCCGTCTCTGCGCAGCCGATCCGCACCTTCACAAACGATCCTGTACAGGCGCGGGCGTTGGACAAGACGGATATCCGCGATCTTCGCCGCTGGTTCGTTAACGCCGCAAAACGGTCCAAGGAGGCGGGCTTTGACCTGATCTGCCTTTATGGTGCCCACGGGTTTGGCATTTTCCAACACTTTCTGAGCCGCGCAACGAACCACCGGACGGATGAATATGGCGGTAGCCTTGAAAACCGCGCGCGGTTCGTCAACGAAGTGATCGCCGACATGCGGGACGCGGTCGGCGACACGATGGGTATTACACTTCGCGTGTCACTGGACGAGACTATCGGCGAGCTTGGATTTTCGAATGCCGAAGTGCGCGAGTTTGTCGATATGAACCGCAACTTGCCGGACCTTTGGGATTTGGCGCAAGGGACATGGGAAGAATGCTCTGGCCCGTCACGTTTCAAAGAAGAAGCTGCACAACATGACCTGGTTAAAGGCATTCACGAGCTGACCGACAAGCCGATTGTCGGCGTCGGTCGTTTTACAAGCCCCGATGTAATGGCGAAGATGATCAAGTCCGGAACATTGGATTTCATCGGTTGTGCGCGTCCGTCTATTGCCGACCCCTTCCTACCCAAGAAGGTTGAAGAGGGGCGTGTCGAAGACATTCGGGAATGTATCGGGTGTAACATCTGCGTCACCGGTGACATGACAATGTCGATCAGTCGCTGCACGCAGAACCCGACCTTCATGGAGGAGTGGCGCAAAGGTTGGCACCCTGAACGCATGAACATCAAAGGCGACAGTTCGAATGTGCTGGTCATCGGAGCCGGACCTGCAGGGCTTGAAGCAACACGTGCCTGCGCAGAGCGCGGGTATGATGTTGCGCTGGCCGAAGCGGGAACCGTTCTGGGTGGGCGCGTTGCGCGTGAGCGTTACCTGCCGGGGTTGAGCGCATGGGGCCGCGTCGCGGACTACCGCGAGTACCAGATTAACCAGAAACCCAATGTGGAAAGCTATCTCGACAGTGAACTGGACGCAGAGAGCATCCTTGAATTCGGATTTGAAAACGTCTGCATCGCGACAGGGTCAAAGTGGCGCCGCGATGGGGTCTCGCGGCAGCACGTGGTGCCGTTCCCGACAGATGATGCGTTGCCCTTGTTCACGCCTGACGACTTGATGGACGGTGCGACGCCAGCGGGCCACGTGGTGGTTTACGATGATGACCACTATTATATGGGCGGCGTGCTGGCCGAACTTCTGATCCAGCAGGGATGTAGGGTCACTCTTGTTACGCCAGCAGCTTATGTCAGCGAGTGGACCTTGAACACGTTGGAGCAATACGAAATCCACCGCCGCCTTGCGGGTATGGGGGTGCAAATCGAATTGAACCGCGGTGTTACAGCAATAGCCAACGACCACGTGGAAACCAACTGCATGTTCACCGACCAGAGGCGGGCAGTTGAATGTGATGCAGTTGTAATGGTGTCGTCACGGTTGGAAAACAACAGCGTCTATCAGGATCTGAAAGCACGAGAGGCCGAATGGGCGGACGCGGGGATTAAGTCGGTTCGACTGATCGGCGATGCCAATGCTCCGGGTCCCATTGCGTGGGCGACATACGCGGGCCACCGATACGCGCGTGAGTTGGATGGCGAAGACATCGGCGATGCTCTGCCTTTCCGCCGTGAAATCACGGAGCTTGCAGTCGATTGAAATCAGCATTCCCTTTTTCCCAAAAGCTGATCGCGGGCATTTTGGATTGGACACGGCAGCGTATTCAGGGCGGGCAGGATCCCACGCATGGTGCGCAGAGCTTTGACGCGCTTGAACCACAGCTTGGCGGCTCGATCACCGAAGACGGGATCGGGGGCAAGGCGGCGTTTGGGCTATTCACGGATGTAATTGTGCCTTCGACGCGGCCATTTGGTCATCCGACGTCGCTAAGCTATGTTGCGTCGGCACCCAGCCAAGCCGCGCTTAGTTTTGATGCAGCCCTCGGTGCAGCTGGTATTTTTGCAGGCAATTGGGATGGCGGCGCGGGTGCCATCCACGCGGAAAACCAGGCGTTGCATTGGTTGGCTGATCTGGCGGGCTGGGGTGATACGGCAGGCGGCGTGTTTGTCGCGGGCGGCACGCTGGGCAATCTGTGCGCACTCCATGCCGCGCGGGATTGGAAATCGCGGCGCATTAGGCGACCAGATCGTTGGGCGGTCTTATGTTCCGGCGAGGCGCACAGCTCTATTCGTGCTGCTGCCAGCGTGATGGACATCGACGTTATCGAAGCCACGCCGGACGACAAGGGCCGGATGTCGGCGCAATCTGCCCACGCGGTCATGAAACCAAACGTCTTCGCGATTGTGGCCAATGCCGGGGCCACAAATTGTGGCGCAGTGGATGATATATCGGGGCTGGCGGACTTAGCCGAAGAGCATGATCTGTGGCTGCATATCGATGGGGCTTACGGCTTGGCTGCCATTGCTGATCCACAAACACGGCCGGTCTTTGCCGGGATCGACCGCGCGCACAGTCTTATTGTTGATCCGCACAAATGGCTGTTTGCACCTTATGACAGCTGTGCCTTGGTGTACCGCAATGCAGCAGATGCGGCCAATGCCCATGGGCAGAGCGCGGTGTATCTGGACGCGGTGGACAAGACGCATTGGAATCCTTCCGATTACGCGCTGCACCTGACGCGTCGCGCCCGCGGCCTGCCGTTTTGGTACTCACTGGCAACGCATGGTACCAAAGCCTACGGCGATGCGATTGCGACGACCATCGCGACGGCACAGGCAATTGCAGATGGGATTGCCCAGATGGACGGGCTGGATCTGCTTCTTGGTCCGCAGCTGTCCGTCATATTGTTCCGCCCGACAGCGATGTCATCTGAAGACATGGATGCTTGGGCCGAACGACACCGCCGTTCCGGGGCGTTACTGTGCTTGCCAACCACGTGGCATGGCGAAAAGGTTTTCCGGCTTTGCATCGTTAATCCGGAAACGGACCCTGACGATGTATTGGCGATTTTGAAATCGCTTACTTGAGGGGGGGGGTGAATGACACGGACGCTTGAGATTTTAGATCGGCTTGTCGCGTTCCCCACAGTTAGTCGAGACAGCAATCTAGAATTGATTGATTGGGTGCAAGCGCTGCTGGCGGATGCAGGTTTTGAGGTGACGCGTATCTGGTCGCCTGATCGTACCAAAGCTGGGCTTTTTGCGCGGATCGGGCCGAATGTGGATGGGGGTATTTGCCTCTCCGCCCATACAGATGTGGTTCCGGTGGACGGACAGCTCTGGACCCGTCCGCCCTTTGAATTAACCGACGACGGGGATCGTGTTATTGGGCGCGGTACAACCGATATGAAGGGTTTTCTGGCGTCAGCTTTGGCGACGGCGGAACGTGCGGGGCAGGGGAAATTGTCATTCCCACTTAGTCTTTCTATTTCTTACGATGAGGAAATCGGCTGCGTTGGTATTCAACAGATGATGCCGGAGCTGCGCAATCTGATCGGCACTCCGCGCCTTGTCATTGTGGGGGAGCCAACGTCGATGCAAGTGGCAACAGGGCATAAGGGAAAAAGCGCCCTGAATGTAACCTGCCACGGGCAGGCAGGGCACAGCGCGCTGGCACCCGACTTTGTGAATGCGATCCACGTTGCAGCCGGTTTTGTGACCAAAATTCAGGGTCTGCAAGACAGGTTAAAATCCGGTGCCGTCGATAAAGACTACCGCATTCCGTATTCCACTGTTCATATCGGGAAAATTAGTGGGGGGACTGCGCTGAACATTGTTCCTTCAGAAACGCAAGTCGCACTGGAGTTTCGCCACCTTGCTGAAACCCCAGCGCGGGAGATCGAGAGCGAAATTCGCAAGATTGCGGATGATGTCAGTCAAGCCTATCCGTGCGCCCCTAAGGTGGACGTTGACGTTGTTAATTCCTATCCGGGGCTGGATATTGAGGCGACGAAACCCATCGTTACTTGGGCGAGCGATATTGCCGGAACGCCGAAAACAACCAAAGTTTCCTTTGGAACAGAAGCAGGTTTCTTTTCGCAGCTGGGGCTGGATACCGTCGTGCTTGGGCCTGGCGATATGGCGACAGACGGTCACAAACCGGACGAGGGGTTGGCCAAGTCAGAGTTGATTTCTTGCGACAGAATGATGGACCAGATTTGTTCTAGCCTTCGAGGTTGATTGGAGACTTTCCACGCCGTATGAATGGGTAAGCAGCGGACCTTCGCTGCAAAGGGATGCAAGGCAAGATGTGGGTTGGTCGCGACATCGGCTTGGCATCCAAGCCCCAGCATTTGACCGCATCTTATCGTTAGACGTGATACTTCCGTTCAGACGTGCGGCGCATTTTTCCAAGGATGTGCCAGAAAAATCCGGTTTTTCTTGCCCAAAGACACCTGTTGCGCTTTCATTCGGGGATGTCGCTGACCCGTGCTTTCATATGACACCGTCAGACCCCGCTGATGATGGTCTGCCCGCGCTGGTGGACCTGACCTATTCCGCGACGACAGATCCCGGGCGGTATGATGAGCTGGTGCATGTCTGGGAACGGTATCTTGAGCGGCTTTCACCAGGCGAGATCGAGGACGACAACGGGCACCATCTGCGTCACTTCAATCAGGCATTAGAGATATTCGAGAAGATCGGAAGGCAACAGCAGAGCCAGAACCGGGCGGAGGCGGTGGTCGGTTCGTTCAAAACGCCTGCGTTTCTGATCGATGCCGCCGGTCGGGTGTCGCATTCGAATGCGTCGGACGGTGTGTTGCACTTGCAGGACGCGAGGGGCGATGGTGGGGGGCAGGCGGGGGTTCAGTTTGATGCGCATGCGCTCAAGACCGCCATTGCAGAGCTACATCAGGGCGCGGCGGTCTCGTTGTTGCCTATGTATGACGCCGATCACCGTCTGGTCGATTGCGCGGTGTTGTCCGGTTTGGAGTCACACGGAAGCGAGCCGGAACGGTATTTGTTGGTTGCGAGCGGGCCAAAGATCAACGCGGACCATCTTGCGATCTTGCAAGACAGGTTCGGATTGAGCGCGTCAGAGACAGATGTTCTGGCCGCTTTGCATGATGGGTTGTCTGTGGCGCAGATTTCGCAAAACCGCGGGGTAGAGGTGGCAACCACGCGCACACAGGTGCGCAAGCTGCTCGAAAAGACTGGCAGTGCGACATTGGCTGATCTGATCCGGCAGGCAACTCAGATTTCGGCACAGATGACCAGCGTAGGGATTGCCCGCAAACTTTCTGAACCCGGAACGTTTGGGCAGGCAGAGTATGACCGTATTCTGACGGCAGACGGGCGTCTGCTGGCCTATAGGGAGTTCGGTGATCGAAAGGGCAGACCGGTTCTGTTTATTCACAACATGATGGGCGGCGCGATCTGGCCCGCCGGCATGGAGCAGTTGGCGCAGGCGAAGGGCTGGCGCGTCATTGCGCCTTCGCGGCCCGGATTTGGTTTGTCCGACAGCTATCCCGCGCGCGATCTGGAACTTGTGCGCAAGAGTTGTTCGGACATGCGTGCGCTGTTGGATCATTTAATGGTAGATCAGGTGCTGGTGGTCGGAATGATGTCGTCAGCGGGGCTTGGGATCAGGTTCGCCAAGGACCATGCGGACCGCGTGCGTGCGCTGTTGAATGTGGGGCATGCCGGATTGATGGACGACCGTCTGATTGATGCGATGGCAAACCCGTCTCGCGCCATGGCCAAGACCTATCGCAAATCCCCCACGGCACTGCGTTTCCTGATCCGCGTTGCAGTTGCCTCCGTTGATCTGCTGGGGCCACGCCAGATGTTGCGGTCCAATTTCCAACGCTCCGACCCAGATATTGAACTGCTGAAAGACACCGCACTGGTCGATGCGATCGGGGAGGGGTTGCAGCATGCGATTGCACAGGGCGGCGAAGCCTTTTCCCGCGACGGGTTTGTGGCGCTGCATGACTGGCGGGAGGATGTCGCCGCGTTGAATTGCCCTGCGACCTGCCTTTTGGGGGAACAGGATGCGATGTACCCACAGGCGGAAGCGCGCCGTCTGATGGCCGATTTGCCAAACTATGCTTTGGAAGTTTTTCCCGATGCAGGGCAGTTTGTGTTTTACGGGCATAGCGCCAAGGCTTTTCAACTTATGGATCGGTTGTGGCACACCAACGGCAATATTTTCGCGGCTTAGGGTAAGGAATTTCGTACCGATCCACACATTTGTGGATGCCCGGTATTTGCTTGGGCCGTTACCTGCTGTCAGACAATTGAACGCAGGCGATTATACATGAGTGATTTTCAGTACAGACCGGACGGATATGTGGCGCGTTTTGCGCCCCTCCGTCGCCATTGCACAACAAGTGATTTCGAGCCGGGGCGGGACAGGCCCGCATTGAACTGACGACAGTGACCGACTGGCTCCGTGGCCGCGTGAAGATGCCGTCGAGCGGTCAGATTTATACCAATATCTTTAGAAGTGAGTACCTATTATGCCCAGCCGTACCCCCAAGGAAGTCATGGAAGACCGCAAGATCGGCGTTATTCTGGATGACTTGTTGCAAAGCTGTATCGACAGTCTTTCCGCAGCAGACAAAATCAGCAAAGGCAAGACCTACAAGGCGCTGGATGCAGCGAGCAAATCGGCGTTCATCAAATGCCAGAACGAGTTGCTGAAGACATCAGAGAACAGCGAAAAAGAACGCGACAATTGCCTGAATGAAAAGTCGAAAGACCTCAACAAAATGAAAGCTGCGTTGACCAAGCAGCTGACGGCACTGGATAATCTTGAAGAAATCAACGGTCGGATGCATGTGCTGGAAGATGCGGATGTAGAAAAGAACCTTGCCGAATTCCTGACCGCGACAAAGACGCTCAAGAACCTCGAAGCTGATTTGAAAAAGCTTGAGACCAGTTTTGACAGTGTTTTGAAGAAACTGAAGAAGGCCGAAGTTGCCGCAAAGGATTCATCGCTAAAGGCGATATTCGGAGGTGGCATCGGTGCCATAGCCCTTTGTCTCACGCCTTTCGGACCGGGTATTGCGCTGTCTGCTGCAACGGTTGTTTTTGTCAGCAATACGGCAGTAGGGCAGGTGTTGAACGGCAACGAGCCTTCGACCGTGAAACAGGGCACGTCGCTTGCGTCTGCTGCTGGTCCACTGGCAAAGCTGTTCAAGAGCACGCCAAAATCATTCGGTCCTGTGCTTTACGTGGCTACCACAACAGTCAATATCGGTGAGGCCTTTTCAAATGTGAACGAGGCGGTGCAGCTCAAGAAAGAGATCAAGTCGCTTCTGGCGAGTATCAAAAGCCTCACGCCGAAGTTCGAGAAAGCCTTCGCCACTTTTGCTACGTGGGGTGACGCAACGCAAAAGACGATTTCGACCGCTTTAGCCGGGGTCAGGTCGTTCAAGCCAAAGAAGGGCGCGTTTCACAAGTTGCCGTCGATGTTGAAATAGCCGCAGGGACGTTTGTCGGAGGGCGCGGGTTACATCGCCGGTATGCCTGTGTTGAAAGCGCGCTTAGACGTCAGGCTTCCTGCCCTGCGTGATGTCTGGCAAAGGTGAGGAAATCTTTCATTACTGCTTCCGTCGGGGCGCGGCCTGTGAAGCCCTCAAGGTAGCCGGGCAGGCGGGCCATGCGGACCTCCATCGTCTCCTGAACTTCTAACGCATGATAGCCCAGTTGCATGAAATATATCATGCGGGCGCGCCAATCGGCCTCTGTCGCGTCGCTGCCATGATCCATGAACATCTGTTCCAACGCGTCCAGTCGGGTGGCATCCGCCGCGTCTATGCGCCTGCGGACTTGGTCGTCCTGACGCGCCCATGCACGCACCGAAAAGTCGAGCCCGCGATCAAACAGCGCGGGGTCAATGAAGCAGCGAAAAAAGTTGCAGGCAGCCTCGTTGATGCATGCGGCGGGGCGTGCGCATTGGCGTAGAATTGAATGGGTGTTCCGCTCTTCCCATTGATCCAGAAGGGCACCCAGCAGGTCATCGCGGTTCTTAAAATACCAATAGAAGCTGGAGCGTGACACATTGAGTTCAGACGCAAGCGCCATGACCTTTACCGTATCCACGCCGTCACGGATCAGCGCTTGTCTGGCCGCCTCCAACCAATCGTCACGCGTTACCTTTATATGTCCGTCTGCCATTCAACTCTCCGGCGGTGCGCCGCCCGCAGACGTGCGCGTGGCGACATAGGCTTGCAACTCCGAAAGTCGGGCCGCATCTACCGAAGGTCCTGTACCGCGAGTAAGAATATCCTGCCAGACCGATGTAGCGCGGGTATTGGCATCCTGCGCGCCTCGGTCGGTCCATGTGCCGAAGTTTGCGTAATCATGCACGATAGGCTCGTAGAATTCGGTTCTGTAGCGTCCCATGGTCTGGTCCGCTGCAAAGAAGTGGCCGCTTGGTTCGACCTGTTGCAGCGCGTCCAATCCGATCTCTTCCGTACCGGCTTTGGCACCGGCGCATAGTTCCGCGATCATATTGAGGACCTCTGCATCGGTGACCAGTTTCTCGTAAGAGACGCTCAGCCCGCCTTCAAGCCAGCCTGCGGAGTGGATGATCACGCTGGCACCGGCCATCAGGCAGCCCCAAAGCCCCATCTGGTTTTCATTCGCCGCCTGCACATCGTTCAAATTGGATGCAGACCCTGCAGCGGAGCGCCATGGCAGACCGGTGAGCCGTGCCATCTGGCCCGCGGCGAGTGACGCTTGGAAATGCGCAGGTGTGCCGAAGGCCGGAGAGCCTGATTTCATGTCCACGTTGCTGGTGAACGTCCCGTAGCAGACCGGCGCGCCGGGGCGGACTAGCTGGGTCAGGGTGATTGCCGCTAAAGCTTCCAGATGGCTAAGCGTAATTGCACCTGCCACTGTGATCGGTGCCATTGCCCCCATCAGGGTAAACGGCGTCACGATAGACAGCTGTCCCTGTTTGGCAAAGTCGATCAGCCCTTGCGCCATAGGAATGTCGAGCGTGCGCGGGCTGTTGGTGTTGATAATCGTGTAGGCGTGCGGCGTGGCCTCAAATGCATCGGCGTCCAGCCCGCGAAAGTTTGCCAGCATCTCAAAGCTCTCCATCACCTGCGGTGTACCTCGCGAGAAGATGAAGGGGAATTTGTCTGAATGGGTTAGCTGCGTTTCCAGCGTGAAGTAGTGGCGCAGGTGTGTTGGCACATCCTGAGGTTCAATCAGCGGTGCTACCATCTGAAAGACATCAAAGTGTTGCGTCAGGCGGACCAGCTCGTTGAAGTCACGTGCCGACCCGGGGCGTCTGCCGCGCTTCAGATCGGTGGCATGGGGTGCGCCGGCACCGGGTTGAAAGGTGAGGGCACCCAGTTCAAGTTTGATGTCGCGGTGTGGCGCGCCGGCACGGCACTCTATCGACTTGGGCGCGGATGCCAGCGCGGCCTCAACCATGTCCCGCCCGATATAGACCATCTCGTCTTTGACACCTGCGCCGCCTTTGGCAAAAATATCGCGGGCCTGTGGCAACAGCACCCGTATGCCAAGATCCTCCAGAGTTTGGAGCGCCGTTTCATGCATCGATGTGATCTCGTCCTTCGAGAACAGCTCCATCGGTGGAAACGGATTGCGCAATTGTCGGTAGTTCACATCGCGTTTGGCGGTTGCTTTCTCGCGGCCACGGCGCGCCATCAGGCCCGCATCGCTTTGCCGGAGGGATCGTAAGGCGAGGGGGCGATGACTTTGGCTGTCCGCTCCACGCCGACGATATGAACCGAAAGGTCGGTGCCTTCTGCTGCCTGTTCGGTATTCACAAGCGCCAACGCATAGGATTTGCCCATTGTGTGACCATATCCGCCCGATGTGACAAAGCCCACGCGGGTATCCCCGTTCCAGACCGGCTCATAGCCGCTGGCATCGGCACCGTCTGCGGCAACCTCAAGCGTGACCAATCGTTTGACCGGACCATTGCCATCGCGTTCTGCCACTGCGGCCTTGCGCCCGATAAAGTCCTCTTTGGTCCAGTCTATCCAGCGGTCCATGCCGGTTTCGGCTGCGGTGTAGCCTTGGGTAAACTCCGCATTCCAGATGCCAAAGCTCTTCTCAAGCCGCAAAGACAAGAGCGCATTAAAGCCGATTTCCCTGATCCCCAGATCCGCGCCTGCTGCCAACAGCAGTTTGCGCAGGCCGATATGTTCGGCAGCGCTGCAATGGATTTCGTAGCCAAGCTCGCCTGTGACGGAAAGGCGGCCGACTCTGGCGCGGATCAGCCCGACGTCCATTGTACCGCACCCCATGAACGGGAGGTTTACCGGCCCGTCAGTGACCCGTTCCAGCACCTTTGTGCTGTTCGGCCCCGAGAGGGAGAAACCCACCGTCGCATCGGAAATATCGCGCAGCTTGACGTCGCCGGTCATGTGATCCGCAAACCAGCGTTTGTGCCAGTCCCGCAGGTAGTAGGAGCCCATGATCCACCACGTCCCATCCCCCCAATTGAAAACAGTAAGGTCGCCTTTCAATTTGCCTTCCTCAGACAGCATGGGAGCCAGACGTGCGCGGCCCGGTCCGGGGAGTTTGCAGGCCATAACGCGGTCGAGCCACTTGGCGGCGTCTGGCCCTGTGACTTCGAAGCGGGAGAAGCCGGAGATGTCGAGCAGGCCAACATCCCGCCGGACGGCGCGGGATTCCTCGGCAACGATATCGAACGCATTCGAGCGGCGCAGGGATGGGGTTTCTTCAAATCCTTGCGGTGCGAAGTAAAGCGGCAACTCCAACCCGTAACTTGCACCCCAGCGGCATCCCGCTGCGGTCATGTCACTATAGGCGGGTGCCATTTTCAGCGGGCGGCCTGCAGGCAACTGTTCATTGGGATAGGTCATGATGAACCGGCGCGAATAGAACTGGCCGGTGGTTTCCTTGATGAACCGTTTGTTCTGGGCAAAATCACCGTAGCGGGACACGTCCATGCCAAAGACATCTGCCTCGGGCTCTCCGTGTATCATCCATTCGGCCAGCGATTTGCCGACGCCACCGCCCTGAAGGAAGCCTGCCATCACCGCACAAGCGCACCAATAGCCGGGTTTGCCCTGAACGGGGCCCACAAGCGGGTTCCCATCCGGCGAGAAGGTGAAGGCCCCGTTGACCCATGTCTTAACGCCGACCTCTTGCAAGGCGGGATAGCGTTCAAACCCCATAATCAGTTCTTTTTCGATGCGGTCAGTGTCTTCTTTTTGCAGCTCGAAGCCATATTCCCAAGGCGCGCCGTCAACCATCCAGTGTTCGTGATCCACTTCGTATATTCCCAGCAAGATGCCCTTCTGGTCCTGCCGCATATAGGTGAACCCTTCGAGGTCCACTGTCATGGGCACTTCGAAATCCAGTTGTTCCAGTTCGGGGATGGTGTCGGAAATCAGATAGTGGTGGTTGAGCGGGGAGACCGGCAATTCGATCCCCGCCATGCGCCCGACCTGTTTGGCCCAAAGCCCCGCAGCGTTAATCACATGTTCGGTCTGGATGGTGCCCTTTTCGGTCACCACCTCCCAGCCGCTGTCTGTCTGGTTCAGCTCAAGCACGCGGTTGTTCTCAACGATCTCGGCCCCGTGTTTCTTTGCCGCTCCGGCATAGGCGTGCACGGTGCCCGTCGTATCGACGTAGCCTTCGCGGTCCGCCCACATGCCGCCCAAAATGCCGTCCGTTGACATGATCGGACAAAGCTCTCCGGCTTCTTCGGGGGTGATGAGCCGGCAGTCGTCGATGCCGATGGACTGGAATGTCCGGTAGGCCGATTGCAACCATTCCCAGCGGTCCGGTGTTCCGGCAAGGGTCATGCCGCCCGTCATGTGGAGACCGATGGACTGACCGGATTCTTTCTCGATCTCGGGCAGCAGGTCGATTGTATAAGCCTGAAGGGCTGCGATGTTCGGGTCCGCGTTCAGGGCGTGGATGCCGCCTGCCGCATGCCAGCTGGAGCCTGCTGTCAGGACTGAACGCTCGATCAGTAGCACGTCCTTCCAGCCAAGTTTCGCCAAGTGGTACAACACCGACGTCCCGACAACGCCGCCACCGATCACGACTGCACGGTAATGAGATTTCATGGGGTCACCCTTCTGGACAGTTATGTCCAGAGCTTGCATTTTTCTGGACAGACCTGTCCAGAACTTTCAGTTTCGTCCGGCTTAAAATGGCGACCGGGCGGGATGGTGCGGAATTCACGCGCCATCGGAGGCAATCATCGAAATATCGCGCAATTTTTGCCTGGCCTTGGCCGACAATGCGCCCGCTTTGCAAATGGCGGATGCTATCCGGTGGCAACGTCAGCCAAGGAGACACGCCATGAGCGCCACAACCCACGTCTATCAGTCTATCGCCCGCGCCACCCACGAACAGGGGGTAGAGACGATGTTCGGACTGATGGGGGATGCGAACCTGTTTATGGTCGACAGCTTTGTGCGCGACTGCGGTGGACGGTTTGTGCCTGCGGCGCATGAGGGGAGTTCGGTCTTGATGGCGCTCGCGTATGCGCATGTGTCTGGCAAGGTGGGGGTCGCCACCGTGACCCACGGTCCGGCGCTCACAAATTGTATGACAGCGCTGACGGAGGCGGCCCGCGGCCACGTACCGATGGTTTTGCTGGCGGGTGACACGCCTACAGACAATCCGCGCCACCTGCAAAGCATTGATCAGCGCGAACTGGTCAAGACGACCGGTGCCGGGTTCGAGCAGCTGCGCACGCCCGAGACGGTAGGCAAAGACGTGGCCCGCGCCTTTTACCGTGCACAGGTGGAGCGCCGCCCGATTGTGCTGAATATGCCTGCCGACTTTATGTGGCAGGAGACCGAGCATGATACACAGGTGCTGAATGTCTTTACCGCCCCCGGCGGCGTGGCAGAAGGCGATACGCTGGACAATGCCATTGGTATGATTGCATCAGCGCGGCGTCCTTTGGTTCTTGCCGGTGCGGGTGCAGTGGCTGCGCGCGCGGAGTTGATCGCGTTGGCGGACCGGTTGCAGGCCCCGCTGGCGACAACCCTCAAGGCCAAGGGGCTATTCAACGGACATCCCCACAACATTGATATCTTCGGCACACTTTCCACGCCTGCAGCCTACGAGCTGATTGCACAGGCTGATTGCATCGTTTGCTTCGGAACCGCGTTGCATGATTTCACGACCGACCGTGGTAAGCTGATGAAGGACAAACGGATCGTGCAGGTGGATATTGAGCCTGCCGCGATTGGCGGGGGGCTGCATCCTGATGCGGCATTGATTGCGGATGCAGGGCTGACAGCGCAGACAATTGTCTATTGGCTTGACACCGCCGAAGTCGTCGGCAGCGGTTGGACGCAAGAATTGGAGGCTGGTACATTAAATGTGCACCCCGCAGGCAAGGAAGCCGCAGCCGAAGGGTTTGTGAATTTTACCTATGCGCTGGACCGTCTGGAGGAAGCCCTGCCACGTGATCGTGTTCTGGTAACTGATGGGGGCCGGTTCATGACCGAAGTCTGGTGCCGCGTGTCCGCACCCGACCCGCAAAGCTTTGTCTGCACCGTCAACTTTGGCTCGATCGGGCTGGGGCTTCAGGAAGCGATTGGTGCGGGGCTTGCCGCACCGGACAGGCCGGTTGTCATGTTCACCGGTGATGGTGGGTTCATGATGGGTGGGATCAACGAATTTAACACTGCCGTGCGCTTGGGGCTCGACCTGATCGTGATTGTGGCCAACGATTCAGCATATGGTGCCGAGCATATCCAGTTCATCGACCGCAAGATGGACCCGAGCCTGACAGAGTTTCATTGGCCGTCATTTGCAGAGGTTGCGACATCGCTTGGCGGAAAAGGCTATGAGGTCCGTTCCAGTGCCGAGTTGGACACGGCCTTGGCGGCGCTCGAAGGGCGCAGCGGTCCGGTGTTGATCGACTTGCGACTTGATCCGCATGATGTCCCGCGCATGCGGGCCTGACGGCATCAGAAATCCAGTTCGACCCAGACGGGGACGTGATCTGACGGTTTCTCGCCAGCGCGCACATCGCGGTCGATCTGGCAATCACGCAGCCAGTCGGCACAGACTGGGCTGAGCAGGAAGTGGTCAATCCGGATGCCGTTGTTGCGGTTCCATGCGCCGGCTTGATAGTCCCAGAAACTATAGTGCCCCGGCCCTTGGGTCCGCGCACGGAATGCCTCTGTCAGGCCGAGATTAACAAGCTTGCGCCATGCCGCGCGGGCTTCGGGGCGAAACAATGCGTCATCGCGCCAGCTGTCGGGCTTTGCCGCATCTTCGGCTTGGGGAATGATGTTGTAGTCGCCAGTCATCAGGAAAGGTGTTTCTTCGGCCAGCAATTCCTTGGCCCGGGCGATCAGGCGCTCCATCCATGCCAGCTTGTAGTCAAACTTGGGACCGGGGGCCGGGTTGCCGTTCGGCAGGTACAGTCCGCACACACGCAGCGCATCCCGCTCGCCCATCACGGTCGCCTCGATATAGCGGGCCTGTTCATCGCTATCATCACCCGGCAGGCCGCGTGTGACGTCCTCAAGCGGATGCTTGGAAAGGATGGCCACACCGTTAAAGGATTTCTGGCCGTGGGTCTCTACGTTATAGCCCATGTCCTCAAAGAGGGTGACGGGAAATGCATCGTCGACAGACTTGATTTCCTGCAGCAGCACGACATCTGGCTGGGCAGTCCCGAGCCAATTCGGCAATGCATCAATGCGTGCCTTGATACCGTTGATGTTGAAGGTCGCGATTTTCATACTGGCCTCCGGGCAATGGGTCTGGCGTGATCCATAGTCGTGGCTGCCGTGAATTGCCAGTAGTGAACCCGATCACCTTAAGGGTGATTCTGTGATTCCGATTCAACCAATGGTTGAATATGTCCAATTAATTGCAGAAATGCGCAGTTATCCACTGGTGTGCGTAAAGATTTTTTCGAAGAGCCAAGGAGCGCGCTTAAATATAATCCTAGTGAGACCGCATTCACGAGCACTGATGTGCATCAATCTGTGGGCAATCCCAGAGCCGAAAAATATCACTTAACCATTCTCGTTAAGAGAGCAACGGTTAATATATCGCAACCACAGGGTGCGATTGACCAACATTAACCAACGTAAGGATACGGAAAATGAACGCAGTTTTGAAAACAGAAGCCTTTGACCTCTCACACACAACATCAGAAGCGTCCAGCATCGAAGCTGGTGCTGGTACAGACCTTTTTGTCAGCGGACTGGCAGCAGAAGAGGCGGATAACACAAACGGCCAATCTGCCAGCATGCTGGACGGAGAAAAGACCGAGATGTTCTGCTGTAGCATCTGATCACGACCTGACTGGTCCGGTTCGAAAGGGCCGGACCAGTAAACTCCCTGAAATTTACCGGATTTTGGCATGACAAACATTGTGACATTTCGACCGGCCCCACGGGTCGACCGTACACAGAACGCAGCCCAGCTTTTGGCAGGTCTGGCACAGGGCCGACGCACCGCTGATGATGTCTTTTGGCTCAAGGAGAAT